>NZ_SMMU01000005.1 GCF_004339665.1 Azotobacter chroococcum
GTAGGGAACGGTTGGTGGAACAATCGGTTTCGTCGGACGCGGCCGCGAAACAGAAACCCATGCGACTTTCAGGTCGCACTGCCGAAGTAGTACTGGTTGCCCTTCTTCGTCGAGTGCATTTCCGGGTCGCGCTTGCCGTCCTTGTTCTTCGTCGAGCTCGGCGCATGGATCAGGGTGGCGTCGACGATGGTGCCTTGGCGCAGCGACAGTCCGCGCTCGCCCAGGTAGCTGTTGATCACCTCCAGCATGCCTTCGGCCAGTGCGTGCTTCTCCAGCAGGCGGCGGAAGTTGAGGATGGTCGTTTCGTCCGGGATGCGCTCCAGACCCAGGCCGGCGAACTGGCGCAAGAGAGTGGTTTCGTACAGCGCTTCCTCCATCGCCGGATCGCTGTAGCCGAACCAGTTCTGCATCAGGTGCACGCGCAGCATGGCTGCCAGCGGGTAGGCGGGCCGACCGCCTTCGCCCTTCGGGTAGTGAGGCTCGATCAGGGCGATCAGCCCAGACCACGGCACCACCTGGTCCATTTCGAGCAGGAAGCGCTCGCGGCGGGTCTGCTTGCGCTTGCCGGCGTACTCGGCGTCGGCGAAGGACAACTGCTTCATCGGGAAAATCGGGCAAGGGGACGGACGTATTTCACCAGAACCGGGAAGTCTTTTTCAGGATTTCCTCAGGCCCTACGAGCTGGCCGCCCTGGCCTGATCACCTGCCCCTACCGATCAAGCCGCCCTCGAGGCGGCTTTTCTTTGTCCGCTTGCCAACTCCTCGTAGTCTCGGCTTAGCCGTCCGAGTCCGATCAACCAGCTGAGGCTGCGCTCGACTATCCAGCGGCGGGCAACAGGATGAAGTCTTTCTTCGCCTCCGTGTGCTTGATAGCTTTCAGCTATTCCATGTTCTTCCAGCCGCTGGACGGTCAATTTGCCGTTGGCGCGTGCCGGATAGATATGGAAGCAGGCGCGATGGGGCTGTTCGCCTTGGCCAGTACCCTGGACATAGCGGATATCAGACCTGGCGCATGACCTCCATAGCCAGCCAGTTTCGCACCGTTTCCAGATGCATTTGTTCCTGTGCCAAGGCTTTGTTGAAGGAGTCGGCAATCTCATTCTGGCCGCTGGTCTCGGCTAGCCGGATCAGTAATTCCCAGCCGGCATTGTCGGTCAGCTCGGCGGTCAGCAGGGCATTGAGCGATTGCGCCAGGTTGGTCCGTGGGTCACTGACCACCTGAAGTATGCCAGCAGCCGACACACCCACTACATCGGCACAAGGCGTCATCGCCGTCGGATCTGCTCCCAGCCTTTCCAGAGCCCCTTCAAGCAGCTTGAAATGCTCCGCCTCTTCATCATGGAAGTTTTGCAAAGTCTCGAGCATATCTTCCGTATCCACATCTTCAATGGCCTGCACCTTTGCCATCAGAGCTTCATAGAGGCGGGTACCGCTCCGCTCAAAAGCCAGGCGCTCGCCAAGCTTGTCGATCAATACTTCCGGGTTGACTCCAACCAGCGTGTTCAGCGCGGTCTTGAGCATGCCCTTAGTCGAGCCGGGCAGCGGCACCGAACCGATGGTCTCGGCTTCGGACGCCAGCTCGGTACGTTCCAGCGCGAGCCTTTGCTCGTTGCCTGGAACATCCGGTAGTACCTCCTGAGAGGCCTTGATCTGTTGCTCGCTGTCCAGTGGCGACAGCCGTGCGCCAGTGTGGTTGAGTCCGATCTGGGTAGCGTTCTGCATGACCGCTCTCCTCAGGAGGCTTTAAGGTTAAGTTCCGTACCCGGCGCCCATTGGTAACCGGCCGAGACGGTTTCGGCGGGGACACCCGCCGAATTAAGCTGGTTGCGATAATCGGGGCTCGCTTCACCCTCGTTCCGACGATCCACATATTCGTTGCCCTTGGCGCGCAGGTCGACCTCATCGGCGAGCACCTGGCGCACGAACTTTCGCTGGCTCTTGAATTCGACCATTTGGGGCAACGGACCGGTGAGGATTTCTCCGGCGTCGCGCCGTTCGTACCGCTCGAATAACTCGGAAACCAGATTGAGGTGGCCCAGTTCGTAGTCGAGGAAGCGCTCCCAGATCGCCTTGATGCGCGGGTTGGTCTCCTGGTCTACGCAACTGTAGTAGTTATAGGCCTCCATGGCTTCATGGATCAGCCATTTTTCCAGGAAGCTTTCATTCGGGTCCTGCAACGAGCCGTACTGGGTAACATGCTGCTCTTCGACCGAGGCAATTTCAGCATAAAGCTGGCGTGCTAGCGGGTCGGCGAAGCTAGGGCCGATATTCATGTAGTAGTCGTGAGTCTGATATTCCGCCGCCGTAATCATGGCCGCGTGGATCTTGGTGATCAGCGCCGCCGAATCGCGCTGGTAAGCATCGCGTAGATCATCTTCGGGCGCCCGGTGGTGAAAGGTGGTGGGCCTACCGGGAATGATGTCGGTGTAGCCTTGGAGAATGTTGTTTGCATCCTTGCCCTCCAGCCGGTCGAGCAGAGCCGAATAGCGGTAGAGGTGATCGAAATCCTCCAGCAGGCCAAACCGGTAAGTCTGGGCCTGGTAGGCATCGGGTTCGGATTGTGCCACCGCCGCAGTCACCTCGATGGCGACTTGTTCATAAGCGATCGTGGTCTCGAGCGGCGAATGATCGGCGGAAAGCAGCCAGTTGACCATGGTGGCCTGGTGCTGCTCAGCACGGCGCACCTCGGCCAAGGACAGGCGCAGTTCGCCATGGAAGCGCGCGCCGATGTGCTTGAGACGCAGGGCATCGAGTTCGATGCCGTTCATCAGAATGATGCGAACACGCGTAAACGCATCGTCATCCAGTTTGCTGATGGGTTTGCCGGCCATCTCCCTCCAAGTGAACTTCTGTTTCTCCAAGGGACAACCTTTGGCGTCGAGTAGACTAGTCAGGGTTTCCATTTGGGCCTCCTGAGGATTGAGAGAGGCAGTTATCAGCCTCCCCCGAGTTGACTCGAAACCGTGTGGCATGGTTGCAGTTGCACGATAAGCGGAGGGACAGCGGAGCATGCTTCCGCATGCCTTCTCTAACTCCGAGCCAGACCCTAGCCTGGCGGATTGGACCCCGCGCGCGCAGTTGTCCCCCCACGGCACCTGCGGGCTAAAGGAGTCGCTTTTTCTTCAGACCTTCGGTGCAGCGCAGGGCAAGCAGGCTGGGCGCTGTGTGGGGGGCATTGGTGGCGAGGAAAGCCTTCGTATCCCTTCACGGTGAGGGGCTGGACGCTCAAGGCAGAAAGCGACAGGAGCAGGCTGAGAGCCATTTTTCAGGACGGCGCCGGAAAAAGGTTAGACGGTTAGAAAAGCAGTTTTGCACTGCTGAAACCCGCATGGCACTAGGGCTACAGCCATGACCTTGAGAGAGTTAGAAATGGTTAGAAGAAAGGTAGTTTCACTCTAAGTCATTGATTTATAAGGACTCAGAGAAACGAGTTTCTAACCTTATGAAAAGGTAAGTTCCTAACCCGTTTCTAACCTTTTGCAGAATCGCTGCAGGCCGCGTCGACTGTAGCTTTCAGGCGTTTTTAATCGGCAGATAACCTTTCTAATCTTTTTCCGATGCCGAACTGAAAAATGCTATGGCGCATATGGCGAGTATCGTCTCTAGGGGGATCGCTCTCTTCCATTTGCACTCGATGCACTCACGCACTCGCGCTATCAAACGGACCCCCAAACGGCCCCCAGTGATCGACACTTTGCAGCGAATCAGACTGGAGGCCTTGAGAAATCTGGAGCGGGCGAAGGGAATCGAACCCTCGTCATGAGCTTGGGAAGCTCAGGTAATGCCATTATACGACGCCCGCGAGCGGTGCCTTTTTACCAGAAGCAGGCTGGCAGGTGAAGCGCAATCTTTCTTTGCCAGCTTTGCCAGCGAGGCTTTCCCACCGCCAGCCCTAGCGTTCTCCCCGGCCCGAGTGGCCTACCGGTCGATAACCGCACACTTTGTTCGTCACCGCCAGCGGACTCCGCAACCCACGGGAAGCCCCTGCCGTCGGGGGTTGCAGGCCCTGTCCGGCCGGCACGTCCGCAGTCGCCCCACCACCACGCTCCCTGGGGCGGCTCCCGGTGGATTGACCAAATTAACCATACGGTACATTTTAGCCGTGCACCTCCAATTACCTAATAACAATGGAGAATCGTGTGACACACACAGTCCTCGTGCTCAACGGCCCCAATCTCAACCTGCTCGGCACACGCGAGCCGGCCACCTACGGGCGGGAAACCCTGGCCGACATCGCCGACTTCTGCGCACGCACCGCCGAGGAATGCGGTCTGGCCGTGGAATTCCGCCAGACCAACCATGAGGGCGAGCTGATCGAGTGGATCCACCTGGCCCGCGGTCGCTGCGCCGGCATTCTGATCAATCCCGCCGCCTGGACGCACACCTCGGTCGCCATCCGTGACGCCCTGCTCGCCAGCGAACTGCCGGTCATCGAGGTTCATCTGTCCAACGTGCACAAGCGCGAGCCCTTCCGCCACCGCTCCTTCGTGTCGGACATCGCCGTCGGTGTGATCTGCGGCCTCGGCAGCCATGGCTACCGCATGGCCCTGCAGCATTTCAGTCAGCTTCTGAAGAAGGATTGAGCCCATGATCGCCAAACCAAACAGCATCCTCGCCGGCCTGATCGGCGCCGGCATCCAGGCCTCGCGCACCCCGGCCATGCACGAGCACGAGGGCGACTCCCAGGGCATCCGTTGCCTGTACCGGCTGATCGATCTGGACAAGCTCGGCCTGAGCAGCGAAGCCCTGCCGGAACTGCTGAGCGCCGCCGAACGCATGGGCTTCACCGGCCTGAACATCACCTTCCCCTGCAAGCAGGCGGTCATCCCGCTGCTCGACGAGCTGTCGGCGGAGGCCCGCGGCATCGGCGCGGTCAACACCGTGGTGTTCAAGGACGGCAAGCGCATCGGCCACAACACCGACTGCCTGGGCTTTGCCGAGGGCTTCCGCCGTGGCCTGCCGGGCGTGGCGCGCGAGCGCGTGGTGCAGATAGGCGCCGGCGGCGCCGGAGCCGCGGTGGCCCATGCCCTGCTGCAGGCCGGCGTGCGCCAGCTGACCGTCTTCGATGTGGAGCCGAGCCGCGCCGCCGACCTGGCCGCCAACCTCAACGCCAGCTTCGGCGCCGGCCGCGCGGCCGCCGGCAGCGACCTGCCCGCGGCCATGGCCGAGGCCCAGGGTCTGGTCAACACCACGCCGGTGGGGATGGCCAAGCTGCCCGGCATGCCGCTGCCGGCCGAGCTGCTGCATGCCGACCTGTGGGTGGCGGAGATCATCTACTTCCCGCTGGAAACCGAGCTGCTGCGCACCGCCCGCGCCCTCGGCTGCCTGACCCTCGATGGCAGCAACATGGCGGTGTTCCAGGCGGTCAAGGCGTTCGAGCTGTTCAGCGGCGCCCAGGCCGATGCCGGACGGATGATGGCGAACTTCGCCAGCCTCGGCTGAATCCGGCCGGAATTGGCCACTGTCCCGGCAGTGGCCAAGCCCCCCCGCCCCGCAGCCAGACAGCCCTATCAGCCGCGCTCCACTTCCTCCGACGGACTGGAAGCCCCCTCCCTACGCCCGGATATAGCGAATCACCGCCTCGCAGATCATCTCCCTGTGCCGTGCCTTGGCCTGCGGTTCGCCGAGATCGACCTGGTGGATGGTCGAGAAGGTGTAGCGGTTGGACACCCGGAAGAAGCAGAACGAGCTGATCAGCAGGTGCAGGTCGAGTGGATCGATGCCGGCGCGGAACGCCCCGACATCGGCACCGCGCGCGAGGATCGCGGCAATCTGGGTGACGATCGACTTGCTCAGCGAACGGATCAGCGGCGACCGGGCAATATGCTCGCCATGGTGGATGTTCTCGATGCTCGCCACCCGGATGAAGTCGACGTTGGCGTCGTGGTGGTCGAAGGTGAACTCGACCAGCCGGCGGATGGCCGCCTGCGGGTCCAGTTCGTCGAGGCGAAGCGCGGCTTCGGTGGTGCGGATGTCGCCGTAGAGCTTCTCCAGCACGGCCAGGTAGAGCTGCTCCTTGCTGCCGAAGTAGTAGTAGATCATCCGTTTTGAGGTGCTGGTGCGCTCGGCGATGGCGTCGACCCGCGCACCGCTCAGCCCCTGCTCGGCGAACTCGTGGATGGCCGCGAGGAGAATGTCCTGGCGGGTCTTTTCCGGGTTGTTCTTGCGCGGCTGGCGAGGACGCACGGCGGGCTCGGCGACAGGCTTGGTGTCCGGCATGGAAAGCGCATCTTTAGGGGGGAAGGATGGCGCCATTATTCATGGCCGCACCGCAGGAGAAAAGCCACGGCGGGAAAGCGCCGTGGCCTTACCGCCTCACAGCCTGGGCTTGCTGTGCCCGCTGCGCGCCTGGGCCATGGCCGCCAGGCGCACGGCGACGTTGGCCGCCCCGTAACCGGCGTAGTCCTTGCGCTGCAGGATCTCGAAGAAGAAGCGCTCGGCGAACGGCTCCGTGTAGACGTGGAACAGCTCGCCGCCCTGGGCATCGCGGTCGTAGAGGATGTTGAAGTAGGCCAGCTTGCTGAGGAAGTCGTCGTCGAAATCGAAGCGTGCGGCCAGATCGTCGTAGTAGTTCAGCGGGATTTCCAGCAGGGGAACGCCGGCTTCCTTGGCCCGCTCGACGGCGGCGAAGATGTCGTCGCAGACGAAGGCGATGTGGTGCACGCCGGAGCCGCGATAGGTCGACAGCGAACGGGAGATCGCCGTGTTGCGGTTCTCCGAGATGTTCAGCGGCAGGCGCACCGAGCCGCAGCGGCTGCGCACGGCGCGGCTCTTGACCAGCCCGTAGGGGTCGGGCAGCACCACCTCGTCGTCGGCCGCGAAGTCGAACAGGCTCTTGTAGAACAGCACCCAGGAGTCCATGGCCTCGGCCGGCAGGGCCATGGCCACATGGTCGATGCGCTGCAGCACGCCGCCGTCGGCAGTGCCCTTCAGCTCGAAGTCGGTCTCGTAGATGCTGTGGCCCTCGGCATCGCGGTCGACCAGATAGATCAGGCTGCTGTCCGGCGCGCGCACCGCGGGAATCTCCCGCTCGTTGGGGCCGACCAGGCCGCGATACGGCTGGCCGCCGAAGCCGCAGGCGCGCTCCAGCGCCTGATGGCCGTCGCGCACCCGCAGCGCGGTGGCGCACAGCGACGGGCCATGGGCCTCGAAATAGCTGTGGGCGAAGGAATAGGGTTCGGCGTTGAGTACCAGGTTGATGTCGCCCTGGCGCAGCAGGCTGACGTTCTTCGAGCGATGACGGCCGGCCTCGGCGAAGCCGAGCTGGGTCAGCCAGTGGCTCAGCCGGGCGGCATGGGTGTCGTCGACGGCGAACTCGAGGAACTCGATGCCGTCGTAGCGGCTGGCCGGCGGCGGCGCGAACAGCACCCCGGGCTCCACCGGTTGACCCTGCTGCTCCAGCAGCAGGCGGGTCTTCTCCTCCAGGTAGAGCAGCGAGCGATAGCCGTCCAGCGCATTGCCGCGGGTCGGCGCGGCGCGGAAGCCGTCGTTGAAGATCTCCAGCGACAGCGGCCCGCGGTAGCCGCTCTTGAGGATCGGCGCGAGAAAGCCCGGCAGGTCGAACTCGCCCTGCCCCGGGAAGCAGCGGAAATGCCGGCTCCACTCCAGCACGTCCATGGCCAGGAGCGGCGCATCGGCCATCTGCACGAAGAAGATCTTCTCCCCCGGCACCTCGGCGATGGCGTTCGGGTCGCCCTTCAGCGACAGGGTGTGGAAGCTGTCGAGGATCATCCCCAGGCTGGGATGGTCGGCCTCCCGGACGATCTCCCAGACCTGTTGCCAGGTGTTGACGTGGCGACCCCAGGCCAGCGCCTCATAGCCGATGCGCAGGTTGCGCGCGCCGGCCCGCTCGGCGAGCAGGCGCAGGTCGTCGACGAGGATCTGCCGGTCGCCGAGGGAGTCGCCGGCGACGTTGCTGCACACCAGCACCAGGTCGGTGCCCAGCTCCTGCATCAGGTCGAACTTGCGCTCGGCGCGGTCGAGGTTGCGCTGCAGACGGTCGCGGCGGCAACCCTCGAAGTCGCGAAACGGCTGGAACAAGGTGATGGCCAGGCCCAAGTCGGCGGCCAGCTTGCGCACTTCGCGCGGACTGGCGCCGTAGTAGAGCAGGTCGTTCTCGAAGATCTCCACGCCGTCGAAGCCGGCGGCGGCGATCGCCTCGAGCTTTTCCGGCAGGGTTCCGCTGAGCGAGACGGTGGCAATGGAACGGTGCATGAGTCCTCCGCACTGGAGCAGTCGGCCGCCAGCGGCTGCCGGAGCCACATGGCGGGCAGGTCGGACTGGCGAAGGGGGAAATCCGAATCAATTATTGGACGAGACTACGAAGCGGGCAACACGAATGTACCAACTGGTTAACTATTCGTTCGATTACCGCACCAAAGCCCACTCCCCCGATTGACCCCCACCGGATCGGACGGCAACCATGACCTCCACTTGGGAACACCCCAGGACCTCACGATTCCAACAATAATTTCAAGAGGAATTTCCCGATGCCGCGCCTTTCCGCTTCACCGCCCCCCTGCTACCTCGGCCTCCCGGCCCGTCCCCGCTGATCGCGCTTTCCGCCGACAGTCGAGATCCTGCCGGCCGGGGACTACCGCCTTACCTCCTCTGCCACCCCGTGTCCGGCCGGAGGAGCAGCTCATGCCTTACGAAAACCAACGGAGAACAATAATGACTTCACGCGACCTGCTGTCGACGGCACGCAGTGGCGCAAGCCTGACTCTCGGCGCAATCCTGGCCCTGCCCCTCGCCGCGAACGCCGCAGGCTTCGTCGAAGACGCCAAGGGCACCCTGACCCTGCGCAACTTCTTCATCAACCGCGACTTCAAGGGCAACAACGCCACCCGCAGCAAGGCCGAGGAATGGACCCAGAACTTCATCCTCGACCTCAAGTCCGGCTACACCGAAGGCCCGCTCGGTTTCGGCGTCGACGTGCTCGGCCTGTACTCGGTCAAGCTCGACGGCGGCAAGGGCACCGGCGGCACCCAGCTGCTGCCGCTCGGCCGCGACGGCGACCCGGCCGACAAATTCGGTCGGATCGCCGTCTCCGGCAAGATGAAATTCTCCGAAACCGAGCTGCGCGTCGGCGAGTGGTACCTGGTGCTGCCGATCCTCCGCTCCGACGACGGCCGCTCGCTGCCGCAGACCTTCCAGGGCTCCATGCTCACCTCGAAGGACATCAGGAACCTGACCCTGTATGCCGGCCACATCACCGGCAACAGCCCGCGCGACGACGGCAGCATGGAGGACATGACGCTGTTCGGCACCAGCCCCTATACCAGCGACCGCAAGTCCGACGACTTCGACTTCGGCGGCGCGGAATACACCTTCAACGACAAGCGGACCACCGTCGGCATGTGGTATGCGCGCCTGAAGGACATCTACAAGCAGCGCTACTTCCAGGTGCTGCACACCCAGCCGCTCGGCGAGGACTGGAGCCTGGGCGCCAACATCGGCTACTTCGACGGCGAGGACGACGGCAGCGCGCTGGAAGGCCATCTCGACAACAAGGTGCTGTCCGGGCTGTTCTCCCTCAAGCACAACGCGCACACCTTCTACCTCGGCCTGCAGCGGGTCAGCGGCGACAGCAAGTGGCTGCGGGTCAACGGCACCAGCGGCGGCACCCTGGCCAACGACAGCTACAACTCCAGCTACGACAACGCCCGCGAGCGCTCCTGGCAGCTGCGCTACGACTACAACTTCGCCGCCCAGGGCGTGCCGGGGCTGACCTTCATGACCCGCTACATCAGCGGCAAGAACATCCACGTCGGCGCCGTCGACGACGGCGAGGAATGGGGCCGCGAGAGCGAGCTGGCCTATGTGGTGCAGAGCGGCGCGGCGAAGAACCTGACCCTGCGCTGGCGCAACACCACCATGCGCCGCGACTACGGCAGCAACAACCAGTTCAACGAGCAGCGCCTGATCGTCCAGTACCCGCTATCACTGTTCTGATCGTTACCTTTTGCCTCTGCGAGAGTTTGACCCGCCTTCACGGCGGGTCTTTTTTTGCTTCCGCGAAAATGCGCGGAAGGCGCAAGGCCTCGGCGCAGCGCCGCGGGGAAAACATGCCCAGCCACCGAACGGGCAACGGTCACGAACCCATGCCGCCAATCGGCGGACACGCCCTGCAAGTCTCATGAAAGGCTGCTGAAAGCTTTTGTTACTAGCATTGTCATAGCGCCGTCAGGATCCGCCCTGAAGGCCGATAGCCCAAGCAGCCCCAGCGCACGACCGGGGCGCTTTCGATAACAACAACAATAGGTTCGAGGCCCCGCCCCCATGTCCAGACCCAGCCCGCCCCGGCAGTAGCCACAGCGCCGAAGCCCCCGAATGTGTAGACGTCCGCCATGGCGGAGGGGCGCCTGCATGCCCGGCAGTCACCTTTTCAGGAACAACAATAATGAGAGTTCCCCCTGTTCGGCTGGTGAAGCCTTGCCGAATCGCGCTTCCCTTCGCGATCGCCGCATCCCTTTCGTCCGGCCCGCTCCATGCCGCCTTCTTCGAGGACGCCAAGGGCACCCTGAACCTGCGCAACTACTATCTGAACCGCGATTACGACCACGGGGCCACCCGGGGCAAGGCCGAGGAGTGGACGCAGAGTTTCATATTGAACGTGCAATCGGGCTTCACCGAGGGTCCGGTCGGCTTCGGCATCGACCTGCTCGGGCTCTGGTCGGTCAAGCTCGATGGCGGCAAGGGCACCGGCGGCACCCAGCTGCTGCCGGTCGGCAAGGACGGCGACCCGGCCGACGATTTCGGCCGCTTCGGCGTCGCCTTCAAGGCACGTTATTCCGATACCGAACTCAAGGTCGGCGAATGGAACCCGGTACTGCCCATTCTGAGCTCGGACGACGGACGCGGCCTGACACAGACCTTCCAGGGCGGCATGCTCACCTCCAAGGAAATCAAGAATGTGACGATCTATGCCGGACAAATGCGCGAGACCAGTCCGCGCAACGATGCCAGCATGCAGGACATGACCATCGACGGCATCAGCGGCGGCAGCTCCGACCGCTTCAACTTCGGCGGCGTCGAATACACCTTCAACGACGGCAGGACCATGCTCAGCGCCTGGTTCGCGCAACTGGAGGACCTCTACAAACAGCGCTACTTCGAGATCCGCCATACCCAGCCGCTGGGCGACAAGACATCGCTCAACGCCAAGCTGGGCCTCTTCGACGGCGAGGAGGACGGCCAGGCCCTCGCCGGCGACCTGGACAACAAGACCTTCTTCGGCCGCTTCGCCCTCAAGACCGGCAGCAACACCTTCACCTTCGCCTACCAGAAACTCACCGGCAAGGACCGCTGGCTGCAGGTCAACGGCACCAGCGCCGATCCCCTGCCCAACGACGTCTATGCCGGCCCCTACAACAATCCCAAGGAAGAATCCTGGCAGATCCGCCACGACTACGACTTCGCCAGCCTCGGCATTCCCGGCATGACCTTCATGAGCCGCTACATCGACGGCAGGAACGTGCACCGGAACGGCGTGACCAACGGCGAGACCTGGAGCCGCGAGAACGAACTGGCCTACGTCGTCCAGAGCGGCTCGCTGAAAAACCTCTCCGTCAAGCTGCGCAACTCCACCAAGCGCGCCAACTGGGGCACCAACACCAGCTGGAACGAAAACCGCATCATCGTCAATTACCCGATCTCGCTATTCTGAAGCCTCCTCCCCCAGCCCGCCGGACAGGCGGGCCGCACTCCCGCCGAGCGGCGGCCATGCCGCTGGCTCGCCCCCGTCGAATATCGCTGCGCCAGCATCCGGGCTTGGCGTGAGTGCCGCCCCGCATTACTATTGGAACCATGTTCCACAATCATAAAAATGCACGGCCGGGCTGGTCCCCCACGGCGCCAGGCCCCAGGAGAAGTCCCGAATGCCCACGTCCCCGTCTGTCGAATGCGATCTGCTTGTCATAGGCTCCGGAGCCGCCGGCCTGTCGGCCGCGGTCACCGCCGCCTGGCACGGCCTGAAAGTCATCGTGGTGGAAAAGGAGCCGGTCTTCGGCGGCGCCACCGCCTGGTCCGGCGGCTGGATGTGGGTGCCCGGCAACCCGCTGGCCAGGCGCGCCGGCATCCACGAGGACCCCGAGCAACCGCGCACCTACCTCAGACATGAGCTGGGCGAGCGCTACGACGCGGCGCTGGTCGACGCCTTCCTCGACAACGGCCCGAACATGGTCGCCTTCTTCGAGAAGCACACCGCGCTGCAGTTCGTCGACGGCAACGGCATTCCCGACATCCACGGCGACACCCCGGGCACCGCCACCGGCGGCCACCAGGTGATCGCCGCGCCCTACAACGGCCGCAAGGTCGGCCCGCTGCTGCGCCGCCTGCGCAGGACCATGCGCGAGACCTCCTTCATGGGCATGCCGATCATGGCCGGCCCGGATCTGGCGGCGTTCCTGAGCGTGACCCGTTCGCTGCGCTCCACCCTGCACGTCGGCAGGCGTTTCCTCCAGCACCTGTGGGACCTGGCCTTCCATGGCCGGGCCATGCAGCTGGTCAACGGCGTGGCGCTGGTCGCCCGCCTGGCCAAGTCCGCCGAAAACCTGGGCGTGCAACTCTGGGAGTCGGCGCCGGCCAGGCAGCTGATCCAAAAGGACGGCCAGGTCCGGGGCGCGGTGGTGGCCACCGCCCGCGGCGATGTCGCCATCCACGCCAGGGCCGTGGTGCTCGCCGCCGGCGGCTTTCCCAACGACGTCGCCCTGCGCAAGGCGCTGTTCCCGCGCACGCCCACCGGCCGCGAACATCTGGCGTTGCCGCCGGCCGCCTGCGAAGGCGACGGCATCCGCTTGGGCGAGGCCGCCGGCGGCCGGCTGGTCACCGACCTCGCCTCGCCGGTGGCCTGGGCGCCGGTGTCCCGCGTGCCGCACTGGGACGGCAACTTCGGCCATTTCCCGCACATCATCGACCGCGCCAAGCCCGGCGTGATCGGCGTGCTGTCCGACGGCAAGCGCTTCGTCAACGAGGCCAACGGCTACTACGACTATGTCGCGGCCATGCTGGCCAGCGCGCCGGAAGGCCAGCCGGTGGCCTCCTGGCTGATCTGCGACCATCGTTTCCAGCGCCGCTACGGGCTCGGTTTCGCCCGCCCGTTCCCGGTGCCGCTGGCCGGCGCGCTGCGCTCGGGCTATCTGAAATGCGGCAAGACCCTCGAGGAACTGGCCGAAGCCTGCGGCATCGACCCGGCCGGACTGGCCGCGACCGTCGAGGAATACAACCTGCAGGCCTACCAGGGCAAGGACCCGGCCTTCGGCAAGGGCTCGACCCCCTACAACCGCAAGCAGGGCGATCCCCTGCATACCGGCCCGAACCTCTGCCTCGCGCCGATCGCCAGCGCCCCCTTCTACGCCGTCAAGGTCGAGCCGGGCTGCTTCGGCACCTTCGCCGGCCTGAAGACCAACGCCCACGCCCAGGTGCTGGACGGCAATGGCGCGCCCATCGACGGGCTGTACGCGGCGGGCACCGACATGGCCAGCATCATGGGCGGCCACTACCCCTCCGGCGGCATCAACCTCGGTCCGGCGATGACCTTCGGCTACATCGCCGCGCGCCATGTCGCCGGCGCCGTCACTGCGGAATGACGATAGGAGAAGAACCCATGCAGAACATCGTCACCCATGACCGGCTGGTTCTGCCCAGACTGGGCCTCGGCACCTGGCCGATGCTCGGCGAGGAATGCAGGCGCGCCGTACAGAGCGCCCTGGAGCTGGGCTACCGGCATATCGACACGGCGGCCGCCTACGAGAACGAGGCGGCCGTGGGCCGGGCGCTGGAACAGTCGCCGGTGCCCCGCGAAGCGGTGCACCTGACCACCAAGGTCTGGTGGGACCAGTTGCAGCCGGCGGCCATGCGCGCCTCGCTGGAGCGCAGCCTGGACGCCCTGCGCAGCGACCGCGTCGATCTGTTCATGATCCACTGGCCGGGCAAGGACTGGGACCTGCCGCGCAGCATCGAGACGCTGGTCGCCCTGCGCGAGGAAGGCAAGGCCCGGCACATCGGCGTGGCCAACTTCCCGCTGCCGCTGCTGCGCCGGACGGTCGAGGAACTGGGCGCGCCGCTCTCCGCCATCCAGGTGGAATACCACGTCCTGCTCGGCCAGCGGCAGCTGCTCGACTACGCCCGCCAACACGGCATGGCGCTGATCGCCTACAGCCCGCTGGCCCGCAACCGCATTGCGGAGGTGGCGGAAATCCGCGATATCGCCGCCAAGCATCGGGCCCAGCCTGCACAAATCGCCCTGAAATGGCTGCTCGACCAGCCCGCGGTCGCGGCCATTCCCAAGGCCGGCAGCGTCGCCAACCAGCGCATCAACCTCGGCGCGCTGGAGGTGACGCTGGACGACGCAGACCGCGCCCTGATCGATGCCCTGCCGAAAAACCAGCGCCTGGTCAGCCCCGAGTTCGCCCCCGCGTGGGATGCCTGCGACGAATAAAGCGTGACCACCGCGGATGCCGGCCTGCCAGCCGGCATCCGGCGGCAACTCAGCCGAGCGATTCCACGCCCAGCTCGTCCCAGACCTCCTCGGCCAGGTGGAAGGTGGCGTTGGCCGCCGGAATGCCGCAGTAGATGGCGCTCTGCATCAGCACTTCCTTGATCTCGTCGCGGGTCACGCCGTTGTTCTTCGCCGCGCGCAGGTGCAGCTTCAGCTCGCCCTCGCGGTTCATGCCGATCAGCATGGCGATGGTGATCAGGCTGCGGGTGTGGCGCGGCAGGCCCGGACGGGTCCAGATGTCGCCCCAGGCATGCCGGGTGATCATCTCCTGGAACTCCTCGTTGAACGGCGTCAGGTTCTTCAGGCTGCGGTCGACGTGGGCGTCGCCGAGCACCGCGCGGCGCACCTGCATGCCGGCGTCGTAGCGTTCTTTTTCATCCATTGCGGTACTCCCGCTCGGCGCGCCGGAAACGAGCCGAGCATTGATGGGGGGCAGAGCAGAGGGTGGAAAACCGCTGCGCGCGTTGTCCACCCAGCGCGTGCCTTACTTGCGGAGGAAATCCAGCACCGCCAGGGTGAAGGCTTCGCCGGCCTCGACGTTGGACAGGTGCGCGGCGTGGAACTCGACCCGCTCGGCGCCCTGGATGCACTCCTGCATGAAGCGGCCGTGCTCCGGGGTGGTCACCGCGTCCTGGGTGCCGCAGACGATCAGGGTCGGCACGGCGACGGCGCCGAGCTGCTCGCGGAAGTTGGCATCGCGCACCGCCGCGCAGTTGGCGGCATAGCCCTCGGGCGCCGTCTGCGCCAGCATGCCGACGATCGGCTCGACCTTGCCTGGCTGGGCGGCGGCGAATTCCGAGGTGAACCAGCGCGCGATCGAGGCGTCGCGCAGGTCGCGCATGGCCTGCTGGCCACCCTTCTGCACGGTGTCGATGCGAGTGTTCCAGACCTCGTCGTTGCCGATCTTCGCCGCGGTGTTGCACACCACCAGCTTGTGCAGGCGCTCGCCGGCGTTGACGCCCAGCCACTGGCCGATCAGCCCGCCCATGGACAGGCCGCAGAAGGAAAACTTCTGGATGTCGAGGGCATCGGCCAGCGCCAGCACGTCGCGGCCGAGCTGCTCGACGTTGTACGGCCCCGGGCTGACCAGCGAATGGCCGTGGCCGCGGGTGTCGTAGCGCAGCACGCGGAAGTGCCCGGCGAAGGCCGGGATCTGGGTATCCCACATGCGCAGGTCGGTGCCCAGCGAGTTGGACAGCACCAGCACCGGCGCGCCCGCGGGGCCGTCGATCTGGTAGTTCAGTGCGCCATCGGCGAGTTGCACGGTCGGCATCTATGACTCCTTAGCAGTGGGTGGCGCGGTGTTCGGCCACGGCACGGACGACCCAGCGCTGCGCCAGGCCAAGGTAATGGGACGGATCGAGCAGGCGATCCAGTTCGGCGATGGACAGCTCGGCGCTCACTTCGGCGTTGGCACCGAGCACGGCGCGCAGGTGACGCCCCTCGGCGACGGCCTGGCGGCAGCACTGCTCGACCAGATGATGGGCACGCTCGCGGCCCATCCTCTGGGCCAAGGCGATGCTCACCGCCTCGGCGAGCACCAGGCCGCGGGTCAGGTCGAGGTTGGCGCGCATGCGCGCGGCATCCACCTCCAGCCCCGGCAGCAGCAGGCGCGCCTGTTGCAATGCGCCGGAAACCAGACAGCACAGCTCGGGCAGGGTTTCCCACTCGGCATGCCAGAGACCGAGGCTGCGCTCGTGCTCCTGGGGCATCGCCGACAGCATGGTGGCGACCAGCCCCGGCGCACGGGTGGCGGCGCCGATCAGCACGGCGGCGCCGACCGGGTTGCGCTTGTGCGGCATGGTCGAGGAACCGCCCTTGCCCGGCGCGGAGGGCTCGAACGCTTCGCCGACGTCGGTCTGCATCAGCAGGGACAGGTCGCGGCCGAGCTTGCCGAGGGTACCGGCGAGCAGGCCGAGCCAGCCGGCGAACTCGACCAGACGGTCGCGCTGGGTGTGCCAGGGCTGCTCGGGCAGGCTCAGGTCCAGTTCGCGGGCCAGCGCCTCGGACACCGGCAGGGCGTGCTCGCCCAGCGCCGCCAGGGTGCCGGCGGCGCCGCCGAACTGCAGGACCAAGAGGCGCGGCTTCAATTCGGCCAGCCGCTGACGCTGGCGGGTGACGGCGCCGAGCAGCCCGGCGAGCTTCATGCCGAGGGTCACCGGGATGGCGTGCTGCAGCCAGGTGCGGCCGGCCAGCGGGGTGGCGGCGTGGCGCTCGGCCTGCACGGCGAGATCCTCGGCCAGTTGCGCCAGCTCGGTTTCGAACAGCTCGACGGCGGCGCGCAACTGCAGCACCAGGCCGCTGTCCATGGCGTCCTGGCTGGTCGTACCGAGGTGCACGTAGCGCTCGGCCTCGGCATCCACGGCGGCGATCTGCCGGCCGAGGGCCTTGACCAGCGGGATCGCCGAGTTGCCGGCGGTGGCGATGGCCGTGGCCAGCGCGGCGACGTCATAGGCCTCGGCGCGGCAGGCACCGGCAATCGGCGCCACGGCGGCCGCGGGAATCAGTCCGACCTGCGCTTCGGCGCGCGCCAGCGCGGCCTCGAAGTCGAGCATGCCCTGCAGCCGCCCGCGGTCGGAAAACACCGCGCGCATCGGCGCGCTGGTGAAGTAGGCATCGAACAGTTGGTTGCTCAAGACGATCATCCTGAAAGCGATGGCAGTACAGCCTAGGTTGGCAGCGCGTACCTGTAGGAGCGAATTGATCCGCGACTGGCGTTCACCCTATCGCGAATGCATTCGCTCCTACAGTTTCGTAGGGTGGAAAACCGCGCCAGCGTTTTCCACCACCCGCTTCCTGGTGGGTAACGCTACGCGGTTACCCACCCTACGATGGCCCCGAGCAGGGTCAGACGCGCTCGATGGCCAGCGCCAGGCCCTGGCCGACGCCGATGCACATGGTGGCGAGGCCCCTCTTGCCGCCGGACTTCTCCAGCTGGTGCAGGGCGGTCAGCACCAGACGCGCGCCGCTCATGCCCAGCGGATGGCCGAGGGCAATGGCGCCGCCGTTGGGGTTGACCCGCGCGTCGTCGTCGGCGATGCCCAGCTCGCGCAGGCAGGCCAGCCCCTGGGCGGCGAAGGCTTCGTTGAGCTCGATCACGTCGAAGTCGGCGACCGCCAGGTTCAGGCGCTCGCACAGCTTGCGCACCGCCGGCACCGGGCCGATGCCCATCACGCGCGGCGCGACGCCGGCGCTGGCCATGCCGAGCACCTTGGCGCGCGGCTTGAGACCGTACTTGGCGACGGCTTCGGCGGAAGCCAGGATCATCGCGGCAGCGCCGTCGTTGATGCCCGAGGCGTTGCCGGCGGTGACGGTCTTGCCCTCGCCGTTGACCGGCTTGAGCTTGGCCAGGGCTTCGGGGGTGGTGTCCGGACGCGGATGCTCGTCGGCAGCCACCACGGTGTCGCCCTTCTTGCCCTTGATTATCACCGGGACGATTTCCTCGGCGTAGAAGCCTTCCGCCTGGGCGCGGCCGGCGCGCTGCTGGCTGCGCAGGGCGAAGGCGTCCTGGTCGGCGCGGGAGATGCCATAGTCCTCGGCCACGTTGTCGGCGGTCTGCGGCATGGCTTCCACGCCGTACTGGGCCTTCAGCAACGGGTTGATGAAGCGCCAGCCCATGGTGGTGTCTTCGATCTTCATGTTGCGCGACCAGGCGCCGTCGGCCTTGCCCATCACGAAGGGCGCGCGGCTCATCGACTCGACGCCGCCGGCGATGGCCAGCTCGATCTCGCCGCTGGCGATGGCGCGGAAGGCGGTGCCCACCGCGTCGAGCCCTGAGGCGCACAGACGGTTGAGGGTCACGCCCGGCACCGTCTCCGGCAGGCCGGCGAGCAGCAGCGCCATGCGCGCGACGTTGCGGTTGTCCTCGCCGGCCTGGTTGGCGCAGCCGTAGAACACATCGTCGATGGCTTCAGGATCGAGCTGCGGGTTGCGCTCGAGCAGGGCTTTCAGCGGAGTCGCACCCAGGTCGTCGGCGCGCACCGCGGCCAGCGCGCCGCCGAAGCGGCCGATGGGGGTGCGGACGGCGTCGCAGATATAGACGTCGCGGCTCATTCTTCACCGCCCAGCTGCCCGTGGGCAGCGGCCGTGCGGGCTTCCAGATCGCGCAGGGCGACCAGTTCGGTCTCGGTCGGCGCCTCGGTCACCGCCAGCTGATCGGCGAAGCGGATCTGCCAACCGGTGTTCTCGATCACCTGCTCGCGGGTCACGCCCGGATGCAGGGCGGTGACGATGAACTCGTGGGTGCCGGCTTCCGGCTCCATGATGCACAGGTCGGTGATGATCGCCACCGGACCGGCACCGGGCAGGCCGAGGCGCTTGCGGTGGTCGCCGCCCTCGCCGTGGCCAACCGAGGTGATGAAGGCCAGCTTGTCGACGAAGGTGCGGTGCGACTGCTTGAGGATGATCAGCACCTTCTTCGCGCTGCCGGCGATCTCCGGCGCGCCGCCGGCGCCGGGCAGGCGCACCTTGGGCTTGTGGTAGTCGCCGATCACCGTGGTGTTGATGTTGCCGTACTTGTCGACCTGGGCGGCGCCGAGGAAGCCCACGTCGATACGCCCGCCCTGCAGCCAGTAGCGGAAGATCTCGCCGGTCGGCACCACGGTGTCGGCGGTCTCGGCCAGCTCGCCGTCGCCAATCGACAGCGGCAGCACGGAAGGCTTGGCGCCGATCGGGCCGGATTCGTAGATCAGCACCACGTCCGGGGCGTGGGTCAGGCGCGCCAGGTTGGCGGCCTTGGACGGCAGGCCGATGCCGACGAAGCAGACGCTGCCGTTGCCCAGGCGGCGGGCGGCGGCGACGGTCATCATTTCATTGGTGGAGTAAGTCATTATTTGGCCTCTTGGGCGGCCAGCTTGGCCTTGTACTCGGAAAAGTCGGCGGTGCCGCGGATGAACGCGTCGATCCAGGCGGTGAAGCTCTCGCGGCTGCGGGCGATCGGGTCCCAGTCCTGGTAGAAACGGTTGTCGCGCTCGGAGTAGCCGTGAGCGTAGGACGGATGGGCACCGCCGGGCACCAGGCAGACCGCGGCCAGCGCCCAGGTCGGCAGGACGCAGGCGTTCATCGGCGCCTTGAGGTCGTCGACGATCTCCTCGACGGTGACGATGGCGCGCTTGGCGGCCAGTGCGGCTTCCTTCTGCACGCCGAGGATGCCCTGGATCAGCACGTTGCCCTTGCGGTCGGCCTTCTGCGCGTGGATCACGGTGACGTCCGGGCGCACCGAGGGCACTGCGGCCAGCACCTCGCCGGTGAACGGGCAGGTGACGCTCTTGATCAGCGGGTTGACCTTCGGCAGGTCGGAGCCGGCGTAGGCGCGCAGCACCGCGAAAGGCAGGCCGGAGGCGCCGGCCACGTAGGCGTTGGCCAGGTCGGCGTGGCTGTGCTCCTCGATCTCCAGCGGCTGCGGCCAGCCCTTTTCCACCGCGTCGCGCAGGCGATGCAGGGAACCCACGCCGGGGTTGCCGCCCCAGGAGAAGATCAGCTTCTTCGCGCAGCCGGCGCCGATCAGCAGGTCGTAGACCAGGTCGGGAGTCATGCGCACCAGGGTCAGGTCTTTCTTGCCCTGGCGGATCAGCTCGTGGGAGGCGGCGGTGGGAATCAGGTGGGTGAAGCCTTCGAGGGCGACGGTGTCGCCGTCGTTGACGAAGCGCTGCACCGCTTCACGCAGGGTGAGGATTTCGGCCATTTCGTACGTGCTCTTGTCGGGGATCGGCTGCGCCGGAGGCGGCGCGGTTTGCAGCCAAAGTACGGGCAAGAGCGGGGCGGAACAATCCGATAATCGCCAATTCGTTCGTTTATCGAACGGCTTGTGAGGAGGCTATCGAGCGATCGGGGGCGCGGGACGGCACACCCCGTGGCCGGGCGCTCGTCAGGCGAACAACTGGGCGCTCAGGTCGCGACTGGCGCTCAGCATGATCGGCAGGTAGCGCTTTTCCAGCTCGGCGATGGATACCCGCCCGGCATGGGTGCTGACGTTCATCGCCGCCAGCACCCGCCCCGAAGAATCCTGGACCGGCACCGCCAGCGAGCGCAGGCCCTGTTCCAGCTCCTGGTCGACGATGCACCAGCCCTGCCGGCGGACCTGCTGCAGACACTCCCAGAGCGCCTCGCGGGTATGCAGGGTGCGACTGGTCTTGGGCAGCAGGTCGGCGTGCTCGAGGTATTCCTGCAGGCTGACGTCGTCCAGCGCGGCGAGCAGCACGCGTCCCATCGAGGTGCAGTAGGCCGGCAACCGGCAGCCGACGCTGAGATCGACCGAGATCAGCCGCTGGGGAATCGCCGAACGGGCGATGTAGAGCACTTCCTCGCCCTCCAGGGTGGCCAGGTTGCAGGCCTCGTGCAGCTGTTCGCTGATCCGGTCGAGGTAGGTCTGCGCGGACACTGCCAACGGCGTGGAGGACAGGTAGGCATGACCGAGGGTCAGCACCTTGGGCGTCAGCGAATAGGTGCGCCCGTCGGTGGTGGCGAAACCGAGCTTCATCAGGGTGTGCAGGCAACGGCGCACGGCGGCCCGGGGGATCTCGGTACGGTGGCTGATCTGGGCGATGGTCAGGTGGCGCTTGCGCTCCTGGAAGGCACCGATCACCGCCAGGCCACGTGCCAGGGAGGTCATGAAGTTCGGATCGCCGCTCAGCGCCTCGATGCGCTTGGCGGGGGAAATGTAGGGCGGCGGCGCGAGGGTGGGCACGGCCTGACGCAACTCACTCATGAAGTCTCCTTGGCTGGCTCGCCCCCGAAAAGGGAATGGCGGAAAGAGGCGAACGCGGCATGCTCGATTATCGGCCAGCCGCCGAGCGATCACAATCGAGCGTCCGGCGTCGCGCTAGAAGTCCGCCAGCACCCGCGGCCGGAGCTGGGCCAGGCGGCTACGGGTGCGCGCGAAGTCCTCGTGGACCCGTTCGCGGCAGAGGTTCTCCAGGCTCGTCTCGCTGCTCAGCAGCAGCTCGATGCCGGCGTCGTAGGCGATGTCGACGAAATTCAAAAAGCGTTGCTGGACGTCCAGCGAATGCCGGTCCAGACAGGGCAACCCGCTGATCGCGATGCGCTCGAAACGCGCGCAGAGCCACAGGTAGTCGCGGGTCGAGGACGGCACCGGGAACAGCGCGGCGAAGTCCAGCCAGAGGCTGCGCGCGTCCTGGCCGAGCGGCGCCAGGCTCAGCCGGTTGACCGCCAGCGGCTCCGCCGGCACGGCCAGGCCCAGCTCGCGGCGCCAGTCCTGCAGGCTGTGCGGCGACTCCGGCCAGTGGTACTGGCCCCAGTCACGGCCGCCGCAGGAGCGGTAGTCGACGCCACCGTCCAGCTCGACGACGCGCAGGTGCCGCTCGAGCACGCGGATGAACGGCTTGAAGCACTCGTGATGCAGGGGGTTCGGGCAGAGCGCCGCCGGCGCATAGTTGGAGGTGATCACCACCCCCACCTGAGCCTTCAGCAGCACCTCGAGCAGGCGCCCGAGGAGGATGGCGTCGCCGATGTCGTGCACGTGGAATTCGTCGAAGCAGAGCAGGCGCACCTCGCCGGCCAGCTCTCCGGCGACCCTCGCCAGGGGATCGGGTTGTCCGGTGTGGGCCAGCAGACGCACCTGCAGCTCCTGCAAAAAGGCGTGGAAGTGCACGCGGCGCTTGGCCGCCAGCGGCGCGGCCTGGAAGAAGCAGTCCATGACGAAGCTCTTGCCACGCCCCACCCCACCCCACAGGTAGAGGCCGGTGACGGGCCGGCGCAGCCAGTTGCGCCGGCCGCCCAGCAGCTCTTCCAGCCACTCGGCCAACTGGCCGAGCGCAAACGACTGCGCGGCGTCGGCTTGAAAGCCCGACGCCGCCAGTCGCTCTGCGAAGTGCCGACGCACCGCTTGCGCGGGCGCCGGCCGGTGCATGACCTCAGAAGTCAAAGAACACCGTTTCCCCTTCGCCCTGGATGCGGATGTCGAAGCGGTAGGCGGTCTTGTTGTCCACCTCGCAACGCTTGGCGATCAGGGTCTTGCGACGCTCCGGCTGCTCGATCAGGTTCAGCACCGGATCGGCGGCGTTGGCCTCGACTTCGTCCTCGAAGTAGATGCGGGTCTGCAGCTGGATGTTGATGCCGCGGGCGAACAGCGACACGTTGATGTGCGGTGCCATCGGCTTGCCGGCGGCGTTCTTCACCACGCCCGGCTTGACGGTCTTCGCCGTCCACTCGCCGGCGTCGAAGGTAGTCGCCGTGCGGGCGAAGCCGTTGAACGACTTCTCCAGGTCGTAGACGGTGTCGTAGACGCCTTCGTGGTTGGCCTGCCAGAGCTCCAGGTAGGAGTCGCGGACCAAGTGGCCGTTGCCGTCGATGACCTTGCCGATCAGGATGATGTGCTCGCCCGGGGCGTCATCCCTGGCCATCTCGTTCCAGATTTCCTGTTCGCGGGTCGGATTGCCGGCGGCAGCGCCAGCCAGGCCGATGTGCACGTAGGGACCGGCGGTCTGCGAGGGGGTTTCCGGCAGCAGTTCGTAGTTCATGGTCGGCTCCTTCTCACTGGTTCTCGAAACGGGTCTGGCGCTGGCCACGCAGCACGATGTTGAAGCGGTACGCCAGGCAGTCCATGGGCACGTTGCTGCTCAGGTCCAGGCGGCCGATCAGGGTCTCGACGGCGTCCGGGTTGGCGATGGTGCGGACGATCGGGCATTTCGGAATCAGCGGGTCGCCCTCGAAGTACATCTGGGTGATCAGCTTGGTGGAGATCGACGGGCCGCTGATCGACACGTGGATGTGCGACGGGCGCCACTCGTTCGGGCCGTTGCGCCACGGGTAGGGACCCGGCTTGATGGTACGGAAGTAGTAGTAGCCGTTCGCGTCGGTCAGGGTGCGGCCGACCCCGCCGAAGTTGGGGTCCAGCGGCGCCAGGTAGCTGTCGTTCTTGTGACGGTAGCGGCCGCCGGCGTTGGCCTGCCACATTTCCACCAGGGTATGCGGAACCGGATTGCCGTACTGGTCGATCACCCGACCGCACATGATGACGCGCTCGCCGACCGGTAGACCGCCGTGGTTGAAGTTGAGCAGCAGGTCGTTGTCGTACTTGCCCATCTTCAGATGGGTAAAGTCCGGGCCGGTGGTTTCCGACAGGGATTGCGGGATACTGACCAAGGCCTGGCTCGGCGAGCGGGCGATGGTGGTCTTGTAATCTGGGGTATAGCCTTTCGGCTGCCAATTCCGGTCACGGGCGACGAAACGGCGGGTATCGAGCTCGGACATCTCAGGCTCCTTGTTCTTGGGATTGTGGAGTCGCTAGAACCGCAAGGCGGCTACGCGAGACGAAGTGTCACACCCGAGAGCCTGGATGGAAATTGAAAAGAACGCCCTCATACATAACCTATCGGTTATGTATCTACACCTCCGCCCAGCTCCCTCGCCACCTGACGCAGCTCATCGCAGAACCACTGCGCGGCCAGCGGCAGCGGCAGCGCCGAGTTCCAGCAGAAGCCGATCGAGCCGCCGGCCTCGCGCACCCCCAGCGCCAGCTCGACCAGCTCGCCGTTCTGCAGGTCCAGGCGCACCGCATCCAGCGGCGCCAGCCAGAGCCCGTCGCTGGACAGCACATAGCGCCGGCTCAGCACCGGCGAGAGGGTTTCCAGGCGCTGCGCCGGCAGGGGAATGCCGCACTGGACGAAGAAGCTCTCGGCATACTGGCGGATGGTGGTGCCGGCCAGCGGCAGGATCAGCGGGTAGTCGCCGAGCAGCGCCAGATCGGACAGATCGGTCTCGAGCAGCGGGTGCCCGGGCCGCACCACCAGCGCCATGGACTCGCTATAAAGGTGCTCGAAGGTCAGCCCGCGGATCTCCGGGCTGTCGGTCATCCGCCCGACCACCAAGTCCAGCTCGCCGACCCGCAATTGCGCGAGCAGATAGGCGCTGAGACCGGTGGCGACGCTGACCACCAGCGCCCGATGCTTCCGGTGCAGGCGCAGCACCACCTCCGGCACCACCTGGCTCTCCACCGTCGAGAGCACCCCGACACGCACCACCCCGCCGGCCTGGCTGTCGCCGCGCAGGGTGTTGACGCCGTCGCGCAGGGCCTGCACGCAGGGTCCGGCATAGCGCAGGAAGGTGATGCCCGCCGGGGTCAGGGAAACCCCGGACTTGCTGCGCTCGAACAGCCGGGCGTCGAGAATCTCCTCCAGTTCCTTGAGGGTCTTGGACATCGCCGGCTGGGACACCGCCAGGGCGTCGGCCGCCTTCGCGAAGCTGCGCTGGCGGGCCACCTCGAGAAAGCTGACCAGATGGCGGAATTTGATGCGGTTGTCGACGAGCATGGGCAACCCCGGGATCGGCCCGGCGGAGAGCGCCTCCGCCGGCTGTGCGAGAAATTGTCCATCAGGGCACCAGTCCCGCCAAGGCGCCCGGCCGGCGCACGACCGGCAGGCTGCCCGTCAGCCTGCCGGCCCCACCCTTCTCAGGCGAACACCACCGTGCGGTTGTCATGCACCAGCACGCGGTCCTCGAGGTGATAGCGCAGCCCGCGGGACAGCACCATCTTCTCCACGTCCTTGCCGAGGCGCACCAGGTCCTCGACGCTGTCCCGGTGAGTGATGCGCACCACGTCCTGCTCGATGATCGGGCCGGCGTCCAGCTCCTCGGTGACGTAGTGGCAGGTCGCGCCGATCAGCTTCACCCCGCGCAGCGAGGCTTGGTGATAGGGCCGGGCACCGACGAAGGACGGCAGGAAGCTGTGGTGGATGTTGATGACCTGCATGGCGAACTCCTGGCACAGCTGCGGCGGCAGGATTTGCATGTAGCGGGCCAGCACCACGGTGTCGGCGGCATGCTCGCGGACCAGCCGGGACACCTCAGCGAAGGCCGGCTCCTTGTTCTGCGGATCGACCGGCACATGGTAATAGGGAATGCCGTGCCACTCGACCATGCTGCGCAGCTCGTCATGGTTGGCGATCACGCAAGGGATCTCGCAAGCCAGTTCGCCGCTGTGCCAGCGGTGCAGCAGGTCGGCCAGGCAGTGCGATTCACGGCTGGCCATCAGCACCACGCGCTTGAGCTGGCTGGAGTCGGTGACCCGCCACTCCATGGAGAACTCGCGGGCGATCGGTGCGAAGGCGCGGCGGAACTCCTCGAGATCGAACGGCAGGGAATCCGCGCGGATTTCATGGCGCATGAAGAACCAGCCGCTGTGGGTATCCGAATGGTGGCTCGCCTCGGTGATCCAGCCGTTGTAGGTGGCCAGGAAATTACTGACCTTGGCGACGATGCCGACCCGGTCGGGACAGGCGATCACCAGCCGAAATGTACGCATGATGGGAACAACTCCAGAACTCGCGAAAGCGTCATTCTAGCCACAGCGCCGGAAAACTTCAGTAACCCACACGCGAGCCGGGGAGATCGGCCAACAAGCAGCCGCGCCACTTCGCACAACAGCCGGATTGCACTGCAGCGACGGATAAAGGCGGGATATCGCCGCGCTGTTGTGGATTGAAGGGTCACATCAAACAGGCCGGCACGGAACTCTTCTCGAAGCCCCTTTATTAGCGGTCCGCCGGCCGTTCACTTGATTTTGTCGACATGCGCCACGGCGACTGTGCCGGTGATTCTATTAACGGTGGTCATGGCCAGAGTCGCGCCAGGACTGATTCTGCCCAAGTATTAGCGGCCTATAAATCCTGCTGCGGCTATTTCCACGGCGACTTTCTGCATACGGCGACAAAGGCCGTAACTAAAGTTGAACAAAGTTCTCCTGGATATTTACTTGCCAACAATGCCTGACTATCATTGTCCCAGAACTCGTCTAATCACCCCTCCGGGGTTCAAGGTAAGTAAAATGTCCCTGATCAACGAATACCGCGCCACCGAAGAGGCCATCAAGGAGCTTCAGGAACGCCTGAAGAATCTCTCCCAGGACGACAAGCTGCAGAAAGAACTGGAGTTCGAGGGCAAACTGCGCAAGCTGATGGGGGAATATCAAAAGTCCCTGCGCGACATCAATGCCCTGCTCGATCCGGATGCCAAGTCCGCGCGTGGCGCACGCAGTGCCAAGCCGGCCCCGGCGCCTGCCAAGCGCGCCCGCAAGGTCAAGCAGTACAAGAACCCCTACACCAATGAAACCATCGAAACCAAAGGGGGCAATCACAAGACCCTGAAGGAATGGAAAGCCCAGTACGGCGCCGATGTCGTCGAGGGCTGGGCCACTCTGCTCGACTGAGCAGAAGTTGCCGGATAATCAAGGGAGCGCCGGCACTGCCGGCGCTCCCTTATAAGTACTGATTTAGCGCAATACCTCACATGGCATAGCGCTCGCGCAACTGCCGTGCATATTCGCGCCAGGCCAGCAGTATCGATCGATGCTCACTGTCAGCTTGGACGAGCAGTTGCTCCAGCTGCACATTGAAACCCTCCAGTGTGTTGGGTGCTCCCCAGGCAGCATCGTTCAGACGCCGCCGGCAGAAATCCCGCCAACTCTCGCCTTCGGCGGCCGTCAAAGTTTCCTGAAAATTGCGCGCCCGATAGCGGAACAGCAACTCGGGGAGACGCGCATCGTCGAACCCCCAGTTTTGCCTGCCCAGACTTTGCGGCTCGGCCCGGCGCACTTGTTCGCAAAGACGCCGGTCCCGATCACCAAAGAATCCGCCATACAACTGCTGCTCCGGGTCCTCGCTGGCGGAAAATTCATCGCCCACATAAATCTGCGGCAGTTTTTCCTGCCACACTCCTTGGGCCGCAGACAACAAGTCCACGCGCCTTTGGCACTCTGCCATGTCCAGTTGCAGACGCCCAACATCTTTTTCGCGCAATACCGACAAGGGCGCCAATACCGGACAACGATTGATATGCACGAGTTTCAGGGGGACCGGCAATTCATTGTCGGCCATATCTTCTCGACGGGTATACAAACGCCGGCGCAGAACTTCCGCATCGAGATCGAGCAATGGCGCAGGGTCGGCCTGCAGGTCGCAGACGATCAGGGCATTGCGGTTGGACGGATGCCAGGCCAGCGGCAGGACCACCGCCAGGTAGCCTCGCTCGGCGGCGAAGCGCCCGGAGACGTGCACCAGGGGATGCAGCAGCCTGATCTGATCCAGCACCCGCTGCTTGCTGCGCAACTGATAGAGATAGCCGTACAGCTTCGGCTGACGCTCGCGCAGCAGCCGGGCCAGGGCGATGGTCGCGCGCACGTCGGCCAGGGCGTCGTGGGCCTGGCCGTGGTCGATGCCGTTGGCCGCGGTGAGCCGCTCCAGGCGGAGGGTGACCCGGCCCTCCTCCTGCGGCCAGTGGATGCCCTCGGGACGCAGGGCGTAGGCCGTGCGCAGCAGGTCGATCAGGTCCCAGCGGCTGTTGCCGCCCTGCCACTCGCGGGCGTAGGGATCGAAGAAGTTGCGGTAGAGCGCGTGACGGCTGATCTCGTCGTCGAAGCGCAGGCTGTTGTAGCCGGCCGTGCAGGTGCCGGGGCGGGCCAGCTCGGCGTGCAGGCGGGTCACGAACTCGGCCTCGCACAGGCCCCGCTCGGCGAGCAGCTGCGGGGTGATGCCGGTGACCAGACAGGCCGCCGGATGCGGCAGGATGTCGTCGGCCGGCCGGCAGTAGAGGTTCAGCGGCTCGCCGATCTCGTTGAGCTCTTCATCGGTGCGGATTCCCGCCACCTGCAGGGGGCGGTCGCAGCGCGGATTGATGCCGGTGGTTTCGTAGTCGTACCAGAAGATGCTGGAGGTCACTGGGGAGATTCCCGTCGATGGAATGGCGCCAGTCTACCATTCGCCCCGAACCGGACCGGGGCGGTTGCCTGGCGGCCGGCGGCTGGCTAGCATCGGGCTTTCAGTGCGAGCACGGCCGACCGATGTCCGCGTCCCCCGCCCAGCCCTCCGACGGCACCGTCCGGCAGCCGCCTCTGGATACCCGCTATCTGGTGGAGACGCCCGAAGGCATCGACCTCGTGCTGCACCCTGCGGGCCTGGTGCCGCGCGCCCTGGCCTTCGCCGTCGACCTGATGGTCCGCGGGCTGATCCTGCTGCTGGCCTTCCTGCTCCTCGGCCAGTTCGGCGAACTGGGCATGGGCCTGGCCAGCCTGACCTTCTTCCTCGTGACCTGGTGGTACATGGTGCTCTTCGAGGTGCTCAACCAGGGCCGCTCGCCCGGCAAGCAGCTGCTCGGCCTGCAAGTGCTGCACGACGACGGCACCCCGGTCGGCTGGGCCGCCTCGCTGACCCGCAACCTGCTGCGCGTCGTCGACCTGCTGCCGTTCGGCTACAGCCTGGGCATCCTCAGCTGCCTCGCCCATCCGGCCTTCAAGCGCCTGGGCGACCTGGCCGCCGGCACCCTGGTGGTCTACCGGGAACGAGCGCAGCCGCGCCCGTCCCTGCCCGAGGTCGCCGCGCAGCCGCTCCCCTTCGCCCTGCAGGCAGACGAGCGGCGCGCCCTGCTCGCCTTCGCGGAGCGCCAGGCCGGGCTGTCCACCGGGCGCCGCCGCGAACTGGCGGGCATCCTCGCCGGGCCGCTGCAGGTGCCGGAAGCGCAGGCCGAGGCCCGGCTGCTCGGCATCGCCCGCGAACTCATGGGTCCGTCATGAAGCAGAACGCCTTCGAACGACGCCACCAGGCCGAGTGGCAGGCCTTCGCCCGCCAGCTCGACGCCCTCGAGCACGGCAAGGCCGGGCCGGACAGCCGCCAGTTCCCCGCCGCCTACCGGCGCCTCTGCCGGCAGCTGGCGCTGGCCGAGCAGCGCGGCTACGGCAGCCGGCTGGTCGAGCAGTTGCAGCAGCTGGCGCTGCGCGGCCACCGCCAGTTCTACCGCCACCGCAGCCACCTGGGTGCACGCTGCATCGGCTTTTTGCTCGGCGGCTTTCCCCGCCTGGTGCGCGAGGAGTGGCGCCTGGTGCTGGCCGCCAGCCTGCTGTTCTACGCCAGCCTGTTCGGCATGGGCCTGCTGGTCTACCTGTTTCCGGAGCTGGTCTACAGCCTGCTCACCCCCGAGCAGGTGGCGCAGATGGAGGCCATGTACGACCCCGACGTCAGCCGCCTCGGCCGCTTCGGCGAGCGCAGTTCCGCGGCCGACTGGATGATGTTCGGCTACTACGTCATGCACAACTTCGGCATCGCCTTCCAGACCTTCGCCAGCGGCCTGCTGTTCGGCCTCGGCAGCCTGTTCTTCCTGCTCGTCAACGGCCTGTCGATCGGTGCGGTGGCCGGCCACCTGAGCGGCATCGGCTACACCGACACCTTCTGGCCGTTCGTGATCGGCCACGGCGCCTTCGAATTGACCGCCATCACCTTCTCCGGCGCCGCCGGCCTCAAGCTCGGCTGGGCGCTGTTCGCCCCCGGCCGCCTGACACGCGGCGAGGCCCTGCGCCAAGCTGCGGCGTGCAGCGTGCGGCTGGTCGCCGGGGTACTGCTCCTGCTGCTGGTCGCCGCCTTCGTCGAGGCCTACTGGTCGTCCATGACTCTTCCCGGAGCGCCGCTCAAGTACGCGGTCGGCGTCCTGTTCTGGGGGCTGGTGGCGGCCTACTTCCTGCTTGCCGGACGCACGCGCCATGCGCCTGACTGACAGCGTCGCGGTCCTCCGCCCGCGCAGCCCCTGGGAAGCCATGGACCTCGGCGTACTGCTGGCGCAGCGCCATGCCGGCCTGCTGATGCTCGCCTGGGCGCTGCCCGCCCTGCCGCTGCTGGCCCTGCTCAGCCTGCTGCTCTGGGAGAGTCCCGGCTGGGTGCTGCTGATCTTCTGGTGGCTGAAGCCGCTCGGCGAGCGCCTGCCACTGTTCATCCTCTCCCGCGCCCTGTTCGGCGCGACGCCGCGCCTGGGCGAGAGCCTGCGCGCCCTGCCCGGTCTGCTCCGCGCGGAATGGCTGGCCAGCCTGACCCGGCGCCGCTTCAGCCCGACGCGCAGCTTCGATCTGCCGGTGCTGCTGCTCGAGGGACTCGCCGGCAAGGAGCTGCAGCAGCGTCGCGCCGTGCTCGCGACAGGGCCCGGCAAGCGCGGCGCCGGCTGGCTGACCCTGGTCGGCCTGCATCTGGAGCTGGCCCTCTGGCTCGGCCTGCTGGCCTTCCTTTATCTGCTGTTGCCAGCGCAGACGAGCCTCGCGCTCGACTGGCAGCAACTGCTGGAGGGCACACCGCCCGACCGGCTGTGGCTGGAGCATCTGACCAACGGGCTCTATGCCTTGGTGCTGATGGTCTGGGAACCGCTGTATATCGCCTGCGGCTTCGGCCTCTATTTGAATCGCCGCGTGCACCTGGAGGCCTGGGATCTCGAAGTGGCCTTCCAGCGCCTGCGCCGGCGCCTGGGCACCACGACCGGCATCCTGCTGCTCGCCGCCGGCCTGGCGCTGGCGCTTCCCGACGCGGCCCTAGCCCAGCCGCCGGCCCCGCAGCCCGCCCAGGCGCTGGGCCGCCAAGCGGCCCGCGCGGACGTCCAGGCCCTGCTCGAGCAACCGCCCTTCAGCCACCGCGAAGAAATCACCCGCTGGCGCTTCGGCGATCCGGCGCAGGCGCCGGACGTCGACGTCCGGCCGTCCGCCCCCTCCCCCCTCGCTCGCCGGCTGGCCGAGGCGCTGGAAATCCTCCTGTGGGCAGCCGTCGGTGCCGGAGCCGTGCTGCTGGCTTGGCGCTACCGCGACTGGCTGGCGGCCTTCGCCGGGCGCCGCCTGCCGTTCGCCCGACGCGCCCCGCCGCCGCCAGCCGAGCACGCAGCTCCCCACCCCGCTCCGGCGGCACTGCCCGCGGACATCGCCACGCAGGCCGAGCGGCTGTGGGCCGACGATCCCGGGCAGGCGCTGGCCCTGCTCTACCGCGGTCTGCTCGAGCGCCTACGCGAGGATTACCGGCTGCCGCTGAGCGAGGCCGACACCGAGGGCGAGGTGCTGCGCCGGGTCCGCCGGCTGGAGCGGGCCGAACTGCAGCAGCTCGCCGAAACCCTGACCCGGCACTGGCAGAACCTCGCCTACGGCAAGCGTCTGCCACCGGCCGAACTGAAGGACGAACTGCTCGCGGCCTGGCGGCGCCAGTTCGGCAGCGGGGGCACGGCATGAGCGGAGCGCGCCGCCTCGCCCTGGCAGCCAGCGGGCTGGCCCTGGCGCTGCTGGGGGCCTGGCTGCTCGGCCAGCTGCATCCCTACCGGGAAATCGTCGAACGCGGCCCGACGCCGCAGGCCCGCGCCAATCCCTACCTGGCCGCCGAACTCTTCCTGCGCCGCCAGGGCCTCGAGGTGCAGCGCGCCAGCGGCCTGGAGACCCTGGCGGCCAGCCCCGGGCGCGCCCAGACCCTGCTGCTGCTCGGCGGTCGCGAGCACATGACGCCGCGCCAGGCCGAACGGGTGCTCGACTGGGTTGCCGCCGGCGGGCACCTGGTGTTCGTCGCCGAACGGCTGTGGGACGAAAAGACCGGCCGCAGCGGCGACCTGCTGCTCGACGGGCTGGGCATCCAGCAGCATCTGAGCGCGGACCTGGCCATCGGCGAGCCGCGGAACGGCTACCGGCGCCGGGCAGAGCTGGCCCGCTTCTACGTGCAGAACGAGAGGACGCCGGCCTATTTGGCCTTCGACAACGCCTTCCACCTCTACGACAGCCGCCACCGCGCCTACGCCTGGGCCAACAGCGGCGAGGCCACCCATCTGCTGCAGGTGCGCCACGAACAGGGCCGCGTCACGGTGCTGACCGACGCCTGGATCTGGGAGAACGGAGAAATCGGCGCCCACGACCACGCCTGGCTGCTCTGGCACCTGAGCCGGGACAGCCAGGTCACCCTGGTCTACCGGGTCGCCGGCGACAGCCTGGCGACCTTGCTGCTGCGCCATTTTCCCGCCGCCCTGCTGGCGCTCGCCCTGCTGGCCGGCGGCCTGGTGTGGCGCGCCAGCCTGCGCCAGGGCCCGCCCCTGCCGGTCGCCGGCCCGGCACGCCGGCAACTGGAGGAACACCTGCGCGCCGGTGCCGACTTCCTGCTCCACCGCTGCGGCCAGGCCAGCCTGCTGCAGGGCCTCCAGCAGGATATCCGGCGCCGCGCCGGCCAGCGCGATCCGGGCTTCGCCGAGCTGCCCGAGGAGGCGCAGTGGCAGCTGCTGGCCCGCTTCGCCCGGCTGCCAGCCGGGCACATCGGCCGGCTCATGCGGCCGCTGGGCAAAGCGCTGCCGGCCGCCGACTTCACCCGCCAGGTCGCCGACCTGCAACGACTCAGGAACGCCCTATGAAGGATGCAAGCACTCCCCCAACGCTCTCCCGCCAGCAGGCCGGCCAGTTGCTCCAGGCCCTGCGCGCGGAGATCCGCAAGGCGGTGATCGGCCAGCAGGCGGCCATCGACGACCTGCTGACCGCACTGATCGCCAACGGCCATGTGCTCGTCGAGGGCGTCCCGGGACTCGGCAAGACCCTGCTGGTGCGGGCCCTGGCCCGCTGCTTCGGCGGCGACTTCGGGCGCATCCAGTTCACCCCCGACCTGATGCCCAGCGACGTCACCGGACATGCCGTGTACGACCTCGCCAGCGAGCAGTTCAAGCTGCGCAAGGGGCCGGTGTTCACCCACCTGCTGCTCGCCGACGAGATCAACCGCGCCCCGGCCAAGACCCAGGCGGCCCTGCTGGAAGTCATGCAGGAGCGCCAGGTGACCCTGGAGGGTCGCGCCCTGCCGGTGCCGCAGCCGTTCCTGGTGCTGGCCACGCAGAACCCGATCGAGCAGGAGGGCACCTATCCGCTGCCGGAGGCCGAACTGGATCGCTTCATGCTCAAGCTGCGCATGGACTACCCGGAGGCCGCCGACGAGCTGGCCCTGGTCCGCCAGGCGGCCCGCTCGACCCGCGCCGACATGCTCGAGGTCGCCGAGCTGCGTCCCCTGCTGCAGGCCGCCGACGTGCTGGCGCTGCAGCAACTGGCCAGCGAGGTGCCGCTCGACGAGCAGGTGCTCGACTACGCCGTGCGCCTGGTGCGCCGCACCCGCGACGGCGCCGGCCTGACCCTGGGCGCCGGGCCGCGCGCGTCGATCGATCTGGTGCGCTGCGGCCGGGCCCGCGCCCTGCTGCGCGGCGGCGACTTCGTGACGCCCGACGATATCCGCGACTGCGCCCTGGCCGTGCTGCGCCACCGGGTGTGCCTGGCGCCAGAGCTGGACATCGAGGGCCTGTCGGTGGATCAGGTGCTGCTGCAGCTGCTCGACCAGGTCGCGGCGCCGCGGCCATGAAGCCCTCGCGCCAGCTTCTCATCCTGCTCGGCGTCCTGTTCCTCGCCGCCCTGCCGCTCGGCGTCCAGTCGGCCCTGTACGGCGAGGAATCGCCGGCCTTCGGGGCACTCTGGTGGGGACTGCTGTCCGCCCTGCTGCTGCTCGCCGGCCTGGATGCCGCCTGGCTGCACTGGCGCCCCTCGCCCCGTCTGCAGCGCCGGCTGCCGGGCCACCTGTCGCAGGGCCGCTGGAGCGAGGTGCGCCTGAGCTTGGAGCACGATTATCGGCTGGCGCTGTCCGTGGAAATCTTCGATCACCTGCCGGCCGGCATGAGCGGTGAGCCGCTGCCGCTGCGCCTGAAGCTGCGGCCCGGCGAAGCAACCGAGTGCGGCTACCGGATCCGCCCCCTCGAGCGCGGGCATTTCCGCTTCCGGCACTGCGAAATCATTCTGCCCAGCCCGCTCGGGCTATGGCAGGGACGGCGCCGGCTGGAGTTGCCCGGCGAGACCCATGTCTACCCGGACTTCACCCGCCTCTACCGGGCCCGGCTGATGGCGCTGGACACCTGGCTCGGCCGTCTCGGCATGCGCCAGCTGCCGCGCCGCGGTCTCGGCCAGGCCTTCCACCAGCTGCGCGAATTCCGCGACGGCGACACCCTGCGACAGATCGACTGGAAGGCGACGGCGCGCAAGCACACGCCCATCGTCCGCGAATACCGCGACGAGCGCGATCAGCAGATCCTCTTCCTGCTCGACTGCGGCCGGCACATGCGCAGCCGGGACGGCGAACTCGCCCATTTCGACCACGCCCTCGACGCCTGCCTGCTACTCGCCTACGTAGCGCTGCGCCAGGGTGACGCGGTGGGGCTGGCGACCCTCGCCGGCGAGCAGGACCGCTACCTGGCTCCGGCCAAGGGCGACGCCCAGCTGCACGCCCTGCTCAATGCCGTCCACGACCTGCAGACCACCCGCCGCCCGGCGGACTTCGCCGCCGCGGCGAACCTGCTGCTGCGCCGCCAGCGCCGCCGCGCCCTGGTGGTGATCCTCAGCAACCTGCGCGACGAGGACGACGGCGAGCTGCCGGCGGCGGTCCGCCGCCTGGCCCGCCACCATCGGGTGCTGGTCGCCAGCCTGCGCGAGGAAGTGCTCGACCGGCTGAGCCACACGCCGGTGGAAAGCCATGCGGACGCCCTGGCCTACTGCGGCACGATCGACTACCTCAACGCCCGCGCCGCCCTGCACCAGCACCTGGCGGCAGCAGGCATCCCGCTGCTCGACGTGCGCCCCGCCGAGTTGGGGCCCGAGCTGGTCGGCCGCTACCTGGCCTGGAAACGGGCCGGCGTGCTCTAAGCCGATGCGGCGTTGGGGTTGGGATGGAAGGTGAAGTACTGGCGCAGGACGTCGACCAGTTCGAGGTAGCCGACGGGCGGATCGGCCAGCTCGAAGCCCGAGTCGAAGCTGCCGGGCGTCACGTCCTCGCGGGTCCAGCGGCAGGTAGCGGAAAAGTCGATGTAGTGCTGCTGGCCTTCGCGCCCCGGAATCTTCAGGCGCATGTCGAACTCGGCCAGCACCAGCATCGGCCATGGACTGATCAGCATGAGACCTTCCCGGGAGATGTTGCCGATATAGCCCATGGGCTTGTCGGTGACCCGATTGAACACCTTGAGATAGTAAGGCAGTTGATGACGTTCGATACGGCGCTGGATAGGCATGATTAATGACAAATCGCTAGTCCGGTTTTTGAGTATGACCCCAAGGTCGGTTAGGAACCAGTGTCCCATTATCAGAGACCAGCCGCTTCGCTTTTATGCTCCCGTCGGTACGCAATATCCCGCTTGAGTTAGTCTGTTATGCATCGGACATCCTGGCCGCCGCCCGGGTGCACTGCGCAATGCCAAGAGCCAAGGAGACAATGATGAACCTGCGCCAGTTGCTCGTCGTGATCGACCCCACCCAGGAGGCCCAGCCGGCCTTGGAGCGGGCCGCCTGGCTGGCTCGCAGCAGCGGTGCCGCCCTGGAACTGCTGGTCTGCGAGTTCGAACCCGCCCTGGAGGGCAGCCTGCTGTTCGACGACCGGCAGACCGAGCAGGCACGCGCCGCACTGCTCGCCCACCGCCACGTGCGGCTCGAGGCGCTGGCCGCCCCGCTGCGCGCCGAAGGCCTGCAGGTACAGGTCGAGACACGCTGGGGCAAGCCGCTGCACAGAATGATCCTGGCCCGGGTCGAGGAGCTGAAGCCGGACCTGCTGTTCAAGGCCGCCACCCACAGCCATGGCCTGCTCGAGCGCCTGCGGCTGAGCAATACCTGCTGGCAGCTGCTTCGCCACTGCCCGGTACCACTCTGGCTTGTGCATCCCGGCCAGTGGCGGGGCCAGCGCCTGTGCGCGGCCCTCGATCCGCTGCACAGCGCCGACAAGCCTGCCCATCTTGATCATCGCCTGATCGCCACTGCCCGCGAACTGGCCGAGCGCCTGCAGCTGGACGCCCATTACCTGCACTGTTATGCGCCGCTGCCACGCAGCCTGGTCTTCGATGCCGAGCTGGTCGCCACCTACGACGCCTATGTCGAGCGCGGCAGCCGGCAGCACCGCCAGGCCTTCGAGCAACTGCTTGCGCCCTATGCGATTCCTGCCAGCCACCGTCATCTGGAACAGGGCTATCCGGAAGAGGTGATTCCCCGCTTCGTGCGCGACCGGCAGGTCGATCTGCTGCTGATGGGCGCCGTCGCCCGCGGCCATCTGGACAACGCGCTGATCGGCAATACCGCCGAGCGGGTACTGGAGGCGCTGGAGTGCGACCTCCTGGTGCTCAGGCCGCAGCCCGGGGAAAGTAGTGCGGCATGACAATGACTAAAGCCCTCCGGCGTAGTAGCCTCGCAGGCAGCGTCCCATAAGGAGTTCCGCATGACGTTTCGCCGCACCAAAATCGTCGCCACCCTCGGCCCGGCCACCAGCTCGCCCGAACGTCTCGAGCAGCTGATCCTCGCCGGGCTCGATGTCGCCCGCCTGAACTTCTCTCACGGCAGCGCGGACGAACACCGCGCCCGTGCCCATCTGGTCCGCGAACTGGCCGCCAGGCATGGCCGCTTCGTTGCCCTGCTCGGCGACCTGCAGGGGCCGAAGATCCGCATCGCCAAGTTCGTCGACAAGCGGATCGAGCTGGCCGTCGGCGACCACTTCCGCTTCTCCGTCACCCATCCGCGCGATGCGGGAAGCCAGGAGGTGGTGGGCATCGACTACCCGGACCTGGTGAAGGATTGCAACGTCGGCGACGAACTGCTGCTCGACGACGGCCGGGTGGTCATGCAGGTCCTCGAGAAGACTGCCGACGAGCTGCACTGCACGGTGCTGATCGGCGGCCCGCTGTCCGACCACAAGGGCATCAACCGGCGCGGCGGCGGCCTCACCGCACCGGCCCTGACCGCCAAGGACAAGCAGGACATCAAGCTGGCCGCGGAACTGGACCTGGACTACCTGGCGGTATCCTTCCCCCGCGACGCCGCCGACATGGAGCTGGCCCGGCGCCTGCGCGACGAGGCCGGCGGCAAGGCCTGGCTGGTGGCCAAGATCGAGCGTGCCGAGGCAGTCGCCGACGACGCGACCCTCGACGGCCTGATCCGCGCCAGCGATGCGGTGATGGTGGCGCGCGGCGACCTCGGTGTGGAAATCGGCGACGCCGAGCTGGTCGGCATCCAGAAGAAGATCATTCTCCATGCCCGACGCTACAACAAGGCGGTGATCACCGCGACGCAGATGATGGAGTCGATGATCCACAGCCCGATGCCGACCCGTGCGGAAGTCTCGGACGTGGCCAACGCCGTGCTCGACAACACCGACGCGGTGATGCTCTCGGCGGAAAGCGCCGCCGGTGAATACCCGGTGGAAGCGGTGCAGGCCATGGCGCGCATCTGCCTGGGCGCGGAGCGTCATCCGACCAGCACCCGTTCCAGCCATCGCCTCGGCCACATCTTCGAGCGCTGCGACGAAAGCATCGCTCTGGCGGCCATGTACACCGCCAACCATTTCCCCGGCGTGAAGGCGATCATCAGCCTCACCGACAGCGGCTACACGCCGCTGATCATGTCGCGCATCCGTTCCTCGGTGCCGATCTTCGCCTTCTCGCCGCACCGCGAAACCCAGGCGCGCGTGGCGCTGTTCCGCGGCGTCTACACGATACCCTTCGACCCGGCGGCCGTGGCGCCGGAGAAGCTCAGCCAGGCGGCGGTGGACGAACTGCTCAAGCGCGGGGTGGTCGAGCCGGGCGACTGGGTGATCCTCACCAAGGGCGACAGCTACAATACTACCGGCGGCACCAACGGCATGAAGATCCTCCACGTGGGCGAGCCGCTGGCCTGATCCGCAGGGTCTGAATCGCATGGCCGCCTCCGGGCGGCCATTTCTTTCAGGAGGAAGCCGAGCGACGATCGGCACGGGCATCGCTGGGTTCCCAGCTCGCCTCGCAGCGGTTCCGGCCATTGTGCTTGGCCCGGTACAGGGCCTGATCGGCACGCTGCAGGGCGAGGTCCAGGTCGTCGCCGTGCTGCAGGCGGGTCATGCCGATCGACAGGCTGAGACCGCCCAGCGACAGCCCCAGTGGCTCGGCGGCGGCGAAGGCTTCGCGCAGCCGCTCGCAGCAGATCGAAATCTGGTCCAGGTTGACATTGGGCAGCAGCAGCACGAATTCCTCGCCGCCGTAGCGGGCCAGCACGTCACCCTCGCGCAGGCAGGCCTGCGCCAGCGTCGCGAAGGTCTGCAGGACCCGGTCCCCGGCAGCATGTCCATAGCGGTCGTTGATGCGCTTGAAATGGTCCAGGTCGATCAGGGCCAGGCCGTACTGGGCCTGGGCCGGCAGGTTGGTCAGCTCGTGCTCCGCCAGGCGCAGGAAATGCCGCCGGTTGCAGAGCCCGGTCAGCTCGTCGGTGGAAGCCTGATCCTCCAGCTGGCGCATCATGCCGCGCAAGGTGTTCTGGTGCGCCACCAGGGCATGGCGCCGTTGGCGCATGCGCTGGCGCATCGCATTGACGTGGCGGCCGAACAGGCAGAGCCAGAAGAGCAAGGCGGACAGGGTAGCCAGCTGCAGGAAAGGCGGCTCGGCGGCAAACTGCAGTTGGAAGGAGGCGTCCGACCATTCGAGTCCGACGAAGCCGACGAAGGCGAAAGCCGCACAACGCGCGAAGGCGCGCGGAGGCAGTTGGAACAGACCGAACAGCAGGATCGGCATGTAGAATGCCAGCAAGGTGCTGCGCGCTGCATCATCCAGACAGCCGAGCAGGACGGTCTGCCAGAACAGCGCGACCAGCACCTGCGCCTCAATCATCCCGGGGTCGCGCAGGCGCAGGTTGCGCCCGCTGCGCAACAGCAGGAAGAACACCAGTTGGCTGAGCACGAGCGGAATGGCGCCAAGCAGCAGCACGTCGAGCGAAACCCGGCCATGGCCGGTCACGATCGCCAGCGTCAGCAGCAGCAACACCATGGCGTAGGTTCCCTGCGCCATGGCAAAGCGGTTCAGCAACAAACGTTGCAGGGCCTGCGGCTCCAGCGGCGTAGTGGAAGTGTTCATGGGGTCCATCCCGTGACAACGCCAATTGGACACTGTACCGGCTGGGCAGACGCCTGCCTAGCCGCCATACGTCTTTGGCCAAAGCGGTTGCTCCCGGTCGTCCCGGGCACGTTATACTGCGGCGATTTTTCGCACCGGACACGGGTTCGGCGCATCGAAGTTCCTGCCCAATAAAGGAGCGCAGCATGACCGTGATCAAGCAAGATGATCTGATTCAAAGCGTCGCCGACGCCCTGCAGTTCATCTCCTACTACCACCCCGTCGACTTCATCCAGGCCATGCACGAGGCCTACCTGCGCGAAGAGTCGCCGGCTGCCCGCGACTCCATTGCCCAGATCCTGATCAACTCGCGCATGTGCGCCACCGGTCATCGCCCGATCTGCCAAGACACCGGCATCGTCACCGTGTTCGTCAAGGTCGGCATGGACGTCCGCTGGGACGGCGCCACCATGAGTGTAGACGACATGATCAACGAGGGCGTGCGCCGCGCCTACAACCTGCCGGAAAACGTCCTGCGCGCCTCGATCCTGGCCGACCCGGCCGGTGCCCGCAAGAACACCAAGGACAACACCCCGGCGGTCATCCACTACTCCATCGTCCCCGGCGACAAGGTGGAAGTGGATGTCGCGGCCAAGGGCGGCGGCTCCGAGAACAAGTCGAAGATGGCCATGCTCAACCCCTCCGACTCGATCGTCGACTGGGTGCTGAAGACCGTGCCGGAAATGGGCGCCGGCTGGTGCCCGCCGGGCATGCTCGGCATCGGCATCGGCGGTACCGCCGAGAAGGCCGCGCTGCTGGCCAAGGAATCCCTCATGGACGAGATCGACATCCATGAGCTGAAGGCTCGCGGCCCGCAGAACAAGATCGAGGAACTGCGCCTCGAGCTGTTCGACAAGGTCAACCAGCTGGGCCTCGGCGCCCAGGGCCTCGGCGGCCTGACCACCGTCCTCGACGTGAAGATCAAGGACTACCCGACCCACGCCGCCTCCCTGCCGGTGTGCATGATTCCCAACTGCGCCGCCACCCGTCACGCCCACTTCGTGCTCGACGGCTCCGGCCCGGCCAGCCTGGAAGCCCCGCCGCTGGACGCCTATCCGGAAATCGTCTGGGAAGCTGGTCCGAGCGCCCGTCGCGTCAACCTCGACACCGTCACCCCGGAAGAAGTGCAGAGCTGGAAGCCGGGCGAGACCCTGCTGCTCAATGGCAAGATGCTCACCGGTCGCGATGCCGCGCACAAGCGCATGGTCGACATGCTGAACGCCGGCGAGAAGCTGCCGGTGGACCTGAAAGGCCGCTTCATCTACTACGTCGGCCCGGTCGATCCGGTGCGTGACGAGGTGGTCGGCCCGGCCGGCCCGACTACTGCCACCCGCATGGACAAGTTCACCCGTCAGATCCTCGAAAGCACCGGCCTGCTGGGCATGATCGGCAAGTCCGAGCGCGGCCCGATCGCCATCGAGGCGATCAAGGACAACAAGGCCGTGTACCTGATGGCCGTCGGCGGTGCCGCCTACCTGGTCGCCCAGGCGATCAAGGCCTCGAAGACCTTGGCCTTCCCGGAACTGGGCATGGAAGCCATCTATGAATTCGAGGTCAAGGACATGCCGGTCACCGTGGCCGTCGACAGCCTGGGCGAGTCGGTGCACATCACCGGCCCGGCGCTGTGGAAGCAGAAGATCGCCGACTCCCTGGTGAAGCTGAGCTAAACCTGCACTCCGGGCCCGCCAGCTCGGCGGGCATCTCGCAACAGGCCCATGCCCCGCGCATGGGCCTGTTGCTTTTCGGGAGCGCGAAGTCCCGCGAGCGGCGCGAAAGCGCTACCATGGCGCCCCGTCTTCACCCGCCCGTCGCCATGTCCCATTCCGTTTCGCCGATCGGCTACCTGCGCTCCTGCTTCAAGGAGAAATTCGCCATTCCGCGCCAGCCGCAGTTGGCCCCGGCCGCCCGCGGCATGCTGGAGCTGCTGCCTCCCTTCGACCAGGCGCAGGCCATCGAGGGACTCGAACAGGTCAGCCATGTCTGGCTGCTGTTTCTCTTCCACCAGGCACTGGAGGACAAACCGCGCCTCAAGGTCCGCCCTCCCCGCCTGGGCGGCAACCGCTCGCTCGGGGTGTTCGCCAGCCGCTCGACCCACCGGCCGAACGGCATCGGCCAGTCGGTGGTCAGGCTGGAGAAGGTCGAGGCGGGACGTCTGTGGCTGTCCGGCATCGACCTGCTGGACGGCACGCCGGTGCTCGACGTCAAGCCCTACGTGCCCTATGCCGACTGCCTCCCGCAGGCCCGCAACGCCATTGCCGAAGCGCCGCCGCCGGTGATCTCGCTGGAGTGGAGCGAGCCGGCGCTGCTGCAGGCGCAGGCGCATGCCGTGCGCCTCGGCGAACCGCTGATCGAGCTGATCGAGCAGTGCCTGGCCCAGGATCCACGGCCGGCCTACCAGGTGCCGGAACCGTCGCGCCGCTACGGGGTGCGCTTCTGGGATGTGGAGGTGCGCTGGCACTACCCGCAACCGGAACGGATTCGCGTGCTGGAAGTGTTACCCGCCTGAACGGCACGCCGCGCAAAACGAAGAAGCCCGGACAGGCCGGGCCTCGCGGGACGGGAGATGAGCTCTACTTCTCGACGAAGGCGCGCTCGATCAGATAGTCGCCCGGCTCGCCCATGCGCGGGGAGATCTTCAGGCCGAAGCTGTCCAGCACGTCGCAGCTCTCGTCGAGCATGCTCGGGCTGCCGCAGATCATCGCGCGGTCGTCCTGCGGGTTGAGCGGCGGCAGGCCGATATCCTCGAACAGCTTACCGCTGCGCATCAGGTCGGTGAGACGCCCTTGGTTGCGGTAGGACTCGCGGGTGACCGTCGGGTAGTAGATCAGCTTCTCCCTCACCGCATCGCCGAAGTACTCGTTCTGCGGCAGGTGCTCGGTGATGAACTGCTGGTAGGCCAGCTCGCTGACCTGGCGCACGCCGTGGATCAGCACCACCCTCTCGAAACGCTCGTAGACCTCCGGGTCCTGGATCAGGCTCATGAAGGGCGCGAGGCCGGTACCGGTGCTGAGCATGTAGAGGTGCTTGCCGGGCAGCAGGTCGCCGGTCACCAGGGTGCCGGTGGGCTTGCGGCTGACCATCAGCTGGTCGCCCTCCTTCAGGTGCTGCAGGCGCGAGGTGAGCGGACCGTTCTGTACCTTGATGCTGAAGAACTCGAGATGCTCCTCGTAGTTCGGGCTGGCAATGCTGTAGGCCCGCATCAGGGGGCGCCCCTCGGCCTCGAGGCCGATCATCACGAACTGACCGTTCTCGAAACGCAGGCCGGGGTTGCGGGTGGTCTTGAAACTGAACAGGGTATCGTTCCAGTGATGAACACTGAGGACACGCTCTACGTTCAGGTTGCTCATTAGGGGCTCCTTCGAGGGGATGGCGCTGCCTTGCGGCACTATTGCCGCCAATTCTAGGAGGCGGCAAACTATCTGTTAAGTAAATTATCAAGATATGGATAATCGGTTATATAGATATGCGATTCACCCTGCGCCAGCTCGAGGTCTTCGCCGCCGTGGCCCGCCTGGAAAGCGTCACCCGCGCGGCCGAATCCCTTGCCCTCTCCCAGTCCGCGGCCAGCACCTCGCTGACCGAACTGGAGCGCCAGTCCGACTGCCAGCTGTTCGATCGCGTCGGCAAGCGCCTGAAACTCAATGCATTGGGCCGGCAACTGCTGCCCCAGGCGATGGCGCTGCTCAACCAGGCACGGGAGATCGAGGATCTGCTCGACGGCAAGGAAGGCTTCGGCTCGCTGGCCGTCGGCGCCACACTGACCGTGGGCAACTACCTGGCGACCCTGCTGATCGGCGCCTTCATGCAGCGCCACCCGGAATCGCGGGTCCGGCTGCATGTGCAGAACACCGCGCACATCGTCCAACAGGTGGCCAACCACGAGCTGGATCTCGGCCTGATCGAGGGCTGCTGCCAGCATCCCGACGTAGAGCTGCAGCCGTGGGTGGAAGACGAGCTGGTGGTGTTCTGTGCTCCGCAGCACCCCTTGGCGCAGCGCGGCCGGGCGAGCCTGGACGAGCTCGCCGGCGAGGCCTGGATTCTTCGCGAACAGGGTTCGGGCACCCGCCTGACCTTCGACCAGGCCATGCGCCATCATCATCCGGCGCTGAACATCCGCCTCGAGCTGGAGCATACCGAGGCGATCAAGCGGGCAGTCGAGTCCAGCCTGGGCATCGGCTGCATCTCCCGCCTGGCCCTGCGCGATGCCTTCCGGCGCGGCAGCCTGGTGCCGGTGGAAACCACGGAGCTGGACCTGAAGCGGCAGTTCTGCTTCCTCTGGCACAAGCAGAAGCTGCACACCGCCGCCATGCGCGAATTCCTCGAACAGTGCCGGGCACTGACCGCCGGGGTGCGGCGCAGCGACGAGATCGTCCTGCCGCCGATCGCCTGACGAGCGGCGGCTGCACCAGGGGTCAGGCCGGCAGCGATTCCAGCTGCTGCAGCAGCAGGGCCGCCTGGGTGCGGGTGCGCACCCCGAGCTTGCGGAAAATCGCCGTCACATGGGCCTTGACGGTCGCCTCGGAGACGCTCAGCTCATAGGCGATCTGCTTGTTCAGCAGGCCGTCGCAGACCATGCTCAGCACCCGGAACTGCTGCGGCGTCAGGCTGGCCAGACCGGCGCTGGCGGCCTTCGCCTCGGCGGAAACGCTGACCGTTTCCTGGAGCTGCGGCGGCCACCACTCATCGCCGTCGAGCACCGCGCGCACCGCCTGCTGCAGGGTCTCCAGGGCGCTGGATTTGGGAATGAAGCCAGTCGCGCCGAACTCGCGGGCCCGTGCCACCACCGCGGCGTCCTCCTGGGCGGAAATCATCACCACCGGAATCTGCGGGTACTGTCCGCGCAGCAGGACCAGCCCGGAAAAGCCGTGGGCGCCGGGCATGTTGAGATCGAGCAGGACCAGGTCCCAGTCCGCCTTTTCCTCCAGGCGGGCCTCCAGCGCGGCGATGCTGTCCGCCTCCACCAGCCGCACCACGGGGCCCAGCCCGATGGTCAGCGCCTGCTGCAAGGCACTGCGGAATAGCGGGTGGTCATCGGCGATCAGGATTTCATAAGAAAGCATTGGCGGATTCCGTTTCTTGTCGTGAAGACCTGATGCGACAGCGAGCCGGGACAGGCCAAGGCAACCTGACCAACGACTCCACACCCGCAGAACGGGCGCGGCCGATCATTCAGGCGGAAAACAGCAGTTTACGCGTTTTTCGGAATGGGCGGGCCGCTTAGCTTGCCCGGTATGCAGTTTTCCAGCGGCGAGCAGCCTCACAGAAAGGTGCGCAGACGCCGGTGCAGCTCGTCGTCGAGGCCCGCGGAACGGCCCCGCTTGGCCGCCAGGTAGTGCTCGGTGAACACATCCAGATAGGCCGCCAGCGCCTCGCCGGCACGCCGGTCGCCGGCCAGCTCTAGACAGAGCGCGGCCACTTCCGCGGTGCACAGGTGATCGTCGCGCTTCGAGCGGCGCAGACGGTAGCGCGACAGCTGCTCCGGCTGCAGACCGAGCACCGGCAGGTCGTCGAGATAGGGACTCTTGCGGAACATCTTGCGCGCTTCGGTCCAGGTGGCATCGAGGAGGATGAACAGAGGTCGCCGGCCAGCCTCGCGGTGCACCTCGCCGACCACCCGCTGCGGCGCCGCGTACTCGCCGGGGAACACCACATAGGGCTGCCACTGCGGATCGCCGAGCAGCGCCGGCAGGCGCGCATCCACCCCGGTACGCGACCAGCCGAAGGCCGCGGTATCGGCCACCACGTCGGCGATCAGCCAGCCGGTATTGCTCGGCTTGAGCGGCTCGATGTCGTGCATCAGCAGACAGACGCCGGATTCGGTCTCGACCCGCGGGCGCCAGGCGCACAGGCAGTGGCTGAGCGGCACCCGGCAGGCCGGGCAGCGCGGCGTCCGCGAGCCGCGCGCCTGAAAGGGTTTCAGGCTGCGCGCCAGGCGCTCCTCGCGCAGGCGGGACACAGCATGGCTCACAGGTAAGGCACAAGGGTCACAGGGAATGGGCACAATCGTCGGTACGGGCAGGAATCGGGGACGGCAGTCTAGCAGAGCGTGCGGGCCAACCGGGCGGGATGCCGCGATTGTCGCCGCCGCCGACGCACCTATAATGCGACGCCTCGACTTGCCGGAATATCGGCCCGGATCGCCGGCAACCCACCTTCAGGAGATTCCCATGTTGCGACCGACTGCCCTTGCCCTCTGCCTCCTTCTGCCGACGACCGCCCTGGCCGCCTCCCTGAAGGATTTCGAGCTGACCAAGATGCTGGAGAAGGTGGCCAAGGAAAGCAGCGTAGGCACCCCGCGTGCGATCAACGAGGACATCCTCGACCAAGGCTACACGGTGGAAGGCAACGAACTGGTCAACCACCTCAGTGTACGCGCCTCGCATGCCCAGCAAATGCGCTCTCATCCCGACACCGTGCGCAACCAGCTGCTCGGCAGCGTGTGCAGCAACCGGGGCTTTCGCCAGTTGCTCGCCAAGGGCGCCGTGCTGCGCTACCAGTTCAGCGAATACCAGAGCAACCGCCCGGTGACCACCGAACGCTACCGCGCCGCCGACTGCAACCTGTAAGCGGTGCAGCCGGCAACGCGACAGGTGTCGCTCAGCTGCCTGGGCGGAAGGCGCGCAACTGCGCTGGATCGCCGTGGCCGGCGAGGAGGTCGGCCTCCTCCCGGGTGAGCAGCGCAGTGACCGGCCCCCCCAGCAGGGTGCTGCAGGCCTCCAGGACGTGGGCCCAGCTGGCGCGGTTGGCGAACAGCATGCCGGCTTCGTCCAGAGTGCCGCCGGCGTTGCGGTAGCCGAGCGCCAGCGTGCGGCGCGCGTCCGGCAGGATCGGCCAGAGATGGCCACGGGCGACCTCCGGACGCATGTGGCTCAGCAGCACGCGGCGTCCATGGCTGTCCGGGAACAGCCGGGCGATCAGCTCGCCGTCGGCCAGCGCCGTCGCCTCCCAGCGGTCACGCGGCGCGCGGAAGCGTCCCGGCTCCTGCAGATAGACCAGTCGGTAGGCTTGACCTGCCGCCTTCAGGCGCGCGGCTGCGCGGAGCATCTCCGCCAGCTGGTAGCTGCCGTTGGCGATCAGCAGCAGCGGCTCGGCGCCGGCCTGCTCCTCGACGATCAGCGCTCCCTCGCGGGCCAGTTGCTCGGCCTGCGAGCGCTCGAAGAGCACCGGGCGCTCGCGCTTGGGTACGACCAGGCAGGCCAGTTGGCCACGCGCCTCGTACACAGACGGCAGCAGGGCCAGCAGGCTGTTGTGGTCGGCCGGGAAGAGCACCCGCAGCATGTCGCCCATCTCGCCGAGCAGCGCCTCGCTGAAGGTGGTGTCCTGGTGCGACTGCTGGTTCTTGCCATTCTCCCAGGTGTGCGAGGTGGCCACCAGCGGCCAGCCCAGCCAGCCGGCCGGACGGCCGGCCTCCTTCTGCTGGCGGGCGAAGATCAGGCACTGGCGCACCGCGCCGAGCATCTTCACGCAGAAGGCCTCGTAGCTGGCCACCAGGTTGAGCCCGCCCTGGTTGCCCAGACAGGCGGAGACCACCGCCTCCTCGTTCAGCGCGGTGATGACCTTGCCGTCCAGCGCCTCGAGTTCGCTCTCGGGCTGGCAGACGCGATGCCTGAGCGCCTTGAGCACGCCGCCCAGGCGGTTGCTGGCCAGCTCGTCCGGGTTGCCGACCCGCGGGCGCAACCCCGGATTGGCCTGCACCAGGTCGACGAAGAAGCGGTCCAGCGCGCTCATCGGCGAGGTCTGCTCGCCCGCCTTGCGGTAGTGCAGCGCAGGTAGTGCCGGCGCTGGCGGATGGCGGGTGGCCAGCGGGTTGTCGCGCGCCAGAGGACGGCCCTGACGCGCCGCGCTGAACAGGCCGCAGGCGGCGGAGAGCTCCGGCGGCGGTACCCACAGGGCTGCCGCATGGCGGTTGAACAGCTCCCGCGAATCGGCGTCGCGCTGCGGGCAGTCCGGCAGCGGCAGGTTGTGCGCCGCATTGCTGCCGGCGCCGTAGAAACCGAAACCCTTCACCGTCTCGGCGATGCCGTAGGGGATCGGCAGCGGGTAGCGCAGGATACCCCGCTCCAGCTCCTCCACCCGCCGCCCCAGGCGCTGCTGCATTTCCCAGAGGGTACAGGCAAAGGCCGCCGGATCGCGGCCGTCGAAGCCGATCGGATCGAAGCCGCAGCGGCGCAGGTGCTGGCGGAAGCCCTCCAGTCCCTCGTGGCTGCCCAGCTCGGTGCGCTGCTCGATGCGCCGGCCGTTGGCGATCATCACCGGCAGCGCCACGCCGCAGTCCTCGGCGCGCCACCAGCGCGGCATCCAGTCGCTACCGCGCTGCTCCTCGGCGGCACCGTCGGAGAGGAAGGCCACCAGGGTCTCGCCCGGCAGGGGCAAGTGCGCGTACTGCAGTTCGGCGAAGCCCAGGTAGCCGCCTTCGGCGATCCCGCCGGCGGTATGGGCGTTGACGTGACTGCCCAGCGGCGCGGCCGGACGGCCGTCGGCGGCCTGCCGGTAGCCGTAGAAGTCCTGCACCAAGCGGGTCATGCCGGCCTCGTCGCAGGGATAGGCGAGGGCCTGCTCGGGCAGCTGGTTGCCGGTCAGCAGATTGAGCGCATCGATGGCCGCCACGCAGTGCCCCTGGCCCATCAGCCAGCCGCGGTTCTCGCCACTCAGGACGTTCAGCGCGAGGTAGCCGGCATAGGCCGGCACCATGTTCAGCGCGCCGCCGGTATGGCCTTCCGGATCGGCCTTGAAGTCCGCGGCCTCGAGCGGCGCGCCGTCCAGGCGCACGCGCCGGGCATAGGTCATGTGCACCACCAGCCAGAGCCCCGCGGCGGTCAGCCGGTCGAGCGCGTGCAGCAGGCGGTAGACGCTGGCCACATCCGGCTGCAGGCCGGTCTGGACCAGCTGGTGGGCCAGGCGGAACACCCCGGCCTGGGTTTCGGCGGCATGCTGCAGGGGGCCGTAGCCCTGGCGCCACTGCTCAAACGAAGGCTCGACCCGGGCGTGCTCGTCCAGCTCGGCGAGGGGCGGGAGAATCTGTGGCATTGCGGGCTCCATCGTGAATATCCATTGCAGTCTATGCCATCTTCCCCGCGCTTGGACTCGCCGGCACTGCCCATCGGCCGACCGGCAGCGCAGGCACGACATTCCCGGCCAGCCTTTCCTGATCGGGCAGGAACGAGGCGCGCTCATATATCGATTGGTTCGGTCTGCGACTATGATGACTCATATCAGGACAGGCTGGCGGCCATCGCCGGCACGCCGTCCCAGTCGTCTGCAGTCAAGGAAATATCATGGCCCTGCTCAGCTTTCTCGGTGCGATTCAAGAAGTGACCGGCTCCTGCTACCTGGTCGAAACCCGCGACGGCAGCCGTGTGCTGCTCGAATGCGGCATGCGCCAGGGAGGACGCCGCGAGGAAGAGGAGGTCAACGCCCGGCCGTTTCCCTTCGACCCCGGCACCCTCGATGCCGTGGTCATCTCCCATGCGCACATCGACCACAGCGGCCTGCTGCCGCGCCTGGCCGCCACCGGCTACCGGGGGCCGATCTTCGCCACCGAAGCCACCTGTGAATTGATGAACCTGATGCTGCTGGACTCGGCCCACCTGCAGGAAAACGATGCCGAATGGGAGAACAAGTGGCGGGCCCGCCTCGGCAAACCGCCGGTGCAACCGCTCTACACCACGGCCGACGCCGAGAAGGCACTCTCCCTGTGCCGCCCGCAGCCCTATGGCAACGCGCTGGAAGTGGCCCCGGGCGTGATCGTCACCTTCCACGAGGCCGGGCACATCCTCGGCTCGGCCATCGTCGAGATGGAACTGCACGATCACCATCTGACCCGCCATCTGGTGTTCTCCGGCGACCTCGGCAATACCTGCACGCCGCTGATGCGCGACCCGACGCCGCTGTCGCGGGCCGACGTGGTTCTGCTCGAATCCACCTACGGCGACCGCGACCACCGCCACAGCGAGGAAACCCTCGACGAACTCGCCGAAATCCTGCAGAAGGCCCATCGCGACGGCGGCAACGTGTTGATTCCCTCCTTCGCCGTCGGCCGCACCCAGGATCTGCTCTTCTACCTGGGGCGCTTCTACCAGGAGGGTCGCCTGCCCCAGCAGGCGGTGTTCCTCGACAGCCCCATGGCGATCCGCGCCAATGCCATCTATTCGCGCTTCGCCGAAGAATTCGATCCGGTGGACCGCAGCCTGCTGCAGGCCAGGGGCGTCAAGCGTGCCGAGGACTGGCTGCCGGTCCTGCGCACGACTCCCACCCCCGAGGAGTCGATGGCGATCAACCGGATCAAGAGCGGCGCCATCATCATCGCCGGCAGCGGCATGTGCACCGGCGGACGCATCGTCCACCACTTCAAGCACAATCTGTGGCGCGAGGAATGCCATCTGGTGTTCCCCGGCTTCCAGGCGCAGGGCACCCTGGGACGGCGCATCGTCGACGGCGCCAGCACCGTCAAGGTGCTTCACCAGCGCATCGCCGTGCGCGCCCAGGTGCATACCCTCGGCGGCTTCTCGGCCCACGCCGGACAGTCCCAACTGATCGACTGGGTAGGGCACTTCGACCACCGCCCCGAGCTCTATCTGGTCCACGGGGAGCTGGAAAAGATGCAGGTTCTGCAGCAGGTCCTGCACGAGCGCCTGAACTGGACAGCCAACATTCCCGAGCGAGGCGAGCAAATAGCAATCTAAGCCAAAGCGGCAGTAAGATGGTTGCGCGAGCCGGAATGATGATAATGGACCGACCACCGCCATACCGGGCCGTCATGATGACCAGGCCTGCCATCGGAGCGATGCTGCCCGCAGCATCGTCAAGATTCCGCGCCCAAGGAGAAGTCCATGGCTTTCGAATCGGACGAGTTCCTCTCTCGTCATTTCCAGACCAGCGGCGTCGACATCAACACCCTCGTCGATGCGCTGGTCGATGAGATCGTTCCCGAAACCAGTCCCAACCTCCCCCTCTACCGGGAGATGCTCTACACCGTCATACGCATGGCCCAGGCCGACCGCAACCGCTGGGACGCCAAGATCATGCTGCAGACCCTACGCGAAATGGAACTGGCCTTCAGCCGCCTCGAACAGTTCAAGCGCCGCCGCAAGGTCACCGTATTCGGCTCGGCGCGCACGCCGATCGAACACCCGCTGTACGCCCTGGCCCGCGAGCTCGGCCACACCTTGGCACGCCACGACCTGATGGTCATCACCGGGGCCGGCGGTGGCATCATGGCCGCCGCGCACGAAGGGGCCGGCCTGGAAAACAGTCTCGGCTTCAACATCACCCTGCCCTTCGAGCAGCATGCCAACGCCACGGTCGAAGGCACGCCGAACTTGATGTCCTTCCACTTCTTCTTCGTGCGCAAGCTGTTCTTCGTCAAGGAAGCCGACGCGCTGATCCTCTGCCCGGGTGGCTTCGGCACCCTGGACGAAGCGCTGGAAGTGCTGACCCTGATCCAGACCGGCAAGAGTCCGCTGGTTCCGATCGTCCTGCTGGACGAGCCGGGCGGCACCTACTGGGCGGATGCCCTGCAGTTCATCCGCAAGCAGCTGGAAGGCAACCGCTACATCCTGCCCAGCGACATGCACCTGCTTCACCTGGCCAACAGCGCCGAGGAGGCGGCCGAGGAAATCGCCCAGTTTTACCGCAACTACCACTCCAGCCGCTGGATCAAGGACCGCTTCGTCATCCGCCTGCATCACGCCCTGAGCGAAGCAGCGCTGGAACACCTGCGCAGCGAGTTCACCGACCTCTGCCTGAGTGGCACCTTCGAGCAACAGGGCTACTGCGAAAGCGAACAGGACGAACCGGAGCTCTGCCACCTGATGCGTCTGAGCTTCATCTTCAACGCCCGCGACCACGGCCGGCTGCGCGAACTGCTCAACTTCATCAACCTCTCGCAAAACTGGGCCGTCAAGGCCTGACCCGCACGACGCCATTGGGCCTGCACAGCCAGGCTGCCCGCGCCCGCTCAACGTCTCCATCGACGCGATACCAGCGCGGGGCGGGTGCGGGCACACAAAAGCCACGCACCGTCATCATGACATGGCAAAAGCGTGTCTACGGTCAGCGGCATGGCGAGATGGAGGAAAGCGCCTCGACCTGGGCAATATCGCGGCAACCGCCGAATGCCTCCCTCCGGCGACACCGAACTTTTCAGCAGTCGTCGGACAGACCGCCGCGCAGCAGCCGACCGACCAGCTCGGGGGGAAAGCCGCGGTAGCCGAGAAAACGCCCCTGACGAGCACGCTCGCGCGCATCGCCGGGCAGGCAGCCGGCGAACTTGCGGCGCCAGGTTTCGCTCAGCAGCTCAGCCCAGTCCAGACCGCTCTCGCGCAGCGCCTGCTCGATGGCCTGGCGCGGCAGGCCGCGCTGGGCCAGCTCCTCGCGAATCCGCAGGGGGCCGTAGCCAGCCCGGGCGCGGCTGGCCACAAAGGCCTCCAGATAGCGGGCCTCGCTGAGCAACCCCTCGTCCGCCAGACGGTCGAGGGCCGCCTCGATCAGTTCCGCCGGAGCGCCGCGCCGGCCCAGCTTGCGAGCCAGCTCGACCCGGCCGTGCTCGCGATGCGCCAGCAGATCCATGGCGGCCCGCCGTACCGCGGCGGGGCTGTCGAGCAGGCTCGTCATGGACGGACTCAGTAGTCGAGGTCCGCGTCGGCCGGCTCGTCGGCCACGGCCGCCGGCCGGGCACCGGCAGGCGCGGCGAGCAGCTGGTCGCGGATGCTCTTCTCGATGGCCGCGGCGACCTCCCGGTTGTCCTCGAGGAACTTGGCCGCATTGGCCTTGCCCTGGCCGATCTTGTTGCCCTGGTAGCTGTACCAGGCACCGGACTTCTCCAGCAGACCGAGCTGCACGCCAAGATCGATGATCTCGCCGTTGCGGTAGATACCCTTGCCGTAGAGGATCTGGAACTCGGCCTGGCGGAACGGCGGCGCCACCTTGTTCTTGACCACCTTGACGCGGGTCTCGCTGCCCACCACCTCGTCGCCCTCCTTGACCGCGCCGGTACGGCGGATGTCCAGACGCACGGAGGCGTAGAACTTCAGGGCGTTGCCACCGGTGGTGGTTTCCGGGTTGCCGAACATCACGCCGATCTTCATGCGGATCTGGTTGATGAAAATCACCAGACAGTTGGCGTTCTTGATGTTGCCGGTGATCTTGCGCAACGCCTGGGACATCAGACGCGCCTGCAGGCCGACGTGCGCATCGCCCATCTCGCCCTCGATCTCCGCCTTGGGCACCAGTGCCGCCACCGAGTCGACGATAATCACGTCCACCGCATTGGAGCGCACCAGCATGTCGGTGATCTCCAGGGCCTGCTCGCCGGTGTCCGGCTGGGAGACCAGCAGGTCGTCGACGTTCACCCCAAGCTTGGCGGCATAATCCGGGTCGAGCGCGTGCTCGGCGTCGACGAAGGCGCAGGTGGCCCCCTGCTTCTGCGCCTCGGCGATGGTCGACAGGGTCAGGGTGGTCTTGCCGGAGGATTCGGGGCCGTAGATCTCGACGATCCGCCCCTTGGGCAGGCCGCCGATGCCGAGTGCGATGTCCAGCCCCAGGGAGCCGGTGGAAATGGCCGGAATCGCCTGGCGCTCGTGGTCGCCCATGCGCATGACAGCGCCCTTGCCGAACTGCTTTTCAATCTGGCCCAAAGCCGCAGCCAAGGCGCGCTTCTTGTTCTCGTCCATTGAAGACCTCGCGTATTCAGAAGGCCTTGCGGCCATCGCACACTGTATAAGTAGACAGTATTAGAGCACAGGAAAAGTCCGCTCGCCTACCCCTGCTCCAGCCCATTTCCGTGATGTCCAGCACCTCCTTCGGGCGCCTCACCGGCAATCAGGCGGATCAGACCGGCCAAGGCCTCCTGCACCGTTTGTCGGCGCACCTCACCGCGGTCGCCGGGAAACTGTCGACGCGCCGCAAACAGCCGCTCGCCATCGGCCCAGGCCAGCCAGACGGTGCCGACCGGAGTTTCTGGCGAACCGCCATCGGGCCCGGCGACGCCACTCACCGCCACGGCATAGCGGGCACTGCTGCGCACCTGGGCGCCACGCGCCATGGCCTCGACAACCTCCCGGCTGACCGCACCGAAACATTCGAGCAACTCGGCCGGCACCCCCACTTGGGCACTCTTCTGGCGGTTCGAATAGGTGACGTAGCCGGCCTCGAACCAGGCCGAACTGCCGGGGATGCGAGTGATCGCCTCGGCGATGCCGCCGCCGGTGCAGGACTCTGCGGTGCTCGCCTGCTCGCCGAGGGTGCGCAGGCCTGCACCGAGTTCGCTGGCGAGTCGGGTGATTTCGTCCATGGTGTTCTCCAAGCTGAATCTCAGCAGGGCGATACCGTACACTAGCGCCTTTTGTACGCAAGGCCTGGTTGATGAGCGATCTCTCCGAACACACGCCCATGATGCAGCAATACTGGAAGCTCAAGCGCGAGCATCCGGACCAGTTGCTGTTCTATCGCATGGGCGACTTCTACGAGCTGTTCTACGAGGACGCCAAGAAGGCCGCCAAGCTGCTCGACATCACCCTCACCGCCCGCGGCCAGTCGGCCGGCAAGTCGATTCCCATGGCCGGGATTCCCTTCCATTCGGTCGAGGGCTATCTAGCCAAGCTGGTCAAGCTCGGCGAATCGGTGGCGATCTGCGAACAGATCGGCGATCCGGCCACCAGCAAGGGTCCGGTGGAGCGCCAGGTGGTGCGCATCATCACCCCCGGCACGATCAGCGACGAGGCGCTGCTCGACGAGCGCCGCGACAACCTGCTGGCCGCAGTGCTCGGTGACGAGCGCCTGTTCGGCCTGGCGGTGCTGGACATCACCAGTGGGCGCTTCAGTGTGCAGGAGATCAAGGGCTGGGAAAATCTGCTGGCCGAACTGGAGCGTCTCAACCCCGCGGAACTGCTCTACCCCGACGACTGGCCGGCCGGCCTGCCGCTGGAGAAGCGCCGCGGCGCACACCGCCGGGCCCCCTGGGACTTCGACCGAGACAGCGCCTACAAAAGTCTCTGCCAGCAGTTCGCCACCCAGGATCTCAAAGGCTTCGGCTGCGACGGCCTGAGCCTAGCCATCGGCGCCGCCGGCTGTCTGCTGGCCTACGCCAGGGAAACCCAGCGCACCGCCCTGCCGCACCTGCGCAGTCTGCGCCACGAGCGTCTGGACGACACCGTGATCCTCGACGGCGCCAGCCGCCGCAACCTGGAGCTGGACGTCAATCTGACCGGCGGGCGCGACAATACCCTGCAGTCGGTGATCGACCGCTGCCAGACCGCCATGGGCAGCCGCCTGCTCGGCCGCTGGCTGAACCGCCCGCTGCGCGACCGCACCGTACTGGAGGCACGCCAGGACGCCGTCGCCTGCCTGCTGGAGAGCTACCGCTTCGAGAGCCTGCAGCCGCAGCTCAAGGAGATCGGCGATGTCGAGCGAATTCTCGCCCGCATCGGCCTGCGCAACGCCCGTCCGCGCGACCTCGCTCGCCTGCGCGACGCCCTCGCCGCACTGCCGCAGCTGCAGACGGCACTGATCCCTCTGGAGGCGCCGCACCTGCAGGCCCTGGCCGGCAGCATCCGCACCTATCCGGAGCTGGCCGACCTGCTGGCCCGCGCCATCATCGACACCCCACCCGCGGTGATTCGCGACGGTGGCGTGCTCAAGCAGGGCTACGACGCCGAGCTGGACGAACTGCTCTCCCTCAGCGAGAACGCCGGCCAGTTCCTCATGGATCTGGAGGCGCGGGAAAAGGCGCGCACCGGCCTGCCCAACCTCAAGGTCGGCTACAACCGCATCCACGGCTACTACATCGAGCTGCCGCGAGTGCAGGCCGAACAGGCGCCGGCCGACTACATCCGCCGGCAGACCCTGAAGGGCGCTGAGCGCTTCATCACCCCCGAGCTGAAGGCTTTCGAAGACAAAGCCCTGTCGGCCAAGAGCCGCGCCCTGGCGCGGGAGAAGGCGCTCTACGAGGAGCTCCTGGAAATACTCATCGCCCAGCTGGCGCCGCTGCAGGACACTGCGGCCGCCCTGGCCGAACTGGACGTGCTGGCCGATCTGGCCGAACGGGCGCTGAACCTCGACCTCGATCGCCCGCGTTTCGTCGACGAGCCCTGCCTGCGCATCCGCCAGGGCCGCCATCCGGTGGTCGAGCAGGTGCTGGATACGCCCTTCGTCGCCAACGACCTGGAACTCGACGACAGCACCCGGATGCTGGTCATCACCGGGCCGAACATGGGCGGCAAATCCACCTACATGCGCCAGACGGCGCTGATCGTGCTGCTCGCCCACATCGGCAGCTTCGTCCCGGCGCAGAGCTGCGAGCTGTCTCTGGTGGATCGCATCTTCACCCGCATCGGCTCCAGCGACGACCTGGCCGGCGGACGCTCCACCTTCATGGTGGAGATGAGCGAAACCGCCAACATCCTGCACAACGCCACCGAGCGCAGCCTCGTGCTGATGGACGAGGTCGGTCGTGGCACCAGCACCTTCGACGGCCTGTCGCTGGCCTGGGCGGCGGCCGAGCACCTGGCTGGCCTGCGCGCCTGGACCCTGTTCGCCACCCACTACTTCGAGCTGACCGCGCTGGCGGAGAACCAGCCCGTGGTGGCCAACGTGCACCTGTCGGCCACCGAGCACAACGAGCGCATCGTCTTCCTGCACCATGTGCTGCCGGGCCCGGCCAGCCAGAGCTACGGCCTGGCTGTGGCCCAGCTGGCCGGGGTGCCGGGGACGGTGATCACCCGCGCCCGCGAGCACCTGGCACGCCTGGAGACTACCAGCCTGCCCCACGAGGCGCCACGCCGCGAAGTGGGAAAACCCCAGCCGCCGCTGCAGAGCGACCTGTTCGCCAGCCTGCCCCACCCGCTGCTGGAGGAGCTGGCGCGCATCAGGCCGGACGAACTGAGCCCACGCCAGGCCCTGGAGCTGTTATATACATGGAAAACGCGGTTCTAACGCATACCCGAGCAAACTGCTAAAATCGCGCGCTTTCAGGGAGCGCCGGGGTCTTTAGCCTGGAGTCCGGTGCCCTTTCATACAAAGCAGGGAGCTCTGCCCGGCTCCATAACTGCGCCTGAGGAGAACACTGGAATGGCCTTCGTCGTCACCGACAACTGCATCAAATGCAAGTACACCGATTGTGTTGAAGTCTGCCCGGTAGACTGTTTCTACGAAGGGCCGAACTTCCTGGTCATCCACCCGGACGAGTGCATCGACTGCGCGCTCTGCGAGCCCGAGTGCCCGGCCCAGGCGATCTTCTCCGAGGACGAAGTGCCCGAGGACATGCAGGAGTTCATCCAGCTGAACGCCGATCTGGCGGAAGTCTGGCCGAACATCACCGAGAAGAAGGAAGCCCTGTCCGACGCGGAAGACTGGGATGGTGTGAAGGGCAAGCTGCAGCACTTGGAACGCTGATCTCGCGCCGGAACGAAAAGGCCCGTCACTCGACGGGCCTTTTCATTTCCACAGCCTGCGGACCTCACGGCAAACGCATTATCTCGCTACTGGAACAAGGCGTCGCTGGACAGGCCGTTCTTCTCGAGGATTTCCCGCAGGCGCTTGAGTGCCTCGACCTGGATCTGGCGCACCCGCTCGCGGGTCAGGCCGATCTCCTGTCCCACTTCCTCCAGCGTGCAGCTCTCGTGACCGCGCAGGCCGAAACGACGCACCACCACTTCCCGCTGCTTGTCTGTCAGGTCGAACAGCCACTGGTCGATGCTCTGCGACAGGTCGTCGTCCTGCAGCAGGTCGCAGGGATCGGAGGGACGATCATCGGTCAGCACGTCGAGCAGGGTCTTGTCCGAATCAGGCCCCAGCGAGACATCGACCGAGGTGACCCGCTCGTTGAGCCCGAGCATCCGCTTGACTTCGGCGACCGGCTTCTCCAGCAGATTGGCGATCTCCTCCGCCGAAGGTTCGTGATCGAGCTTCTGGGTCAGCTCGCGCGCCGCCCGCAGATAGACGTTGAGCTCCTTGACCACATGGATCGGCAGGCGAATGGTGCGGGTCTGGTTCATGATGGCCCGCTCGATGGTCTGGCGGATCCACCAAGTGGCGTAGGTCGAGAAGCGGAAGCCGCGCTCCGGATCGAACTTCTCCACCGCCCGAATCAGGCCCAGATTGCCCTCCTCGATCAGGTCGAGCAGCGACAGGCCGCGGTTGACGTAGCGCCGGGCGATCTTGACCACCAGACGGAGGTTGCTTTCGATCATCCGCTTGCGCCCGGCCGGGTCGCCCCGCTGGGCCAGCCGGGCGAAATGCACCTCTTCTGCCGGTGTCAGCAACGGCGAGAAACCGATTTCATTGAGGTAAAGCTGGGTCGCATCCAGCGCCCGACTGTAGTCGATGTATTTGTGCTGCTTCAGCTTGGCCTGCCTAGACTTCACTACGGGAAGGTCCGGCTCATCGTCCAGGACATCCTCGAGCACGATCTCCGCATCCATTAGGAGCACATCGTCTACATCAAACTCCGGCGCTTCTTTTGCTTTTATATTGAGAGCCATCGTTGTTGTCCCCTGCTATGTTCAACAACAAGCTCCGACGCCGCCATCCCATGGCTGACACCTGAGCCCTTATCTCTGACTAGGGCGGGCTGCAGCGGTTCACCGGGAAGGTAGATACTGCAGGGGATCCACAGGTTTTCCTTGGCGGCGAATCTCGAAATGGAGCTTCACCCGATCGGTGCCCGTCGATCCCATCTCGGCAATAGTCTGCCCCACCTTGACCTGTTGTCCTTCCCGAACCAGCAGCCTGCGGTTGTGACCGTAGGCACTGACATAGATGTCACTGTGTTTGATGATGATCAGCTCGCCGTAACCCCGCAACCCACCTCCGGCGTACACAACCGATCCATCAGACGCAGCCACGACAGGCTGGCCCAATTGCCCGCCGATATCAATGCCTTTATTCAAACTACCGTTTGAGGAAAAGCGTCCCACCAAGGGACCTTCGGCCGGCCAGGCCCAGCCGGACGGCGACCGGGACGACATCGCCGGCCTGGCGTCAGGAGCCGTGGTCGCGGGTTTCGCCTGGGTCTTTCCTTCAGCCGGCTTGAGCGGGGCCGTTGCCACCGTGGGCAGCCTCGCCGAAGCGGCTGCGGGAGCGACGGTCGCTGCCGGCGCGGGTTGCCGAACCGTCTGCACAGTATCGCCCTGGCGCGCCGGACCCAGCTGGATCCTCTGCCCTGGATGGATCACGTAAGGCGCAGCGATGCCATTGCGGGCCGCCAGTTCCCGCCAGTCCCAGCCGTAGCGCATGGCGATGGAGGAAATCGATTCGCCACGGCTGACCACATGCTGACCACTGGTAATGCGCGGAGTCACCGGCTGCTCCACCACCTGCTCACTGTCCCGGGAAGAGCTGGCGCAGCCAGCCAACAGCAGGGCGAAGGCGACGCCAGCCAGCGAAAGCCGGGCAGCACAGCCATCCATCTGAAATTGAAGAACTCTGAAACTCACCCGCGCATCCTCTTTCCGATGACGTGACACTGGAACTCCGACGAACCCTGGTTACTCGGCAACACTGCCTGCCGGCTGGCGACGGACGGCCAGCCGCTCGAGAAGCAGCACCAGTCCGACGCCGGACAAGGCCAGGGAGGTGGCCAGCAACAGCTGCGGATCCTGTCCGCTGACGACGGCGAAGTCGGCCGGCAACAGGTTTTCCTGCAGCAGCGCCACAGGTTCCCCATGGCTGCCAGTCCGCCAGGTCAGCGTCTGCTTCCAGGGCCAGACCTTGTTCAGCGAGCCGATCATCAGACCGGTGAGAAAAGTCAGGGTCAGGTTGCGCATGTTGGCCAGCATCCAGCCGAGCAGGCGGGCGAAGCTGAGCAGACCACAGGCACAGCCTGCGGCGAACACCAGCAGCACGGACAGATCCAGCCCCTTGACCGCATCGAGCACGAAGCTGTACAGCCCCATCAGCACCAGCAGGAAGCTGCCGGAAATGCCCGGCAGGATCATCGCGCAGATGGCAATGGCACCGGCGAAGAATAGGTTCAGGGGATCATGCCCCCACTGCATCGGCGCCGCCACGGTGATCCACCAGGCGAACAGCGCGCCCAGCGCGAAGCTCAACCAGCCCGGCCAACTCCAGCGGCTGATCTCACGACCGACCAGCCAGCTCGAGACCACGATCAGTCCGAAGAAGAACGACCAGACCGGGATCGGCTGATGCTCCAGCAGCCAGGTGATCAATCGCGCCAGACTGAACACGCTACCGAGAATGCCGCTCAGGAGGACCAGCAGGAAGGTCGCATTGGCCCGCTGCCAGGCTTCCACGAAGCGCCCGCGCAGCAGCAGCGGCAACGCGCCGGGCAGACGGCCGATGGAGTGCAGCAGCTCGTCATAGATACCGCTGATGAAGGCGACGGTACCGCCCGAGACACCGGGCACGACATCGGCCGCCCCCATGGCGGCACCTTTCAGAAAAAGCAGCAAGGAGGATTTCACGGAGCCCATCCAGAACGGTCAGAACAAGGAACCTTGGAGCAAGGGCACGAAGCGCACGGTTTCCAGCACATGACGACGAAAGCCGTCAGCCTCGCGCACGATCAGCAGCAACTGCTGCTCGTCGCCGGAGCCTACCGGAATGACCAGACGACCGCCGGGGGCCAGCTGCTCCAGTAGTGCCGGCGGCACGTCCGGAGCGGCGGCAGTGACCATGATCCCATTGTAGGGCGCCAACGCTGGCCAGCCTTCCCAGCCGTCGCCCCAGCGAAAGACCACATTGCGCACCTTGAGTTCGAGCAGTCGCTCCTTGGCACGCTCCTGCAGCGTCTGGATCCGCTCCACGGAGAATACCCGCTCCACCAGCTGCGCCAGCACCGCGGTCTGGTAGCCGGAACCGGTGCCGATCTCCAGCACCTTGTCCAGCGGACCGCCGGCGAGCAGCAGCTCGGTCATGCGACCGACCATGTAGGGCTGGGAAATCGTCTGGTTGTGGCCGATCGGCAGGGCGGTGTCCTCGTAGGCCCGGTGCGCCAGGGCCTCGTCGACGAACAGATGGCGCGGCGTGCGGCGGATCACCTCGAGCACCGGGGCACTGGACAGGCCCTCCTCGCAGAGGCGCTGGATCAGCCGCTCGCGGGTGCGCTGCGAGGTCATACCGATGCCACTGTGCAACAGGTCGTCATGCCGGCGGCGCATCAGAGCAAGCCCTCCAGCCAGCCGTCAAGACCGGCGAACGCCTCGTGAAAGGTGCGGTCGAGCTGCAGCGGGGTGATCGATACATAGCCCTGCATCACGGCGTGGAAATCGGTTCCCGGACCGCCGTCCTCGACATCGCCGGCCACCGAGATCCAGTAGCCCTCCCTGCCACGCGGATTGACCATCCTGACCGGCGCCTTGGCCCGCGCCCGATGGCCGAGGCGGCACAGGCGGATGCCGCGGATGTGGTCGAGCGGCAGGTTGGGGATGTTCACGCTGAGCACGGTGCGCGGCGGCAGCTCGAGCCGCTCGTGGTGCTCGACCAGGGTGCGGGCGATGTGCGCGGCCGTCGGCAGGTTGTCCGGCTGGTGCGACAGCAGCGAGAAGGCAAAGGCCGGCCGGTTGCAGAAGCGCCCCTCGATGGCAGCCGCCACGGTCCCCGAATAGAGCACGTCGTCACCCAGGTTGGCGCCCAGATTGATGCCAGACACCACCATGTCCGGGACCGGCTCCAGCAGGCCGTTGAGCCCCAGGTGGACGCAGTCGGTGGGCGTCCCGTCGAGGGCAATGAAACCATTCGGCAAGGGTTGCGGGTGCAGTGGTCGATCCAGGGTCAGCGAACTGCTGACGCCACTCATGTCCTTGATGGGGGCGACGACCACGCACTCGGCCATATCGGCCAGAGCGTCGTGAAGCGCGGCGATGCCGGGGGCATATACCCCATCGTCGTTGGCGATCAGAATACGCATGAAGTGTCCATAGGACCCGCCGGCAGCAGATCGACGAGCTCGCGGACCACCACAGTGGCGAAGCAGCCGGCCGGCAGGACGAATTCCAGTTGCAAGATGTCGGTAGTGGGATAATGCCACGCCAGCCGAGCGATGGGGAGGCGCAGGATGCGCCGTTCGTGCACCAGGCCCGCTTCCCCCAGCCAGTCGCACAACGGGGCCTCGCGCCGGCCGGCGGTCTCCTCCAGTGCCTTGGCGGCCGCGTCGGCCGGAGAGTCGCCCGCCCCCCAGAGCGGTCCGGTGGGATGCAGGTCGAGCAGCGCCAGGCGTGGGTCCGCGCACTCGGCCTCTCCCGCCATGAAGAAGCTGCGGCTGTCGGTGAAAGCCAGGAGATCGCCCGGCTGCGCCCGATTCCAGCTGCCGGCCGCGACCCGCTCGGCCAGCACCCGGTTGAACAGGTAGCTGCGCGCCGCCGAGAGCAGCCGCGAGCGCAGGTTGCGCTGGCTCGGTAGCTCCCGCCGTGCAGCGAAGGCCCGGGCCTCGACGAGGTTGCCGCCGTCGTGGCCGAAGCGCTGCAGGCCGAAGTAGTTGGGCACCCCCTCGCGACGGAGTCGCTCCAGACGCGAATCCAGCGCCGGGCGATCGGCGACGAGGCCGGTCAGGCGCAGGGTGAAACCGTTGGCCGCATGGGCGCCGCGCTGCAGTTTGCGCGAATGGCGGGTGCGCTCGAGGATGCGCAGGCTGTCGCCTTCCGCGGCAGCGAGATCGGGATCGGCCTTGCCCGGCAGGTGCAGGCTGAACCACTGGCGGGTCAGCGCCTGGCGGTCCTTCAGGCCGGCATAGCTGATCGCCTTCAGCGGCATCCCGGCGGCGCGGGCGAGGCGCCGCGCCGCCTCCTCGGTATTCAGCCCGCGCTTCTCCACCCACAGCCAGAGGTGCTCGCCCTGCCCGCTCAGCGGGATGTCCAGCACCTCGTCGACCTGGAAGTCCTCCGCGCAGGCCTTGAGCACCGCCTGGCCGCAGGCTTCGCCATGGGCCCTGGGCCCGAGCAGTTCGAGCTCCGTCATAGCGGCAGCAGCAGGGCCACCGCATGCACGGCGATGCCCTCCTCGCGGCCGGTGAAGCCGAGCCTCTCGGTGGTGGTGGCCTTGACGTTGACCTGGTCCGGCCCGACCTGCAGGTCCTCGGCGATCAGCGCGCGCATGCACTCGACATGCGGGGCCATCTTCGGTGCCTGGGCGACGATGGTGGCGTCGACGTTGCCGACCTGCCAGCCCTTGTCGCGCACCAGCACCACGACATGACGCAGCAGCACGCGGCTGTCGGCCCCCTTGAACTGCGGGTCGGTATCCGGGAAGTGCCGGCCAATATCGCCCAGCGCCGCGGCGCCGAGCAGCGCGTCGCAGAGCGCATGCAGCAGCACATCACCGTCGGAATGGGCGAGCAGCCCGAAACGGTGGGGAATCCGTACCCCGCCGAGGGTGACGAAATCGCCCTCGGCGAAGCGGTGCACGTCATAGCCGTGGCCGATACGCATGATAAGAATGCCCTGAGAAGTCGGGCCGTGATTCTACAGGACTCGCAGTCCGACAGGAGGCAACCTGCACCTACAGACTCAGCGCTGCAGCATGATGGCGCAGGTGATCGTCGATGAAGCTGGCGATGAAGTAGTAGCCATGCTCGTAGCCTGGTTGCAGGCGCAGGGTCAGCGGATGCCCGACCGCCGCCGCGGCAGCCTGCAGGGCCTCGGGCCTGAGCTGCTCGACAAGGAAGCCGTCGGCATCGCCCTGGTCCACCAGGATCGGCAGGCGCTCCTCGGCTTCGGCGAGCAGCGCGCAGGCATCCCAGCCCTTCCAGCGCTCGCGATCCCCGCCCAGATAGCGACTGAAGGCCTTCTCACCCCAGGGGCAACTGCTCGGGTTGGCGATCGGCGCGAAGGCCGATAGCGAGCGGTAGCGCCCCGGATTGCGCAGGGCGCAGACCAGCGCACCATGACCGCCCATGGAATGGCCGCTGATGCCGCGCCGCTCGTTCACCGGAAAGCCGGCCTCGACCAAGGCCGGCAGCTCGTGCACCACGTAGTCGTGCATGCGGTAGTGCCGCGCCCAAGGCTCTTCGGTGGCATTCAGGTAGAAACCGGCGCCATGGCCGAAATCCCAGGCACCGTCCGGATCGCCCGGCACCTCGGCACCGCGCGGGCTGGTGTCCGGCGCGACCAGCACCAGCCCCAGTTCGGCGGCGAGCCGGTGCGCGCCGGCCTTCTGCATGAAGTTCTCGTCGGTGCAGGTCAGGCCGCTCAGCCAGTACAGCACCGGCAGTCGACCACCCTGCTCCGCCTGCGGCGGCAGGTAGACGGCGAACACCATGTCGCAGTTCAGGCTGACGGAGCGGTGACGGTAGCGCTTGTGCCAGCCGCCGAAGCTTTTCTGGCTGGAGAGCAGTTCGAGGGTCATGGACAAATCCCAAGGTAGTCTAGCCGGGCGGGTTAGCCGCGCAGCGACGCAAGCCACCGCCGATGCCGAAAGGCATCACCCTTGTTGGCCGGCCTGGTGGGCCGGTTGGTGGGTTACGGCCTGCAGCCTAACCCACCCTATGCTTCCGTTCGGCTTAAAAATGGATGACGGTGCGGATGCTCTTGCCCTCGTGCATCAGGTCGAAGGCCTTGTTGATGTCTTCCAGACCCATGGTGTGAGTGATGAAGGTGTCCAGCGGGATCTCGCCCTTCTGCGCCTTCTCCACATAGCTCGGCAGTTCGGTGCGACCCTTGACGCCACCGAAGGCCGAGCCGCGCCAGACCCGACCGGTGACCAGCTGGAACGGCCGGGTGCTGATCTCGGCGCCGGCCGGCGCCACGCCGATGATGGTCGACTCGCCCCAACCCTTGTGGCAGCACTCCAGCGCCGCGCGCATCAGCTGCACGTTGCCGATGCACTCGAAGCTGTAATCCACGCCGCCGTCGGTCATCTCGACGATGACCTCCTGGATCGGCTTCTCGTGATCCTTCGGGTTGACGAAGTCGGTGGCGCCCAGCTCGCGGGCGACCTCGAACTTGGCCGGGTTGATGTCGATGCCGATGATCCGCGAGGCCTTGGCCATCTTCGCGCCGATGATCGCCGCCAGACCGATGCCGCCCAGACCGAAGATGGCCACGGTGGAGCCCTCGGTGACCTTGGCGGTGTTGAGCACCGCGCCGATACCGGTAGTCACGCCGCAGCCGAGCAGGCAGACCTTCTCCAGTGGCGCGTCCTTGGGGATCCTGGCCAGGGAGATTTCCGGCAGCACGGTGTACTCGGAGAAGGTCGAGCAGCCCATGTAGTGGTAGATCGGCTGGCCCTGGTAGCTGAAGCGGGTGGTACCGTCCGGCATCAGGCCCTTGCCCTGGGTGGCACGCACCGCCTGGCACAGGTTGGTCTTGCCGGACTTGCAGAACTTGCACTCGCGGCATTCGGCGGTATACAGCGGAATCACGTGGTCGCCGACCGCGAGCGAGGTGACGCCTTCGCCCACCGCCTCGACGATGCCGCCGCCCTCGTGGCCCAGGATGCACGGAAACACGCCTTCGGAGTCCTGCCCCGAGAGGGTGTAGGCATCGGTATGGCAGACGCCGGTGGCGACGATGCGCACCAGCACCTCGCCCTTCTGCGGCGGCGCCACATCCACCTCGACGACTTGCAGCGGCTGGTTCGGGCCGAAAGCGACGGCGGCACGGGATTTGATGGTCATGACAGGCAATCTCGACGCGTTGGAAAAGCAGAAGTCTAATTCAAGGGTCGGAGGGGATGACCGGTCATCGGGAAAAGATTCCCGCCAGCCTTTCCGACGAGCAGTGACTGGGCGCTCAGTCGTCCGCCCAGCGCCGGGCCAGCCACTCCAGATCCTCAGGACGGGTGATCTTCAGGTTGTCCGCACGCCCCTCGATCAGCCGCGGCGCCTGTCCGGCCCACTCCATCGCGGAGGACTCGTCGGTGATCGCCACGCCCGCCTGCAGCGCATCGCCCAGCGCCTGGTACAACGCGCCGAGGCGGAACATCTGCGGCGTGTAGGCCTGCCAGATCACCGAGCGGTCCACGGTCTGACGCACCCGGCCATCGGCATCGGCGCGTTTCAGGGTGTCCCGCGCCGGCACCGCCAGCAGTCCGCCCACCGGATCGTCGGCCAGTTCGGCGAGCAGCCGGTCCAGATCGGCGCGGGCCAGGTTCGGGCGCGCGGCGTCGTGCACCAGCACCCAGTCGGACGCCTCCGCGCCTTGTCCGGCGAGCAGCTGCAGGGCATTGAACACCGAATCGGCCCGTTCGCCGCCGCCGGCGGCTCGCAGAATGCGCCCGTCGCCCGCACAGGGCAGCAGCGGCCAGTAGGGATCGTCTGCCGCCAGGCTGATCGCCAGCCCCTTCAGGCGGGGGTGGCCGAGGAAGCAGTCGAGGGTATGTTCCAGGATGGTTCTGCCGCCGAGCAACAGATATTGCTTGGGGCGATCGGCGCGCATGCGGCTGCCGATGCCGGCCGCCGGGATCACGGCCCAGAAGAATGGCAGCTCGGAAACGTTCATTTGGTCAGCTGATAGAGGGTTTCGCCTTCTTTGACCATGCCGAGCTCATGCCGGGCGCGCTCCTCGACGGTTTCCATCCCCTTCTTCAGCTCGCGCACCTCGGCCTCGAGAATCCGGTTGCGCTCGTGCAGGCGCTCGTTCTCACGCTGCTGCTCGGAGATCTGCCGCTTCAGATCGGTCACCTGCGCCAGGCTGCCATCGCCCACCCACAGGCGATACTGCAGACCGCCCAGCAGCAGGCCCAGCACGACGAAAAGCCAGTAGTGACTACGCAGGAATGACATGTGGATATTCCACTCTAAGGCAAGGCGCCTCGCCAGCGCTCTGTCCATGGACTTGCTCCATACGAAAAGGGGCAGCTTGCGCCGCCCCTTTTTCAAAGCATACCGCGATCAGCCGCGGAACTCGGCACGGCCCTTGTACGGAGCCTTGGCGCCCAGTTGCTCCTCGATGCGCAGCAGCTGGTTGTACTTGGATACGCGGTCGGAGCGGCACAGCGAGCCGGTCTTGATCTGCCCGGCGGCGGTGCCCACGGCCAGGTCGGCGATGGTGCTGTCTTCGGTTTCGCCGCTGCGGTGGGAGATCACCGCGGTGTAGCCGGCAGCCTTGGCCATCTGGATGGCTTCCAGGGTTTCGGTCAGCGAGCCGATCTGGTTGAACTTGATCAGGATCGAGTTGCCGATGCCCTTCTCGATGCCCTCTTTGAGGATCTTGGTGTTGGTGACGAACAGATCGTCGCCGACCAGCTGCACCTTCTCGCCGATCTTCTCGGTCAGGCTCTTCCAGCCCGCCCAGTCGGACTCGTCCATGCCATCCTCGATGGAGATGATCGGGTAGCGCTGGGTCAGCCCGGCCAGGTAGTCGGCAAAACCGGCGGCGTCGAATACCTTGCCTTCGCCGGCCAGATCGTACTTGCCATCCTTGTAGAACTCGCTGGAAGCGCAGTCCAGGGCCAGGGTCACGTCAGTGCCCAGCTGGTAGCCGGCCTTCTCGACGGCCTCGGCAATGGCGGCCAGGGCATCCTCGTTGGAAGCCAGGTTCGGCGCGAAGCCGCCTTCGTCACCCACGGCGGTGTTGAGGCCACGAGCCTTCAGCACGGCCTTCAGGTTGTGGAAGATCTCGGCGCCCATGCGCAGCGCGTCGGCGAAGCTCTTGGCGCCGACCGGCTGCACCATGAACTCCTGGATGTCGACGTTGTTGTCGGCATGTTCGCCGCCGTTGATGATGTTCATCATCGGCACCGGCATGGAGTAGACGCCCGGGGTGCCGTTCAGGTCGGCGATGTGCGCATAGAGCGGCACGCCCTTGTCCTTGGCGGCGGCCTTGGCGGCGGCCAGAGACACGGCGAGGATCGCGTTGGCGCCCAGGCTGGCCTTGTTCTCGGTGCCGTCCAGCTCGATCATCGCCTGGTCCAGCGCCTTCTGGTCGGCCGGATCCTTGCCCAGCAGCAGGTCGCGGATGGGACCGTTGACGTTGGCCACGGCCTTCAGCACGCCCTTGCCCAGATAGCGCGCCTTGTCACCGTCACGCAGCTCCAGCGCCTCGCGGGAGCCGGTGGAGGCACCGGATGGGGCACAGGCACTGCCGATGATGCCATTGTCGAGAATCACGTCGGCTTCCACGGTGGGGTTGCCACGGGAATCGAGCACTTCGCGTCCCTTGATGTCGACGATCTTTGCCATTGTTGTTCAACACTCCATAGATAGCTGCAAGCGACAGGGTTCAAGCAGTTTCGATTGGCGGGAATTTCTTGACCAGATCGTCCAGCTGCTTGAGCTGGGCGAGGAAGGGCTCGAGCTTATCCAGACGCAGGGCGCAGGGGCCGTCGCACCTGGCGTTGTCGGGGTCCGGATGGGCCTCGAGGAACAGTCCGGCCAGCCCCTGGCTGATACCAGCCTTGGCCAGGTCGGTGACCTGGGCGCGGCGGCCGCCGGCGGAGTCGGCGCGCCCGCCCGGCATCTGCAGGGCGTGGGTCACGTCGAAGAACACCGGGTACTCGAACTGCTTCATGATGCCGAAGCCGAGCATGTCGACCACCAGGTTGTTGTAGCCGAAGGAGGTGCCGCGCTCGCAGAGGATCAGTTGGTCGTTGCCGGCCTCCTCGCACTTCGCGAGGATGTGCTTCATCTCCTGCGGGGCGAGGAACTGGGCCTTCTTGATGTTGATCACCGCACCGGTTTTCGCCATGGCGACCACCAGGTCGGTCTGCCGGGAGAGGAAGGCCGGCAGTTGGAGGATGTCGCAGACTTCCGCCACCGGCGCCGCCTGATGCGGCTCGTGAACGTCGGTGAGCACTGGCACGCCGAAGGTCTTCTTCACCTCCTCGAAGATCCTCATGCCCTCTTCGAGGCCAGGGCCGCGGTAGGAGGTGATCGAGGAGCGATTGGCCTTGTCGAAGCTGGCCTTGAACACGTAGGGGATGCCGAGCTTCTCGGTGACCCGCACGTATTCCTCGCAGACCTTCAGCGCCAGGTCGCGCGACTCCAGCACGTTCATCCCGCCGAACAGCACCATGGGCTTGTCGTTGGCGATCTCGATAGTGCCGACTCGAATGGTCTTCTGGGTCATGGTTCAGGCCTTCCGGGCTTTCTGCGCGAGCGCGGCGTTGACGAAGCCGCTGAACAGCGGATGGCCGTCGCGCGGAGTCGAGGTGAATTCCGGGTGGAACTGGCAGGCAACGAACCAGGGATGGTCGGCCACCTCGATCACCTCCACCAGCGCGCCGTCGCCGGAGCGGCCGGTGACCTTGAGGCCAGCCCCAGTCAGCTGCGACAACAGGTTGTTGTTGACTTCGTAGCGATGGCGGTGACGCTCGACGATCACATCCCGGCCGTAGCACTGGCGTACCTGGGAGCCACCCTCCAGCTGGCAGTCCTGGGCACCGAGACGCATGGTGCCGCCCAGGTCGGAGGACTCGGTGCGGGTTTCGGTGGCGCCGGTGGCGTCCTGCCATTCGGTGATCAGGCCGACCACCGGATGGCCGGAAGACTTGTCGAATTCCGTGGAGTTGGCATCCGCCCAGCCCAGCACGTTGCGGGCGTACTCGATCACCGCCACCTGCATGCCGAGGCAGATGCCCAGGTAGGGGATCCGGTTCTCGCGGGCATACCTGACCGCGGCGACCTTGCCCTCCACCCCGCGCAGGCCGAAGCCGCCCGGCACCAGGATGGCGTCGGCGCCTTCCAGCAGCGCAGTGCCCTGGTTCTCGATGTCTTCCGAGTCGATGTAGCGCAGGTTGACGCGAGTGCGGGTCTGGATGCCGGCATGCCCCATGGCCTCGATCAGCGACTTGTAGGCATCCAGCAGCTCCATGTACTTGCCGACCATGGCGATGGTGACTTCCTTCTCCGGATGCAGCTTGGCATCGACCACGCGCTCCCATTCGGAGAGGTCGGCACCCTTGCATTCCAGACCGAAGCGCTCGACGACGATGTCGTCGAGGCCCTGGGCATGCAGCACCGAAGGGATCTTGTAGATGGTGTCGACGTCTTCCAGGGCGATCACCGCGCGCTCCTCCACGTTGGTGAAGAGCGCGATCTTGCGCCGCGAGGAGATGTCGATCGGGTGGTCGGAGCGGCAGATCAGCACATCCGGCTGCAGGCCGATGGAGCGCAGCTCCTTCACCGAGTGCTGGGTCGGCTTGGTCTTGGTCTCGCCGGCGGTGGCGATGTAGGGCACCAGAGTCAGGTGGATCAGCATCGCACGCTTGGCGCCCACTTCCAGGCGCAACTGGCGGATCGCCTCGAGGAATGGCTGGGACTCGATGTCGCCGACGGTGCCGCCGATCTCCACCATGGCCACGTCGGCATCACCGGCACCCTTGATGATGCGCCGCTTGATCTCGTCGGTGATGTGCGGAATGACCTGGATGGTCGCGCCCAGGTAGTCGCCGCGGCGCTCCTTGCGCAGCACCTCCTCGTAGACACGACCGGTGGTGAAGTTGTTGTTGCGGGTCATGGTGGTGCGCACGAAGCGCTCGTAGTGACCCAGGTCGAGGTCGGTCTCGGCTCCATCTTGGGTGACGAACACCTCGCCGTGCTGGAAGGGGCTCATGGTGCCCGGATCGACGTTGATGTAGGGATCCAGTTTGAGCAGGGTGACCTTCAGCCCCCGCGCCTCCAGGATAGCCGCCAAGGATGCCGATGCGATGCCTTTCCCCAATGAAGAAACAACACCGCCCGTGACGAAGATGTAGCGCGTCATGAATAACCCTAGAAGTCTGCGTTTAAGCGGCCGGCGCCGCCGGGGAAGCGAAGGAGCGATTGCGCACTGTGCGACAACAGCAAGACACTGCGGGTTCCCTGGCTGGAGCCCGCAGTGGCGATGTAAGACGGGAGCGTAGTCTACCGGAAAGGGTTTTTCAGCTCAAATTTTCGACATTTTCCGGCGGCCTCCACAACAGACTCCAGCTCCCGTCGGGCGGTCCGTCGAGGCCGGGCAGCGCGGCCACTGCAAGCAGCTCGGCACCGCGATAGAGCAGCGGCAGACGGCCACGGACGAAGCCCGGCAGGCCGCACTCGTTGAGCAGGCGCTTGAGGTCACGATGGCCGCGCCCCGCCACGGCCAGCACCTCGCCGCCCTGCCGGTAGCGCACCTCGAGAGGACCGCCCGGCCCCCGGCCCTGCAGCTGCAGGCAGCCGTTGCCCGGCAGCGCCAGCGGCTCTGTCGGTTCGGTCCAGGACAGCGGCCCGACGGGCGGCTGCAGCCAGTCGCCGGCGAGCCACCAGATCCGCCCGGCACCCCGCTGCACCTCGCCCCGGGCCAGGCGCCAGACCGGTGCCGCCTCCGGCGCCGCCTTGCATAGCGCCTCCCAGCCCGCCCAGTGGCCGGTATCCGGCAGGAGTGTGAAGGGCTCCAGCCAGTGGCGCAGGGCATTGCGCTGGCGCGCCGGGGACAGTCCAAGCAGCGGCGCCAGAGCCAGCGACGGCAGCCCGAGCCAGGAAAAATCGCCTTCATCCCCGGCGACGGCCAGGTCCAGCCGTGCCAGATCGTCCAGCAGTTCCCGGGCCTCGGCCATGTGCGCGGCGCTGCGAGCCATGCTCCGCGTGGCCTGCGGCCAGCGCTCGGCAAGCAGCGGCAGCACCCGGTGACGCAGAAAGTTGCGGGAAAAGTGCTGATCGCGGTTGGAGGGGTCCTCGACCCACCGCAACCCCTGCGCGACGGCATAGCGCTCCAGCTCGCCGCGGGAAACCTCCAGCAGGGGCCGCAGCAGCCGGCCACGACCGAGCGGACGCATGTCCGGCATGGCCGCCAGACCGCGCACCCCGGCCCCGCGCAGCAGGCGGAACAGCAGGGTTTCCGCCTGATCGTCCTGGTGCTGCGCCGTCAACAGCAACTCGCCCTCCCCCAAGAGTTCGGCAAAGGCCCGGTAGCGCGCCTCGCGGGCGGCGCACTCGAGGCTGGCGCCCGCCTCGACACGAACCCGGAGAACCTGCAGGGGAACCCCCAGCCGCGCGCAGACCTGCCGGCAATGCTCCGGCCAGTCATCGGCCACGCGCTGCAGACCATGATGTACATGCAGGGCGGTCAGCGGCGGCAAGCGGTGCCGCCGGCCGAGCCGGACCAGCAGGTGCAGGAGGACGGTGGAGTCCAGCCCGCCGGAAAAGGCCAGGCGCCAGCCCGGCGTGTCGCGCCAGGGAGCCAGGACGGCGAGCAGGCGAGACTCCAGGGTCATGCAAGGAAAATCACGCAAGCGTCAGCGCGGTGGACCGGAAGCCACCGCGCGGCACAGCAGCCGACCGACAGATCCCAAACGGGCCAGGCACGCCCACGCGGTTCCGCCGGTCATCGCCCATCAGACCCTGCCGTAGCTCATCAGACGCTCGTAGCGCTGCTCGAGCAGCGTGTCGCTATCCAGGCCGCGCAGGACCTCCAGCTGGGCCAGCAGCTGCTGCCGGATGCCCTCGGCGGTGGCGGCCGGATCGCGGTGAGCGCCACCCAGGGGTTCGCCGATCACCTCGTCGACGATGCCGAGATCCCGCAGGCGCGCGGCGGTAATGCCCATCGCCTCGGCGGCATCGGCAGCCTTCTCGGCGGTACGCCAGAGGATCGAGGCGCAGCCTTCCGGCGAAATCACCGCGTAGGTCGAGTACTGCAGCATGTTCAGACGGTCGCAGACGCCGATCGCCAGCGCGCCGCCGGAGCCACCCTCGCCGATCACCGTGGCGATGATCGGCGTCTTCAGGCGCGCCATCACCCGCAGGTTCCAGGCGATGGCCTCGCTCTGGTTGCGCTCCTCGGCGTCGATGCCAGGATAGGCGCCGGGAGTGTCGATGAAGGTCAGGATCGGCAGCTTGAAGCGCTCGGCCATCTCCATCAGGCGGCAGGCCTTGCGGTAGCCTTCGGGACGCGGCATGCCGAAGTTGCGGCGGACCTTCTCGCGCACGTCGCGGCCCTTCTGATGACCGATGACCATCACCGGCTCGCCGTCCAGACGTGCCACGCCACCGACGATGGCGGCGTCGTCGGTGAAGTGGCGGTCGCCGTGCAACTCTTCGAACTCGGTGAAAATGTGCTCGAGATAGTCGAGGGTGTAAGGGCGCCGCGGATGCCGCGCCAGCTGGGCGATCTGCCAACTGGTCAGGTTGCCGAAGATGCTCGCGGTGAGCGCATGGCTCTTGTCCTGGAGGCGGGAAATCTCGTCGCTGATGTTCAGCGCATTGTCATCGCCGACCAGACGCAGTTCTTCGATCTTGGCTTGCAGGTCGGCAATCGGCTGTTCGAAATCCAGAAAATTCGGGTTCATAAGTTTCCGTCTTGAGTCGACGGCCAGGCGGCCGTTTGCTGTTCCGTTTGGCGCCCCAACCTTACGGGATCGGGCACCTGGCGTCGAGGATCGGAGCAGTCCGGAACGATCCTCGCGCACGCTGATTCCGCCGGCGTTCGTCTCAGCGGTAGTGCAGAAAGACGTTGTCCTTGCCGAACTGGTCACGCAGCGCCTGGATCAGGCTGTCCGCCGGATCGATCCGCCACGCCTCGCCGAACTGCAGCAGGGCGCGCGCCTCGCGCCCGCTGTAGTCCAGGGTGATCGGACAGGCGCCGCGATGGCGTCTGCAGAGTTCCGCCAGCCAGCGCAGGCGGTCGCCGCCCAGCGCCTCGCTGGCGACCTGCAGACGCAGGCTCTCGGCCAGCCCGGTGCGCGCCTCCTCCAGGCTCATCACCCGCTTGGCGCGCAGGCGCAGGCCACCGGAAAAGTCGTCGTTGCTGACCTCGCCCTCCACCACCACCAGGGCGTCGGTCTGCAACAGCGCCTGGGCGCTGGCGAAGGCATCGGCGAACAGCGAAGCCTCGATCCGCGCGGAACGGTCGTCGAGGGTGATGAAACCCATCTTGTCGCCCTTCTTGTTCCTCATCACCCGCAGGTTGACGATCAGTCCGGCGACGGTCTGGGTATCCCGCGCCGGGCGCAGTTCGACGATGCGCTGGCGGGCGAAGCGGCGGATCTCGCTCTCGTACTCGTCGATCGGGTGACCGGTCAGGTACAGGCCGAGGGTGTCCTTCTCGCCCTTCAGGCGTTCCTTGAGTGATAGTTCGCGGGCGTTGCGATGGTGGGCGTAGACGTCCGCCTCGGGCTCGGCGAACAGCCCGCCGAACAGGTCCAGATGGCCGCTGTCGGCACTGCGCGCGGTCTGCTCGGCAGCCTGCACGGCCTCCTCCACGGCGGCCAACAGGACCGCCCGGTTGCGGTCGATGCTCGCCTGGTAGGCCTTGGGCTCGTCGGAGAAGTACGGCCCCAGGCGGTCCAGAGCGCCGCCGCGGATCAGCGCCTCGAGGGTGCGCTTGTTGATCCGCTTGAGATCGACCCGCGCACAGAAGTCGAAAAGGTCCTTGAACGGGCCACCGTCCCCCCGGCACTCGACGATGGCCTCGACCGGCCCCTCGCCGACCCCCTTGATCGCCCCCAGGCCGTAGACGATGCGCCCCTCGTCGTCGACGGTGAACATGAACTCGGAGTTGTTCACGTCCGGCGCGACGAGGCGCAGCTTCATGCTGCGACACTCCTCGATCAGGGTCACCACCTTGTCGGTGTTGTGCATGTCCGCGGAAAGCACCGCCGCCATGAAGGGCGCTGGGTAGTGGGTCTTCAGCCAGGCGGTCTGGTAGGAGACCAGGCCGTAGGCGGCCGAGTGCGACTTGTTGAAACCATAACCGGCAAACTTTTCCACCAGATCGAAGATGTTGCCCGCCAGATCCCCATCGATACCATTATTGGCGCAGCCCTCGATGAAGCCGCCGCGCTGCTTGGCCATTTCCTCGGGCTTCTTCTTGCCCATGGCGCGGCGCAGCATGTCGGCGCCGCCCAGGGTGTAGCCGGCCATCACCTGGGCAATCTGCATCACCTGCTCCTGATACAGGATAATGCCGTAGGTGGGCTTCAGAACCGGCTCGAGGCCTGCGTATTGGTAATCGGAGTGCGGGTAGGAAATCTCCGCACGCCCGTGCTTGCGGTTGATGAAGTCGTCCACCATGCCCGACTGCAGAGGGCCCGGACGGAACAGCGCCACCAACGCGATCATGTCTTCGATGTTGTCGGGCTTGAGCTTCTTGATCAGCTCCTTCATGCCGCGCGATTCCAACTGGAATACCGCGGTGGTCTCGGCCCTCTGCAGGAGCGCGTAGGTCGCCTTGTCGTCCAGCGGGATGAAGTCGATGTTCACCGGCTCCAGGCCTTTCTTGGCCTGTTCGCGGTTGATGGTCTCCATCGCCCACTTGATGATGGTCAGGGTGCGCAGGCCGAGGAAGTCGAACTTGACCAGGCCGGCGGCTTCCACGTCGTCCTTGTCGAACTGGGTCACCAGGCCGCCGCCATCCTCGTCGCAGGCGATGGGGGCGAAGTCGGTGAGCTTGGTCGGCGCGATCACCACGCCACCGGCGTGCTTGCCGGTGCCGCGGGTGATGCCCTCCAGCTTGAGGGCCATGTCCCAGATCTCCTGGGCCTCCTCGTCGCTCCTGAGGAATTCGCGGAGCATCTCCTCCTGCTCGTAGGCCTTCTCCAGGGTCATGCCGACCTCGAAGGGGATCATCTTCGACAGGCGGTCGGCCAGGCCGTAGGACTTGCCCTGCACCCGCGCCACGTCGCGCACCACCGCCTTGGCCGCCATCGAGCCGAAGGTGATGATCTGGCTCACCGCGTTGCGCCCGTAGGTTTCCGCCACGTAGTCGATGACCCGGTCGCGGCCGTCCATGCAGAAGTCGACGTCGAAGTCGGGCATGGAGACCCGCTCGGGGTTGAGGAAACGCTCGAACAGCAGGTCGTAGGCCAGCGGGTCGAGATCGGTGATCTTCAGCACGTAAGCCACCAGCGAACCGGCGCCGGAACCGCGGCCGGGGCCGACCGGCACGCCGTTGTTCTTCGCCCACTTGATGAAGTCCATCACGATCAGGAAGTAGCCGGGAAAGCCCATCTGGATGATGGTGCCCAGCTCGAACTCCAGGCGATCGACGTAGACCTGGTGCCTCTCCTCGTAGTCGGGCGTGTCCTTTGGCAGCAGCACCTCCAGACGCTCCTCCAGCCCCTCGAAGGACACCTGACGCAGGTAGTCGCCGATGGTCATGCCTTCCGGTACCGGGAAATTGGGCAAGAAGTGCTTGCCCAGGCGCACCTCGATATTGCAGCGTCGGGCGATCTCCACGCTGTTTTCCAGCGCCTCGGGCAGGTCGGAAAACAGCTCCCACATTTCCGCCGGCGTCTTCAGGTACTGCTGGTCGGAGTAGTTGCGCGGCCGTCGCGGATCGCCGAGGACGCGCCCCTCGCCGATGCAGACGCGGGTCTCGTGGGCCTCGAAGTCCTCCTGCTTGAGAAAGCGCACGTCATTGGTGGCCACCAGCGGGGCATCGCAGCGCGACGCCAGCTCGACGACCGCATGCAGGTACTCCTCGTCGCCAACCCGGCCGGTGCGCTGCACTTCCAGATAGAAACGCTCGGGGAACACCACCAGCCACTCCTCGAGCAGCGCCGCCGCCTCGTCGACGTGGCCGTTGAGCAGCGCCAGGCCGATCTCCCCTTCCCGCGCCCCGGACAACGCGATCAGCCCCTCGGCAGCCTCCTTCACCCAGTCGCGCTGGACGATCACCAGACCATCGCCGTGCTGGCCCTCGGCCCAGCCCCGGGAGACCAGCTCGGTGAGGTTGCGGTAACCCCTGGCATCCATCGCCAGCAGGGTCAGGCGCGACAGCGGGCCGTCGGCCTCGGGGCTGGCCAGCCAGAGATCGGCGCCGCAGATCGGCTTGACCCCGCCGCTCATGGCGGCCTTGTAGAACTTCACCAGCGAGCACATGTTGCTCTGGTCGGTGACTGCCACCGCCGGCATGCCTGCCCCGGCCACCGCCTTGATCAGCGGCTTGACCCGTACCAGGCCGTCGACCAGGGAAAACTCGGTGTGCACGCGCAGGTGGACGAAGGAAACGGACATGGCAGACCTTGACTGACAGGGAAACGGCAGAGGCGGGATTATAACCGCCCTGGCGGCAACTGTTCGCGGCGAGCGCTCGCTCAGGAGGGCAGCGTGTCGGGCAGGACACCGGAACGGAAAGCGGCCTCGAGCCGCTCGCGCACCGGCGCGAAGGAGCGCCGATGGATGGCGCTCGGCCCCAGACGGGCCAGGGCCTCCAGGTGCATAGCCGTGGGATAGCCCTTGTGCCTGGCCAGTCCATAGCCCGGATAGAGGGCATCCAGCGCGAGCATTTCCCGATCCCGGGCAACCTTGGCGAGGATCGAGGCCGCGGCGATGGCCGGCACCTGGGCGTCACCCTTGATTACCGGCGCGCAGGGCACCGCCAGCTTCGGACAGCGGTTGCCGTCGATCAGCGCCAGACGGGGCGTCACGGCGAGCCCCTCCACGGCACGCTGCATGGCCAGCAGGGTCGCCTGGAGGATGTTCAGCCGGTCGATCTCCTCCACCTCGGCACGGGCGATGCACCAGGCCAGCGCCTTCTCGCGGATTTCCTCGAACAGCGCCTCGCGACGGGCTTCGGAAAGCTTCTTCGAGTCGTTCAGCCCCATGATCGGCCGCGCCGGATCAAGGATCACCGCAGCAGTGACCACCGCCCCGCAGAGCGGGCCGCGACCGACTTCGTCGACACCGGCGACCAGCGCCTCGACCCGGCCGAAGTCCAGCCCCAGCTGCATCAGGCGCGCTCCGCCAGCTCGAGCACCGACTCGGCCGCCTGGTGCGAGGCGTCCCGGCGCAGCGAGCGATGGATGGCGTCGAAGCACTCGGCCTGCTCCCGACCTATCTCCAGCAACGGCATCAGCGCCTCGGCCAGCGCCTCGGGGGTCGCGCGCTCCTGCAGCAGCTCGGGCACCAGCGCCCGGCCGGCGAGCAGATTGGGCAGGGAGAAGAACGGCGTCTTCACCAGGTGTCTCGCAACCTTGTAGGTCAGCGGCGCCAGGCGATAGGCCACCACCATCGGCCGCTTGTACAGCAGAGCCTCCAGGGTCGCGGTACCGGAAGCGATGAGCACCGCATCGCAGGCCGCCAGTGCCTCGTGGGAGCGGCCGTCGAGCAGCATCACCGGCAGGTCGCGACGGGTATGGCTGAGCATCTCCTCGAGCTGCCGGCGCCGTTCGGAACTGGCGCAGGGCACCACGAAGCGCAGCGCTCCGGCGTGCAGCGCCAGCAGGCGCTCGGCAGCCTCGAGAAACAGCGGGCCGAGACGAGCCAGCTCGCCACCGCGGCTGCCCGGCATCAGGGCGACGATGGTCTCCCCGGCGGTCAGATCCAGAGCGGCGCGGGCGGCGTCGCGATCGGTCTGCAGGGGCACCTGATCGGCCAGCGGATGGCCGACGAAACGTACCGGCACGTCCTGTGCCTCGTAGAACTGCGCCTCGAAGGGAAACAGGGTGAGCATCAAGTCGCAGGCCTGGCGGATCTTCAGCACGCGTTTCTGCCGCCAGGCCCACACCGACGGACTGACATAGTGCACGGTACGAATGCCGGCACGGCGCAAGCGGAGTTCGACGCCCAGATTGAAATCCGGCGCATCGATGCCAATGTACACGTCGGGACGGGCTTCGAGCAGGCTGCGAATCAGCCGCCGGCGGCGCAGCAGCAGCTCGGGGAGACGGCCGAGCACCTCGAACAAGCCCATGACCGCCAGACGCTCCATGGGGAAATACGACTGCAGCCCCTCGGCCTGCATGCGCGGGCCGCCGACGCCGATGAACTCGATATCAGGGCGGGCCGCCTTCAGGGCCTGCATCAGGCTGGCGCCAAGGATGTCGCCCGAGGCCTCGCCGGCCACCAGGGCCACGCGCATGACGCAAGCCATCTCAGCGGGTGATCCCGCGGGTGGACGCACGCACGGAGTCGCGGAAGATCGCGACCTCGGGGAACTGCCTGGCCGCCTCCTCGAGCTCCACCAGCGCCTGCTCCACGGTCAGCCCCTGGCGATAGACGACCTTGTAGGCCCGGCGCAGCGCATTCATGACCTCCGAGCTGAAGCCGCGCCGGCGCATGCCCTCGAAGTTCATGCTGCGGGCCTGGGCCGGGCTGCCGAGGACGGTGACGAAGGCCGGCACATCCTTGGACACGCCGCTGCCCATGCCGACAAAGCTGTGCGCACCGATCTGGCAATGCTGGTGGATCAGGGTATAGCCGGAGAGGATCGCCCAGTCGCCCACATGCACGTGACCGGCCAGGGAGGCGTTGTTGATGAGGATGCAGTGACTGCCCACCACGCTGTCATGGCCGATGTGCACATAGGCCATGATCAGGTTGTGGTCAGCGATGGTGGTTTCCGAACGGTCCTGGACAGTGCCGCGATGGATGGTGACCCCTTCGCGGATCACGTTGTGGTCGCCGATCACCAGCCGGGTCGGCTCACCCTTGTATTTCAGGTCTGGGGTATCCTCGCCGATGGTGGAGAACTGGAAGATTTTGTTGTGCCGGCCGATCCAAGTCGGCCCCTTGACGATCACATGGGGACCGATCTCGGTGCCTTCGCCGATGTGCACGTTCGGCCCGATCAGAGTCCAAGGACCGATACGTACGTCGGGCGCCAAGGTGGCGGTCGGGTCGATGATGGCGCGAGGATCGATCAAACTCATAGCTTACGTTCCGCACAGATGATTTCGCCCGAACAGACCTGCTTGTCGTCTACCCTGGCCTGGCACTCGAACTTCCAGATACTGCGCTTGGCGCTGAGGAACCTGGCTTCGAGAATCAGCTGATCGCCCGGCATTACCGGCTGCCGGAAGCGCATCTTGTCCGAGCCGACGAAGTAGTAGATCGTGCCGTCGGCGGGCTTCACGTCCAGCATCTTGAAGCCCAGGATACCGGCGGCCTGGGCCATCGCCTCGATGATCAGCACACCCGGCATGATCGGGTGCTGGGGAAAGTGGCCATTGAAGAACGGCTCGTTGATGCTGACATTCTTGTAGGCGCGAATGCGCTGGCCTTCAACATCAAGGTCCACCACCCGATCAACCAGAAGGAAAGGATAGCGGTGCGGCAGGTATTCGCGAATCTCGTTAATGTCCATCATTTCCAGGAAAGCCTGTAAGTAAGATTGGGGACGCACATCAAAGTGGGTCAGCCTCTGATGTAGCATCTCCGTCGGAGGTCACGGTCGCCAAGCGCTTTTCCATCTGCTGCAGGCGCCGCGCCAGATCGTCCAGCTGGCGGATGCGGGCAGCACTCTTCTTCCATTCGGCAGCAGGCTGCATCGCCGTGCCGGAAGAGTAGGCGCCCGGCTCGTGAATCGAGCGGGTGACCATGGTCATCCCGGTGACGAACACCCCGTCGCACACCTCGATATGCCCCACCATGCCAACGCCGCCGGCGATCATGCAGTGCCTGCCGATCTTGGTACTGCCGGAAATGCCGACGCAGCCGGCCATGGCGGTGTGATCGCCGATCTGCACGTTGTGCGCGATCATGATTTGATTATCCAGTTTGACGCCGTTGCCGATCAGGGTATCGGCCAGCGCACCGCGGTCGATGGTGGTATTGGCGCCAATTTCCACGTCGTCGCCGATGGTCACCCCGCCGATCTGAGCGATCTTGCGCCAGACACCCTTTTCGTTGGCGAAACCGAAACCCTCGCCGCCGATCACCGCGCCGGACTGGATGACCACCCGCCGACCGATCCGCACGTCATGGTAGAGCGTTACCCGCGGGGCCAGCCAGCCACCCTCAGCGATCACGCTGCGGGCACCGATGAAACAGTGCGCACCGACCGTGACCCCCGCCTCGATCCGCGCCCCAGCCTCGATCACCGCATAGGCGCCGACGCTGGCGCTCGGATGGACGCTGGCATCCGGCGCGACCAGGGCAGTGGCATGCACTCCGGCAGGCGCGACAGGCTTCGGATCGAACAGGTGCGACAACTGGGCATAGGCCAGATAGGGATTGGCCAGCAACAGGGCATCCCCCGCATAGAACTCGGCGTCCGCCGGGGTCAGCAGCAGGGCTCCGGCGCGGGTACTCTCCAGATATTTGCGGTATTTGGGGTTGGCGAGAAAGCTCAGTTGCTCGGGGCCGGCCTCCTCAAGGGTGGCAAGCCCGCGAACGGTTCTGTCCGCGGCACCACGCAGCGTAGCGCCAAGGCGCTCAGCCAGCTCGCCGAGAGTGAATGCGGGCATGCTCATCATCAGCGCATCTGGTTCATGCGCTCGATGACCTGGCGAGTGATCTCATATTGAGGCTTGACCTCAACCACCGAGCCCTGCTCGAGCACCAGATCGTAGCTTCCCTTCTTGATGACCTCCTCGACGGCCTGATCCAGCTTCGGCTTGAGCTGCTTGAGCATCTCGCGGTCGGCAACCGCCTTGGCCTCGTTCAGCTCCTTGGACTGGAACTGGAAGTCGCGGGCCTTCTGCTTGAACTCGAGCTCGAGACGCTCGCGCTCGGCGGTCTGCATCCTCTCGCCCTCCTTCACCAGCCGATCCTGGATGCGCTTGGCGTCGCTCTCGAGGGTCTTCAGCTTGTTCAGCTGCGGACCGAATTTCTTCTCCGCATCCACAGCATACTTCTTCGCCGCATCGGACTCGAGCAGGGCCATCTGATAATTGAGCACGGCAATCTTCATTTCCGCGAAGGCCGGTGTTGCCAGAAGGGCAGCACTTAATAAAACCCATTGAGTCAGCTTGCGCACGATGAACTCCCGCTTTGCAGCATTTACGTGATGAGGGCCGGGCCCGTTAGAAGCTCTGACCCATTGAGAACTGGAACACCTGGGTTTCGGCGTCGTCGGGCTTCATGACCGGCACGGCCAGACTGAAGCTCAGCGGGCCGAAGCCGCTAACCCAGGTCACGCCCAGCCCGATGGAGCTGGCCATGTTGCTGAAGTCGATATCGCAACTTTCGTCGTTGCGCTCCTTCTGTGAGGAACTGCAGTTGGTATCGAACACGTTGCCCACATCCCAGAACAGGGAGGTGCGCAGCGAGCGCTGGTCCTTGACGAACGGCATCGGAAACATCATCTCGACCCCGCCGAGCATCAGCACGTTGCCGCCGAACGGCTGTTCGTCCTGATCCGAATCCTCCTCGGTCCCCTCGTTGCCGGTCACCGCCTCGCCCCGGCTCGGCGTACTGCGCGCGCCCAGCGTGTTGTCCTTGAAGCCGCGGATGGAAGAAAAACCGCCGGCATAGTAGTGCTCGTAGAAGGGCATTTTCGTGGTGGAACCAAAGCTGTCTCCATACCCCAGCTTGGTATGGAAACGCAGGGTGTAATCGTCCGTCAACGCCTTGAACATCTGGGCATTGTAATCGATCTTGTAAAATGACAGATCGCTGCCGGGCAGCGTGGTTTCGAATACCAGGCTCTGGGAGGTGCCGCGCGTGGGCATTACCCCGCGATTCAGGGTCGACTCGGACCAGCCGGCCGAGGCCTTGAGGTTCAGGTAGTCGTCACCTTCCTCGTCGAGGAACTCGAAGATCTCGTCGACCGTAAAGGTGCCGGTATCGATGCTGTCCTGCTGGGCGGTAAGACCGAAGCTCAGACGCGAGGTTTCGCTGATCGGATAGCCGATGTTGACGCCGGTGCCGAAGCTGTCCACCGAGTAGCTGGAGTAGTCCACCTCCAGATCGTCATAGTCGGTGGACTTCAAGAACACATTGTAGCCAAGGCTGATGCCGTCCTCGGTCCAGTAGGGGTCGACGAAGCCGAAGTTGTAGTTGGTCTGGTACTCGCTGCGGGTCAGGCCGATGGTGACCTTGTTGCCGCTGCCGAGAAAGTTGTTCTGGCTGATCGAGCCGCCCAGGACCAGACCGGCATTCTGGGCAAAGCCGACGCTGGCGGTGACGGAGCCGGACGCCTGCTCCTCGACGGTGAAGTTGACATCCACCTGGTCGTCGGTGCCCGGCACCTGCGGTGTCTGGACGCTGACCTCCTTGAAGAAGCCCAGCCGCTCGAGACGGGTCTTGGACTGGTCGATCAGGTAGGTCGAGGCCCAGCCGCCCTCCATCTGGCGCATCTCGCGACGCAGCACCTCGTCCTCGGTCTTGGTGTTGCCGCGAAAGTTGATGCGGTTGACGTAGGCCCGCTTGCCCGGATCGACCACGAAGGTGACGGAAACCGTCTTGTCCTCGTCGTGGGGCTCGGGCACGGCATTGACGTTGGCGAAGGTATAGCCCTCGTTGCCCAGGCGCCGGGTGATCAGCTCGGAACTGCTGGTCATCACCTTGCGGGAGAACACCTGGCCTTCCTTGACCAGCAGCAGGGACGCGATTTCCTCTTCCGGAACCTTCAGGTCACCAGTGAGCTTGACTTCGCGGATGCTGTACTTCTCGCCCTCGTCGATGTTGACGGTGATGTAGACATGCCGCTTGTCCGGCGTGATGGATACCTGGGTGGAGGCGATATCCATGTTGATGTAGCCACGATCCAGATAGTAGGAGCGCAGGCGCTCCAGGTCGCCGGACAGCTTCTCGCGGGCATACTTGTCGTCGTTGCGGAAGAAGGACAACAGGTTGGTGGTCTTCAGTTCGAACAGGCCGATCAGGGTCTCGTCCGGAAAGACGGTGTTGCCCACCACATTGATGTGCTGGATGGCGGCGACCGAACCTTCATTGATCTTGATCTTCAGGGCCACCCGGTTGCGCGGCTGCGGCACGACTTCGGTCTCGATCGAGGCCGAATAGCGGCCTTGGGCGACATACTGGCGCTGCAGCTCGTTGCGCACCCCTTCCAGGGTTGCCCGCTGGAAGATCTCGCCCTCGGCCAGGCCGGACTGCTTCAGGCCGTTCAGCAGGTCTTCCGACTTGATGGCCTTGTTGCCTTCCAGCTCGATGCTGGAAATCGAAGGCCGCTCGACTACAGTGATGACAAGGATGTTGCCATCATGGCCAAGCTGGATATCCTGAAAGAAACCGGTCTTGAAAAGTGCACGCGCACCCTCCACGAGACGCCGATCATCTACCTGATCGCCAACGTTGAGCGGCAGGGCACTGAACACGCTACCGGCGGAGACCCTCTGCAGACCATTGACACGGATATCGGTGATGGTGAAGGACTCGGCGTGAACCTCGGCGGTCATCAAGGCGGCGAGGACCGCAGGCAGCAGCAGGCGTTTCATGAAGTCCTTTCTTTTTCAACTGACAATAAAGAAACTGCCGCGAAACGCGGCAGCTTCGAAACTCGGCAAGGCGTCACAAGCGACTCAAGTCATTGACCAGAGCCAGCAGCATGACCCCAACGACAAGGCTGATACCAATCTGCATTCCCCAAGCCTGGACTCGTTCCGACAAGGGGCGCCCCCGGGCCCACTCGACGAAATAGAAAAGCAGATGGCCGCCATCGAGCACCGGAATCGGCAGCAAATTGAGCACCCCCAAGCTTATGCTCAGATAGGCGAGAAAATTCAGAAAGTCTCCCACCCCTGACTGGGCTGAAGCGCCCGCCACTTTAGCAATGGTTATCGGCCCGCTCAAGTTTTTTACCGAGAGCTCGCCAAAGAGCATTTTCCTCAGGGAATCGAGAGTCAGGACGCTCATACCCCAGGTGCGCCGAAAGGCTTCACCGACCGCCTCCAGCGGACCGTGACGGACTTCACGAAGCATTTCCGGAGGCCATTCGGCAGCCTCCACGCCAGCCCCGAGATAGCCGCTGCGCGCCTCGCCTTCGCCGCGCCCCGCCAGCTCGACCGGCAGCTCGATTCGCTGCCCCTCCCGCTCGATCAGGAAGATGACTCGCGCCCCCGGGCGGGCACGCACCCGATCGACCACCTGCTGCCAGTCGTCCAGCGCCTGCCCGTCGAGCGCCAGCAGGCGGTCACCGCCTTGCAGACCGGCCGCCTGCGCCGGCCCCTTCGGGTCCAGCTGGGCCAAGACGGGGGCCAAGGCGGGACGCCACGGGCGAATCCCGAGACTGGCAATCGGATCGGGCTCCTCGACATCCTTCAGCCAGTCCTTGAGAACCACTTGGCGCTGGGCATTCACGCTGGAGTCCGGCTCGCGCACGGTGATCTCGAGCGTCCCGCTCTCGCCCAGGCGACGCACCATCTGCAGGTTGACCGCCGCCCAGCCGGCCGTCTCCTCGCCGTCCACCGCAAGGACCTCCTCTCCGGCCTGCAGCCCCGCAGCCGCCGCCGGACTACCCGCCTCCACGGCGCCAATGACCGGCCGCAGCTGCTGGCTGCCAAGCAAGGCCAGCAGCCAGAAGAACAGCAAAGCCAGGAGAAAGTTGGCAATCGGGCCGGCCGCAACGATGGCGATGCGCCGGACGACGCCCTGACGATTGAAGGTCTGCTCGAGCAGCCCCGAGGGAACCTCCCCCTCGCGCTCGTCGAGCATCTTGACATAGCCCCCCAGGGGAACCGCGGCGATCACGAACTCGGTGCCCTGGCGGTCGTGCCAGCGCAGCAGAGGCGTGCCGAAACCGATGGAAAAGCGCAGCACCTTGACGCCGCAACGACGGGCGACCCAAAAATGGCCGAACTCGTGGAAGGTGACCAGCACCCCGAGCGCTACCAGGGTGCCGATGATCATGTACAGAGCGCTCATTGCATTCCTCCGGATCCGACGATCGAGCCGCCGGACTCAAGTCCCGGTGTAGGGGCGCCAGGACAGGTTGGCGAACGTGCCTCACCGCCCGGGCGAAAGGGATAGGCTCGCCTCTTCGCTACGCGCCCGTGCATCCCCGCGCGCGAGGATACGCCACCTTTGTTACTGACCGGCCAGCCCCGGCATGGCACGACGGAAGGATCCTGCCGGCCGGGCCCGTCAGGCACCGGCCTGGCTCAGCGATTGTGACGCCGCAGCCAGCCCTCGGCCCGTGCACGGGCCTGACCATCGGCAAGCAGCACTGCTTCGAGGTCATCGATGGTGACGACCGGCTCGCCCTGCAGGACCTCCCCGATGATACTCGCGATTTCCGGAAAGCGGACACGCCCGTCGAGAAAGGCCGCCACGGCCACCTCATTGGCGGCGTTGAGCACGGCCGGCGCACTGCCGCCGGCCTCGGCCGCCTGCCGGGCCAGACGCAGGCAGGGAAAGCGCGATTCGTCGGGTGCCTGGAAGTCCAGACGGGCGATGGCGAACAGATCCAAGGGGGCGACCCCGGAATCGATGCGTTCGGGCCAGGCCAGGGCGTGGGCGATCGGCGTGCGCATATCCGGATTGCCCAGCTGCGCCAGCACCGAGCCATCGACATAATCGACCAGCGAATGGATCACGCTCTGCGGATGGACCACCACCTCGACCTGCGCGGGACGCGCATCGAACAGCCAGCAGGCCTCGATCAGCTCCAGGCCCTTGTTCATCATGCTGGCCGAATCCACGGAAATCTTCCGCCCCATCGACCAGTTGGGATGGGCGCAGGCCTGCACGGGCGTCACTTCGGCCAACGCGGCCGCCGAGGTTTCGCGGAACGGTCCGCCGGAGGCGGTCAGCAGGATACGCCGCACCCCGACCGCCGCCAGGCCCTGGCTGTAGCCGCTGGGCAGGCACTGAAAGATCGCATTGTGCTCGCTGTCGATCGGTAGCAGCTGCGCGCCGCTGCGCCGCACCGCCTGCATGAACAGGGCGCCGGACATCACCAGCGCCTCCTTGTTGGCCAGCAGGACCTTCTTGCCCGCCTCTACCGCCGCCAGCGTGGGGCGCAATCCGGCAGCACCGACGATGGCCGCCATCACCGCATCCACCTCGGGATGGGCCGCCACCTCGCAAAGTCCTTCGCTGCCAGCCAATACCCGGGTAGCCAGACCGGCAGCGTGCAGCTCGTCCTCAAGCCGCCGCGCCGCCCCCGACTCGGGCACCACGGCATAACGGGGACGAAAGCGCAGGCAAAGAGCTTTCAGCTCGTCCAGGCGGGTGAATCCCGTCAGCGCGAAGGCCCGGTAACGCTCGGGATGACGGGCGATCACGTCCAGGGTGCTCAGGCCGATGGAGCCGGTGGCACCCAGCACGGTTATCTGTTGCGGATTCAAGATGCCCCCCAACCGGCGATCCAGAGCATGACGACGAACATCGGAATGGCTGCCGTCAGGCTGTCGATGCGATCCAGCACACCGCCATGCCCGGGCAGCAGATGGCTGCTGTCCTTGAGACCGGCCTGGCGCTTGAACATGCTCTCGGTCAGGTCGCCGACCACCGAGATCAACACCACCAGAACGGTGCCGGCGAGCGCCAGCGCGAACTCGCCCGCCGACCAGCCACGGACCAGCCCGACAACCACGGCGACCAGCAGGCAGGCCAGCAGGCCGCCAGCCACCCCTTCCCAGCTCTTGCCGGGACTGACTTGCGGCGCCAGCTTGCGCCGGCCGAAGGCCCGGCCGACGAAATAGGCGCCGATATCCGCGGCCCAGACCAGCACCATCACCGCCAGAATCAGCTGATTGCCCAGCGGCCACTGTTTGAGCAGCAGCAGGCCCTGCCAGGCCGGCAGGAGAATCAGCAGGCCGATCGCCAGCCGGCGGCCCGTTCCTTCCCAGCGATGACTGCTCTGCGGATAGCTCAGGACCAGCGGCACGGCCAGCAGCCACCAGAGAACGCCGAGCAGCATGACCCCGGCCGCCAGCATCGGCAGCCAGTAGAGCAGCACGAGCAGAGCCGCGAGCGCCGCGGCGAAGCCCACGCGGGCCGGCTGCCCGGCGAAGCCGGCAAGCCGCGCCCACTCCCAGCCGCCCAGGGTGACGACCGCCCCGATGAACAGCGCGAAGACCCCGCCCTCGAGCAGGAAGAAGCCGGCCAGGGCGAGGGGTAGCAGCACCAGCGCAGTGAGGATTCGTTGCTTGAGCATCAGGTCCGCGCCTCTGCTTCCACCTGTTCGCTGGTCTTGCCAAAGCGGCGCTGACGGGAAGCGAAGTCGGCCAATGCCTGACGCATGGCCTCCTGCTTGAAGTCCGGCCAGTACAGATCGGTGAAATACAGCTCGGCATAGGCCAGCTGCCAGAGCAGGAAGTTGCTGATGCGATGATCCCCACCGGTACGAATGCACAGGTCCGGCAGCGGCTGATCACCGGTCGTCAGGCAGCTTTGCAGGAGCTGCGGACTGATGTCGTCCGGGCGCAGATGGCCGGCCTGAACCTCCCGTGCCAAGCGCTGCACGGCCTGGGCGATGTCCCACTGGCCACCGTAGTTGGCGGCGACCTGCAGGAGCAACCCCGTCTGCCCGGCGGTCTGCAGCTCGGCCTCGCGCATGGCGGCCTGCAGTTCCGGACTGAAGCGCGAGCGATCGCCGATGATGCGCAGGCAGATGCCGTTCTCGCTGAGCCTTCTCGCCTCGCGGCGCAGGGCCGCCAGGAACAGCTCCATCAAGGCACCGACCTCGGCAGCCGGGCGCTGCCAGTTCTCGCTGGAAAAGGCGAACAGGGTCAGCACCTCGACCCCCGCCTCGACGCACACCTCAATCACCGCCCGCACCGCGTCGACCCCCGCCTTGTGCCCGGCGATGCCGGGCAGCAGGCGCTTCTTCGCCCAGCGGTTGTTGCCATCCATGATGATGGCCACATGACGCGGCACCACGGCAGGAGCAGCGGTCTTGAATTTGTCCATGAAAATTCCCGTAACGGCCGTCGTTACACGGCCATGAGATCGGCCTCCTTGGCCTCCAGCGCCTTGTCGACCTCGGCGATGGCCTTGTCGGTGAGCTTCTGCACCTCATCGGCCGCGCGACGCTCGTCGTCCTCGCTGATTTCCTTCTCCTTGACCAGGTCCTTGAGCTGGGCCAGGGCATCGCGACGGATGTTGCGCACCGCGACCCGGGCATTTTCCGCTTCGGCACGCGCCTGCTTGGTGTAGCCCTTGCGGGTTTCCTCGGTCAGCGCCGGCATCGGCACGCGGATGGTGGTACCGGCGGTCGCCGGATTGAGACCCAGATCGGAGGTCATGATGGCCTTCTCCACCGCCTGGATCATGCTCCTGTCGAACACGGTCAGCGCCAGGGTGCGAGCATCCTCGGCGACCACGTTGGCCACCTGGCGCAACGGCGTGTCGGCCCCATAGTAGGAAACCATGACGCTGTCCAGGATGCTCGGATGGGCGCGACCGGTGCGAATCTTGGCGAAGGCGTGCTCCAGGGACTCCAGGCTCTTCTTCATGCGCGCCTGCGCGTCCTTCTTGATCTCATTGATCATGCTTGCTTTCCTCGATCAGGGTTCCTTCGGCACCGCCGACCACGATGTTCAGCAGGGCACCCGGTTTGTTCATATTGAAGACGCGCAGCGGCATCTTGTGATCGCGACACAGACAAATGGCGGTCAGGTCCATCACGCCCAGCTTGCGATCCAGCACCTCGTCGTAGGTCAGGTACTCGAACTTCTCGGCATTCGGGTCCTTGAAGGGATCGGCCGTATAGACGCCGTCCACCTTGGTGGCCTTGAGCACCAGGTCGGCATCGACCTCGATGGCCCGCAGGCAGGCCGCGGAGTCCGTGGTGAAGAAGGGGTTACCGGTTCCCGCGGCGAAGATCACCACCTCGCCGGAAACCAGATGACGCATGGCCTTGCGCCGGTCATAGTGATCGGTCACACCGACCATGGAGATAGCCGACATGACGGTCGCCGGGATGTTGGAGCGCTCCAGGGCATCGCGCATGGCCAGGGCGTTCATCACCGTGGCCAGCATGCCCATATGGTCGCCCGTGACCCGGTCCATGCCGGCAGCGGACAATGCGGCGCCGCGGAACAGGTTGCCACCACCGATCACCAGACCGACCTGTACGCCGATGCCGACCAGCTGACCGACCTCCAGCGCCATGCGGTCCAGCACCTTGGGGTCGATGCCGAACTCCTCGGAGCCCATCAAAGCTTCGCCGCTGAGCTTGAGCAGAATGCGTTTATAGCGAGGTTGACGACCACTCACCTGCTGGGCCATTGCGTATCTCTCCTGCGGCTCTATCTATATCAGTCGAAACAGGCACGCGGCCTGCCGTTGCGCTGTGCCGGGAACGGCACCGGCCGGCGGCCGATCAACCTGGCGAAGCGGCTGCATCACCCGGCTGCCTGCAAATTGGTTGTAGCGGTCGATCCGGCATCGCGACAGCAGTGACACATTGTCACGCTGCACCCCAGCCTCTGGGCCGCCCGGTGCCGGGCCGGCAAACCGCAGGCCGCCAGTCGACAAAGAGGCTGCACGCGCGAGCGGGCAGCCTCTTGTCGGGACGACGGAATCGAAGCCGTCTTATTGCTTGCTGGCAGCCAGCTGGGCAGCCACTTCGGCAGCGAAGTCGACTTCCACCTTCTCAATGCCCTCACCCACTTCGTAGCGGACGAAGGAAACGATCTCGGCCCCGGCCTTCTTGGCCAGATCGCCGACCTTGACTTCCGGGTCCTTGACGAACGGCTGCTCGACCAGACTGGCCTCGGCGAGGAACTTGTTGATACGCCCCTTGACCATGTTCTCGACGATGTTTTCCGGCTTGCCGGCGATCTTGTCGGCGTTCAGGGCCAGGAAGATTTCCTTTTCCTTGGCGATCGCTTCCTCGGAAACCTGGGACGGGTTCAGGAACTGCGGGTTGCTGGCCGCCACATGCATGGCGATTTCCTTAGCCAGCTCGGTGCTGCCGCCCTTCAGGGTGACCAGAACGCCGATGCGGTGACCGTGCAGGTAGGCGCCCACCACGTCGCCCTCGACCCGGGTCAGACGGCGGATGTTGACGTTCTCGCCGCACTTGGCCACCAAGGCCTCGCGTGCCGACTCCTGGGCCGCGATCAGCGGAGCGGCTTCGGTCAGCTTGTCGGCGAAGGCCTTCTCGAGGCTCTCGGCCACGAAGGCCTTGAAGTCGTCCTGCAGGGCCAGGAAGTCGGTCTGGGAGTTGATCTCGATGATCACGGCCGCCTTGCTGTCATCGGACAGCTTGACCGCGATGGAGCCTTCGGCGGCAATGTTGCCGGCCTTCTTGGCCGCCTTGATCGCACCGGCGGCGCGCATGTCGTCGATAGCCTTCTCGATGTCGCCACCAGCGGCAGTCAGGGCCTTCTTGCAATCCATCATGCCCTGGCCGGTACGTTCGCGCAGTTCCTTGACCAGCGCCGCAGTAATCTCTGCCATGTTCGCAATCCTCTTGAATAGGTTTTCAACCATTCCGCCCGCGGGATCGGGCGTTTCCGATCTTCAGATATGAAGGTGGCAAAAAGGGGGCCTAGCCCCCTTCTTGCGCAGCGGGTACCGCCTGGCGTCCCGCGCTTAGCCTTCCGAGGCCTCGGAGGCAGCGACTTCCTCGACGAACTCGTCGCCGGTGCTGGCGTTCTGACGGCCGTTCAGCACGGCATCGGCCACGGCGCTCAGGTACAGGTGCACGGCACGGATGGCGTCGTCGTTGCCCGGGATGATGTAGTCCACGCCCTCGGGGCTGCTGTTGGTATCGACCACGCCTATGACCGGAATGCCCAGCTTGTTGGCTTCGGTAATGGCAATGCGCTCGTGGTCGACGTCGATCACGAACATCGCGTCCGGCAGACCGCCCATCTCCTTGATGCCGCCCAGGCTGCGCTCCAGCTTCTCCAGATCGCGAGTGCGCATCAGCGCCTCTTTCTTGGTCAGCTTGGCGAAGGTGCCGTCCTGGGACTGGACTTCCAGCTCGCGCAGGCGCTTGATGGAGGCGCGAATGGTCTTGTAGTTGGTCAGCATGCCGCCCAGCCAGCGGTGGTCGACGTAAGGCATGCCGCAACGGGCGGCCTCTTCACGGACCAGCTTGCCGGCGGAACGCTTGGTGCCGACGAACAGGATCTTGTTCTTGCCCACTGCCAGCTTCTCGACGAAGCGCAGGGCTTCGTTGAACATCGGCAGGGTCTTTTCCAGATTGATGATGTGGATCTTGTTGCGCGCGCCGAAGATGTACTTGCCCATCTTCGGGTTCCAGTAACGGGTCTGGTGGCCGAAGTGGCAGCCAGCCTTCAGCATGTCGCGCATATTGACTTGGGACATTTCAATTCCTCGATCGAGTCGGGTTAGGCCTCCACGCATCCCGATATCCAACCCTTGCGGGCACCCAGGATACCGTGCCGATACGTGTGTGGGGTTAGTGCTCGCGAACGACGGGCCCGCCGAGCGGCGCGTTTTATAGCACAAAAGCCGGGCACAGGCTACCGACCCTGCTCGCCGCGCGGCGCCCGCTCGATTTGGTTTATCATCGCGCCTTTCCGAACGAAGGCCCGCGCCCCGGGCGCCGAGAGAGAATCTGCATGACCGTCACCATCAAGACGCCCGAGGAAATCGAAAAAATGCGCGTGGCCGGCCGCCTGGCCGCCGAGGTGCTGGAAATGATCGGCGAGCACGTCAAGCCGGGCGTCACCACCGAGGAACTGGACCGCATCTGTCACGACCATATCGTCAACGTGCAGCACGCCATTCCCGCCCCGCTCAACTACAAGGGCTTTCCCAAGTCGATCTGCACCTCGGTCAACCATGTGGTCTGCCACGGCATTCCCAACGACAAGCCACTGAAGGACGGTGACATCGTCAACCTCGACATCACTGTGATCAAGGACGGCTATCACGGCGACACCAGCATGATGTTCCTGGTCGGCAACACCCCGGAGTGGGCGAAGCGCCTGTGCCAGGTGACCCAGGAATGCCTGTACAAGGGCATCGAACTGGTGCGCCCGGGCGCCCACCTAGGCGACATCGGCGAGGCGATCCAGAAGCACGCCGAGAAGAACGGTTTCTCGGTGGTCCGCGAGTACTGCGGGCACGGCATCGGTGCAGTGTTCCACGAGGAGCCCCAGGTGCTCCACTACGGCCGCGCCGGCACCGGTCTCGAACTCAAGGAAGGCATGACCTTCACCATCGAGCCGATGATCAACCAGGGCCGCGCGGAAACCCGCCTGCTGGGCGACGGCTGGACCGCCATCACCAAGGACCGCAAGCTCTCCGCCCAGTGGGAGCACACCCTGCTGGTCACCGCCGACGGCTACGAGGTCCTCACCCTGCGCCGCGACGACACCATCGCCCGCACCCCGCGCTGACTCGCGCCGGCCCATGAACATCCGACCGTAGTAGACAGGTGACGCCATGCCGCAGGTGGACCCCGAGTTGTTCGACCCCGGGCAGTTCCAGGCCGAACTGGCCCTCAAGTCCAGCCCCATCGCCGCCTTCAAGAAGGCGCTGCGGCGTGCCCGGGAGGTGCTCGACGCACGCTTCCGGGAGGGCCGCGACATCCGCCGGCTGATCGAGGATCGCGCCTGGTTCGTCGACCAGATCCTCGCCCTGGCCTGGAGCCGTTTCGACTGGAGCGAGGACGCCGACATCGCCCTGATCGCCGTCGGTGGCTACGGCCGCGGCGAGCTGCACCCCTGCTCGGACATCGACCTGCTGATCCTGATGGACGGCGCCGACCACGAGGTCTTCCGCGACTCGATCGAGGGCTTTCTCACCCTGCTCTGGGACATCGGCCTGGAGGTCGGGCAGAGCGTGCGCTCGCTGGCCGAATGCGCCGAGGAAGCACAGGCCGACCTGACGGTGATCACCAACCTGATGGAAAGCCGGATCATCGCCGGCCCCGAGCACCTGCGCCAGCGCATGCAGGAAGTCACCCGCGCGCAGCAGATGTGGCCGAGCCGGGCCTTCTTCCTCGCCAAGCGCGCCGAACAGAAGGCCCGCCACGCCCGCTACAACGACACCGAATACAACCTCGAGCCCAACGTCAAGGGCTCGCCCGGCGGCCTGCGCGACATCCAGACCATCCTCTGGATCGCCCGCCGCCAGTTCGGCACCCTCAACCTGCACGCCATGGTCGACCAGGGCTTCCTGCTGGAAAGCGAATACACCCTGCTCGCCGAATCCCAGGAATTTCTCTGGAAGGTGCGCTACGCCCTGCACATGCTCGCCGGGCGCGCCGAGGACCGCCTGCTGTTCGATCTGCAGCGGCAGATCGCCGGGCTGCTCGGCTACGAGGACAGCAACGTCAAGCTGGCGGTCGAGCGCTTCATGCAGAAGTACTACCGGGTGGTGATGGGCATCGCCGAGCTGACCGAACTGGTCTTCCAGCACTTCGAGGAAGTCATCCTGGCCGGCGACGCCGCCGGCCGGGTCGAGCCGCTGAACGAGCGCTTCCAGGTGCGCGACGGCTATCTGGAGGTCACCCGGGGGAGCGTCTTCGAGGAAGCCCCCTCCGCCCTCCTGGAAATCTTCGTGCTGCTGGCCCGGCATCCGGAAATCAAGGGCGTGCGCGCCGACACCATCCGCCTGCTGCGCGACCACCGCTACCTGATCGACGACGCCTTCCGCCGCGATCCCCACAACACCGGTCTGTTCATCGAGCTGTTCAAGAGCAGCCAGGGCATCCACCGCAACCTGCGGCGGATGAACCGCTACGGCATCCTCGGCCGCTACCTGCCGGAGTTCGGCCATATCGTTGGCCAGATGCAGCACGACCTGTTCCACATCTATACGGTCGATGCCCACACCCTGCACCTGATCAAGCACCTGCGCAAACTCTTCTGGCCAGAGCTGGCGGAGAAATACCCGCTGGCCAGCAAGCTGATCGAGAAGCTGCCCAAGCCCGAACTGGTCTACCTGGCCGGCCTCTATCACGACATCGGCAAGGGCCGCGGCGGCGACCACTCGGAGCTCGGCGCCGCCGACGCCCTGGCCTTCTGCCAGCGCCACCAGCTGCCGGGCTGGGACACCCAGCTGATCGTCTGGCTGGTGCGCAACCACCTGCTGATGTCCACCACCGCCCAGCGCAAGGACCTCTCCGACCCGCAGGTGATCTTCGACTTCGCCCAGAAGGTCCGCGACCAGACCTACCTGGACTACCTCTACGTGCTCACCGTGGCGGACATCAACGCGACCAACCCGACGCTCTGGAACTCCTGGCGGGCCAGTCTGCTGCGCCAGCTCTACACCGAGACCAAGCACGCCCTGCGCCGCGGCCTGGAACATCCGGTCGGCCGCGAGGAGCAGATCCTCCAGACGCAGAACGCCGCGCTGGACATCCTGGTGCGCAGCGGCACCGACCCCGACGATGCCGAGCAGCTGTGGTCGCAACTGGGCGACGACTATTTCCTGCGCCACACCTCCAGCGACATCGCCTGGCACACCGAGGCGATCCTCCAGCACCCCGACAGCGCCGGGCCGCTGGTGCTGATCAAGGAGACCACCCAGCGCGAGTTCGAGGGCGCCACCCAGATCTTCATCTACGCGCCGGACCAGCACGACTTCTTCGCCGTGACCGTGGCCGCCATGGACCAGCTCAACCTGAGCATCCACGACGCCCGCATCATCACCTCGACCAGCCAGTTCACCCTCGACACCTACATCGTGCTCGACGCCGACGGCGGCTCGATCGGCGAAAACCCGATGCGCATCCAGGAGATCCGCGGCGGGCTGGTGGAAGCCCTGCGCAATCCGGCCGACTACCCGACCATCATCCAGCGCCGAGTGCCTCGCCAGCTCAAGCACTTCGCCTTCGCACCGCAGGTCACCATCCACAACGACGCGCTGCGTCCGGTGACCATCCTCGAGATCATCGCCCCGGACCGCCCCGGCCTGCTGGCGCGGATCGGCAAGATCTTCCTGGACTTCGACCTGTCGCTGCAGAATGCCAAGATCGCCACCCTCGGCGAGCGGGTCGAGGACGTGTTCTTCGTCACCGATGCGCACCACCAGCCGCTGTCCGATCCGGAACTCTGCGCCCGCCTGCAGCTGGCGATCGTCGAGCAGTTGGCGGACGGCGACAGCCACATCCAGCCGAGCCGGATCAGCATCTGAACCTTGAACAGGGCGGCCCGTCCCCAGCGCCGGACGGCCTACCGCCTGCGCTCACCAGGAAAGCCCCATGAACGACGCCCTGAACCTGCTGCAACCCTATCCCTTCGAGAAGCTCCGCGCGCTGCTCGCCGGCGTGCAGCCGCCGGCCAAGAAGGCCATCGCCCTGTCCATCGGCGAGCCCAAGCACCGCTCGCCGAGCTTCGTCGCCGAGGCCCTGAGCGCTAGCCTCGAACAGCTGTCGGTCTACCCCACCACCCTCGGCCTGCCGGCGCTGCGCGAGGCCGTCGCCCAGTGGTGCGAGCGGCGCTTCCGGGTGCCGGCCGGCTGGCTGGACCCGGCACGCCACGTGCTGCCGGTCAACGGCACCCGCGAAGCATTATTCGCCTTCACCCAGACCGTGGTGAACCGCGAAAGCAATGGCCTGGTAGTCAGCCCCAACCCCTTCTACCAGATCTACGAGGGCGCAGCCCTGCTTGCCGGCGCCACCCCGCACTACCTGCCGTGCCTTCCGGAGAACGGTTTCAACCCCGACTTCGACGCGGTGCCAAGCGAGGTCTGGCAGCGCTGCGAGCTGCTGTTCCTCTGCTCGCCGGGCAACCCGACCGGCGCCCTGGTGCCGCTGGAAACGCTGAAGAAGCTGATCGCCCTGGCCGACGAGCACGACTTCGTGATCGCCGCCGACGAGTGCTACAGCGAACTGTACTTCGACGAGCAGAACCCGCCGCCCGGCCTGCTCACCGCCTGCGCCGAGCTGGGGCGCAGCGATTTCCGCCGCTGCGTGGTGTTCCACAGCCTGTCCAAGCGCTCCAACCTGCCGGGCCTGCGTTCGGGCTTCGTCGCCGGCGACGCCGAGATCCTCAAGAGCTTCCTGCTCTACCGCACCTACCACGGCTGTGCCATGCCGGTACCGACCCAGCTGGCCAGCATCGCCGCCTGGAACGACGAGGTCCACGTGCGCGCCAACCGTGTGCTGTACCGCGAAAAGTTCGACGCGGTGCTCGGCCTCCTGCAGCCGGTGCTCGACGTGCAGCGCCCGGACGGCAGCTTCTACCTGTGGCCGCGCACGCCGGTGGACGACCAGAGCTTCACCCGCGAGCTGTTCGCCCGCGAGCACGTGACCGTGGTGCCGGGCAGCTACCTGTCGCGCAGCGTGGGCGACCTCAACCCCGGCGCCAACCGCGTGCGCATGGCCCTGGTCGCGCCGCTGGCCGAATGCGTGGAAGCCGCCGAGCGCATCCGCGACTTCGTCCGCGCCGGCTGAACCCTGCAAGCGGCGCGCCCCCGGCGCTCCGCCCTCCCCTCAGCCGCGGTGCAGCCGCGCCTCGCTGATGTCCAGCTCGCGCAGGATCTCGCCGAGCAGGTCGTCGTCGACCTGATTGCGATGCCGCAGGCGGTACAACTCCAGACGCTGGGAGCGCAGCGCCTGCAGACGCAGGCGCTGCTCCAGCGCATCCATCTGGCGCAGACGCGCCCGCCCTTCCCCGGAGTCCTCGCGCTCCAGCTGCTGACGGTATTCGGCCATGATCTTGGCCTTGACCTCGGTCGCCAGGGCCATGCCCTCGGGACTCAGGCCGGGCTCGTCGCTCTGCGCCTCCAGGGCGCGGATCGCCGCCTCGACGGTCTTCGCCCGGTTGCGCCGCAACTCCTGCTCGCGCGCCTCCTGGTTGTCCGCCGGCAGGCCGCGCAGCAGCAGCGGCAGACCGAGGGTGGCGACCAGCAGCGACAGCAGGATCACCCCGGCGGCGATGAAGATCAGCAGGTCGCGCTGCGGAAAGGCCTCGCCATTGCCCAGCAGCAACGGCAGCGACAGCACGCCGGCCAGGGTCACCGCGCCGCGCACCCCGCTCAGGGTAAGCAGCGCCGCCAGGCGCAGCGACGACTGCCCGGCGAAGCCGCTGGGCAGGCCGCGCCAGCGGCGCAGCGCGCCGGACACCAGCCAGTAGAGCCAGGTCCAGACGAAGCGCAGCAGGATCAGCGCCAGGTACACCTGGCCCACGTAGAGCGCCAGCTGTCCGGCACTGGTCCAGAACAGTTCGCCCTCCCCGATCGAGGCCTTGACGATGTCCGGCAGTTGCAGGCCGAGGAGCAGGAAGATCAGGCCGTTGAAGGTGAACTCCAGCAGCGCCCAGACGCTGCGGTTGAGCAGCCGCGTGGTGGTCTGCCGCGGCAGCAGGTCGAGGCGGCTCTGCATCATGCCCGCCGCCACCGCCGAGAGAATCCCGGAGACGCCCAGGTGCTCGGCCGCCACATAGGCGGCGAAGGGCAGCAGCAGCATGAACATCACGTGTGGCGCCGGCTCCTCCCAGCCGAGGCCGATCATCCAGGCGCGAAAGCGCCCCAGCGCATAGCTCAGCGCGACCCCGACCGCCAGCCCGCCGATCGCCACCAGGACGAACTCCAGGCCGGCCTCGGCGGGCGAGAAGGCCCCGGTCAGTGCGGCGGCCACGGCGAACTTGAAGGCCACCAGGCCGGAGGCGTCGTTCATCAGCGCCTCGCCCTGGAGGATGTTCATCAGCGTGCGCGGCAGGCGGCCATGGACGATCGCCGAAACCGCCACGGCGTCGGTGGGCGACAGCACCGCCGCCAGGGCGAAGGCCGCCGCCAGGGGAACCTGCGGCAGGAGCAGATGGATCAGCCAGCCGGCGCCGAGCACGGTGAACAGCACCAGGCCGAAGGCCAGCAGCAGGATCGGCGTGCGCAGCCGCCAGAACTGGCCCTTGGGCATCCGCCAGCCGTCGACGAACAGCAGGGGCGGAATGAACAGCAGCAGGAACAGCTCGGGATCGAGCCGCACGTGCAGGCCCAGCGCCGGCATCGCCAGCAGCGCGCCGATGGCGATCTGGATGAGCGGCAGCGGAATGGGGACGAACTGCGCAGTGATGCGCGTGCCGCCGACGACCAGCAGCATGATCAGGATGGTGTAGAGAAGTTGCATGCACGGGAAGGAGCAGCCAGGGGAGCCCCAGTCTACTCCCCCAAGCGAAGCGGCGAGACCTTTCGATGGTCGAGGTGAAAACCTTTGCGACTCAGCGACGTGGCACCTGCCGCAGGACAGTGCCGAGCGCCAGCATGTGCTGCTGCTTGATGCTGACCTGATGCGCCTTCATCTCCTCCCACACGCCTTGCCAGCCGCCCAGTTCGATACCTTCCAGATGAGCGGACTGCCGGGATTGGCGGGCGAAGTGTTCGCGGCTACCTTTCTCCAGAAGATGCTCGTCCAGTTCCGGCAGCAGAAGGATATCGGCACGCGGCAGGCTGGCAGCGATGCTCAGGCCGGCCGGGTCGTAATCCGCAAAGACGGTGACGCGGATACTGGGCGGCAAGCTGCCGAGCAACTGGCGCGTACCGCGTGCCAAACCACCGTGGCCACGGTAGATGACCAAACTGCCAGCCAGCTCGCTCGGGGCCTGGTAGTGCTCCCAGTCGTCGAAACTGTCGAGGTTCTCGATTACCAGCTGGGCGATGACGGAGCAGTCCAGACTGTCCAGAGGCATACGCAGGCTGAGACTGGGCGACAAGGCAGGCAGCGGTGTGGGCAGAGTGCCCTTGACCAACACAAAGCCATCGTCGGGGCGTTGGCGGGCAATCTTTTCGTCACGACTGACCGCTGCGACCTGAGCCCGGCTGCCTGAGGGCACTGCTTCAACAAGCAAGTCGAATCCCCAGTTCTGCTCGGCCAGTTGGCGCAATGCATCTCGCTCTTGAGCACTGAAGTGAAGCAACTTGCCATTCTCACGGACCGCGCCGACCTCAAGGTCGCGGTGAATCCGCTGCCAAGTCGCGTTCAATGCAACCCTTTCGCCGCGCTCACGCAGGAACTTATGGATGGCATTGCGGTGTTTGAGCGTCAAAGTATCAGACATAGTTTCACGTCCCTGATGATGAAGTTACCCGAGTATAGGGAATGATGCTCTCCGTCTGGTGCCAGTTCGAAGCATTCCTTCTGCTCCTCCGGCAGTCCCTCGTAGCCGCCGATCACCTGGTACAGCCAGCTTTCCGCCTCCCACGGCAGGTCGTGCTGCGCCCGGTACTCCAGGGCCGAGAGCCGCTCGCCGCTGTCGATGACCCGGCAGAAGTAGGCCTCGACGGCCACGCGGATGGGGTTGGCGACGACCTCGAAGTCTTCCGCCGCGCCGAGCACGAATTCGCCGGCCTCGCCCGGCGCCTGGCTCAGGCGCTCGGCCGGCTGCAGGCTGCGCGCCTGGGCCACCAGGGCGAGCAGGACCGCCTCCTGCAGCGGGTTGTGGACGTCCGCCGCGGCCGCGGCGAGGATCGCCGGGGCCTGGTTGAACAACTGCGGCACCTGCGGCTGGGCGGCGTGGTTGCCCACCCGATAGTCGGGCTGCTGCTCCATGTGCAGCAGCCAGCCCTTGAGCAGGCGGGTGCGGCCGCGGATCTGCCGGAAGCGGCCGAGCAGCTCGAGCAGACGGCCCTGGACGACGCTCAGCTCCTGGGAACAGGCGCTGACCGTGCGTTGCAGGCTGGTGACCAGGAGACGGCGCAGCTCGCGCAGATCGCCGGCGGTTTCGGCCAGTTCCTCGAAGCTGATCAGCTCCAGCCCGGCGAGCAGCTCGCTGACCTGGGACTGGGCCAGCTCGTTCTCGCGGATCTTGGCATTGAGGGTGCCGACATAGCCGAATTCGTTGTTGATCCGGCTCCACAGCACGCGGATGCCGTGGCCGAGGGTCTCGCCGAAGGCGTAGACGTGCTCGCGCAGCTCGCCCAGGTAGGCGTCGGCGGCCGCGTAGTCGCCCTGGTGGCGCGCCTCCTTGTAGTGGGCGGCGAGGGTCTTGAAGGTGGCCAGGGCGGAGCCGGTGTTGGCGTCGATCTGCCGGTTGCGGTCGTCGCGCAGGGCCTCCTCCAGCAGCGCGCGCACCGCCCGGCGCAGGTGCAGGTCGGCGCCGGGCTCGGGCCGGTAGAGGATGCCGTCCTTGACCAGGCGCTCCTCGACCGCCGGTTCCAGCGCCTGATCCGCCACCGAGCCGGACAGGTAGGCGTCCATGATCGGCTCCGCATGCCGGCCCAGCAGGCGCAGGAAGCGCACCCCGGCCTGGTGCAGGTTGCCGCTCATAGTAGCGAGCCCTGGCCGGCGCCTTCCGCGCGGCCCTCGAGGTCGAGACCCTCGCTTTCGTCGATGAAGCGGATCACCTCGTACAGGTAGTCGAGCTTGCCGGTGCCCAGGTAGATCTGCTTGTCCGGGTTGGGACGCACCAGGTAGCCCAGCTCGCAGAGCTTCTTGAACACCTGCTTGATCTGCCCGTCGACGCTGGCGCTGGTCGAGCCGAACAGCCGGTAGTGGCTGATCCGCGCCAGCTGCTCGCGGAACGCCGGGGTGTCCTCGACGATGCTCTGCAGCTCGTTGAGGCGCAGCGCGCTGCCCTCGGTGAGCGGCGCATCCTGGGCGCCGGCCTCCTGGACCAGCACCAGCCACTCCACCAGCGGGGAGAGCGCGGCGCAGACGTCGCGGAACTGCTGGCCGAGCACTCCGCGCTCGTCCTCGCCGAGCTGCCGGTAGGCGCAGAAAAACACGTCGCCCTCGCCGGAGCCGCCGACGGCGGCGACCATGCGGTTGAGGGTGGCCAGGTAGTCGTCGACCTGCTCGCGGTTGGCCGGCGTCTTCAGGAAGCGCCAGGCGTCCTCATCGCTGGTACGGCAGATGAACTCGCCCCTGAGCAGGCGTTCGATCACTTGTCCTCTGGTCGAGAGCATTTACGCCACCTCCCCGTTCTTCAGGTTCTTCAGACGCTCGGCGATGACATCCAGGCGCGGCTTGACCACCTGCAGCTGGCGGGTCTGCTTGTTGACGATGTAGCGATTGGCGAACAGCGACAGCACCTCGGAGTCCGGGTTGGGGAAGGCGCCGAGGATGCGGATGTTGTTGTTGCTGCAGGCCTCGAAGATCTTCTTCACGTTGTTGTGGTGCAGGGTACCCAGCTCGTCGATCGGCCAGTGGACGACGGCCGGCGCCGCACCGCGCAACAGGCGGGTGAAGGCCAGCAGGAACTTGCAGAGGATCAGGTAGGCCATGCCGTGGCTCGACGACTCGTTGAGCTGGCGGTCGGTGCGGATCACCAGGTCGCTGTTGCCCTCGCGCAGGCGCAGCTCGATCTCCAGCAGCCCGGCGATGCCGCCGCCGAGTGCCGAGCGGCCGATGATGTCCAGCGTCCGGCGCATGCTGGCGGTGTAGTCCTCGCCGGGCAGTTCGCTGTAGCCGTCCTCGCGCCAGGTGCGGAAGGCCTTGATGAAAGCCTTGAGCTCCGGCCAGAACTCCAGCTCGCCGATCCGCGAACGGATGCGCACCGCCGAGTCGGAGACGCCGTCGAGGAACAGCTCCTCGCTGACCTCGCGGGTGATCCGCGCGCTCTGCGTGTCGATCTTGCGGTCGATGTCGGCGAGCACCTCGTAGTAGTGGTTGAGCTCGATGCCGAAGTTCTTGCCCAGATCGCGCAGCACGGCGACCTTCTGCGGCACCAGGGTGTTGAGCAGTTCCGCCAGGTGCGGCACCAGGCGGCGGTAGTCGAGGCCCGGGATGCCGCGCTCGCCGGCCTGGGTGCATTCGGCGCGGCTGCGCTCCCAGGTTTCCGCCAGGCCGGAACCGGACTGCCCGGCGATCAGGCCGTCGAAGCGCTCGACGTGCGCCTTGATGGCGGCGAGCTGCCGCTCTCGGGCCTGCAGCAGCTCCTCGCCGAGGCGCAGGCGCTCGTCCAGCTCGCCCTCGGCGAGGCTGCCCTCGCGCGGCAGCTTCAGTTCGCCCAGGCGACGCAGCAGTACCTTGACGCGACCCAGCGCCTCGTCGAGCTGCCCCTTGAGCTGCAGGGCCTGCTGGCGGAGCTCCTCCAACTGGCCGCGCTCGGCCTTGTAGGCGGCGCTGGCGCTGCCCAGCCGCTGTTCGAGGTCGGCGGCCAAGTCGCGGCTGTCGCCCAACTGGCCCTGTAGCTTGGGTTTGCGTACCAGCCAGCTGTGCCGGTACCACTCGTCGTAGCGCAGCACCTCGGCGCGGCGCTGCTCGGTGCGGACGATCCGCTCGCCGAGCGTCTTCATCTGGCGCTTGAGCTCGACGATGGCGTTCTCGTCGACGCCGCGCGACTTCAGCTCGGCCCTGTACCAGCGCTCGCACTCGTCCAGCTCGGCCTGGGCGCCGGCGCGGCGCGCCTCGGCGGCGGCCTTGAGCTGGCGGATCTGGTTGTCCAGGCTGCCGAGCACCTGCTGCCAGTGCGCCGAGGTTTCCAGGCGTTCCTCGCCGTAGCGGCTTTTCAGTCCGGCCAGCCAGGCGTCGCGCTCGGCGGCCAGTTGCTTGAGCGCGCCATCCAGCTCGACCAGTTGCCGGCGCGCCTGGCTGCGCCGCTCGGCCACCGCGGCGTCCAGCCGATCCTTCTGGGCGCGGCGCTCCTCCTTGAGACGCTGGCGGTCGTCGCGGCGGTTCTGCGCCTCGCTGCGCGCCACCACCAGTTGCCGCTGCAACGCCTCCAGAGCGTCGTTGGCCTCGACCAGCCGGGCCTCGGCCTCCTTCTGCTGGTTCCCGGCGTCCTGCAGGGCGTCCTGGGCGAGTTGCAGGCGCTGGCGCAGCTCGGCCTCGCTGGCGGCGTAGTCGGGGACTTCGAGGGCGGCCAGGTCCAGATGCACGCCGAACAAGCTGCCTTCGCCGTCGCCGGCCAACGCCGGCTTGAGGTCGGCGCGCTTGAGCAGTTCCGGATGGATGACCTTGCCGAGCCGGCTCTCCCAGCCCGGCTGCTCGCGGCGCAGGAACTCCAGCAGGGTGTGCTGGCCGGGGTAGAGCATCAGCTCGGTCTCGTCGAGCCGCTCCTGGCGCTCGACCTGCCGCCGTGCACCCAGCGTGAAGGCGCCATGGGCCTCCTCGCGGCGGGCGCGCAGGCCGCGCTCCTGGATCTCCAGCTGGCGAACCTGGGCCTCGGCGGCCTCGACCCTCTCGTCGGCCTCTTCCAGGCGGCGGTCGAGGATCGCCAGGGCGAGGTTCTCCTCCTCGCTGTAGCCGAGGCTCCGGCTCTGCTGGTCGAGGCGATCGCGTTCGAGCCTGCGCTCGTACTCGCGGCGGCTGAAGTCCTCCAGCCCCTCCTGGCGGCGAGCGACGAAAGCGCTCTCGAGGGCATGCAGCGCCTCGTCCTGGCGGGCCTTGCGCTCGTCGCGCTCCTCGCGCAGGGCTTCCTCCTGGCCGCGCAGTTGCTCCAGCGCCGCCTCGCGCTGGTCCTTGATCGCCTGCTGGCGCTCCAGCCAGTCGCGCTCGACGTCCTGGTGCTGGCTGGTGAACAAGCGGTGGCGGGCATCGAGGTTGGCCATCTCGTCGCGCCAGGCGCCCACCTGCTCGAGATCGGCCTTGGCCTGCTCGATGTCGGCCTCCAGGTAATCCTGGTACTGCCGCTCGATCTGCTCCAGCTCGTCCTCGATGCGACCGATGTCGCCGCGGGCGGCGGACAGCTCCAGGTTGAGTACGTCGCGCCGGTCCTTCCAGCGCTCCTCCAGTTGGCGGAGCTGGAAGCCGCTCCGTTCGATCGATGCCTCGGTCTCTTCCTGGGCCTGGAACAGGCGCGGCTCGTCGGCCTTGTAGCCGAGCAACAGGCCGGCCAGACGCAGCTCGCCGCCGAGAAGGTCCTGGTACTCGCGCTCCAGGCGCTCGAACTCCGGGCGGATGGCGTTGAAGCCCTGGATCAGGCGGCTGTCGCGAATCCAGTCCTCGACCCGCTGCAGGTTGAGGTGGGTGGCCGGCGGGCTGACGCCGTCCTCCTCGAGGATGGCGGCGACCATCGATTTGATGGTCTCCATCTTGCCCTCCCGGGAATGCACGGCACGCGCCAGCTTCTCGATATGGCGCAGGGAATGCTCGGGGTCGCAGAGCGAGAACTGCCGGGCCCAGCCGCGCAGCTCGGCGCGCTGGCCGTCGGCGGCGAGCAGGCTGCGGTCGTTCTGGACGATGGCGCGGAACTGGGTGGTGTTGATCAGCCGGGTGGTATTGACGCCGGCCTGCCGGAAGCGCCGTCCCAGCTCCTCCATGCTCAGGCAGGCGATGGCGTCGCCCTGACGGCTCTTCACGTAGTCGTCCAGCTCGAAGCCCTTCTGCACCAGGCGGTAGGCCACCCCCCTGCCGTCGCTGGCGGCGGCCAGCACCGCCTGGCAGAGCTGGCCGTCCATGCGCCGGTATTCGTAGACGATGAAGCTCTGCTCGGTAGGCAGGTACCAGCGCTCGAAGCTGTCGCGGGTGGCCGGCACCACGCGGCTCGGGTATTCGCCGTAGAACACCGGCACCAGCCGCTGCAGGGTGGTCTTGCCGGAGGCGTTGGTGCCGCAGATGTTGGTGTGGTCGTCGACGACCAGTTCCACCACGCCCTGGAGGTGGGTGTTGATCAGGATGATGCGGTTCAGGCTGGGCATGCGGGTCCTTCAGAGAAACGGTGGGGGCGGATCGCGAACCGAAAGGGGGGAGGAAGTGTAGCGTCTGAACGGGATTTGCGAAGCGGCCGGGCCTTCGCCCGTGGCGCCGCCGGTTCGACACGGCCCCGAAACAATCCGTTCGGATTCAATCTGCCGCCGGCCGGGGTTCGGCGTGGCATAATTCCCGCCCTCTTTCCCGACCACACGATACCCAGATGACAGACGGAACCCCGGTCCTCTACGGCATCAAGGCCTGCGACACCATGAAGAAGGCCCGCACCTGGCTCGACGAGCAGGGCGTCGCCTACCGCTTCCACGACTACAAGAGCGCCGGCATCGACCGCGCGCACCTGGAGAAGTGGTGCGCCGAGCACGGCTGGCAGGTCATGCTCAATCGCGCCGGCACCACCTTCCGCAAACTGGATGACACACAGAAGGCCGATCTTGATCAGGCCAGGGCCATCGAACTGATGCTCGCCCAGCCCTCGATGATCAAGCGCCCGGTGCTCGACCTCGGCGCACGCAGCCTGGTCGGCTTCAAGCCGGACCTCTATTCCGCCGCGCTGGCCTGAGGCCGGCGCCTTCACGAATCAGCAACAAGGAACGCCCCCATGTCCACTACCCTGTTCAGCCTGGCCTTCGGCATCGGCACCCAGAACCGCCAGGGCGCCTGGCTGGAAGTCTTCTACGCGCTGCCGCTGCTCGCGCCGGCCGCCGAGCTGGTTGCCGCCGTCGCGCCGATCCTCGGCTATGAGGGCGGCAACCAGACGATCGCCATCGACACCGACCAGGCCGCCGAGCTGGCCAAGGCGCTGAAGAGCATCGACCCGGTCCAGTCGGCTCTGCTCACCCGCCTGGCCGAGGCCCAGAAGCCGCTGGTCGCCACCCTGCTGGCCGAGGACGCCACCCTGACCTCCACCCCGGAGGCCTACCTCAAGCTGCACCTGCTCTCCCACCGGCTGGTCAGGCCGCACGGGCAGAACCTCGCCGGGATCTTCCCGCTGCTGCCCAACGTGGCCTGGACCAGCCACGGCGCCATCGATCTGGGCGAGCTGCCGGCCCGCCAGCTGGAAGCGCGCCTGAAGGGCGAGCTGCTGGAAGTCTTCTCGGTGGACAAGTTCCCGAAGATGACCGACTACGTGGTACCGAGCGGGGTGCGTATCGCCGACAGCGCGCGCATCCGCTTGGGCGCCTACATCGGCGAGGGCACCACGGTGATGCACGAGGGCTTCGTCAACTTCAACGCCGGCACCGAAGGGCCGGGAATGATCGAAGGCCGCGTTTCGGCCGGGGTGTTCGTCGGCAAGGGCTCGGACCTCGGCGGCGGCTGCTCGACCATGGGCACCCTGTCCGGCGGCGGCAACATCGTGATCTCCGTGGGCGAAGGCTGCCTGATCGGCGCCAACGCCGGCATCGGCATCCCGCTGGGCGACCGCAACACCGTGGAGTCCGGCCTCTACGTCACCGCCGGCACCAAGGTCAACCTGCTCGACGGCAAGGACGCGCTGGTCAAGGTGGTCAAGGCCCGCGAGCTGGCCGGCCAGCCGGACCTGCTGTTCCGCCGCAACTCGCTGACCGGCGCGGTGGAGTGCAAGACCCACAAGTCGGCGATCGAGCTGAACGAGGCGCTGCACGCCCACAACTGATCGCCGCGCCCGAACGTAGGAGCCGGCTTGCTGGCGATCTGCCCGAACGGCCTGGATCGCGGGCAGGCTCGCTCCTACACTGGACTGCGTCACTCCGACCAGTGATCGCCGGCGATCCTGCCGGCTTCCTCCACCATGACAGCAGCGCCGACCATGTCCCTTCCCTCTCCCTGGCGCGCCGACTTTCCGGCCTTCGCCGCCTTCGGCCGGGACTGCCAGACCTACCTGGACAGCGCCGCCACCGCGCAGAAGCCGCAGGCGGTGCTGGACGCCCTGCTCGGCTACTACGCCGGCGGCGCGGCCAACGTGCATCGCGCCCAGCACACCCCCGGCGAGCGCGCCACCCTGGCCTTCGAGGGCGCGCGGGCGAAAGTCGCCGCCTGGCTGAACGCCGACAGCGCCAGCCAGATCGTCTTCACCCGCGGCGCCACCGAGTCCCTCAACCTGCTCGCCTACGGCCTCGAACACCTGTTCGCCGCGGGCGAGCAGATCGCCGTCAGCGCCCTGGAGCACCACGCCAACCTGCTGCCCTGGCAGCAGCTGGCGCAGCGTCGCGGCCTTGAACTGCTGGTGCTGCCGCTGGATGCCGCCGGCGACATCGACCTGAAGCAGGCCGAGCGGCTGATCGGCCCGCGCACCCGGCTGCTCGCCGTCAGTCAGCTGTCCAACGTGCTCGGCCGCTGGCAGCCGCTCGAGGCGCTGCTCACCCTGGCCCGCGCCCGGGGCGCGCTGAGCGTGGTCGACGGCGCCCAGGGGGCGGTCCACGGCCGCCACGACCTGCAGGCGCTGGCCTGCGACTTCTACGTGTTCTCCGCGCACAAGCTCTACGGCCCGGACGGCCTCGGCGTGCTCTACGGCCGCCCGCAGGCCCTGGAGCGGCTGCGTCACTGGCAGTTCGGCGGCGAGATGGTCCAGCAGGCCGACTACCACGAGGCGCACTTCCGCCCGGCGCCGCTCGGCTTCGAGGCCGGCACCCCGGCGATCGGCGCGGCCATCGCCTTCGGCGCCGCCCTCGACTACCTCGAGGGGCTGGACGGCGAGGCGGTCGCCGCCCACGAGGCGGCCCTGCACGCCCGCCTGCTCGCCGGGTTGCGTGCCTTCGACGGCCTGCACCTGCTCGCCGAGCCGCACACCGCGCTGGCCAGCTTCGTGGTCGAGGGCGTGCACAATGCCGACCTGTCCCAGCTGCTCGCCGAACAGGGCGTCGCCGTGCGCGCCGGCCAGCACTGCGCCATGCCGCTGCTGCGCCGCCTCGGCCTGCCCGGCGCGCTGCGCGTGTCGCTGGGCCTGTACAGCGAGGGGGACGATCTCGAACGCTTCTTCGCCGCCCTCCACCACGCCCTGGCGCTGCTGCGATGAGCCTGCCCGCCGCCGCCCGCGAGGCCCTGGCGGCCTTCGCCCAGTGCCCCGGCTGGGAACAGCGCGCGCGCCTACTGCTGCAGTGGGGCGAGCGCCTGGAGCCGCTGGACGACACGGAACGCTGCGAGGCCCATCGGGTGCACGGCTGCGAAAGCCAGGTCTGGCTGCTCGGCGAACGGCGGGACGGCCGCTGGCATTTCCGCGCCGGCAGCGACGCGCGCCTGCTGCGCGGCCTGCTGGCGGTGCTGCTGGCACGGGTCGAGGGGCTGACCGCGGAAGAGCTGCAGGCGGTGGACCTGGCCGACTGGTTCGCCCGCCTCGGCCTGTCCCGCCAGCTCTCGCCGTCGCGCAGCAACGGCCTGAACGCCGTGCTGCAGCGGATGCGCGAGCTGGCCGCGCAGGGTTAGGGTTTCCGTTCGAGCCGGCCGGTCGCCTCCAGCCAGTGGGCGGCATCCTGCTCCAGCCACAGGCGCGCCGGCGCGGCGGCGCGCACCCGGGCGTCGAGGAAGGCTAGGCTGAGGCTCAGCAGACTGGCCATCTGGCGCGGATCGGCGCGCTCCTCCATGCCCTGGCCATGGCCCAGCCGGCCGCCCCCGCCGGGACCGCCACCCTTGCCGCCGGGACGGCCGCCGCGCCCGCCTTTCTCGCCGCCACCGCCTGCGGGGCCCCCGGCGCCAGGTCCACCGCCTCCACCGGGTCCTCCGCCGACCTCCGGCCGACCACCCGCCGGACGTCCGCCTTCGCGCCCAGCGCCCGGCCCCGGCATGGCCTCGAACGAGCCGCTGAGCAGCCGGTGGCTGGCCTCGGCGGCGAGCAGCTGGTAGCTGCCGGACGCCTGCAGCCCCTGCCAGAGCCGCTGGCGGCGGCTCGGCGGCTCCACCCAGCCGAAGGGGTCTTCGTCGCGCGGCCCGGTGACCGCCAGCAGCGGCGTGCCGATACGCCCGAAGCGACCGTCTTCGCTCTCCTCGGCCACATAGGGACTGAGCAGGATCGCCGCCTTCGGCCGCCAGCCGACCGGCGCCGCCGCCCCGGCAGAACGCTCGCCGGCCAGGGCGGCGGCGGTCTGTGCGCCGAGATCGAAGCCGGCCACCGCCAGCGTCTGCCAGTCGACCCCGGCCAGGCTCGGCTCGCCGGCCTGCGCGCGGCTGCGCAGCTCCGCCAGCACCTGCTCGAGCACCGCGATGCGCGCCGCCAGGGCCTGGTCGGCGAAACTCCTCTGCGCCAGGGAGCGGAACACGCCGGCCTGCGCCTCGGGACGCGAATAGACCGCCCGTCCGTAGGACTGCGGCTGCACCGAGAGCACCGCATAGCCGGCCTCGGCCCAGGCCCGGCGCCACTGCACGCCGGCCCGGCTGCCCTCGCCGAGCCCCGGCAGGTAGAGGATCAGCGGCGCGCCCTTGGCCTGCTCCGGCGCCAGCCAGCTGACCTCGACCGCCTGCCCGGCGACCTGCCATTCGGCGTCCCAGCCGCGCACCGGCAGGCGCGCGGGCGGCCGGTAGGCGCCCTCCAGGTGACGTTCGAAGCCTTCGCCGGGCGGCCCCGGCGGCTCGGGCCGGCCAGCGCAGGCGGCCAGTGCGGTGCCGACGGCAAGCGGCAGGAAAAGGCGCAAGAGGATGGATTTCGGCATTCGCACAACCCCCGGAACGATCGGAACGGCGGTCGATGGTGCCAGTCGGAGCGGCAGGCGGGGGTCAGGATTGGGTAAGCGTCGGGTAAAGAATCCCGCTAGCCGAGCCTTCATCCGGTTTCTTTATAGGTTCTTTATCCGCCGCCCCGCCCTTTTTCGAACCTTTTGATACCGCCCTGCCTAGCATGACGGTACCAATCGAACGAATCCGCAAGGAGGATTCATGGACCTCGTGTATCTGGGCGCCATCGGCCTGTTCTTCGCGCTGATGGTGGGTTTCGCGGTCGGCTGCGACCGCCTGGGAGGCCGCCGATGAGCTGGCCCTACGTGCTGGGCGGCCTCGCGGCCGCCGGGCTGCTGGTCTATCTGCTGGCCGCCCTTCTCAAGCCGGAGGACTTTTCATGAGCCTGCATGCCTGGCTGCTGCTCGGGGCCTTCCTGGCCGTCCTGCTGCTGACGACAAAGCCCCTGGGTCTCTACATCGCGCACCTCATGGAAGGACGATTGCGCTGGGCGCGACCGCTGGAGAACGGCCTCTACCGCCTGTGCGGCGTGCGTCCCGACGAGGAAATGGGCTGGCTGCGCTATGCCCTGGCGCTGCTCCTGTTCAACGCCCTCGGCGTGCTGGCCGTCTACGGGCTGCAGCGCCTGCAGGCCGTGCTGCCCCTGAACCCCCAACAGATGGCCGCCGTCGCGCCGGACTCGGCGTTCAACACCGCGGTGAGCTTCGTCACCAACACCAACTGGCAGGGGTATGCCGGGGAATCCACCCTGGGCTACCTGGTGCAGATGCTCGGCCTGACGGTGCAGAACTTCCTCTCGGCGGCGACCGGCATCGTGGTGGTCATTGCCCTCGTCCGCGGCCTCGCCCGCCACAGCGCATCGACGCTCGGCAACGCCTGGGTGGACCTGACCCGCGCCACGCTCTACCTGCTGCTGCCCCTTTCCCTGGCGATGGCGGTGTTTCTGGTCGGCCAGGGCGTCATCCAGAACTTCGACGCCTATCGCGAGGTGGCCACCCTCGAACCGGCCCAGTCCGGGCCGCAGCTGCTGGCGATGGGTCCGGTGGCCTCCCAGGAGGCGATCAAGATGCTGGGCACCAACGGCGGCGGCTTCTTCAACGCCAACTCGGCCCATCCCTTCGAGAACCCCACGCCCCTGACCAACTTCGTGCAGATGCTGGCGATCTTCCTGATTCCCGCAGCCCTCTGCGTCACCTTCGGGCGCATGGTCGGCGATACCCGCCAGGGCTGGGCCATCCTGGCGGCGATGACCCTGCTGTTCGTGGTCGGTGCCTGGGCGGCGATGAGCTTCGAGCAGCAGGGCAATCCGCGCCTGGCCGCCCTCGGCGTGGATCAGGCGGCCAGCGTCTGGCAGGCCGGCGGCAACATGGAGGGCAAGGAAACCCGCTTCGGCATCGCCACCTCGGCGCTCTTCGCGACCATCACCACCGCCGCCTCCTGCGGCGCGGTGAATGCCATGCACGACTCCTTCACGCCCCTCGGCGGCCTGGTGCCCCTGGCCAACATGCAGCTTGGCGAGGTGGTGTTCGGCGGCGTCGGCACCGGCCTCTACGGCATGCTGGTGTTCGCCGTCCTCGCGGTGTTCATCGCCGGCCTGATGATCGGCCGCACCCCCGAGTACCTGGGCAAGAAGATCGAAACCCACGAGATGAAGATGAGCGCCATCGCCATCCTCGTCACGCCCCTGCTGGTGCTCCTCGGCACGGCCCTCGCGGTGAGCACGGAAGCCGGCCGGGCAGGCATCGCCAACCCCGGCACTCACGGCTTCTCGGAGATCCTCTACGCCCTCACCTCGGCGGGCAACAACAACGGCAGCGCCTTCGCCGGCCTGTCCGCCAACACCCCGTTCTACAACCTGCTGCTGGCGGCGGTCATGTGGCTCGGACGCTTCGGGGTGATCGTCCCGGTACTGGCCATGGCCGGCGCCCTCGCCGCCAAGAAACGGATCGCCGCGACCGCCGGAACCCTGCCCACCCATACCCCCCTGTTCGTGGCCCTGCTGATCGGCACGGTGCTGCTGCTGGGCCTGCTCAACTACGTGCCGACCCTGGCCCTAGGCCCGGTCGTCGAACATCTGGTGCTGTGGATGAAGGCCTGAGGAGAACCTATGGAAACCATCATGACCAACAAGAAGACCTTCACCCTCTACGACCCGGGCCTGCTGCTGCCGGCCATGGGCGAGGCCCTGCGCAAGCTCCATCCGGCCGTGCAATGGCGCAACCCGGTGATGTTCGTGGTCTACGTCGGCAGCCTGTTCACCACCCTGCTCTGGCTGCAGGCCCTGACCGGCGAAGGCGAGGCGCCGGCCGGCTTCATTCTCGCGGTAACCCTGTGGCTGTGGTTCACCGTGCTGTTCGCCAACTTCGCCGAGGCGCTCGCCGAAGGCCGCAGCAAGGCCCAGGCGGCCTCCCTGCGCGGGATCAAGAAGGAAACCTGGGCCCGGAAGCTGCAGGAGCCGCGCTACGGCGCCGAGTGGCAGTCGGTGCGCGGCAGCGAGCTGCGCAAGGGCGACGTGGTACTGGTCGAGGCCGGCGACCCCGCCGTTTCGCTGATTCCCGCCGACGGTGAGGTGATCGAGGGCGTGGCCTCGGTGGACGAGTCGGCGATCACCGGCGAATCGGCACCGGTGATCCGCGAGTCGGGCGGCGATTTCTCGGCGGTCACCGGCGGTACGCGGGTGCTCTCCGACTGGCTCGTCGTGCGGGTGACCGCCAATCCGGGCGAGACCTTCGTGGACCGCATGATCGCCATGGTGGAGGGCGCCAAGCGCCAGAAAACCCCCAACGAGATCGCCCTGACCATCCTGCTGGTGGCCCTGACCATCGTCTTTCTGAGCGTCACCGTCACCCTGCTGCCCTTCTCGTTGTTCGCCGTGGACGCCACGGGCGCCGGCAGCCCGGTGGGCATCACCGTGCTGGTGGCCCTGCTGGTATGTCTGATCCCCACCACCATCGCCGGCCTGCTCTCGGCCATCGGCGTGGCCGGCATGAGCCGTATGCTGCAGGCTAACGTGATCGCCACGTCCGGCCGCGCGGTGGAGGCCGCCGGCGACGTGGACGTGCTGCTGATGGACAAGACCGGCACCATCACCCTCGGCAACCGCCAGGCCGCGGCCTTCCTGCCGGCGGAGGGGGTGCGCGAGGCGGAGCTGGCCGACGCGGCACAGCTGGCCTCCCTCGCCGACGAGACGCCGGAGGGACGCAGCATCGTCGTGCTCGCCAAGCACAAGTACAACCTGCGGGAACGCAACATCCACGCCCTGGACGCCCACTTCATCCACTTCTCCGCGCAGACCCGCATGAGCGGCGTGAACCTGGGCGGCCGGCAGATCCGCAAGGGCTCCGCCGAGGCGATCCGCGCGCACGTGGAAGGCCTCGGCGGCAGCCTGCCCCGCTCCGTGGCCATCCAGGTCGGCGAGGTTTCCCGGCGCGGCAGCACGCCGCTGGTGGTCGCCGAGGACAAGCGGGTGCTGGGGGTGATCGAGTTGAAGGACACCGTCAAGGGCGGCATCAAGGAACGCTTCGCCGAACTGCGCCGGATGGGCATCAAGACGGTGATGGTGACCGGCGACAACCGGGTCACCGCCGCCGCCATCGCCGCCGAGGCGGGGGTCGACGACTTCCTCGCCGAGGCCACGCCGGAGGCCAAGCTGGCGCTGATCCGCCAGTATCAAGCCGAGGGCCGCCTGGTGGCGATGACCGGCGACGGCACCAACGACGCCCCGGCACTGGCCCAGGCCGACGTGGCGGTGGCGATGAACAGCGGCACCCAGGCCGCCAAGGAGGCTGGCAACATGGTGGACCTGGACTCCAACCCCACCAAGCTCATCGAGGTGGTGGAGACCGGCAAACAGATGCTGATGACCCGCGGCTCGCTGACCACCTTCAGCATCGCCAACGACATCGCCAAGTACTTCGCGATCATCCCCGCGGCCTTCGTCGGCACCTACCCGCAGTTGGCCGCGCTGAACGTGATGGGGCTGTCCAGCCCGGCCTCGGCGATCCTCTCGGCGGTGATCTTCAACGCGCTGATCATCGTCTTCCTGATCCCCCTGGCCCTCAAGGGCGTGCCCTACCGCCCCCTCGGCGCGGCCAGTCTGCTTCGTCGCAACCTGGCCCTCTACGGTCTCGGCGGGATCCTGGTGCCCTTCATCGGCATCAAGCTGATCGACCTGCTCTTGACCGCCACCGGCCTTGCCTGACCTGGAGATCCGCCCATGAAAACCCTCGTTCGCCCCGCCGTCAGCCTGTTTCTGCTGCTGAGCGCCGTCACCGGCCTGGCCTATCCCCTGGCGGTGACCGGCATCGCCAGGGCCGTCTTTCCCGAACAGGCCGCCGGCAGTCTGATCCTCGAGGACGGCCAGGTGGTCGGTTCGGAACTGATCGGCCAGCATTTCAGCGATCCGAAACACTTCTGGGGGCGCCCCTCGGCGACCGCTCCCCAGCCGTACAACGCGGCCGCCTCGTCCGGCTCCAACCTGGGGCCGCTCAATCCGGCCCTGATCGAGGCGGTCGAGGCTCGCCTCGAGGCGCTGCGCGCCGCCGATCCGGGCAACGCCCGGGCGGTGCCGGTGGATCTGGTCACTGCCTCGGCCAGCGGTCTCGACCCGCACATCAGCCCGGCCGCGGCTCTCTGGCAGGTGCCCCGGGTGGCCCGCGCCAGGGGCCTGGCCGAAGCGCAGGTCAGATCCCTGGTGGAAGGCCATGCCGAAGGCCGCCAATGGTGGCTGCTCGGCGAGCCGCGGGTGAACGTGCTGAAGCTCAATCTCGCGCTGGATGCCCTGGGGCAGTGATGCCCCCTTTTCGTGAGCCGAAACCCATGACCCTCAAGCATTACGCACTGACCACCCTGGCCAGCGCGAGCCTGACGCTCGCCGCCGACCAGCCTCAGGCGATGCCGCACAGCTTCACCGCCAATCTCGGCCTGTTCAGCGAATACCGCTTCCGCGGCATCGACCAGACCTTCGGCAGGCCTGCCCTGCAGGGTGGCTTCGACTGCAGCCATGCCAGTGGCTTCCATGCCGGCAACTGGAACGCCAACCTCAGCAGCGAGCGGCCTGGGCTATCCGGGCGGCCGCCTGGAAAAGGATTTCTGCGGTGGCGACAAGAGCCGGGGCGGCGACTTCCCTCTGGATACCAACCAAGCAATAAAATTCACCATGCATTGAAAACATGAAAAAGACAGAGACTTTATGCCGTTCGACTTGTTACTGCAGAGAGCTACTTCCTGAGCCTGCACGCTTGGCTGGGCCAGTTGGCTTTATCGCTCATAGGCACGAACGGACAAAACCATCTTCAACATATTCGAAAGTAGTGTTTGCCTGAGAAATCTGGAAGCCGAGGGGCATCCTGCCTCGGGAATGCCAAGAGCCGTATTCCCTTCGGCTCATTCACGAGGCAAGTTTTTCGTAAGCATAAAGCCAAAAGCGATCTTTCAAACAGCCCCCTAGTAGTGCGAGTCGTAAATTCGCTGCGAATCCCTTGAGAAAAACGCGAAGTTACGCATTGAAAGCTGCTTGCGAATTGATGATTCACCGTACTAGTAGGGCGAGTCATAAATTCGCATGCTGTTTTCAGCATATAAGCCCTTGTTTCTTTTTGAAAAATCGCGGCAAATTTGCGACTCATACCACTAGTTGATCATTGTAATTAATCGAGAGGAATTCCATGTCTCGTCGAGTGTGCCTTATCGCATCCGTTGCAACGCTCGTGATGGTGACCGCCCAAGCAGAAGAGGAGCCCGCCCTATGCACGGACCGTCCGACCAAAGCCAATAGCGTGTGCACGGTGCCTGACGGCTTCTGGCAGATCGAAAGCGACGCGTTCAGCTACACCCACTACAGAGATGAGGGCGTCACGACCAACACCTGGCTTGTGCCCAATCCAACGATCAAATATGGTCTGGATGACAGGTCCGACATCGAGTTCAACTGGGCACCTTATGTGTCGGTTAAAACAGACGATGAACACCGGCTGAATGGCATCGGTGACGCTTACCTGCGTTATAAACGGCGCCTGACGGACGAGGGCGCCTCAGTTGGTGCTTCGATCATTCCATACGTCAAGATTCCCACGGCGAAGCGCGGTATCGGCAATGAACGGGTCGAGGGCGGCATCGCCGTGCCGATCAGTTTCTCTCTGCCAAACAGCCTTACACTCACACTGGGTCCGCAGATTGATGCCCTGCTCGATGCGGATCGAAACGGTTATCATCCCAACATTGTCAACCTCGTGAACCTGAGCGGACCGGTGGCACCCGGGCTTACGCTTTATGGCGAATTGTGGGTGTCTAACAACTTCGAGCCGGAAGGAACGTCTAGTCAATCTTCGGCAGACTTCGCTGCGGCGTATGCACTCAGTGAAACAGTGCAGCTCGATGTCGGCGCAAACTTTGGCTTGAACGACCACACGCCGGACTTCCAGTTCTATACGGGCTTTTCAACACGATTCTAAAAACTTCAAATTACCTACCCGGTCATGTTTACAGGCTCCGCATATTTGTTGACATTATGAATGTAAAAGCCAAACGTATATTGGTCGGGCAATAAAATTCACGATACATTGAAAACGAAAAAGGCGGCCGCAAATATCCAATATTTGATTGCCGACATTTTTGAAGGAGGGAGGATAAGAGCCATGCCAGTGATCCCCGAACCAACCACGCGTCGTCCCGATCCGGACGATCTGCTGGCCAGGCTCCAGTTGGAGGAGGCACGGACCAAGCGGGGCCGCCTGAAGATCTTCTTCGGCGCCTCGGCCGGCGTGGGCAAGACCTTCGCCATGCTGGTCGCCGCCCGCCAGCAGCTCGTCCAGGGCGTGGACCTGGTCATCGGCGTGGTGGAAACCCACGGACGCCAGGAGACGGCCGTACTGGTCGAGGGGGTCGAGCAGATCGCGCTCAAGGAAATTCCCTACCGCGGCCGGATACTGCGGGAATTCGACCTCGACCGGGCGCTGGCCCGGCGGCCGGCGCTCATCCTGGTCGACGAGCTGGCCCACGCCAACGTCGCCGGCTCCCGCCATCCCAAGCGCTGGCAGGACGTGGAGGAGCTGCTCGCGGCTGGCATCGACGTGTACTCCACGGTGAACGTGCAGCACCTGGAGAGCCTCAACGACGTGGTCAGCGGGATCACCGGCATCCGCGTCTGGGAAACCGTGCCGGACCGGGTGTTCGACGAGGCGGACGAGGTGGTGCTGGTGGACCTGCCACCGGACGAGCTGCTGCAGCGCCTGCGGGAAGGCAAGGTGTACCTGCCCCACCAGGCCGAGCGGGCGATCCGCAACTTCTTCCGCAAGGGCAACCTGCTGGCCCTGCGCGAGCTGGCCCTGCGTCGCACCGCCGACCGGGTGGACGAGGACGTCCAGCAGTACCGCCGCGACCAGTTGGTCACGCCAGTCTGGCAGACCCATGACACCCTGCTGGTGTGCATCGGCGCCGGCGCCGGCAGCGAGAAGCTGGTGCGCAGCGCGGCGCGCATCGCCGGACGGCTGGAAACCTCCTGGCATGCGGTCCATGTGGAGACGCCCGACCTGCAACGGCTGCCCCCGGCCGACCGCGAACGCCCCCTGAAGACCCTGCGGCTGGCCCAGGAGCTCGGCGCGCAGACCGCCACCCTGTCCGGAACCCGCGTGGAGGACGAGGCCGTCCGCTACGCACGGACCCACAATCTGTCGCGGCTCATGGTCGGACGCGACGACCCGCCGCTCTGGCGCTTCTGGCAGCGCTCGGTCGCCGACCGGATCGGCCGCCTCGCGGCGGACCTGGACGTGATCCAGGTGGCCCGGGCCGAGCGGGAAACCCCCCGGCAGGCGCGGCCCGCCAGGGAGCGGATCGCCCCCGCGGACTGGCCGGCCTACGCGCTGAGTGCCGCGGTATGCGGACTGGCCGGACTGGTCGCGGCGCCGCTCTACCCTTTCCTGGACCTGGCGAACATCGTGATGGTCTTCCTGCTCGCGGTGGTGACGGTCGCCGTCCGCTTCGGCCGCGGGCCGGCGGTGCTGGCCTCGTTCCTCGGCGTGGCCATCTTCGACTTCTTCTTCGTTCCACCGCGCTTCACCTTCGCGGTCGGCGACATGCAGTACCTGATGACCTTCGCGGTGATGCTGGTGGTGGGGCTGGTGATCGGCCAGCTCACCGCCGGCTTCAAGTACCAGGCGCAGGTGGCCGGCTGGCGGGAGGCGCGGGTGAAGGCACTCTACGAGATGTCGCGGGACCTTTCCGGGGCCCTGGTCCCGGAGCAGATCACCGAGATCGGCAGCCGCTTCCTCGCCACCGAAATGAACATGCGCGCGGCCTTCCTGCTGACCGATGCCACAGACCGGCTGGTGGTGCCGGCACAGGTCGCGGCCGGCTTTCCGGAGATCGACCCGGGCATCGCCCAGTGGGCCTTCGACCACGGCGAGGCGGCCGGCCAGGGAACCAACACCCTGCCGGCCAGCCCGATTCTCTACCTGCCGCTCAAGGCGCCGATGCGCTTTCGCGGCGTCCTGGCCCTCGAGATGCGCGACCCGGCCCGGCTGCTGGGCCCCGAACAGCGCCGGCTCCTGGACACCTTCGCCTCTCTGATCGCGATCGCCCTGGAGCGGGTGCATTACGTCAGCGTGGCCCAGGAAACCATGCTGCAGATGGAGTCGGAGCGCCTGCGCAACTCCCTGCTGTCGGCAATCTCCCACGACCTGCGCACCCCCCTGAGCGTGCTCATCGGCCTGGTCGACTCCATGTTCCTCAGCCAGCCGGCCCTCGACGAAGCGCAGGCCGGCATCGCCCGCAAGCTGCGCGAGCAGGCCCTGCGCATCAACGCCCAGGTGAACAACCTGCTCGACATGGCGCGCCTGCAGGCCGGCCGCATCCATCTCAACCGGCAATGGCAGCCCCTGGAGGAAGTGGTCGGCAGCGCCATCCGGAGCCTCAGGCCGATGCTGGCCGAGCATCGGCTCAAGGTGGACCTGCCGGACGACCTGCCGCTGGTCGAGGTCGATTCGGTGCTGATGCAGCGGGTGTTCTGCAACCTCCTGGAGAACGCGGTGAAATACACGCCGCCCGGCAGCGGCATCTGGATCGGTGCCTTCACCTCGGGCCGCCAGATGGAAATCCACGTCGAGGACAACGGTCCGGGTTTGCCGAAAGGACGCGAAGAGGCGATATTCAGGAAGTTCGAGCGGGGCCAGCAGGAGGGCAGCACGCCGGGCGTCGGCCTGGGCCTGGCCATCTGCCGGGCCATCGTCGAGGCGCACCGGGGAAGCATCCTCGCCCGCCCGCGACCGGGGGGCGGGGCCTGCTTCGTCATCACCCTGCCCCTCGGCAATCCGCCGCCCGTCGCACTGGACGATGGGCAATCCCCTCCACCCGGAAACTGAAGCCCTCATGTCCACGCCAACGCCGCGAGTGATCATTGTCGAGGACGAAGCCAACCTGCGCCGCTTCGTGCGCCTGGCCCTGGAAGCCGAGGGCTGCGAGGTCCACGAGGCGGACTCGGTCAGGCGCGGGCTGATCGAGGCGGGGACCCGCAAGCCCGACCTGCTCATCCTCGACCTCGGCCTGCCGGACGGGGACGGCATCGAGCTGATCCGGGATCTGCGGACCTGGTCCGACATCCCGGTCATCGTGCTGTCGGCCCGCACCGCCGAGGCGGAAAAGGTCACCGCCCTGGATGCGGGAGCCGACGACTACCTGTCGAAGCCCTTCGGCTCCGCCGAGCTGCTGGCCCGGGTCCGGGCGCACCTCAGGCGGCACCGCAGCGGCGCCGAGGGAGCGGAGTCGGTCCGCTTCGGCCCGGTGCGGATCGACTTCGGGCGGCGCCTGGTGGAAAAGGACGGCCAGCCCGTCCATCTCACCCCGATCGAGTTCCGCCTGCTGGCCTACCTGGTCTCGAACCCGGACTGCGTGCTGACCCACCGGCAACTGCTCAAGGCGGTCTGGGGTCCCACCCATGCCGAGGACAGCCATTACGTCCGCGTCTACATGGGCCATCTGCGCAAGAAGATCGAAAACGATCCGGCCAGCCCCGACTTCATCCTGACCGAGCCTGGGGTGGGCTACCGCTTCCAGATGCAATAGGGACATCAGGCGGAAGGCGCGCGCCGCTCCGCCGGACGCCGCGCGCCAGCCACCAGCTTGTCCACCGCCCTGGCCGCGGCGGCCATGCCGAAGCTGGCGGTGACCATGGTCACCGCGCCGAAGCCGCCGGCGCAGTCGAGCTTCACCCCTTCGCCGACGAAGCCCTTGCTCTGGCACACCGTGCCGTCCGGCTTGGGGTAGCGCAGCTGCTCGCTGGAGAACACGCAGGGCACGCTGTAGGTCCGTCCCGGCGTGCGCGAGAAGCCGTAGTCGCGGCGCAGGGTCGAGCGCACCTTGGCGGCCAGCGGGTCGTTGAAGGTCTTGTTCAGGTCGCCGACCTGGATCTGCGTCGGGTCGATCTGCCCGCCGGCGCCGCCGGTGGTGACGATGCCGATCTTGCGCCGCTTGCACCAGGCGATCAGCGCCGCCTTGGCCGCCACGCTGTCGATGCAGTCGATGACGAAGTCCAGGTCTTCGGTGATGTGTTCGGCCATGGTCTCGCGGGTGACGAAGTCGGCCACCGCATGCACCCGGCACGCGGGGCTGATGGCGCGCAGGCGCTCGGCCATCGCCTCGACCTTGGGCCGCCCGACGGCGCCCTCGAGGGCATGCACCTGGCGGTTGGTGTTGGTGATGCAGACGTCGTCCAGATCGAACAGGGAAATCTCGCCGACCCCGCTGCGCGCCAGCGCCTCCGCCGCCCAGGAGCCGACCCCGCCGATCCCGACCACCGCCACATGGGCCGCCGCCAGGCGGGCCAGGCCGTCACGGCCATACAGGCGGGCGATGCCGCCGAAGCGCTGATCTTCTGTAATCATTGACCTACCTCGCGAACAGGCGGGTATTATCGACGCTGGCGAGGCGGGATTGAAGCCTTCGCCGTGCTCCCGCGAGCAGCTCCCAGAACTTGCCTGCCCGGTCGTTGCCAAACGGCTGCAGGCTACGCCAGCCCTGGCGTGGCGGGACAGGCGGGAGCTATACAGGTCAGGGATGGCACAGTAGGATGCGCCGACGGCGTTCGCCGGCTTCCCCTGCTCCACCCCTTGGAACCTGAATCAGTCATGTCATCGCATAAATTCGGACTCAATCTGGTGGTGGTCGTGGCGGTCGCCGCGCTCTTCACCGGCTTCTGGGCGCTCTACAACCTGCCGGTCAGCGCACCGGACTGGCCCGAACAAATCTCCGGCTACTCCTTCTCGCCGTTCCGCCCGGGGCAAAATCCCCAGGAGGACGTCTACCCGAGCGACGAGGAGATCCGCGCCGACCTGGAGCTGCTCAGCCGGCAGACCGACAGCATCCGCACCTATTCGGTGGACGGCGCCCTGGCCAATGTGCCGCGCCTGGCCGAGGAGTTCGGCCTGCGCGTGACCCTGGGCATCTGGATCAGCCAGGACATCGAGCGCAACGAACGGGAGATCGCCAAGGCCATCGAACTGGCGAAGAGCTCGCGCAGCGTGGTGCGCGTGGTGGTCGGCAACGAGGCGCTGTTCCGCGGCGAGATCACCCCCGAGGCGCTGATCGCCTACGTCGACCAGGTGCGCGCCGCGGTCAAGGTGCCGGTGACCACCTCCGAGCAGTGGCACATCTGGCAGGAATATCCGGAGCTGGGCCGCCACGTCGACCTGATCGCCGCACACATCCTGCCCTACTGGGAATTCGTGCCGATGGAGGATTCCACCCAGTTCGTCCTCGACCGTGCCCGCGACCTGAAGAAGCTGTTCCCGAGAAAGCCGCTGCTGCTCTCGGAAGTCGGCTGGCCGAGCAACGGCCGCACCCGCGGCGGCGCCGAGGCCTCCCAGGCCGACCAGGCGATCTACCTGCGCACCCTGGTCAACACCCTCAACGCCCAGGGCTACAACTACTTCGTCATCGAGGCCTTCGACCAGCCCTGGAAGATCGACGACGAAGGCTCGGTGGGCGCCTACTGGGGCGTCTACAACTTCGAGCGCCAGCCCAAGTTCGCCTTCGAAGGGCCGGTGGTGGCGATTCCCCAGTGGCGCCTGCTGGCCATCGGCTCGGTGGTCCTCGCCGTGCTGGCCCTGGCCCTGCTGTTGATCGACGGTAGCTCGCTGCGCCAGCGCGGGCGCACCTTCCTGACCTTCGTCGCCTTCGCCTGCGGCTCGATCCTGGTGTGGATCGCCTACGACTACAGCCAGCAGTACAGCACCTGGTTCAGCCTCACCGTCGGCTTCCTCCTCGCCCTCGGCGCACTCGGCGTGTTCATCGTGCTGCTCACCGAGGCCCACGAGCTGGCCGAAACGGTGTGGATGCTCAAGCGCCGCCGGCCGTTCCCGCCGGTCACTGGCGACGAAGCCTACCGGCCCAAGGTGTCGATCCACGTGCCCTGCTACAACGAGCCGCCGGAGATGGTCAAGCAGACCCTCGACGCCCTCGCCCGTCTGGACTATCCGGACTACGAGGTGCTGGTGATCGACAACAACACCAAGGACCCGGCGGTCTGGCAGCCCCTCGAGGAGCACTGCGCGCGCCTCGGCCCGCGCTTCAAGTTCTTCCACGTCGCGCCGCTGGCCGGCTTCAAGGGCGGCGCGCTGAACTACGTGATGCAGCACACCGCGCCGGACGCCGAGGTGATTGCGGTGATCGACTCCGACTACTGCGTCGAGCGCGACTGGCTCAAGCACATGGTGCCGCACTTCGCCGATCCGAAAATCGCCGTGGTGCAGTCGCCGCAGGACTACCGCGACGACAAGGAGAGCGCCTTCAAGAAGCTCTGCTACGCCGAATACAAGGGCTTCTTCCACATCGGCATGATCACCCGCAACGACCGCGACGCGATCATCCAGCACGGCACCATGACCATGACCCGCCGCGCGGTGCTGGACGAGCTGGGCTGGGCCGACTGGTGCATCACCGAGGACGCCGAGCTGGGCCTGCGGGTGTTCGAGAAGGGCCTCTCCGCCGCCTACTCGGAACGCAGCTATGGCAAGGGCCTGATGCCCGACACCTTCATCGACTTCAAGAAGCAGCGTTTCCGCTGGGCCTACGGCGCCATCCAGATCATGAAGCGCCACACCCGCAGCCTGCTGTGGGGCAAGGACACCGAGCTGACCCGCGGCCAGCGCTACCACTTCCTCGCCGGCTGGCTGCCGTGGATCGCCGACGGGCTGAACATCTTCTTCACCCTCGGCGCCCTGCTCTGGTCGGCGGCGATGATCATCGTCCCGCACCGGGTCGATCCGCCGCTGATGATCTTCGCCATCCCGCCGCTGGCGCTGTTCGCCTTCAAGGTCGGCAAGATCCTGTTCCTCTATCGCCGCGCGGTGGGCCTCAACCTCAAGGATGCCTTCTACGCCGCGATCGCCGGCCTGGCGCTGTCGCACACCATCGCCAAGGCGGTGCTCTACGGCTTCTTCACCAGCAGCATCCCGTTCTTCCGCACGCCGAAGATGGCGACCAGCCATGGCTTCCTGGTGGCCCTGGCGGAAGCCCGCGAGGAGGTTGTGATCATGCTCGTGCTGTGGGGGGCGGCCGCCGGCATCGCCCTGGTGCAGGGCTTCCCGAGCAACGACGTGATCTTCTGGGTGGCGGTCCTGCTGATCCAGTCGCTGCCCTACCTGGCGGCGCTGATCATGGCCCTGCTGTCGTCGCTGCCGAAGGCCGAGGAGGCTCCGCTCGCCGAGACCGCCTGAGGCGTGTCGGCCACCCCCGCCGGGCTCCCGCCCGGCAGTCGGCAGTCGCCTATCCTTAACCCCGTCCCCCGGCAAGGCCGCTGCAGTCGCGCAGCGGCTTTTGCTTTAAGATGGCGCCCTTTTTCCGCCCCGGAGCCGCAATGACCGCCCCCGCCCTCTCCCCCACCCTGGCGCTCGCCTGCGAGCTGATCAACCGCCCCTCGGTCACGCCGCTGGACGAAGGCTGCCAGGCGCTGATGATGGCCCGTCTGGGCGCCGCCGGCTTCGCCCTGGAGCCGATGCACATCGAGGAGGTGGAGAATTTCTGGGCGCGTCGCGACGGCGGCACGGGCGAGGGGCCGGTGCTGTGCTTCGCCGGCCACACCGACGTGGTGCCGACCGGCCCGCACGAGGCCTGGCAGAGCCCGCCCTTCGCGGCCACCATCGATGACGCCGGCATGCTCCGCGGGCGCGGCGCGGCGGACATGAAGGGCAGCCTGGCGGCCATGCTGGTCGCGGTCGAGCGCTTCGTCGCCGACCACCCGCGCCATCGCGGGGCGATCGCCTTCCTGATCACCAGCGACGAGGAAGGCCCGGCGCTGCACGGCACCCAGGCGGTGGTCGAGCGCCTGCGCGCGCGCGGCGAGCGCCTCGACTGGTGCATCGTCGGCGAGCCGTCGAGCAGCGCAGCGCTCGGCGACACGGTGAAGAACGGCCGGCGCGGCTCCCTCGGCGCGACCCTGACGGTGCGCGGCAAGCAGGGCCACGTGGCCTACCCGCAGCTGGCGAAGAACCCCATCCACCTGGCCGCGCCGGCGCTGGCCGAGCTGGCCGCCGAGCACTGGGACGACGGCAACGCCTTCTTCCCGCCGACCAGCTTCCAGATCTCCAACATCAAGGCCGGCACCGGCGCCACCAACGTGATCCCCGGCGAGCTGCAGGTACTGTTCAACTTCCGCTTCTCCACCGAATCCACGGTGGAAGGCCTCCAGCAGCGCGCCGCGGCGATCCTCGACCGTCACGGCCTGGACTGGCAGATCGACTGGGCGCTGTCCGGCCTGCCGTTCCTTACCGAGCCGGGCGCGCTGCTGGACGCCGTATCGGCCAGCATCCGCGCGGTGACCGGCCGGGAAACCACACCCTCGACCAGCGGCGGCACCTCCGACGGGCGCTTCATCGCCACTCTCGGCACCCAGGTGGTCGAGCTCGGCCCGCTCAACGCCACCATCCACCAGGTCGACGAGCGCATCCTGGCCAGCGATCTGGAACTGCTCACCGAGATCTACTACCAGACCCTGGTGCGGCTGCTGGCATGCTGACCTGTCCCCTCTGCAACGGCGCCCTGAGCGCCGATGAGCGGGGCGTCACCTGTCCCGCCGGGCACCGCTTCGACCGCGCCCGCCAGGGCTACCTGAACCTGTTGCCAGTGCAGCACAAGAAGAGCCGCGACCCCGGCGACAACCAGGCAATGGTCGAAGCGCGTCGGCGCTTCCTCGACGGCGGACACTATGCCCCGCTGGCCCGCCGCCTGACCGAACTGGCCGCCGAACGCGCGCCACGCCGCTGGCTGGACATCGGCTGCGGCGAGGGCTACTACACCGCGCAACTGGCCGAAGCCCTGCCCGAGGCCGACGGCTATGCCCTGGACATCTCCCGCGAGGCGGTCAAGCGGGCCTGCCGCCGGGCCCCGCAGCTGACCTGGCTGGTCGCCAGCATGGCCCGGGTGCCGCTGGCCGACGCCAGCTGCGGGCTGCTGGCCAGCGTGTTCAGCCCGCTCGACTGGCAGGAGGCCCGCCGCCTGCTGGCCCCCGGCGGCGGCCTGCTGCGCATGGGACCGACCCGCGAGCACCTGCTGGAGCTGCGCGGCCTGCTCTACGACGAGGTGCGCGAGTACGACGACGCCAAGCACCTGTCGCTGATTCCGCCGGGCATGCATCTCGCGCACAGCGAAACGCTGAGCTACCGGCTGCGGCTGGACAACGCCGAGGACCGCGCCGACCTGCTGGCGATGACCCCGCACGGCTGGCGCGCCAACGCCGAGCGCCGCGCCGCGGTGATCGCCGCGCCCTTAGAGGTCACCATTGCCATACGCTACGATTGGATCGAACGAAACTAGCCGGAGAGTCCGCCAGCCATGCGCCAACCCGATATCGAGATCTACCTGAAGGACGGCGATCAGCAGGCAGTCACCGACTGGCTGAACGCGACGATCGGCCCCTGCACGCCCTGGCGCCGCCAGGGCCAGACCTTCAAGTGCCAGGCCGCCAACGGCGCGCCCGTCACCTGGCTGCCGAACGCGGTGGGCAAGTGGCACACCCTGTTCATCGAGAGCGAGCGGACGCCCTGGGAGGACGACCTGGCCTTCGCCCGCGCCGCCTTTGCCGCACTGGGCGTGGAGATCCGCTGTGCGCCGGGAGGCTGGCAGGAAGAGGACGGCATCGATGCCGCCGACCGCTGGATCAAGATCAACGGCGAGGGTGAGCAGGAGTTTATCTGGCGGACCCAGTGAGGGTCCCGGGAAGGCACCGGCGGCAGCCGGAAGCCGGAAGCGAACAGGCCCGTCGCTGACGGGCCTGTCGGGTACTACACTCTGGAGACGTCTTCCGCCTGCAGGCCCTTCTGGCCCTGGATCACCGAGAACTCCACCTTCTGTCCCTCGATCAGGGAGCGATGACCTTCGCCGCGGATGGCGCGGTAATGGACGAACACGTCCGGGCCGCTCTCGCGCTGAATGAATCCATAGCCTTTGGCATCATTGAACCACTTGACGGTTCCGACCTCACGATCAGCCATTACCACTCTCTCCAAACATGCAATTTTGTTGTTTGCCTTACCAGAGGCCACCAAGGCCCGCGGACGTGCTCCAAACCCTCAAACATGCTCGATCACTAGGGTGTTGAAGGCGCATCCCTGGAAGCACCGCTTCGGCAGTATAAAGCAACCGTCAGGGCTGGAAAGGACTTTTTGTCGCAGGCACGCAACCCCTCCAGATCAATAAATCAGTCGAAAATCTGAGTATTTTCGACTGATTTCAGGCTTTTCGCCCACTCCACCAGCAATAACCCTATGTTTGATAGGCGATTTTCCCCTCAGACCCAGCGCCGACGACGCCACAGCCAGACTGCCAGCACGCCCAGGGTCAGCAGCAGCGGCACCAGGGCGATGTTGAGGAGCTTGAGGGTGCGCCCGAGGGCCTCGATGTCGGCGTTGAGCTGGTAGCGCACCTCGCGCAGCTCCTTGCGGATGCGCAGCTTCTCCTGCATGAACTGCTGCAGCGTGGCCTGCTGCTCGGCGTTCAGTTCCAGGGCCTTGCCCGGCTCCTCGCTCTGCTGCAGGGCGGCGAGCTGCTGCTCGGTCTGCGCCAGGCGCTGCTGCAACACCTCCTCCTTCTTGCGGAAGCGCGCCTCGGCCTCGCGCTGCAGCGCCTCGACCACCACGAACGGACGGCTGAAGCGGCCGCGCGAACGCACCTCGATCAGCGCGTCGGAGCCGGCCAGGTTGTCCAGCGCGTTGATCGCCAGGCTGGCATTGTCGGCGAACGGCTGCGGGATGCGCTGGCCGAAGAAGTCCTGCACCCGCACCCACATGCGGTCGCTGAGCAGGTCGCTGTCGGCGACCACGATCAGGTTGATGTTGTCGGCCGCCTTGAGACCGTCCTTGCGTCCCTCGATGCCACCCGGATAGGCCGACCTGGCCGGCCCGCTGATCCGCGCGGCCAGGGTGTAGCGCTCGCCGGTCGGCTGCAGGTCGCCGAGCAGGGTCTGCGGATCGTCGACGGCGGCGACCCGCTCGGCATCCAGCGGCATGGCGTAGGCGGAGCTGTGGATCAGCGGCACGAAACGGGTCGAGGCGCCCTCCACGGGGTCGAGGATGCCGGCGCTGGCGACGGTCAGGGTTTCCAGCCCGGCGGTGCTGACGTCCTGCTCGTCCAGCGCCGCGGCCGGCAGGCTCAGCCAGGCGGGATGGCGCACCGCCCGCTGGCCCTGGCCAACGCTCACCGCCATGGCGTAGGCGGCATCGCCGAGCACCTCGCCGGGGCGCAGGCGCAGGCCCCAGGCCTTGAACAGCGGCTCCAGGTCGGAGGCCCGGCCAGCGCCCATCTCGCCGCTCAGGCTCATGCCCGTGTCGGTCTCGCTGAGCGGATCGACGAAGGCCAGCAGCTTGCCGCCGCGCAGCACGAACTGGTCGATGGCGTAGAGGGTCTGCTCCGGCAGCTGCTTCGGGTGCACCAGCAGCAGCACCGAAACCTCCTCGGGAATCTGGTCGATGCCGGTCTCCAGGCTTTCGATGTGGAACAGCTGGCGGATCTCCTCGAGCACCATCCAGGGCGGCGTCGGCTGCCCGGCCAGCATGTCGAAGCCACCGTTCAGCTGCAGCCCGGAAAGCACCCCGACCACCGGCAGCGCGGGATGCGCCAGGCTCTGCACCAGGCGGCTGATCTCGTACTCGAGGAATTCCTCCTGGTCCAGCGGGAAGAACGGGATCGCCTGGGTGTTGCCCGCCGGATTGCGGCCGGCCAGGCCGAAGTAGATCTGCTCGCCGCCCTGGTTCAGCGGCACCGCCTGCAGGCCGAACTCGGCGGCGCGGTCCTCATCCTCGGAGAACGGCTCGGGATCGACGATGTGCAGGCGCAGCCTGCCGTCCGCGACGCGCTCGTAGGCCTTGAGCATTTCCTCGACGCGCCGGGCGTAGTTGCGCAGCGGCGCCAGCTCGCGGGTGGCCTGGTCGGAGTAGAAGAAGTACAGGTCGAGCGGCTCGTCCAGCTCGGCGAGGACCCGCTCGGTGCCGGCGGACAGGGTGTAGAGCTTCTGCTCGGTGAGGTCCAGGCGGGCGTTGCCGAGCAGCTGCCCGGAGAGGATGTTGAAGACGAGAAACGCCGCGGCGATGAGCAGCAGCCCGGCGCCGGAATACAGGATCTTCTTCATGTCAGTCGGCCTTCTTCAGATCGACCACCACGGCGGTGGCGGCCAGCCAGGCGGCGATCAGGGAGACGAAGTAGAGCAGGTCGCGCAGGTCGAGCACGCCCTTGCTGATCGCATCGAAACGCACCAGGAAGCTCAGCGAGGCCACCGCGTCGAGCAGCCACTGCGGCGCCCAGCCGGCGAAGGCGTCGAGCACCAGCGGAAAGCCGCTGACGACGAACAGGAAGCTCAGGCTGACGGCGAGGATGAAGGCGATCACCTGGTTCTTCGCCAGCGCCGACATGCACGAGCCGATCGCCAGGTAGGCGCCGGCCAGCAGCCAGCTGCCGAGGTAGCCGGTGAGGATCGCGCCGTTGTCCGGCTCGCCCAGATAGTTGACGGTGAGCACCAGGGGAAAGGTCAGCAGCAGGGCCAGGCCGGCGAACGCCCAGGCGGCGAGGAACTTGCCGGCGACCGCCTCGAAGCGGCTGATCGGCAGGGTCATCAGCAGCTCGATGGAGCCCGACTTGCGCTCCTCGGCCCAGAGGCGCATGGCGATGGCCGGCACCAGGAACAGGTAGAGCCAGGGATGGAAATTGAAGAAGGGCGCGAGACTCGCCTGGTTGCTCTCGAAGAAGCGCCCCAGGTAGAAGGTGAACACCCCGGAGAGGACCAGGAAGATCAGGATGAACACGTAGGCCAGGGGCGTGGCGAAATAGCTGCCCAGCTCGCGCCTGAAGACCGCCGGTAGCTGTCTCATGCCGCCTCCCCCCGGGTCAGGGCGCGGAACACCTCATCGAGGCGGCCGCGCTCCACGTCCAGCTCGCGCACCTTCCAGCCGCGCTGGTGGATCAGCGCATTGATCTGGGGAAAGATCACCTCGCCCGGCCTGGCCAGCACGGTGAGGCTGCCCTCCCGGGAATTGGCCTCGACCCCGGCGACGCCCGGCAGCGCCGCCAGTGCGTCCTGCTCCAGGCCCTCGCCGACCAGGGTCACCGCCTGGTGGTAGCGCGAGCGGCTTTCCAGCTCCAGCGGCGTACCGTCGGCCACCAGCCGGCCGGCGGCGATGATCAGCGCGCGGCTGCACACCGCCGCCACCTCCTCGAGGATATGGGTGGAGATGATGACGATGCGGTCGCGGGCAAGCTCTGCGATCAACTGGCGCACCTGGTGCTTCTGGTTGGGATCGAGGCCGTCGGTCGGCTCGTCGAGGATCAGCACCGGCGGCTCGTGGAGGATCGCCTGGGCCAGGCCGACCCGGCGCTTGAAGCCCTTGGAGAGGGTGTCGATGGTCTGGCCGAGGACCATCTCCAGCTCCAGCCGGGCCACCGCCGCCTCGACCCGGCGCCGCTTCTCCGCGCCGCGGAAGCCGCGCACCTCGGCGATGAAGCCGAGGAAGCCGGCCACGCGCATGTCGCCATAGCAGGGCGCGCCCTCCGGCAGATAACCGATCTGCCGCTGGGCCTGGAGGGTCTGGCGCTGAATGTCGAAGCCGAGGATGCGCGCGCTGCCGGAGGTCGGCGCGAGAAAGCCGGTGAGCATCTTCATGGTGGTGGACTTGCCGGCGCCGTTGGGGCCGAGAAAGCCCAGCACCTCCCCCGGCTGGACGCGGAAGGACAGGTTGTCCACCACGGTGTGCTGCGCGAAGCGCCTGGTCAGGTTGTCTATCTCGATCATGGCCTCTCATCCGTGTGGTGAGGCCCTCCCGCCAGCCGGCGGCCTTGGGCGGGAAGCGCCTCGTTCGATCCGTTGAAAAACCCGGCGTGCCGGGTCGGCCCGGAAGCCGATGGCCGCCTAAGGACGCGTTCAACGGCCGATGTAGTGAATGCCGGCGGACTATAAGGAGTCGGTCGACGGCCTGGCAAGAGACTGCCCGGCGCCGTGGACTGTCGCCACGCAGCCGCTCTGCCACACGGTCGGGAAGCGTTTCGCGATGCGCCCGGATGTTCCGCCCCACCCGCCTCGGCTAAGCTGGCCGCCCCTTTTCCGCACGGAATGCCATCATGCGTCGCCTCGTCCCCTTGCTCGCCGGCCTCATGCTGAGCGCCAACGCCCTCGCCCTCACCCTCGCCGATCTCACGCAACAGGACGCCAGTGGCGGACTCAAGGATACGCTCAGCCAGGGCGCCCAGCTGGCAGTGCAGCAACTGGGCCGGCCCGGCGGTTTCAGCAACGACCCCGAACGGCGCATCGAACTGCCGGGCAAGCTCGGCAAGATCGCTCAGACCATGAAGATGATGGGCATGGGCAGCCAGGTCGAGCAGCTCGAGACCCGCATGAACCAGGCCGCCGAGGCCGCCGTGCCACAGGCCCAGGCCCTGCTGCTGGACGCCGTGCGCCGGATGACCGTGACCGACGCCAAAGCGATCCTCGCCGGTCCGCAGGATGCGGCCACCCAGTACCTCGACCGCAGCAGCCGCGAGCAGATCCGCGCCCGCTTCCTGCCCATCGTCAAGCAGGCGACCGACCAGGTCGGCCTGGCCCAGAAGTACAACGCCTTCGCCAGCCAGGCGGCGAGCTTCGGCGCGATCGATGCGAAGAGCACCAACCTCGAGGGCTACGTCACCGACCAGGCGCTCGACGGCCTGTTCGAGGTGATCGCCGCGGAAGAGGCGAAGATCCGCGAGAACCCGGCCGCGGCCGCCAGCAGCCTGGCGAAGAAGGTGCTCGGCGCGCTGTGACGCGCGCGCCTATCCCTTCAGCGACTGCAGGGGGTAGATGTCATAGCGGCTCGACTTGCCGTCCAGACTGTAGCCTGGCTTCGGCCCCTCGATGCAGGGCGCCTTGCGCGGGCGCTTGACCACCACCCGGTGGCTGGCCAACGCCAGGGCGCCCGCGAGCAGGGCCGGCGCGTCTGGATCGTCGCCGACCAGCGGGCGGAACAGGCGCATCTCCTTCTTCACCAGGGCGCTCTTGTCGCGGTGGGGGAACATCGGATCGAGATGGATCACCTGCGGCGGCTCGTCCTGCCACTGGCGCATCAGCGCGATGGCGTCGCCCTGCAGCAGGCGCATGCGCGCGACGATGGGAGCGATCTCCGGGTCCCGGGCGGCACGGGCCAGGCCGTCCGCGAGCAGCGCGCCGATCAAGGGCTGACGCTCGATCAGGGTCACCTCGCAGCCCAGGCAGGCGAGCACGAAGGCGTCGCGTCCCAGCCCGGCGGTGGCGTCGAGAACCTTCGGCCGCACGCCCGGCTGCACGCCGACCGCCCTGGCGATCATCTGCCCGCTGCCGCCGCCGAACAGCCGCCGGTGCGCCGCCGCCCCCTCGACGAAGTCGACCCGCACCGGCCCGGGCGCCTGCGCTCCCAGTTCGGCCAGTTGCAGCCCCTGCTCGCCGAGCTGCAGGGCGAACTGCGCCTCGCCGCCGAGCGGCAGGCCCAGGCGCTCGGCCAGGGCCTGTGCCGTCTGATCAAATACCGGGTCCAGGGCCTCGACCCGAACGCATACCGCAGGGCTTTCGTCGATCATCACCACACGCTCGAAAAGGGCCGCCGCGGCGGCCGTCAACTCCAGGCCCGGCATTCTGCCAGAGTCGGGGCCATTCCCGGCGCTTCGGAAGGCTGAAGCCTCCGGTTCTAGCGGCAGAGCCGTCCCGGCCCCATGTCGACGTGCAGGTGGTCGCGGTGGGCGGCGTTGTAATCCGGGCCTAGGGTGACGTTGAAGAAGCGGCAAGCGGCATCGCGCACCAGGCGCAGAAAGCGTGCCGCCTCGTCATCGCCGCCCCAGTCGCGGGCCACGGTGATGCGCCGGCCGTCACCCAGGCGGAAACCGGCGATGTCCAGGGCATTGGCGCTGGCATGCTGACTGCGCCTGGCACTGCGCGCGATGTTGCGGCAGGCGAAGCTGCCATAGTGATCGATGCGCACTACCGGCTGGCCGAACACCTGCCGGGCCGCAGGCTGCAGGCCATGGCGCTCGAACAGGGCATAGCCGACGGCGAGCGGGCAGGTGACCGTGAAGCTGGCATTGAAGGCAACCTCGGCGGAATACAGGCGCACGCTGTTCTCGATCGGGCAGTCGGGCGCCGGCCGAGTGTCGGCCAAGGCAGTGTAGCGCAGTGCGGAGCTGGCCAGCGCCGCGGCGCAGAGCGCGGGATCATGTCGCAGACGCCACTGCTTGAAGGGGGTGAGCAGGTTCGGCGGGGCCCGCACATCCAGCGGCGCCCAGGGATTCCAGCGGGGCGGCACGGCCGGCCAGGCCTGCCAGCCGATCCAGACGATCCCTGCCAGCAGCGCGCACATCAAGAGCCAGAGAACGAAGGGCATGTCCTTGAGGCAACGAACAAGCGGCTTGGTTGCACTTAAAGCAGATCGAGCTGAGAACTCCCAACTGCTGGCGGGTCCGTCAGCGGCGGCAGTCCCGGCAGACGTGTCCTCAGTTGCTCATGGAAGCGCCGCGCCAGCTCGGGAGCCAGGAGGTTGTCCGGGGTGTGCAGAAAGACGTAGGGATGCCGGCCCTCCTCGATCCAGGCGGCGATCTTGTCCACCCAGGGCGCCATGAAGGGGTCATTGGCGGCGAGCACGGGATGGCCGATGAAGCGCACCTGCGGGAATGCGCTGAGGGCAGCCGGGCGCACCGGCAACCGCGGCTTCTTCGCCTGGGCGTGGCGCACCGCCGGCGTGTCATCGTGGCAGCTGAACAGGGCCCGGGAATCCAGGCACAGGCGCTCGACGCCGGCATCGCGCAGCAGGCGGTTCAGCGCCCGCTCCTCCGCGCCGCGCTGGAAGAAGGCCGGATGGCGGACCTCCACCGCCAAGGGGCGCTCGAACCGGGCGAGAAAATCCGTCAGCTCGCCGAGGCGCGCCGGGCCGAAACTGGCCGGCAGTTGCAGCCAGAACGGCGTGACCCGCTCGCCCAATGGCGCCAGCAGCGCGACGAAGGCCCGGGTAGCCGATATCTGCTGACGCAGGTCGGCCGAGTGGCTGATGTCCCGCGGCAGCTTGGCGCAGAAGCGGAAATGCGCCGGCATGCGCTGCGCCCAGCGCTGCACGGTGACCGCCGAGGGCCGGGCATAGAAGGTGGTGTTGCCCTCGACCGCGTTGAACACCCGCGCGTAGAGGGCCAGGTAGTCGGCCGCCGGCGCGCCGTCCGGGTAGAGGCCGCCGCGCCAGGCCGCCTCGCTCCAGGAGGGACAGCCGAGACAATAGGGCAGCATCGGCGAAGCTACCGGGCGCCCTTGGGGGTGGCGACCTTGTCGCGCAGGTAGATCGGCTGCGCCTGCTCGGCCGGCACGCCCTCGCCACGCTGCCAGGCGAAGCCGGCCAGGATCAGCAGATCGCGGGCATCGGGCAGCAGGCTGGCGCCCACGGCGGCCGGCACGACCGGCATGCGCCTGGCATGGACCCAGCCGGTGCCGGCGCCGAACCAGTCGCCGGTCGCCAGGCGCGGCAGCTCGACCTGCTCCGGCGGCAGCACCGCCTCGGCGCCGGCCAGGCGCATCTCGCCGGCCTCCAGGCGGTAGCAGCCCCAGTAGACCTCGTCCATGCGCGCGTCGATGGCTGCCGCCACCTGACCAACGCCCTGCTCGCGATGGGCGCGCTGGGCCAGCAGCGCCAGGTTGGAGACCGGCAGCACCGGCCGCTCGAGGGCGAAGGCCAGCCCCTGAACCACGCCGACGGCGATGCGCACCCCGGTGAAGGCGCCCGGGCCGCGGCCGAAGGCGATGGCGTCGACCGCCGAGAGGGCGATGCCCGCCTCGCCCAGCAGCTCCTGCACCATGGGCAGCACGCGCTGGGCGTGCACGCGTGGAATCACCTCGCAACGGCCGAGCACACGCCCTTCGTGCAGGAGGGCGACGGAACAGGCTTCGGTGGCGGTATCCAGGGCCAGCAGAGTGGTCATCGGGTCATCCGGGCAGGAGAAGAAGGGCGAACATTATAAACGCCACCCGACCAGAAGCCGAAAAGCAGACGGCCCGCACAGGGCGGGCCGTCCGTTGCAGGCATTGCGGATCAGGCCAGGGCTGCCTGCACGCGGGCGGTGATCTCGCCCACCGAGCCGACACCCTCGATGCGGCTGTAGCGAGGCGTGCCGCTGGTCGCGGCGAGCCTCTGGTAGAAGTCGACCAGCGGCTTGGTCTGCGAATGGTAGAGGGCCAGACGGTGACGCACGGTCTCCTCCTTGTCGTCCTCGCGCTGGATCAGGTCTTCGCCGGTCTCGTCGTCCTTGCCGGACACCTTCGGCGGGTTGTGCAGGACGTGATAGACGCGCCCCGAGGCCGGGTGCACGCGGCGGCCGGACATGCGCGAGACGATCTCCTCGTCGTCCACGGCGATTTCCAGCACATGGTCGATGGTCACGCCGGCGTCGCGCAGGGCTTCGGCTTGGGGAATGGTGCGCGGGAAGCCGTCGAAGAGAAAGCCGCGGGCGCAGTCGGGCTGGGCGATACGCTCGCGGATCAGATCGATGATGATGTCATCGGAAACCAGGCCGCCACTGTCCATCACGCCCTTTACCTTGAGTCCCAGCGGGCTGCCGGCCTTGACCGCGGCACGCAGCATGTCACCGGTGGAAATCTGCGGAATACCGAACTTTTCGGTAATGAAGCGGGCCTGGGTGCCTTTACCGGCACCGGGCGCCCCCAGCAGAATCATGCGCATCGATGTAGCTCCTTGAGTGATTATTAAAATCTTCGAATTGTCTCTGATCGATCATCTAAACAACGAATTTGGCGCTTTCGGGCAGCCAAAAGGGTGCACAAGATACACAGCCGACCCTGGGTGCACAAGTCAGACAAAACCGTAACGAACTTGCCGCAAACGACAGAAAACCTCGGCGAAAAGCATGACGGCAAATGCATGCCGAAGCTCCATCCGCCAGCCCCTTCGCACCTGCCGTTGGTCAGCCCGTATTGCGCAGACCGGCGGCGATGCCCGCCACGCTCACCAGCAGTGCCTGTTCCAGCGGGCTGCCGGCCTGCTCCTGATGCTGCCGATAGCGCGCCAGCAGCTCGACCTGCAGCAGGTGCAAGGGATCCAGGTAAGTATTGCGCACGCTGAAGGCGGCACAGACCTCCGGATTGTGGCCGAGCAGACGCTCCTGCCCCGTCAATTCGAGAACCGCATCACAGGCTTGCGACAAAAGGCCGCGCAACTGCTGCCCCAGGGGGCGCAGGTGCGGCTCCACCAGACGCTCGTCGTAAAGCCAGGCGATGGAGGCGTCGGACTTGGCCAGGACCATCTCCAGCATGTCAATGCGCGTGCCGAAGAACGGCCAGTGCTGGCGCATCCGCTCGAGCAACTCGCCCTCGCCGCGCGCCAGAGCATTGCCCAGGGCCGTCTCCCAGCCCAGCCAGGCCGGCAGCATCAGACGGGTCTGGGTCCAGGCGAAGATCCAGGGAATCGCCCGCAGACTCTCGATCCCGCCGGCCCGCCGCTTGGCCGGACGACTGCCCAGCGGCAGGCGCCCGAGCTCCTGCTCGGGAGTGGCCTGACGGAAATACTCGACGAACTGCGGATGCTCGCGCACCACGCCGCGATAGGCAGCCAGACCCTCGGCGGCCAGGCGGTCCATCAGTGCGCGCCAGGCCGGCTCCGGCGTCGGTGGCGGCAGCAGGGTGGCCTCGAGAACGGCGGCCAGGTAGAGATTGAGGTTCTGCACGGCGGTGTCCGGCAGGCCGAACTTGAAGCGGATCATTTCGCCCTGCTCGGTGGTGCGGAAGCGTCCGGCCACCGAACCCGGCGGTTGCGACAGGATGGCCGCATGGGCCGGACCGCCACCGCGGCCGACGGTGCCGCCGCGGCCATGGAACAGCAGCAGCTCGACACCCTGCCGCCGGCAGACCTCCACCAGCCCCTCCTGGGCGCGGTACTGCGCCCAGGCGGCGGCCGTGGTGCCGGCGTCCTTGGCCGAGTCGGAGTAGCCGATCATCACCTCCTGCGGGCCGTGCAGGCGGGCGCGGTAGCCCGGCAGCAGCAGCAGCCGCTCCACCGTCGGCGCGGCCTGCTCCAGGTCGCCCAGGGTCTCGAACAGCGGTACCACACGCATCGGCCGCTGCAGCCCGCACTCCTTGAGCAGCAGCTGCACGGCCAGCACGTCGGAGGGCGCGCCGGCCATGGAAATGACGTAGGAGCCCAGCGAGGCCGCCGGCGCCAGCGCCACCTCGCGGCAGGTGGCGAGCACCTCGGCGGTCTCCTCCGTGGCGGGAAAGTGCACCGGCAGCAGCGGCCGGCGACTGTCCAGTTCGCGCCCCAGAAAGGCGGTGCGGGCCTCCTCGTCCCAGTCGGCGTAGCGGCCGAGCCCGAGGTATTCGGTGATTTCGCTGAGCGCCGCGGCATGCCGGGCGGCGTCCTGACGGATGTCCAGGCGCACCAGAAACAGGCCGAAGGTGGCCGCCCGGCGCAGGCAGTCGAGCAACGGACCGTCGGCGATCAGCCCCATGCCGCAGGCATGCAGCGAGCGGTAGCAGAGCTCCAGCGGTTGCAGGAGTTCGCGGTTGCTCTGCAGCACCGCCGGCGGACGCACCGTCTCGTCGTGCAGGGCTGCCGCGGCCCAGTCGCGGGTGACCAGCAGGCGCTCGCGCAGCTGCTTGAGCAGAGCCCGGTAGGGCTCGTCGACCTCGCCGACCCGGGCACGCAGCTCGCTGTTCGCCTCCTGCATGGACAGCTCGGCGGCCAACTGGTCGATGTCGCGCAGATAGAGATCGGCGGCCGCCCAGCGCGCCAGCAGCAGCACCTCGCGGGTAATCGCGGCGGTGACATTGGGATTGCCGTCGCGATCGCCGCCCATCCACGAGGAGAAGCGGATCGGCGCCGCTTCCAGCGGCAGATGCAGCCCGGTGGCCTGGTGCAGCGCCCGGTCGACCCCGCGCAGGAAGGCCGGCACGGCCTGCCAGAGGGAGTGCTCGATCACCGAGAAGCCCCATTTGGCCTCGTCCACCGGGGTCGGCCGGCTGCGGCGGATCTCGTCGGTATGCCAAGCCTCGGCGATCAGCCGGCGCAAGCGCTCGCGCACCGCCTCGCGCTCGGCCGGCAGCAGGTCGCTGTGGTCCAATACGGCAAGCTCGGCGGCGATCGCCTCGTATTTGCGGATCAGGGTACGGCGCGTCACCTCGGTGGGATGGGCGGTGAGCACCAGGTCGATCTCCAGCCGCCCGAGCTGGCGGGCCAGCGCGTCGGCGGCATGCCCGCCGGCGAGCAGCCGGCCGAGCAGCTCGGGCAGGGCGCGCAGCGCGAAGGGCGGCGGCTCCTCGGCAGCGCGGCGGCGGATCTCGTGATACTGCTCGGCGATGTTGGCCAGGTTGAGGAACTGGTTGAAGGCCCGTGCCACCGGCAGCAGCTCGTCCTCCTGCAGCTCGCCCAGGGTGCGGGTCAACTGCTCGGCGCCCTCCTCCGAGCCGAGGCGGCCGGTCTTGGCCCCCAGGCGGATGCGCTCGATCTTGTCGAAGAAGTCCTCGCCGCACTGGGCGTGGATGTATTCGCCGAGCAGCTCGCCAAGCAGGCGGACCTCCTCGCGCAGACGGGCGTCAATCTCCTCCATCGCAACCTCCAGCAGCACTAGGGGAACAGGCAGCCGACCGGACCTCCGGCGGCCTCTCCGTCGTGCCGGATCGCTTGCCGTAGAGTGCCCAGCATGCCGATTTCTGACAAGAGGCAGCGCTACTGAGCTAGTCTGAAGTCATACCCAAGCACGATCCGTCACTGCCCGACAGGTCGTCCGGCAGCCCGTGCAGCAGGATGAGGTGCCTCATGAAGATCCGCGAACTGCTCCAACACTGGGAGCGCGGCGCCAGAGGACGTCTGACGCCCAGCAACTATCAGATCCGGCTCGATCTGGAGTCCGCCGCGCGCCTTGCCGCGCTGACCGAGATGTACCCCAGACGCAGCGTCGAGGAACTGCTCGGCGAGCTGATCGGCGCCGCTCTCGAGGAGCTGGAAACCAGCATGCCCTATGTGAAGGGCAGCCAGGTCGTCTCCACCGACGAGCAGGGCGACCCCCTCTACGAGGACATCGGCCCGACGCCGCGCTTTCTCGCCCTGTCGCGCCGCTACTTGCAGGAGATGGCCGTCCAGACCGACAGCGCCAGCCACTGAGGATCAGGCGTCCAGCAGGCGCCGATAGAGCGTGGCCATGTCCGCCGAAAAGGCCACCAGCAGCGCCTGGCGCAGGGAACTGTCGTCCGGTCGTGGGCGACGCAGCTCGGCCAGTGCGATGGCCGCCGCTTGCTCCGGCGGGTAGCCATAGATGCCACAGCTGATCGCCGGAAAGGCGATGGTCTCCAGCCCGTGCCGCTCGGCCAGCGCCAGGCTGTTGCGGTAGCAGGCGGCGAGCAGCTCCGCCTCTCCCCGGCCGCCGCCCTGCCAGACCGGGCCGACCGTGTGGATCACGTAGCGTGCCGGCAGGCGGAAGCCCGGGGTCAGGCGTGCCTCGCCGGTCGGGCAGCCGCCCAGCTGGCGGCAAGCGGCGAGCAGCTCGGGGCCGGCGGCGCGATGGATGGCGCCGTCCACTCCGCCGCCACCGAGCAGGCTGGAGTTGGCGGCATTGACCAGCGCATCCACCGCCAGGCGGGTCAAGTCGCCCTCCCAGAGCTCGACCTTCATCGCTCGGCCTGCGGGGCTTCCTGGCCGAAGCAGCGCACCGCCTGCCGGCGCTGGTCCACCAGCACACCGGTGAGGCCCTTCTGTTCGGTGTCGAACAGCACCAGCACGCCATCGATGCACTGCGCCACCTGGCTGGCCGGCTTCAGGGAAAGCCGGTAATCCTCGCCGGGAATGGTCTTGAGCATGGTGAACTCCGCCAGCAGCAGGGCGTCCTCCGGCCTGGCCACATGCAGATAGCCGTAATAGCCGAGCGCCGCCACCGTGGCGGCGACGCTGCCGACGGCAGTGAGGATCAGGTGAACGGGATTGGTCGCAGTCATCGGGAAATCTCGTCAGGGGAAGATTCGGCCAGCCCGCCCGCCGCCTGCGGATCGGCGAGAAAGCGCAGCATCAGCGCCCGCCACGCCGGCTCGGCGAAGGTCTGCACATGGCCGCCGCGGGTCGGCTGGAAAAGCCGGGGCGGAGCGGCGGCCCGGTACAGGCGCAGGCCGTTGGCAAGAGGCACCAGCGCATCGTCGCGGCTATGGTAGATCAGCACGGGCAGGCCCTGCAGCTGCGGCATCGCCTCGACCGCACTGTCGCCGTCCGGCACCAGCCAGGACAGCGGCACCTGCAGCGGCCAGGTCAGCCAGGCGCTGCCCAGCATGTGCCGCGCCACCTCCCGATAGCTGGCCGGCACGCCGTCGAGCACCAGCGCCGAAACCTGGCCCCGGCGCTCTCGCTGCTGCGCGAGGAAACGCACCGCCAGGGCGCCCCCAAGACTCTGGCCGAGCACGGCGAGCGGTTTGCCGCGCACCGCCGGCTCCGCTTCCAGCCAGGCGAAGGCCGCCTCCAGATCGCCATACACCTCCGGCAGCGCGGGCGAGCCCTCGGAGAGCCCGTAGCCGCGGTAATCCAGCAGCAGCACCTGCCAGCCCTGCTCCGGCAGCCACCAGCTGCCGCCCAGATGCCAGGCCAGGTTGCCACCGTTGCCGTGCAGGTGCAGCACGGTGCCGCGCACCTCCTGCCCGGCCTTGGCCGGCAGCCACCAGGCGTGCAGGCGCGTGCCGTCGGCGGCGCGCAACTCGACGTCGCGATAATCCAGCCCGGCGGCCCGCGGCGTGAGGGGCTGGCCGGGCTCGGGATAGAACAGCAGGGAGCTGCAGCCGCTGCCGGCCAGGACCAGAGCGAGCAGGGCCAGGCGCAGCGCGCGCCTCGGCTGCAGCATCAGTCGCCTCCGCCGCGCACGTCCTCGCGGGCCTTGACCGTCGCCTCGTAGACCCGCTCGGCCAGCCGCGAGAACGGCAGGCTCTGCAGCCACACGGTGCCGGTGCCCTTGAGGGTCGCCAGGAGAATGCCCTCGCCGCCGAACAGCATGCTCTTCAGCCCGCCAGCCAGCTGGATGTCGTAGTCGATGCCCTCGCTGAAGCCCACCAGGCAGCCGGTATCCAGGCGCAGGGTCTCGTCATGCAGTTCCTTGCGGATCACCGCGCCGCCGGCATGCAGGAAGGCCAGGCCGTTGCCGGACAGCCTCTGCAGGATGAAGCCCTCGCCGCCAAAGAAGCCGGCGCCGATGCGTTTGCTGAAGGTGATGCCGATCTCGGTGCCGCGGGCCGCGCAGAGGAAGCTGTCCTTCTGACAGACCAGGGTGCCGCCGATCTGGGCGAGGTCCACCGGCACCACGGTCCCCGGATAGGGCGCGGCGAAGGCGACCCGCGCCTGCCGCTTGCCCTGGTTGGAGAAGTGCGTCATGAACAGCGACTCGCCGGTCAGCATGCGCTTGCCCATGCCCCACAGCTTGCCCAGCACTCCGTCTTCGGAGCCGTCGCCCATGCGGGTCTCGAAGCGCACGCCCTCGGTCATGTAATTCATCGCGCCGGCCTCGGCGACCACCGTCTCGCCGGGATCGAGGATGATCTCCACCGACTGGGCGTGGGAACCGAGGATTTCGTAGTCGAGCTGATGGCTGGCCATGGAAACTGTCCTTATCGAGGCAGGAGGCCTGCAAGGATACTCCGCGAGCCTGCCGGCGCGGCGCACGGCGACGTGAAGCGCCGCACGCCGCGCGCCTCAGAGAATGTTGGCGTAATCCGCCTCGATCCGCTCCATGCTGAGGTGGTTGAGGAAGTTGGAGAAGCACATCCAGGCCGACAGGGCATTGAGATCGCGGAACTGCTCCGGCAGGTACTTCGGCGGCACCACCAGGCCCTGGTCGACCAGCTGGCGCAGGGTGCGCATGTCCTCCAAGGTGGTCTTGCCGCAGAACAGCAGCGGGATCTGCTCCAGCTTGCCCTTGCGCACCGCCAGCTGGATATAGTTGTAGATCAGGATGAAGCCCCGCAGATACGACAGGTCCTTGGTGAAGGGCATGCCGTCCGGCCGCGAGCCGCGGAACACGCGACTGACGTTGGTGTAGCTGTCCTCGTCGCTCAGTCCCTGATCGCGGAAGAACTCGAAGATGTCCAGGAAGTTCGCCCCCTGCTCGGCCATGTGGATGGCGCGGGTGCGGTTGGTCAGCTTGCGCAGGCGACTCGGATAGGAGGCGAAGGCGATCACCTCCATCAGGATCGCCAAGCCTTCCTGGGTCACTGTGGAGGACGGCGGGCCCTTGGCCAGAAAGGTGCAGATCGGCTGGCTCAGCCCGTTGAGCGTGGTGGCCACGTGAACCAGCCCCTCATGCACCTCCAAGGCGCGCACGTCGCGCTCGTTGAACAGCGCGTCGCTGCGGATCTTGATGTAGTCGGCGCCGGCCGCGGCGTCGGCGACGATGCCATCGGACTCGAACACGCGCACCGTCGACTCGCTCTCGCCGAACACCCGGTTCAGGCGCTCCTGGAGCATCTGCACGGCAGTGCTGGCGTTGAGGGTCTTGGGCTCGTCCTTGAGGTCGCCGCGATCGGCGATCTGGTTCAGGTAGTCGGACAGCATCAGGCCGAAATCGGCCAGGGTCGGGTCGCCGGCATGGAAGGCATCCGAGGCGGCGCCGTAGAGTTCCTCGGAAATCAGCCCGAAATCCGCGGTGCCGCGCGCCTCGAGCATGCGGATGACCATGCGGTATTCCTTGCACATGCGCCGCATGATCTGCCCGACCGGACTGAACTGGCCGAGCTGGCGGGTGATGTCCCGTTCGATGCCCTGGAATTCCTGCTTCTTCGCCACCGGATCGAAGGATAACGGGCGACTTTCGTAGTAGGCCCGGTCCACCGGCGGCAGCTTGCGGCAGCCGGCGGCGAAGAAGCGCTGGCGCACCTCGTCGTCCCATTTCACCGCATCCAGCACGCGGATCGGCATCTGCGCCTCGACCAGCCGGTCGGAGAGACTGCGGATGATCTGCTGGTAATCGTCTTTCTGCTTGTTGCGTCTGCTCATCGAGCTCTCACTGGCCGACGCGCTGATAACGCGCCACTTCGCTGAAAACGTCGGAATGGGCAGGATCGTCCAGATAGGCGAAGACCCTGTCCAGCGGGCTGAGGACGCGCACCCCGGGCCCCCCTGCGGTGGCGATCGGCTTGCCGGCCAGCGCGCCCCGCTCCAGCGCCTGGCGAATCCGGGCCGGCTCCAGGTTGTAGAGCACCAGCTCGTTCTGCGCCGTCAGCTCGAAGCCGAGGATGAGGAAACCACCACCGAGATCGTCCGGCAGCCCGGCGGAAAGATACCAGCGCCGGCCATGGCGGGCCACGGTGAATTCGGCCTGCAGCAGAGCCTGCCCGTCATCCGCGCCTTCCTGGTACTGGTGGGCGCGATAGCGGTCGGGACCGGCCTGGCGAATCTCCAGGGCCAGCTGCTCGCCCCATTCGTTGCGCCGGCTCCACTGGCCGAGCAGCGGAATCGGCGCCGCCTCGCCGGGGACGATCCGCTCGGTGAAGCTCACCAGGCAGCCGGCGAGCAGGAGGAAGCACAGCAGGAGGACCGGAAGACGCCAGGCTTGCATAACGCTTTCCTCCGTCCGAAAGGGCCGTCCCCGATGTCCGCACCGGGGACGGCCCACCTTCAGAGCCCGAGCACCAGGTACATGTAGCGACTGAGAATGGCCAGCATCTCCCCGTCGTCCAGGCGTCCCGGACCGTCGAGCAGGCCCTGGTACTCCATGCGTCCGATGATCCCGGTCAGCACGCTGGCATCCTGTTCCGGATGCTGCGAACCGAGCACCTGGAAGAACTGGATGGCCCCCTGCTGGAGGATGCGCCGGTGGGAACGCGCCAGCTCGTGCAGACGCGGGTTGATCAACGCCTCCTGCTGGAAGGCCTGCTCGGCGATCAGCTCGTCGCGGCGGAAATGCAGCTGGTGGCGCACGTAGCCCACCGCCAGCCGGGCGATCTCCTCGGCCAGTTGGCGGCGCGACTCGCCGCTGTCCTCCAGGCGGTCGACCTGCTCCAGCAGAAGCCCCTGGGTTCGCTCCCAGAAGCCGGCCATGTAGGCCGCGCTGCGTGCGACGAACAACGCGAAGGTGTCCGTCAGCAGGTCGTCGATGTCCTTGAAATAGTAGGTGGTCGCCGACAGCGGCACGCCGGCCTCGGCGGCTACCGCCCGGTGGCGCACGGCACGCACGCCGTCGCGGATGATGATGCGCATGGCGGCGTCGAGAATCGCCTGGCGGCGCTGTTCGCTGCCGCGCCGGCTGGTCTTGCGACCTTGATACTGGACACTGTGGGCGACAGCGCTGGCCATGCGGGCGGCACTGTTCAGAGCGATGAACTGGGTCAAGACGGGCATCCTTTTCCAACTAAGACCTGCCCCCATTGTTAGGGCTTTCGGCGCAGGAAGCAATCCATCATGGCACTTCAATGCCAAAATGTGCAGCCGGCCGGATGCATCCGCCAGCAACGAAAAGGCCCGCAGCGGAGTGCGGGCCTTTTCGGGAAGCGGCTACGCGACGCCGGATCAGAGCTCCGGGCGCATGTGCGGGAAGAGGATCACATCGCGGATCGACGGCGAATCGGTCAGCAGCATCACCAGGCGGTCGATGCCGATGCCTTCACCGGCGGTCGGCGGCATGCCGTATTCCAGGGCGCGCACGAAGTCGGCGTCGAAGTGCATGGCCTCGTCGTCGCCGGCATCCTTGTCCCGGACCTGCTGCATGAAGCGCTCGGCCTGGTCTTCGGCGTCGTTCAGCTCGGAGTAGGCGTTGGCGATCTCGCGGCCGCCGATGAACAGCTCGAAGCGGTCGGTGACGCTCGGGTCGTCATCGCTGCGCCGCGCCAGCGGCGAGACCTCGAAGGGATAGCGGGTGATGAAGGTCGGCTGTTCCAGGCGGTGCTCGACCAGTTCCTCGAAGATCATCGTCTGCAGCTTGCCGAGGCCCTCGAAGCCCTTGACGTCGGCACCGGCCTTCCTGGCGATGACGCGACATTTCTCGATGTCGCGCAGATCCTCGGCGGAGATTTCCGGGTTGTAGCGGAGGATCGAGTCGAACACCGACAGGCGGGTGAAGGGCTCGCCGAAGTGGAACACCTTGCCCTGGTAGGGCACGTCCGTGGTTCCCAGCACCAGCTGCGCCAGCTCGCGGAACAGCTGCTCGGTGAGGTCCATGTTGTCCTCGTAGTCGGCGTAGGCCTGGTAGAACTCGAGCATGGTGAACTCGGGGTTGTGGCGGGTCGAGACGCCTTCGTTGCGGAAGTTGCGGTTGATCTCGAAGACCCGCTCGAAGCCGCCGACCACCAGGCGCTTGAGGTAGAGTTCGGGCGCGATGCGCAGGAACATCGGCAGGTCCAGCGCGTTGTGGTGGGTCTGGAAGGGCTTGGCCGCGGCGCCGCCGGGGATGACCTGCAGCATCGGCGTTTCCACTTCGAGGAAATCGCGCTCGGCGAGGAAGCGGCGGATGTAGCCGATGATCTGCGAGCGCACGCGGAAGGTGTGGCGGGTTTCCTCGTTGACCATCAGGTCGACATAGCGCTGGCGGTAGCGCTGCTCGGTGTCGGTCAGGCCGTGGTGCTTGTCCGGCAGCGGGCGCAGCGACTTGGTCAGCAGGCGCACGCTCTGCATGTGCACGTAGAGGTCGCCCTTGCCGGAACGCGCCAGGCTGCCCTCGGCGGCGATGATGTCGCCAAGGTCCCAGTGCTTGACGGCTTCCAGGGTCTCGGCCGGCAGAGTCTTGCGGTCGACGTAGACCTGGATACGCCCGGTCATGTCCTGGATGACCATGAAGGCGCCGCGGTTGAGCATGATGCGTCCGGCCACCTTGACCGGGATCGCCGCCGCTTCCAGCTCCTCCTTGCTCGCCTCGGCATAGCGCTTCTGCAGGTCGGCGCAGTGGCTGTCGCGGCGAAAATCGTTGGGGAAGGCGTTGCCCTTCGCCCGCTCGGCGGCAAGCTTTTCCTTGCGCAGGGCGATCAGCTTGTTTTCTTCTTCGTGGAGGGCATGCTGGTTCAGCGGTTGTTCGCTCATGGTCGTGTCATGTTCCTGATAGGTTGCATCCCCTCGCCGCGCCGGGGAGAGGGTTCGGAAGAGGTGCAGCAAGCCCCTCCCCCCTGCCCCCAGCCCGCCCGGCGGAAGGGGGCGTCAAGGCTTCAGAGCCCCTGCTTGAGGCTGGCCTCGATGAAGTCGTCGAGATCGCCGTCCAGCACCGCATCGCAGTTGCTGTTCTCGATGCCGGTGCGCAGATCCTTGATCCGCGACTGGTCGAGCACGTAGGAGCGGATCTGGTGGCCCCAGCCGATATCCGACTTGGTGTCTTCCAGGGCCTGGGCCGCGGCATTGCGCTTCTGCACCTCCAGCTCGTACAGCTTGGCGCGCAGCATCTTCATCGCCGTGTCCTTGTTGGCGTGCTGGGAACGCTCGTTCTGGCAGCTCACCACGGTGTTGGTCGGCAGGTGGGTGATGCGCACGGCGGAGTCGGTGGTGTTCACGTGCTGGCCACCGGCGCCGGAGGAGCGGTAGGTGTCGATGCGCAGGTCGGCCGGGTTGATATCGATCTCGATGTTGTCGTCGATTTCCGGCGAGGCGAACACTGCGGTAAACGAGGTATGCCGGCGGTTGCCGGAATCGAACGGGCTCTTGCGCACCAGCCGGTGCACGCCGATCTCGGTACGCAGCCAGCCAAAGGCATATTCGCCCTTGACATGCACGGTGGCGCCCTTGATACCGGCGACCTCACCTTCGGAGAGCTCCATGATGGTGGCGTCGAAGCCGTGCTTGTCGGCCCAGCGCAGGTACATGCGCAATAGCATGTTGGCCCAGTCCTGGGCCTCGGTGCCGCCGGAGCCGGCCTGGATGTCGAGATAGGCGTTGTTGGCATCCATCTCGCCGCTGAACATGCGGCGGAACTCCAGCTTTTCGAGGATCCCGCGCAGGCGCTCGACTTCGCTGGCGACGTCGTTCACCGCGCCCTCGTCGCTCTCCTCGGCGGCCATCTCCAGCAGGTCACGGGAGTCGGCCAGGCTGCCGGTGAGTTCGTCCAGGGTTTCGACGATCTGCGCCAGCTGGGCGCGTTCGCGGCCCAGATTCTGCGCGTATTCCGGATTGCTCCAGATGTTCGGGTCTTCCAGCTCGCGGTTGACTTCAATCAGGCGGTCATGCTTCTGATCGTAGTCAAAGATACCCCCGAATGGTCTGGGTGCGTTCGGACAGGTCCTTGATGCTGTTGACGATCGGGTTGATTTCCATGGTGGGCAGCACTCGCGGTCGGACAGTTCGAAAAGCCGGGGAGTATAACGCAGCGGGCCGTGACTGACAGCCCGCGCGTCCGCACGCCGTGCCGCGCCAGCCGGGCTCAGGCGGCCCTGGCCTGAGCCTCCAGCTCCGCCTGGAGCTGCGGGTCGAGCCTCAGCTGCCGGGCCAGCTCGTCGAGGTAGGCACGCTCCATGAACTGCTCCTCGTCGACCGCCAGGAGGCTCGCGAGGTAGATCTCCGCAGCCAGTTCCGGCGTGTCGGCGGCCCTGGCCACCTCGGCCGGGTCCAGCGGCCTGTTCAACTCGGCATGCAGCCAGCGTTGCAGCTCGTCATCCTCAGCGACCTTCGCCAGCTCGCTCTCGATCAGCTGACGCTCGCGCTCGTCCACATGCCCGTCGGCCTTGGCCGCGGCGACCAGCGCCCTGAGCAGTGCCTGACTGTGCTCCTCGGCCTTTTCCGGCGGCAGGCGGTCGAGGGTCTGCGGCTCGCGCCGGGGAGCGCCGGCCTGCCGTGCCTGCCAGTTGCTGAAGGCCTGGTAGGCCAGCACCCCGAGAGCGGCGAGACCGCCATAGGCCATGGCGTTGCCGCCCAGCTTGCCGAGTCGCCGCTTGCCGAGCAGCAGGCCGAGGGCGCCGGCTGCCAGCGCGCCCTTGCCTTTGCCGCCCATCAGGGCGCCGCCGGCACCGCCGAGAAGATCGCCGAGCCCGCCAACCCCGCTTCCACTGCCGGGCAGTGGCTGCCCCTGGCGGCGAAAGCCCTGGGCGGACCTGAGCAGTTGATCGAGCAATCCACTGGTGTTCATCGCGCAGTCTCCTCTGGTCGAAGCGCGAGACCGGCGGATCAGTCGAGTTCGCCGGGCTCGCGGAACGGCGTGTCGCGATGCGTGGCCCGCACGTACTGCGCCGGCCAGGGCACCGTCTTGTCGCCGAGAAAATCCGCTGCATGCAGCGGCCAGTAGGGGTCGCGCAGCAACTCGCGGGCCAGCAGGATCAGGTCGGCCTGACCGGTGCGCAGGATGTGCTCGGCCTGCGCCGCCTCGGTGATCATGCCCACCGCGCCGGTGGCGATGCCCGCCTCGCGGCGCACCTGCTCGGCGAAGCGGGTCTGGTAGCCCGGGCCGACGGGGATTTCCGCCGCCGCCGCGGTGCCGCCGGAGGACACATCGATCAAGTCGACGCCCAGCGCCTTCAGGCGCCGGGCCAGCTCCACCGTCTCCTCCGGGTTCCAGCCCTCCTCCACCCAGTCGGTGGCCGACAGGCGGACGAACAGCGGCAGGGTCTCGGGCCACACCGCGCGCACCGCCTCGGTCACCTCCAGCAGCAGGCGGATGCGGTTATCGAAGCTGCCACCGTACTGGTCCCGACGCTGATTGGACAACGGCGAGAGGAATTGATGCAGCAGATAGCCGTGCGCAGCATGCACCTCGGCGACCTTGAAGCCGGCGGTCAGGGCGCGCTCGGCGGCGCGCACGAAGCCCTGGACGATTTCGCCGACACCGGCCTCGTCGAGGACCCGGGGCACCGTGTGGCGGGGATCGAAGGGAATCGCCGACGGGCCGACCGGAACCCAGCCGCCCGCCGCGGGCGGTACGCTGCCCGGCCGTCCCAGCCAGGGCTGCCAGACGCTCGCCTTGCGCCCGGCATGGGCCAGCTGGACGCCGGCCAACGAGCCCTGGGCCTCGATGAAGGCGGTGATCCGGCGCAGCGGCTCAATCTGCTCGTCGCACCAGAGGCCGAGATCCTGGGCGGAGATCCGGCCCTCGGCGGCGACCGCGGTGGCCTCGACGATCACCAACCCGGCCCCGCCCACCGCGCGGCTGCCCAGGTGCACCAGATGCCAGTCGTTGGCCAGCCCGTCGCGAGCCGAGTACTGGCACATCGGCGACACCACGATGCGGTTGGGCAGGGTCAGCTGACGCAGGGTCAGGGGCTCGAACAGCAGGCTCATGGCAACACTCCCTTGGGTCCTAACGGATGGTCGATGCTTCAACAACTCTAGCCTTCGTTCTGGCGCGCACGCGCCGCCGGAGCGAGAGGATCGGCAACCCATCGAGCCCGCTCAGCGGGCCTCGAGATGCACCACCACCAGCTGCACGCTCTCCTGCCCGCGGTATTCGTTGACGTCCAGCCGGTAGGCCAGCTCGATCCAGCGCACCGTGGGGTTCGGCCATTGCTCGCGGTCGATGTTGAAGGCGATGGCGTCGAGCTGCAGCGCGCCGCACTCGCTGCGTACCACCAGCTTCAGATGACGCTCGCCGACCAGGCGCTGCTGAACGACCTGGAACATTCCATGGAACAGCGGCTCGGGAAAATGCTGGCCCCAAGGGCCGGCCTGGCGCAGGGCGCGGGCCAGGTCGAGGTGAAACTCCTCGACGCCGAGCTGGCCGTCGGAGAGCAGCCGTCCGGTCAGATCGTCGGCGCAGAGCTGGCGGCGCACCTCGGTGTCGAAGGCGGCGGCGAAGGCAGCGAAGTTCTCCTCCGGGAGCGACAGCCCGGCGGCCATCGCATGCCCGCCGAACTTGCTGATCAGACCCGGATGGCGGGCCGCCACTGCATCCAGCGCATCGCGGATGTGGAAGCCCGGCACCGAGCGCGCCGAGCCCTTGAGCAGGCCGTCGCCCGCATCGGCGAAGGCGATGGCCGGACGGTGATAGCGCTCCTTGAGACGCGAGGCGAGAATGCCGATCACCCCCTGGTGCCAGTCCGGCTCGAACAGACAGAGGCCGAAGGGCAACTCCTCGACCGGCAGCTCCTTGAGCTGGGCCAGCGCCTCGCGCTGCATGCCCTGCTCGATGGCCTTGCGGTCCTGGTTGAGCTGGTCGAGCTGTACCGCCATGTCGCGGGCCAGCCCCTCGTCCTCGCAGAGCAGGCATTCGATGCCGAGGGACATGTCGTCGAGCCGCCCGGCGGCGTTCAGCCGCGGTCCGAGAATGAAGCCGAGGTCGGTGGAGGTGATCCGCCGGTAGTCGCGGCCGGCCACCTCGAGCAGCGCGCGCAGCCCCGGCCGAGCCCGTCCGGCACGGATGCGCGCCAACCCCTGGTGGACCAGGATGCGGTTGTTGGCGTCCAGCGGCACCACGTCGGCGACGCTGCCCAGGGCGACCAGATCGAGCAGCTCGGCCAGGTTCGGCTCGCTTCGCGCCCCGGCGAACCAGCCCAGCTCGCGCAGCCGGGCGCGCAGCGCCAGCAGCACGTAGAAGATCACCCCAACCCCGGCCATGGCCTTGCTGGAAAAATCGCAGCCCGGCTGGTTGGGATTGACGATGGCGTCCGCCGCCGGCAGCTCGCGGCCCGGCAGGTGGTGGTCGGTGACCAGCACGCGCAGGCCGGCAGCCCTGGCCGCGGCCACGCCATCGAGGCTGGAGATGCCGTTGTCCACCGTCACCAGCAGCTCCGGCCGGCGCTCCAGGGCCACGGCGACGATCTCGGGGGTCAGCCCGTAGCCGTACTCGAAGCGGTTCGGCACTAGGTAGTCGACATGCGCCGCGCCGAGCAGGCGCAGACCGAGCACGCCGACCGTGCTGGCGGTGGCGCCGTCGGCGTCGAAGTCGCCGACGAAGAGGATGCGCCGGCGCTCGCGCAACGCCTCGATCAGCAGCTCCACCGCCGTCTCGATGCCCTTGAGCTGGCGGAAGGGCAGCAGCCGTGCCAGCCCCTTGTCCAGTTCGGCCGCGGACTGCACGCCGCGGGCGGCGTAGAGGCGGGTCAGCAGCGGCGGCAGGTCGCCCAGCGCGGGCAGTCGTTCGGGCAGCGGGCGGGGTTCGATACGCATGACGGGGAAAGGGACTCAAATTCTATGGCGGTGAGCGCATTTGGGAGCAAAGCCGATCGCAAATGAATGGGCTCCCACGAAGAAACGGCGATCAGCGCTCGCCGAGCAGCCACTCCAGGGGGACCTCGTGCTGGCCGCGCTCGTCGGTGACGAACAGTTCGCCGTCGCTGATCATCACGCTCCACTGGATGCTGCGCGGCAGGTCCCGAGCCAACGCGCCCAGCGCCTCGGCATCGACGGCGGCGATGGAGAGGTTCTTCAGGCCCTTCACCGCGTCCACGACCTTGCCCTGCCAGACCCGCAGGCTGCCATAGGCCAGCAGGCTGACCCGCTCGGCGCGGCGCGAGCACCAGGTCAGACGCTCGGCGTCCGGCTGGCCGACCTCGATCCAGTGCAGGATGCGGTCATCGAGGCTCTTCTGCCACAGCGCCGGCTCGTCGACGTCCGACAGGCCGCGGCCGAAGGCCAGCTGCTCGTCGTACCAGAGGGCATAGGCGATCAGCCGCACGGCCAGACGTTCCTCGGTCTCCGAGGGATGCCGGGCGACGGTGAAGCGCAGGCTCTCGTAGACCCCGCGATCCAGGTCGGTGAGGTTGAGTTCGACTTTGTAGGGGGTGGCTTGCAGGGCCATGGCAGGCGTCCGGTCCGATCCGAGGGGCGGCAAGTGTACCCCGAATCAGGACACCGGACTGCAGCACTCAGTCGGCGAACCGCTCGACCCGGTTGCGGCCCTTGGCCTTGGCCCGGTACAGCGCCTGATCGCCCAGCGCCAGCAGGCGCGACAGCTCGTAACCGGCCTGCGCCGTGGAGGCGATGCCGATGCTGACGCTGACGCGCACCTCCGTCCCCAGCAACAACTCGCTGCAGGCCCGGCGGATGCGCTCGGCCACCTGCAGCGCCGCCATCTCGTCGGCCCCGGGCAGCAGGCAGGCGAACTCCTCGCCGCCGATGCGCCCGCAGATATCCTGCTGGCGGATGCCCAGCGCCAGCAGACGGCCGAAGGCGATCAGCGCCGCATCGCCCATGGCGTGGCCATGGGTGTCGTTCAAGCGCTTGAAGTGATCGAGGTCGCAGAGCAACAGGGTCGCCGGCCGCCCCTCGGCGGCGCAGCGAACCAGCAGGGCCTCGCTGCCGACGGTGAAGGCCCGGCGGTTGCCGATGTCGGTGAGCGGATCGCGATAGGCCACCGCGCGGTAACGCAGCTCGGCGCGCTCGCGGACCATGGCCAGGGTGGCGAAGGCCATGCCGATGACGAACAGGAAGGCCTCCAGCAGCCGCCAGGTCAGGAAGCCGCCGTCCAGTCCGCCCCATATCCAGTCGATGTCGTGCCTGCCGCTCAGCAACAGAAGCCCGCTGCAGAAGAGTGCGTGCGCCAGCAGCAAGGCCAGTACCGGACCAATGGCGACCTCCAGCAGCCGGCGCGCGCCCCACAGCTCCCCAGCCGTCAGCAGGGTATAGAGGATCGTGAGCAGGGTGGCGACCGTCAGCCGCAACGATACCGTGCTCATGAAGTACGGCCACTGGCAGAGTAGCGCCCACAGCAGCGCACCGCCGGCAATGCCCGGCCACCAGAGGCGCCGCCCGACGAATATGCGCATGGTCGCCCAGCCCAGGCCGCTCGCCAGCTGCAGCAGCATATGGCCAAGCATGATGGACAGGGTGTCCATCCCCCGGCCACGCAAGCCGACCACCAGCACGCCCAGCCCCGCCAGCAGGAGCGTTCCGGCCGAGCAGCCGAGGGTCAACTCGCCATCACTGCGCCACCATACATGCAGCATCAGGCAGCCCAGCAGGGTGAGCACGTAGACATTCAGCAAAAACAGCGTGGGCAGATGCAGGCTCATGGGCGGGCCGGAAGCGGTACCGGAAGGCGAAACTCTACGTGCGCCACCGGCCGGGCGCCAGAGCCTGGATGCCACGCCCGGACTGTTCGGGTCCGGCGGCACGGGGTAGAGTCGCCGCCATCGCCAGCCCGACGGACCCCACGCCATGCCCAGCCCAGCCAAACCTCTCGCCGGCCTCAAGGTGATCGAACTCGGCAGTCTGATCGCCGGCCCCTTCGCTGCGCGCCTCTGCGCGGAGTTCGGCGCCGAGGTGATCAAGGTCGAATCACCCGACGGCGGCGATCCGCTGCGCAAGTGGCGCAAGCTCTACGAGGGCACCTCACTGTGGTGGTTCGTCCAGGCGCGCAACAAGAAGTCGCTCACCCTCAACCTCAAGCATCCGGACGGCCTGGCGATCCTCAGGCAGCTCTTGGCCGATGCGGACATCCTGATCGAGAACTTCCGTCCCGGCGTGCTGGAGAAGCTCGGCCTCGGCTGGGAGGTACTGCATGAACTCAACCCGAAGCTGGTGATGGTGCGCCTGTCCGGCTTCGGCCAGAGCGGGCCGCTGAAGGAGCAGCCGGGCTTCGGCGCGGTCGGCGAGTCGATGGGCGGCCTGCGCTACATCACCGGTTTCGAGGACCGTCCGCCGGTGCGCACCGGCATCTCCATCGGCGACTCCATCGCCGCGCTCTGGGGGGTGATCGGCGCGCTCATGGCGCTGCGCCATCGCGAGGTCGGCGGCGGCCAGGGCCAGGTGGTGGACGTGGCGCTCTACGAGGCGGTGTTTGCCATGATGGAAAGCCTGGTGCCGGAGTTCGACGTGTTCGGCTTCATCCGCGAGCGCAGCGGCAACATCATGCCCGGCATCACCCCCTCCTCCATCCACACCTGCGCCGACGGCCGCCATCTGCAGATCGGCGCCAACGGCGATGCGATCTTCCGGCGCTTCATGCGGGCCATCGGCCGCATTGATCTGGCCGACGACCCGACGCTCGCCGACAACGCCGGCCGCGATGCGTGCCGCGACGAACTCTACGGGGTGATCGACCGCTGGGCCGCGTCCCTGCCGGCAGACCAGGCCATGGCCCTGCTCAACCGCGCCGAGGTACCGGCCAGCCGCATCTATTCGGTGGAAGACATGGTCGCCGACCCGCAGTTTCTCGCCCGCGAGATGTTCCTCTCCGCCCGCCTGCCGGACGGCAAGCAGTTCAAGATGCCCGGCATCGTGCCCAAGCTGTCGGACACGCCCGGCTCGGCGGACTGGGTGGGGCCGGCGCTGGGCGAGCACACGGCCGAGCTGCTGCAAGCGCTCGGTTACAGTGCAGAGCGGATCGCCGCCCTGCGCGAAAACGGAGCGGTCTGACCTCCGGCATTGCCCTGTCCGGGGCCCCAAACGAAAGGCCCCGCAGTCGTCGCGGGGCCTTTCGTCGCTCGCAGGGCTCAGAACACGGCGCTCTGCCGAGCGCACTGCCCCCGCTCCAGCGCCGCGATCACCTTGGGCGAGAGACGCCCTTCGAGGATGCGCAGGTCGCGATGGAGACCATCCACCACATCGATGAGCAACCACTTGTCCATCAATTGCACCGGACGGAGCAGACGCTCGATCAGGATCTCGCCTGCTCCATTGTGCAGGGTCAGCAGCCGACTTCCATCCGGGCGAACCGCTCCTATATCGATCTTGTAAGGCGCCAGCGCCTCGACCAGCAACGCACGCGTGCTCTCCATATCCAAACACCTCAGGTGATGAGAAGGCTGCTTACAGCCTGCAAATGACTTGCCAGCACGCGGAAAGTTTCCGCCCGGCCTGTTCTCCAGGCATCGGGGCACGGCGCTCATGGAAAGCAGAGAGACCCGCGAGCGGTCGCCATGACCGGCCCGCGATGCACAGAACAGGCTACGGAGGGAATATGAAAGAAAAAAGCCGCCTCCCTGCCGGGAGGCGGCTTCGTAGCTCGAGCGTCAGCGCGCTTCAGTGGCCAGCGGCACGCCTCACAGCGGCTTGCCGCGGTTGCCGTGCTGGCCGACGAAGGCCTGTACCGCCTTGAGGTCGTTGGGCAGCACGGTGCAGCGCTCTGCGCGCTGGAACAGGTCGGCCAGGTGTGCCGGCAGCTGCGGAGCTGCGCCGATGCCGGCCTTCTCCACCGCTTCCGGGAACTTGACCGGATGGGCGGTGCCGAGGATCACCATCGGCAGGGCCAGGCTGCGGCGGCATTCGCGGGCGGCCTTGACGCCGATCGCGGTGTGCGGGTCGAGCAGATAGCCGGTCTCGCCGTGCACCTCGGCGATGGTGGCGCAGGTGCCTTCGTCATCCACCGCCAGCGAGTCGAACAGGCGGCGCGCCTCGGTCCAGCGCTCGTCCTCCACCGTCAGCTTGCCGGTGGCCTTGAAGCTGTCCATCAGCGCGCTCACGGCGGCGCCGTTGCGGCCGTGCAGATCGAACAGCAGGCGCTCGAAGTTGGATGACACCATGATGTCCATCGACGGCGACAGCGACGGGTGCAGGGTGTCCTTGTCGTAGCGGTTGCCGGACATGAAGCGGTGCAGGATGTCGTTGCGGTTGGTGGCGACGATCAGCTGGTTGACCGGCAGGCCCATGTTGCGCGCCAGATAGCCGGCGAAGATGTCGCCGAAGTTGCCGGTCGGCACCGAGAAGGCCACCGAGCGGTGCGGCGCGCCGAGCTGCAGGGCGGCGTGGAAGTAGTAGACGATCTGGGCCATGATCCGCGCCCAGTTGATCGAGTTGACCGCCACCAGCCGGGTGCCCTTGAGGAAGCCCTGGTCGGCGAAGCTGGCCTTGACCATCTCCTGGCAGTCGTCGAAGTTGCCTTCGATGGCGATGTTGTGGATGTTGTCGCCGAGGATGGTGGTCATCTGCCGGCGCTGCACCTCGGACACGCGGTTGTGCGGGTGCATGATGAAGATGTCGACGTTGTCGCAGGCCTTGCAGCCTTCGATGGCGGCCGAGCCGGTGTCGCCGGAGGTGGCGCCCATGATCACCACGCGCTCGTTGCGCCTGGTCAGCACGTGGTCGAGCAGGCGGCCGAGCAGCTGCAGGGCGAAGTCCTTGAACGCCAGGGTCGGTCCCTGGAACAGCTCGAGCACCCACTCGTTGGCGCCCAGCTGGGTCAGCGGGGCGACCGCCTTGTGGGCGAACACGCCGTAGGTTTCTTCCAGAATCCGCTTGAAGTCGGCGTCCGCGATGCTGCCGGCGACGAACGGGCGCATCACACGGAAGGCCAGCTCGTGGTACGGCAGGCCGGACCAGGAGGCGATTTCCTCGACGGTGAAGCGCGGCAGGTTTTCCGGCACGTAGAGACCGCCGTCGCTGGCGAGGCCGGCCAGCAGCACGTCTTCGAAATTCAGGGCCGGCGCCTGGCCGCGGGTGCTGATGTAGCGCATGTGTGCAAACCTTCGGTTCGGGCCGCAGGCCCCAGGCCGCAGCGACGTGGGCACTGGCGGCGGGCGGCGGGCGGCTTGTAGCGGATTAGTTGAGCTGTTCGACGCGGATGCGGACGACCTTGCCGACCACGCCCTCGAGCGCCTCCATGGCAGCGATGGCCTCGTCGATGCAACGCTCCCGGACCCGGTGGGTGACCAGGATCATCGGCACCAGGCCGTCGTGCTCCTCGGCTTCCTTCTGCATGATGGATTCGATGTTGATGCCGCGCTCGGAGAGGATGCTCGCCACCTGGGCCAGCACGCCCGGATGGTCCTTGGCCTGGATGCGCAGGTAGTAGGCACTCTCGCAGGCGGCAATCGGCAGGATCGGGTGGGCGGACAGCGCATCGGGCTGGAAGGCCAGGTGCGGCACGCGGTTCTCCGGGTCGGAGGTCATGGCGCGAACCACGTCCACCAGATCGGCCACCACCGCCGAGGCGGTCGGCTCCATACCGGCGCCGGCGCCGCAGAACAGGGTCGAACCGACCGCGTCGCCGTTGACCATCACCGCGTTCATCACGCCGTTGACGTTGGCGATCAGGCGTTCGGCGGGGATCAGTGTCGGATGCACGCGCAGCTCGAAGCCCTCGCTGGTGCGCCGGGCGATGCCCAGATGCTTGATGCGATAGCCCAGCGCCTCGGCATAGTTGACGTCGGCGCTGGTCAGCCTGGAGATGCCTTCGGTGTAGGCCTTGTCGAACTGCAGCGGGATGCCGAAGGCGATCGAGGCGAGGATGGTCAGCTTGTGGGCGGCATCGATGCCTTCCACGTCGAAGGTCGGATCGGCCTCGGCATAACCCAGCGCCTGGGCTTCCTTGAGCACGTCGGCAAAGGCCCGGCCCTTCTCGCGCATTTCGCTGAGGATGAAGTTGCCGGTGCCGTTGATGATGCCGGCCACCCAGTTGATGCGGTTGCCGGCCAGCCCCTCGCGAATGGCCTTGATCACCGGGATGCCGCCGGCCACCGCCGCCTCGAAGGCGACGATCACGCCCTTCTCGCGGGCCTTGGCGAAGATCTCGTCGCCATGCACGGCGATCAGCGCCTTGTTCGCGGTGACCACGTGCTTGCCATTGTCGATGGCCTTGAGCACCAGCTCGCGGGCCAGGCCGCAACCACCGATCAGCTCGACGACGACCTCGATCTGCGGATTGTCGACCAGCTCGAAAACATCGGCGGCGATGGGGGTGCCGGCGATATCGCATTTCGGGTTGGCGCTGCGCATGGCGATCTGGGCAATCTCGATTTCGCGCCCGGCACGGCGGGCGATCTCCTCAGCATTGCGTTTGAGCACATTGAAGGTGCCGCCACCGACGGTACCCAGTCCACAGATGCCTACTTTGACCGGTTTCACGCTGAAACTCCCCATCCTCACCGCAGAAAACGACCGGGCATGCCCCGGGCGCAGAGAAAAGAGCCGCACATTACGAAGCACTCAGCCTTTAGTCAATTGGCGCACCGCCCGCAGGGCGCCGGCGGCGCGACCCGACGGCTGCACGGTCAGTTGGTCGCCTGGGCGGCCAGCGCCTGCTTGGCCAGTTGCGGCGCCGGCTGGTAGCCTGGGATCATCTGCCCGTTGGCCAGCACCACGGCGGGGGTGCCCTGCACGCCGACCATCTGGCCCAGCTCGAACTGCCTGGCGACCGGGTTGTCGCAGGTGGCCGCCGGCACCTTCTCGCGCGCCTTGGCCTTGTTCATCGCCGCCTGGCGGTCCTTGGCGCACCAGACGCTGACCAGGTCCCCATAGCCATGGGAGCCGACGCCCTGGCGCGGGAAGGCCACGTAGCGCACCTCGACACCGAGCCGGTTAAGCTCCGGCACCTCGCTGTGCAGCTTCTGGCAGTAGCCACAGTCGGTGTCGGTGAAGACGGTGATGTGGGTCTTCGGCTCCTTGGGCGCGAAGATCACCATCTCGCTGGCCGGAATGCCATTGATGGTCTTCGCCACGGCCTGGCTTTCCGCCTTCTCGGTGAGGTTGAGCGGCTTGCCGCCCTTGAGCTGATACAGGTAGCCCTGCATGACGAACTGACCATCGGCACTGGCATAGAGCATCCGCCCACCCTTCAACTGGACCTGGTAGAGCCCTGCCATCGGACTTTCGGCAATGGACTCGATCGGCAGCCCCGGCTGCATCTGCTGCAGGGCCTTGCGAATGGCCTGGTCGGGATCGGCAGCCAGGGCCAGAGTGCTTGCCAGGCCGAGCGCCGCGACGGCGAAAAGGGAGGAAACGCGCATGGATACTCCGGAGGGATGGGATGGTGCGAATGGGCAGAGCCTATCACAGGCGGGACACGCCGAACGGTCTATTCAGCCGCGTGGATGATGCCGCGCGTGCAGCTCCTGCAGGCGTGCCCGGGCGATGTGAGTGTAGATCTGGGTGGTCGACAGGTCGCTGTGGCCGAGGAGCATCTGCACCACGCGCAGGTCGGCGCCGTGGTTGAGCAGATGGGTAGCGAAGGCATGGCGCAGGGTGTGCGGCGACAGGCTCTTGTCGATCCCCGCCACCCGGGCGTGATGCTTGATGCGGTGCCAGAAGGTCTGCCGGGTCATCTGCTCGCCGCGCAGGCTGGGAAAGAGCACGTCGCTCGGCCGGCCACCCAGCAACAGCGACCGGCCCTCGGCCAGATAGCGCTCGAGCCAGACGATGGCCTCCTCACCCAGCGGCACCAGGCGCTCCTTGCTGCCCTTGCCGAACACCCGCACCACGCCCTGGCGCAGGTTCAGTTGCTCCAGGCGCAGGCCGACCAGCTCGCTGACGCGCAGGCCGCAGGCATACAGCACCTCGAGCATGGCCCGGTCGCGCAGGCCGAGCGGGTCGTCGCTTTCCGGAGCAGCCAGCAGCGCCTCGACATCGGTTTCGGAGAGGGACTTGGGCAGGGGACGGCCCAGTTGCGGCAGATCCACCTGCAGGGTCGGATCGCTGGCGATCACCCCCTCGCGCAGCAGGTAGCGGAAGAAGCCGCGCAGACCGGAGAGGAAGCGCGCCGTGGAGCGGGCCTTGTAACCGGCATCGACCCGCCAGGCCAGATGATCGAGGATCAGCTCGCGCCCCACCCCGATCAGTTCCAGACCGCGCTCGCGCAGCCAGCCGTTGAACAGCTCGAGGTCGCTGCGATAGGCCGCCCGGGTATGCGCCGACAGGCCCTTCTCCAGCCAGAGGACCTCGAGAAAACGCTCGATCTGTGGATGCTCGACGGCGGTCATGCTGCTCCTTGCCAACAAGACGGACAGAGAAGAGCCGCCAGCGGCGGCCCGCTGGCAGCGGCAGTCCAATCAGGCTGCCTCGTCCTTTTCCATGGGGAAATCGGGCAGTATCGCCCGCGGCCGCCTGTCCTCGTCGATGGCGACGAAGCTGAAGACGCCGGTGATCGCCTTCTTGCGGCTGCCGCAACACATGCCTTCGACGAAGATCTCTCCCTCGACCTTGCAACTGGTGTTGCCGACCTTCACCACCCGACCGACCCGTTCGACGATTGAGCCGCCTGGAATCGGATGCTTGAAATCGACCCGGTCCGAAGAGACCGTGACGGGCGGCAGACGGCGGAAGCGCGTCGCGGGGATGAACGAGATTTCGTCCATCCAGCCCAGCGCGGTGCCGCCGAACAGGGTGTTGTGGTGGTTAGTGGTGAACGGAAAGACCACTTTGGTGATGCGGGTTTCGGATGACGCGATCCGACGCTGGATTTCTTGCTCTCTAGGGGTCATGCCACTACTTCCTGATAAAAATAGGTGGCTGCCACTGGCGGGATGTTGCCTTTGTGCGCGGCAAGGCAGGACTACGTGCCACACAACGCCGCACAAACGAAAAAGCAGCCTTTCGGCTGCTTTTTCGAGGTGAAAAGCGCTGATCAGGAGAGCTTTTCCTTGATACGTGCCGCTTTGCCGGACAGGTCGCGAAGATAATACAGCTTGGCCTTGCGCACGTCACCGCGACGCTTGACGGAAATGCTGTCGACCAGCGGGCTGTAGGTCTGGAAGGTACGCTCGACGCCCACACCGCTGGAGATCTTGCGCACGGTGAAGGCGCTGTTCAGGCCGCGGTTGCGCTTGCCGATGACCACGCCCTCGAAAGCCTGCAGACGCTGGCGCTCGCCTTCCTTCACCTTAACCTGCACGATCACGGTATCGCCCGGGGCGAAGGCCGGAATCTCTTTGCTCATCTGCTCGGCTTCGAGCTGCTGAATGATCTTGTTGGTCATCTGAGTGCTCCTGAGACAGACCCCTGGCCTGCCATCGATACGTCAACTATCGTCCCGCTGGCGAAGGTATTCCGCCAACAGCTTTTGCTCTTCTCCAGAAAGCGAGCGGCTATCCAGAAGATCGGCACGGCGCTCCCAGGTCCGCCCAAGGGACTGCTGCAAGCGCCAGCGCCGGATGTGCTCGTGATTGCCGCTGAGCAGCACCTCAGGAACACCTTTACCCTCATACACCTCCGGTCGGGTGTAGTGCGGGCAGTCGAGCAGGCCGTCGGTGAACGAGTCCTCCTCGGCTGAATCGGAATGCCCCAGCGCACCGGGCAACAACCGCGTAACCGCATCGATCAGCACCATGGCCGGCAGCTCGCCGCCGGACAGGACGTAGTCGCCGATCGACCATTCCTCATCCACGTGCGCTTCGATGAAGCGCTCGTCGATGCCCTCGTAACGACCAGCGATGAGGATCAGAGCCTCCTCCCGCGCCAGCTCGCGCACCGCCTGCTGCTTCAGCTGGCGGCCCTGCGGCGACAGGTAGATCACCTTCGCCCGCCCCCCGACGGCCTCCCTGGCAGCAGCCAGCGCACGCTCCAGGGGTTGAATCTTCATGACCATGCCCGGGCCGCCGCCGAACGGACGATCATCCACCGTCTGGTGGCGGTCCTCCGTGAAGCTCCGGGGATTCCAGCAGTTGAGCCTGAGCAGCCCTTGCTTGACCGCGCGGCTGGTTATGCCGAAATCACGGATGGCGGCAAACATCTCCGGAAAGATGCTGATGACTTCGACTTGCATGCTCAGAAATCCGCATCCCAGTCCACCTGCATCTCACCGGCGGCCAGATCCACCCGCAGCACGCACTGCTCCGTATAGGGCAGCAGGCGCTCGCGATCATCCAGACTGCCAGCACAGGCCCTGACCACCAGCACATCGTTGGCGCCGGTTTCCAGCAGATGGTCGACCCTGCCGAGCAAGCGGCCCGCCTGGTCGATTACCCGCAAGCCTTCAAGCTGATGCCAGTAGTACTCGCCTTCATCCAGCCGGGGCAGCTGAGCGAGGGGAATGAGAATTTCGAAGTCCGCCAAGGCGCGCGCCTCGTCGCGATCATCGACCCCCCTCAGCTTGGCTACCAGGACCCTGCCCTGCAGGCGGCCCCCGACCAGCTCTGCCTGCCGCCACTCATCGCCGCGCCTGAGCGTCCAGCGACGATAGTCGAGCAGGTTGTCGATCGGATCGGTGAAGGAATAGACCTTCACTTCCCCGCGGACGCCGTGCACCGAAGTGATCTTGCCGAGAACGATCAGCTCATCGGCGGATGCAGGCGTCGTGTCCATAGCGAACTCAGGCAGTCGCCTTGGCCGCTTCCTTGAGCAGCTGGGCAACGCGCTCGGACGGCTGGGCGCCCTGGCTCAGCCAGTAGGTGGCACGCTCCTGATCCACGGACAGCTTGACTTCGGCACCCGAGGCGACCGGATTGAAGAAGCCGATGCGCTCGACGAAACGACCGTCGCGGGCGTTGCGGCTGTTGGTCACGGTCAGGTGGTAGAAGGGGCGCTTCTTGGAGCCGCCACGGGCAAGACGGATGGTTACCATGTGAACATCGTTCCTGTAGTCGGTGCTGCAAAACCAGATTGCATACTGGGCTCATGGCCCGAAAGGCCGCAGATTCTAAAGGTTATGCAGCGTTTTGCAAACGGCTTTTCACCAGACGGCCGACGAACCTCGCCCCGAACCGCCCAGGGCCCCAGGAACCGGCGGGGCAACCGGGCCGGCCAAACCGGCCACTAGACCTTGGGAAGCCGGCCGCCCGGGAACATGCCGCTCATGCCGCGCATCATCTTGGCCATGCCCCCCTTGGCACTGAACTTCTTCATCATCTTCTGCATCTGCTTGTGCTGCTTGATTAGCCGGCCGACATCCTGCACCTGGGTGCCGGAGCCGAGGGCGATGCGGCGCTTGCGCGAACCACTGATCATGTCCGGATCGCGACGCTCGGCCGGAGTCATGGAGTTGATGATCGCCTCCATCTGCATAAACTGCTTCTCCGCCACACCCTGGGCATTGCCCATCTGCGCCAGGTTGATGCCGCCGATGGCCGGCAACTTGTCCATCAGCCCGCCGAGCCCGCCCATGTTCTTCATCTGCTGCAACTGGTCGCGGAAGTCCTCCAGATCGAAGCCCTTGCCCTTCTTCAGCTTGCTGGTGAGCTTCTCGGCCTTCTCGCGATCGAGCTTGTGCTCGGCCTCCTCGATCAGGCTGAGCACGTCGCCCATGCCGAGGATGCGCGAGGCCATGCGGTCCGGATGGAAGGGCTCCAGCGCCTCGCTCTTCTCACCCATGCCGATGAACTTGATCGGCTTGCCGGTGATGTAGCGGACCGACAGGGCCGCGCCGCCGCGCGCATCGCCATCCACCTTGGTCAGCACCACGCCGGTCAGCGGCAGGGCGTCGCCGAAGGCCTTGGCGGTGTTGGCGGCATCCTGGCCGGTCATCGCATCGACCACGAAGAGGGTCTCGACCGGTTTGACGGCGGCATGCAGGAGCCTGATCTCCTCCATCATCTCGGCATCGACGTGCAGGCGACCGGCGGTATCCAGCAGCACCACATCGATGAACTTGAGCCGGGCCTCGCGGATCGCCGCCTGGGCGATGTCCACTGGCTTCTGGCTGGCATCGGACGGAAAGAAGGTGACGCCGACCTCCCCGGCCAGAGTTTCCAGCTGCTTGATCGCTGCCGGACGATAGATGTCGGCGGAAACCACCAGGACCGACTTCTTGCGGCGCTCCTTGAGGAAGCGCGCCAGCTTGCCCACGGTAGTGGTCTTGCCCGCCCCCTGCAGGCCGGCCATCAGCACCACCGCCGGTGGCGCCGTATTCAGCGCCAGATCCTCGTTGGCCGCCCCCATCAACTCTTCCAGTTCGGCGCGGACGATCTTCACGAAGGCCTGCCCCGGGGTCAGGCTCTTCGAGACCTCGGTGCCGACGGCACGCTCCTTGATCCGATTGACGAACTCCTTGACCACCGGCAGCGCGACATCGGCCTCGAGCAGGGCCATGCGCACCTCGCGCAGGGTGTCCTTGATGTTGTCCTCGGTCAGCTTGGCCTTGCCGGTGACATGGCGAAGGGTCTGGGAAAGGCGATCGGTAAGGTTTTCGAACATGCGCGTTCCTTTCGGGCTCTGAAGAGCCTGGGGTGGGCTTGCAGCGGGCCGACAATTATAAACGAAGGCACTTGGAGCCGACACCGCTGGCGGTCTTTCGTGAGAAGCCCGTTATATGCCACACTCCGGGCTTTAGGACCTGCCAGACACGGACTCATGCACCCACTGCTGCCCAGCCTCGCCGCCGCCGGTCTATACGCCTCCGCCACGCTCTACCAAGGCGTGCGCTTGGCCAGACGCAGCCTGCCGGACAAGCGCCTGCTGCTCCTGCTGGGCATCCTGGCCCTGATCGCCCACGGCATCAGCCTGGTTCCGCAACTGCTGGGGCCGAACGGCCTGACCCTGCACTTCTTCAATGCCTCCAGCCTGGTTGCCGCCTCGGTGATCGCCCTGACCCTGCTCGCCAGCTGCTACATGCCGGTGGAGAACCTGTTGCTGCTGCTGCTGCCGCTGAGCGCACTCACCGTGCTGCTGGCCCAGTTCATGCCGGTCGGCACCCTGCAGGGAATCGACGAGGACCCCGGGATTCTCGCCCATATCCTGCTGTCGATCCTCGCCTACGGCATGCTCACCATCGCCATGTTCCAGTCCCTGCTGCTGCTGTTGCAGGATCACCAGCTGAAGCACAAGCATCCCTCCGGCCTGACCCGCAACTTCCCGCCGCTGCAGACCATGGAGAGCCTGCTGTTCAGCTTTCTCTGGGCCGGCTGGGGACTGCTCTCGCTGTCGCTGATCTCCGGCTGGCTGTTCCTCGACGACCTGTTCGCCCAGCATCTGGTGCACAAGACCCTGCTCGCCTGCCTGGCCTGGCTGGTCTTCGCCGCCCTGCTGGTCGGCCGCCACCGGCTCGGCTGGCGCGGGCACACGGCGATCCGCTGGACTCTGAGCGGCTTCTGCCTGCTCATGCTCGCCTACTTCGGCAGCAAGCTGGTCCGCGAATTCATCCTGCATGTCTAGCGCTCCATCCCGAAAGGCCGCCCGACGCAAGGGCAGTCCCAGCCAGCAGGCAGGCCGGCAGGAGGCATGCCTCGTCCACTCTCCCGCGCACACCCCGGACCACCCATGGACGCCCTGCATCCCGGTTACCTGATCGGACTGCTGATTTTTCTGCTGCTGTGCTCGGCGTTCTTCTCCAGCGCCGAAACAGGTCTGCTCAGCCTCAACCGCTATCGCCTGCGTCACCGCGCCAGTGAGGGGCATCGCGGCGCCCAGCGCGCCAATGCGCTCCTTAAACGTCCCGACCGCCTGCTCGGCACCATCCTGATCGGCAACAACTTCGTCAACATCCTCGCCTCCGCCATCGCCACCGTGCTGGCCACGCGCCTGTGGGGCGAGGCCGGCATCGCCATCGCCACCCTCGGCCTGACCCTCGCCCTGCTGATCTTCGGCGAGATCACCCCCAAGACCCTGGCCGCCGTACGCCCGGAAATGGTGGCCTACCCTTTCAGTCTGCCGCTGGCACAGCTGCAGAAGATCCTCTACCCGCTGGTAGTCCTGCTCGGCTGGATCAGCAACGGTCTGCTCCGCCTGGTCGGCATCGCCCCGCACAGCCAGGGCAGCGAGAGCCTGACCAGCGAGGAGCTGCGCAGCATGCTCCACGAGTCCGGCGAAGCGCTGCCGTTGAACCGGCAGGGCATGCTGCTCGGGATCCTCGATCTGGAGAGGGTCAGCGTCAACGACATCATGATCCCGCGCAACGAGGTCGTCGGCATCGATCTGGACGATACGCTGGAAGCCATCGTCGACCAGCTGCGCAGCACTTCGCACACACGCCTCCCGGTGTTCCGCGGAGACATCAACCAGATCGAGGGCGTGGTGCACATGCGCCACATCGCCCGCCTGCTCACCCGGGACCAGTTGACCAAGGAGAATCTGCGCGAGGCCTGCCAGGAACCCTACTTCGTCCCGGAGAACACGCCGCTGGCCACCCAGTTGATCCATTTCCAGCAGCAGAAGCGGCGCATCGCCATAGTGGTCGACGAATACGGCGACGTGCAGGGCATCGTCACCCTCGAGGACATCCTGGAGGAGATCGTCGGCGAGTTCACCAACCGCGACAGCCTGCTCGGTCCGGACATCCAGCCGCAGGAAGACGGCGCCCAGATCATCGATGGCGCCGCCCACATACGCGAAGTGAACAAGGTGCTCGGCTGGCAGCTGCCGAGCGACGGCCCGCGGACCCTCAACGGACTGATCACCGAAGCCCTGCAAAGCATGCCCGAGTGCGGGGTCTGCCTGAGCATCGGCGCCTATCGCCTGGAGATCCTCGAAACGACGGGGAACCGGGTGAAAAACGTGCGCATCTGGGAGGCCGAAGCGCAGCCTTCGTCGACACCGACGACCGAATGACGGGAAGGCGGCCCCGCGGGCCGCCTGGAGCCGTTACAGCAGCACCTCGACCGCCTGCGCGGCGTGCGTTGCCTTCTGCCGTGCAGCCTCCACCGAAGCGTCCCGCGCCAGGGCCACGCCCATCCGCCGCTGCCCTGCCACTTCCGGCTTGCCGAACAGGCGCAGTGCCGTATCCGGCTCGGCGAGCGCCGCACCCAGATTGGCGAAGCTCACCTCGCGGGAGTTGCCCTCGACCAGGATCACCGCCGAGGCGGCCGGCCCGAACTGGCGGATCGCCGGGATCGGCAGGCCGAGAATGGCCCGTGCGTGCAGGGCAAACTCGGAGAGATCCTGGGAAATCAGCGTCACCAGCCCGGTGTCGTGGGGACGCGGCGAAACCTCGCTGAACCAGACCCGGTCGCCCTTGACGAACAGCTCGACGCCGAACAGCCCGCGCCCGCCCAGCGCCTCGGTGACCGTCCTGGCGATGCGCTCGGACTCGGCCTGCGCCGCGGCGGTCATCGCCTGCGGCTGCCAGGACTCCTGATAGTCGCCCTTCTCCTGGCGGTGACCGATGGGCGCGCAGAAGGTGGTACCGCCTGCATGGCGCACGGTGAGCAGGGTGATTTCGTAGTCGAAGTCGATGAATCCCTCGACGATCACCCGCCCCTTGCCGGCACGCCCGCCCTCCTGGGCATAGTCCCAGGCAGCCTGCAGCTGCTCCGGCCCTTTCAGCAGGCTCTGCCCCTTGCCGGAGGAACTCATGATCGGCTTGACCACGCAGGGGAAGCCGAGCGCTTCCGCCGCCGCACGGTACTCCTCGAAGCTGTCGGCGAACCGGTAGGGCGAGGTCGGCAACCCCAGCTCTTCCGCGGCCAAACGGCGGATACCCTCGCGGTTCATGGTCAGATGGGCCGCACGCGCGCTGGGAATCACCGTAAAGCCCTCGCGCTCCAGCTCGAGCAGGGTCGCGGTGGCGATGGCTTCGATTTCCGGCACGATGTAGTGCGGTCGCTCCTGCTCGATCACCGCGCGCAGGGCGGCACCATCGAGCATGTTGATCACGTGACTGCGATGGGCGACCTGCATGGCCGGAGCATCGGCATAACGATCCACGGCGATCACCTCCACACCGAAACGCTGCAGCTCGATCACCACTTCCTTGCCCAGCTCGCCTGAGCCACAGAGCAATACACGGGTCGCGCTCGGCGACAGCGGAGTTCCAATACGGGACATGGATTTTCCTTCAACATGAGGGGACCTGCCCACGCCCGGAGGCACGAACAGGTGCAATCTACGCGATCAGGCCCTTGGCGCGGGCCCGTTCGGCGCACAATGCCAGTATCTGGCGACGTTCAAAATTGTCCAATCGTCGCCAGCATCTGATTTCATCCACCGTACGCTGGCAGGCGAGGCAGACATCATGCTCGTCCAGGGCGCACAACTGCACACAGGGCGAAGGGACGGGTCGTTCGTCGTTCATCAGTCTTTAACCGCGAAATCACGACCTTCGCCACGCACCGGGCACGCGGCGGCAGGAGGCGTCATTGTCACATCCTCAGCTCAGCTCGACGAAGCTCGCCGGCTGATGTCCGGTTTCGATGCCTGCATCGAACAACAGATTCACCAGCTCGACCACCATCATCGCCGTCAGCCCCCAGATCTTGTACGGGCCATAGCGGTAACAGGGCACATAGTAGCTGCGCCCCTCGTGATCGATGCGGTGGGTGGTTTCTCGAGGATCTTCGCAGAAGAACGCCAGGGGCACCGAGAAGAGCGCGGCGATCTCGCCATCGTTGGGCCGGTATTCGACGTAGTCGGGCACCAGCGCCACGTACGGGGTGACCTGGATGCCGTGACGCGACACCAGCTGGCTGAGCGGCCCCACCACCTCGACCAGCCCCGGCGGCAGGCCGATCTCCTCCTCCGCCTCGCGCAGGGCGGTGCGGACCAGATCGAGATCTTCCGGATCGCGGCGCCCGCCGGGAAAGGCCACTTCGCCGCCGTGGGTGGACAAGCCGCTGGCGCGCAGGGTCAGCACCAGCTCGGGCTCGTCGCTGCGGGTGATCGGCATCAGCACCGCCGCTTCGGAAAAACGCCCAGCGGACTCCAGGAGCCGGGGCGAATAGCTGCGCACGCGTCGGAGTAGATCTTCCTGCATCGTCATTCTCTATCTTTACTCCATGAAAACATCATGACACGAACCGCACAGCCCGCCCAAGCCTCGCTCCACCCGCGGCGTCGGCGGCGGCCGACAACCAATGCTCGGGAAAGCCCCCATGAAATTCTGCAGCCAATGCGGCAGCTCGCTGAACTGGCAGATACCCAGCGGCGACCATCGTCCGCGCTTCGTCTGTCCCGCCTGCCACACCGTGCATTACCAGAACCCCCGGATAGTCGCCGGCTGCCTGCCGCTCTGGGACGGGCAGCTCCTGCTGTGCCGGCGGGCCATCGAACCGCGCCGCGGCTTCTGGACGCTGCCCGGCGGGTTCATGGAGAACGACGAAACCATGGAGCAGGCAGCGGCCCGGGAAACCCTGGAGGAGGCCTGCGCGCGCGTCGAAGGACTCGCGCTGTATACCCTGTTCGATCTACCACACATCCAGCAGGTGCATGTATTCTTCCGCGCCCGCCTGGTCGCTGCCGACTTTGCCGCCGGCGCGGAGAGCCTTGAGGTGCGTCTCTTTGATGAAGCTGACATCCCCTGGCCAGAGCTGGCTTTTCCGACGGTCGGTCATACCCTAGAATATTTCTTCAAGGACCGGGTTCGGCAGTTCTACCCGGTGCGCAACGAACCGCTTGCGCCCTTGCACACACTCCTGACGAACCCCCTGGAACAATCCTGATCGCTGATAGGGAACTTTCGATGCGCTGGTTGCTTGCATTCCTTTGCCTGTTTCTTGCCGGCCTCTCGCAGGCCAGCGTGCCCGTTGCCGGCGATGGACGAGTCGTCGACAAGGTGCTGGTGGTGAAATCCGAGCGCAAGCTGCACCTGCTCAGCAAAGGGCAGCCGCTCAAGTCCTACAAGGTTTCCCTGGGCAAGCAGCCCAGAGGCCCCAAGCTGCGCGAAGGCGACCAACGCACCCCGGAAGGCCTCTACTGGCTCGACTGGCGCAAGGCCAGCGACAAGTTCAACCTGTCCATGCACATTTCCTACCCCAACGTCCGCGACCAGGCCCGCGCCCGCGCCGAAGGCGTGTCGCCCGGCAGCATGATCATGCTCCATGGCACGCCACTGGACGAGCACTATCCCGAATGGTACTTCCACGGGCTCGACTGGACCGAGGGCTGCATCGCCATGCGCAACGACGACATGCGCGAGGTCTGGAGCCTGGTCAGGGACGGCACCCTGATCGAAATCCGCCCCTGATCCCGAAAGACCAAAAGCCCCGACTCGTCAGCGACGGGCTGGGGCTTCTCTCGTCCGGACGGATCAGAACTGCATGTCGGACAGCCGCCAGACCTCGAAGGCCGGCGTCTCGTAGGGATGGGCCTTTTTCAGCGCCTTGACGGCATCATGAATGCGCTCGTCGGCGACCACCATTTCCACCTTCCACTCGGCCACCTGCTCCAGCTTGCCGACCTGCCCCTGGTACGGCTGGCTGCCCTCGAGCGGGCGGTACTGTCCCTGCCCCAAGGCTTGCCAGCAGCAACTGTCGTAAGCGCCGATACGCCCGCCTCCGGCGGCAAACACGGCATCCTTGACCGCTTCCACATGACTCTCCGGTACGTAAAAGCACAGCTTGTACATCGGAATCTCCCGAAGGCGAGGCAGGCCCGGCATCGCGACGCGCCCGGCCAGCGTCTCCCGTGATGGAAAGGGGCGAGCGTCGGCGCCCCCGAAAAAACACCGTCCGGTCAGTCCACCCAGACCCGGGCGTTGCGGAACATTCGCAGCCAGCCGGCGTCCTCCTGCCAGGCCTCCGGATGCCAGGAGTTCTGCACGGCGCGGAACACCCGCTCCGGGTGCGGCATCATGATGGTCACTCGGCCGTCGCGGCTGGACAGCCCGGTGATCCCCCGCGGCGAGCCGTTGGGGTTGGCCGGATAGCGTTCGGTGACCTTGCCGTGGTTGTCGACGAAGCGCAGCGCCACGCAGCCGGACAGGTCGGCCTCGAGCAAGGCCTCCTCGCTCTCGAACTCGGCATGCCCTTCGCCATGGGCGATGGCGATCGGCAGGCGCGAGCCGGCCATGCCCTGCAGGAAGATCGAGGCCGACTCCTGCACCTGCACCATGGCCACCCGCGCCTCGAACTGTTCCGAGCGGTTGCGCACGAAGTGCGGCCAGAATTCGCTGCCGGGGATCAGCTCGTGCAGGTTGGACATCATCTGGCAGCCGTTGCACACGCCGAGGGCGAAGCTGTCCTTGCGCTCGAAGAAGGCCTGGAAGGCATCACGGGCACGGCTGTTGAACAGGATCGACTTGGCCCAGCCCTCGCCGGCGCCGAGCACGTCGCCGTAGGAGAAGCCGCCGCAGGCCGCCAGCCCCTTGAATTCGGCGAGATCGACGCGCCCGGCGAGGATGTCGCTCATGTGCACGTCGATCGCGGCGAAGCCGGCGCGGTCGAAGGCCGCCGCCATCTCCACCTGGCCGTTGACGCCCTGCTCGCGGAGGATGGCCACCTGCGGGCGCACACCCCGCTTGATATAAGGAGCGGCGATATCCTGCTCGACGTCGAAGGAGAGCTTCACCGACAGTCCGGGGTTGTCCTCCTCGAGAATGGCGTCGAACTCCTGATCGGCGCACTCGGCGTTGTCGCGCAGGCGCTGGATCTGGTAGCTGGTCTCGCTCCACTGGCGCTGCAGCACGCGGCGCTCGGCGGCGAACACCGCCTCGCCGTTGAAGCTGACGGTCACCTCGGCACCATTGAGCGGCCGGCCGATCACCGCCACGCAGTCGTCCAGACCGGCAGCGCTGAACTGCGCCAGTACTTCCGGGGTGGCGTCCTGGCGTACCTGGATCACCGCCCCCAGCTCCTCGCTGAACAGCACACCGGCCAGTTCGTCGCGACTGTCGGCCAGGCCATCGAGACAGAGGTTCAGGCCGCAGTGGCCGGCGAAGGCCATCTCCAGCACGGTGGCGAGCAGGCCGCCGTCGGAGCGGTCGTGGTAGGCCAGCAGATGGCCGTCGGCATTCAGCCCCTGGATCACCGCGAAGAAGGCCTTGAGGTCCTCGGCGTCATCGACGTCCGGCACCTCGCGGCCGAGCCGGCCGTACACCTGGGCGAGGATCGAGCCACCCAGGCGGTTCCGCCCGCGGCCCAGGTCGATCAGCACCAGATCGGTCTCGCCCTTGTCGAGGCGCAGCTGCGGGGTCAGGGTCTTGCGCACGTCCTGCACCGGGGCGAAGCCGGAGACGATCAGCGACAGCGGCGCGGTGACGCTCTTGTCCTCGCCAGCCTCCTGCCAGCGGGTCTTCATCGACATGGAGTCCTTGCCCACCGGAATGGTGATGCCGAGCGCCGGGCACAGCTCCATGCCGACCGCCTTCACGGTGTCGTACAGGCGCGCGTCCTCGCCCGGGTGGCCGGCGGCGGCCATCCAGTTGGCCGACAGCTTGATGTCGGAGAGCCGCGCGATGCTCGCTGCCGCCAGGTTGGTGAGGGTCTCGCCGATGGCCATGCGCCCGGAGGCCGGGGCGTCGAGCAGGGCCAGCGGGGTGCGTTCGCCCATCGCCATGGCTTCGCCGGTGTAGACGTCGAAGGCGGTGGCGGTGACGGCGCAGTCGGCCACCGGCACCTGCCACGGGCCGACGAACTGGTCGCGGGCCACCAGGCCGGTGATCGAGCGGTCGCCGATGGTGATCAGGAAGCTCTTGCTGGCCACCGCCGGGTGGCGCAGCACGCGCTCGACCGCCTCGCCCAGCTCGAGGCCGGCGGCGCTGAAGTCGTCGCCCAGCTCGGTCTCGCGGCTCACCGAACGGTGCATGCGCGGCGGCTTGCCGAGCAGCACCTCGAGCGGCATGTCCACCGGGTTGTTGCCGAAGTGCTCGTCATGCACGGTGAGCTGGCGCTCCTCGGTGGCCTCGCCGACCACCGCGAACGGGCAGCGCTCGCGCTCGCAGATGGCCTTGAAGGTCTCGAAGTCGGCGGCGTCGACGCTGAGCACGTAGCGCTCCTGCGACTCGTTGCACCAAATTTCCAGCGGGCTCATGCCCGGCTCGTCGTTGGGCACGTTGCGCAGCTCGAAGCGGCCGCCGCGGCCGCCGTCGTTGATCAGCTCCGGCAGGGCGTTGGACAGGCCGCCGGCACCGACGTCGTGGATGAACTTGATCGGGTTCTTGTCGCCCATCTGCCAGCAGCGGTCGATGACCTCCTGGCAGCGGCGTTCCATTTCCGGGTTCTCGCGCTGCACCGAGGCGAAGTCCAGGTCGGCCGAGCTGGCACCGGTGGCCATCGACGAGGCGGCACCGCCGCCCAGGCCGATCAGCATGGCCGGGCCGCCGAGCACGATCAGCTTGCCGCCGACCGAGATCTCGCCCTTCTGCACGTGCTCGGCGCGGATGTTGCCCAGGCCGCCGGCGAGCATGATCGGCTTGTGGTAGCCGCGCACTTCCTCGCCACGCGGGGTGTCGATGGCCTGCTCGAAGGTGCGGAAGTAGCCGGTCAGGGCCGGACGGCCGAATTCGTTGTTGAACGCGGCGCCGCCCAGCGGGCCCTCGATCATGATGTCCAGCGCGCTGACGATGCGCTCGGGCTTGCCGTAGGCCTTCTCCCACGGCTGCTCGAAGCCGGGGATCTGCAGGTTGGAGACGGTGAAGCCGACCAGGCCGGCCTTGGGCTTGGCGCCGCGGCCGGTGGCGCCCTCGTCGCGGATCTCGCCGCCGGAGCCGGTGGAGGCGCCGGGGAACGGAGCGATGGCGGTCGGGTGGTTGTGGGTCTCCACCTTCATCAGGATGTGCACCGGCTCCTGATGGGCGGCGTACTCGTGGCTGCCCGGCTGCGGGAAGAAGCGTCCGGCGGTGAAGCCCTCGATCACCGAGGCGTTGTCCTTGTAGGCGGACAGCACGCCCTCGCGGTGCAGTTCGTAGGTGTTCTTGATCATGCCGAACAGCGACTTGTCCTGACTCTCGCCGTCGATGTCCCAGCTGGCGTTGAAGATCTTGTGCCGGCAGTGCTCTGAGTTGGCCTGGGCGAACATCATCAGCTCGATGTCGTGGGGATTGCGCCCCAGATCGCCGAAGCTCTTCACCAGATAGTCGATCTCATCCTCGGCCAGGGCCAGGCCCAGCGCCAGGTTGGCCTGCTCCAGGGCCGCCCGCCCACCACCGAGCACGTCGACCACCCTCAGCGGCTTGGGCTGCGCGTGGCTGAACAGGCCGGCCGCTTGCTCCAGGCTGTCCAGCACCAACTGGGTCATGCGGTCGTGCAGCGCCGCAGCGACGGTCTGCACGTCGCTCTCGGACAGCTCGCCGGCGACGTAGTAGGCGATGCCGCGCTCGAGGCGCTCGATCTTGGCCAGGCCGCAGTTGCGGGCGATGTCGGTGGCCTTGCTCGACCAGGGCGAGATGGTGCCGAAGCGCGGCAGGACCAGACACAGCCGGCCGACGGGCTCCTGCACCGGCACGCTGGGGCCGTACTCGAGCAGGCGGGCCAGCACCCTCTCCTCGTCGCCGGAAAGGGCGGCGCTCACCTCGGCGAAGTGGGCGAACTCGGCATACAGCCCGCCGACGGCGGGGACCTTCTGGGTCAACTGATCGAGCAGCTTGCCGTGACGGAAGGTAGAAAGGGCGGGAGCGCCGCGCAGGATCAACATCGTCGGAACAGCCTCGAAGGGGGAGCTTGGAAGCGGTCCATTCTACTCCATGGAGGCGCCGGACGCTAAGGACGCGGCCGGCCGGGCGCCCAGCAGGGCCGCGTCCGGCAGCCCGCCGGCGGCTGCGCCACTGGCCTGTCGAATTGCGTATACTACGGCCATGACCGACCGAACCGCGCTCCGCGGGCGCCGCGCCCACCGCCGGCTGTTGCCGACCTTACTTTTCCTGATGCTGATGGGTTGCAGCGAGTCTCCCCGGCCGTCGACCCTCCAGCGCGTGCAGGAGGAGGGCGTGCTGCGGGTCGTCACCCGCAACAGCCCGGCCACCTACTTCCAGGACCGCAACGGCGAAACCGGCTTCGAATACGAACTGGTCAAGCGCTTCGCCGACGACCTGGGCGTCGGCCTGCAGATCGAAACCGCGGACAACCTCGATGCCATCTTCGTCCTGCTCAACCAGCCCAACGGCCCAGAGCTGGCCACCCCCGGCCTGATCCCCAGCCTGGCGCACAGCCACCTGGCGCTGTTCTCCCGCCCCTACATGGAGGTCACCCCGCAGGTCGTCTACCGCAATGGTCAGCGCCGCCCCACCCGTCCGCAGGACCTGGTCGGCAAGCGCATCCTGGTGCTCAAGGGCAGCAGCCATGCCGACCAGCTGGCGGAGATCAAGCAGCAGTTGCCGGAGCTGAAATATGAAGAAACCGCCGAGCTGGAAATCGCCGACCTGTTGCACATGGTCGACGAGGGGCAGATCGATTTGACCCTGGTCGACTCCAACGAGCTGGCGATGAACCAGGTGTACTTCCCCAACGTGCGCGTGGCCTTCGACCTGGGCGATGCCCGCGCATTGAGCTGGGCGGTGGCCGCCGGCAGTGATCGCAGCCTGCTGGAGAAGGTCGACGCCTTCCTCGCCCAGGCCCAGAAGAAGGGCATCCTGCAGCAGCTGAAGGAGCGCTACTACGGGCATGTCGAGGTGCTCGGCTATGTCGGCGCCTATACCTTCGCCAAGCACCTGCAGCAGCGCCTGCCGCGCTACGAACAGCACTTTCGCGCGGCGGCGAAGAAGCAGGGGGTCGACTGGCGCCTGCTGGCCGCCATCGGCTACCAGGAATCCCAGTGGCAGCCGAGCGCCACCTCCAAGACCGGGGTCCGCGGCCTGATGATGCTCACCCAGCGCACCGCCGAAGCGATGGGCGTGGCCAACCGCCTCGACCCCAAGCAGAGCATCCACGGCGGCGCCAAGTACTTCGTCCACGTCCACCAGGGGCTGCCGGAGAGCATCCAGGAGCCCGACCGCAGCTGGTTCGCCCTGGCGGCCTACAACGTCGGCAGCGGCCACCTGGACGACGCCCGCAAGCTGACCAAGGCCGCCGGCCTGAACCCCGACAAGTGGCTGGACGTGAAGAAGATGCTGCCGCGCCTGTCGGAAAAGAAGTGGTACAGCAAGACCCGCTACGGCTATGCCCGCGGTGGCGAGCCGGTGCACTTCGTCGCCAACATCCGCCGCTACTACGACATCCTCACCTGGGTGACCCAGCCGCAGATGGAAGGCTCGCGCATCGCCGAACGCGGCCTGCACGTGCCCGGCCTGCCGAAGAGCGAGCCGCCGGCCGCCAAGCCGCAGCTGTAGAACCCGCCGGCCTCAGCCACGCCGCGCCTTGAAGAAGGCCTTGAGGATCGCCCCGCACTCCTCCGCCAGCAGCCCGCCCTCAACCAGCACCCGGTGGTTGAGAAAGTCCTGGGCGAAGAAGGCCCCGCGACTGACCGCCACCCCGGCGCGCGGCTCGCTAGCGCCGAACACCACCCGTGCGACGCGCGCATGGACAATCAGCCCGGCGCACATGCTGCAGGGCTCCAGCGTCACGTACAGGGTGCTGCCGGGCAACCGGTAGTTGTCCAGCACGGCGGCGGCGGCGCGGATCGCCACCATCTCGGCATGGGCACTGGGATCGCGGCGGGAGATCGGGCAATTGAAGCCGCGCCCAACGATCTCGCCGCCCCGCACCAGCACGGCGCCTACCGGCACCTCGCCCAGCCCGGCGCCTTCGGCGGCCAGGACCAGCGCCTCGCGCATGAAACGCTCGTCCTGACTACGGTCGATGATCTGCAGGTTTTTCATGAATAAGCATCAGATCGGGAATCACGGAAAGGGGTGTCCCTACGCCACCTTGATCGCCGCCATCAGCCCCGTCTCCATGTGGTCGACCACATGGCAGTGGAACATCCATAGCCCGGGATTGTCCGCCACCAGGGCGACCTGCGCGGTTTCGTTGCGCCCCAGCAGATAGGTGTCGGTGAAATACGGGTCGATCTTCCGGCGATTGGAATCCAGCACCTTGAAGGTCATTCCGTGCAGATGGATCGGATGCTGGTACTGGCTGACGTTGCGCAGCTCGAAGATGTAGCTGCGGCCCTGCTGCAGGGTGGCGATGGGCCGCTCGGCGCAGCTCCTGTCGTTGATGTCCCAGGCCTGGCCGTTGATCTGCCAGAACTTGAAGGCCCCGCCCTGCTCCATGTTCGTCGACAGGGCGCCGGCCCACTCGAAGTTGAAGCGCAGGCTCTCTGCAGCGGCCAGATCGGGCTCCGGTATGGGATTGGCCGGCAGCGCGGCCGGCCAGTCGCCGGGCGCCTCGCCGCCGTCCACGCTCTTCAGGGTCGCCAGGCGCAGCGGACCGTTGCGCAGCGGCAACTCCACCCCGGCCGCCGGCACCCGGAGGCCCAGCTCGATGCGCATGCCCGGGCCCAGCCAGTACTCCTTGCCCAGCGGGCGCGGCGCGACGGGGTTGCCGTCCAGCGCGTAGATGCGCGCCTCGGCATCCGGCAGGTTGAGGCGATAGGTCAGGGTATTGTCGAGGTTGAGAATACGCAGGCGCACGATCTGCCCGGCGGGCAGCTCCAGGGTCGGCGCCGCCTCGCCGTTGACCGTGGTCAGCCGCCCCGGCGTGCCGCCGCGGGCTGCCTCGCGCGGCACGCTGAACTCGCCGAAGACGCCCTGCCCGTCGACATGCCAGCTCTTCAGGCTCAGCGTGCGCTCATGGCGGAAACCGCTGGGCTCGCGCTCCTCGACGATCAAGGGACCGACCAGCCCGCGGCCGAGCTGCTCGCCGCTGGCGGTGTGCGGGTGGTACCAGAAGCTGCCGGCGTCCGGCAGCCGGAAGCGGTAGTCGAAATACTCGCCCGGCAGCACCGGCAGCTGCGACACATAGGGCACGCCGTCCATCTCCAGCGGCAGACGGATGCCGTGCCAGTGGATGGTGCTCGGATCGGGCAGGCGGTTGACGAAGCGCACCCGCAGCCAGTCGCCCTGCCGCGCGCGCAACTCCAGCCCCGGCGCCTGGCCGCCGTAGGCCCAGACGGAGGTCCTGTGTCCCGGCACCAGTTCCACGTCCAGCGGTGCGGCGATCAGCTCGTAGTCGTGGGTTCTCGCCTCCTCCGGCCGCCCCAGCCAGTAGCGCGCGCCGCCGGCGCCCAGGCCGAGCACGGAAACGCCGGCCAGGCCGGCGAGGATCTGTCTGCGGGTAAAACTCATGAAGTCGGTCTCCTGCCCGGCCGGGCACCGCCCTCATCAGGCGGTCGTTCGTGGGCACGGTATTCGGCGATGGATGAAATAGTTTCTCATTATCCAGCGAGATCAACCATCGCCGCATCAACGATCCGCCCGCTTCGCCCGAGCTGCAACCTCGCCTGCAGATCCAGAAACGAAAAACCCCATGGCCGCAACGGCCATGGGGTTTTTGGCGAAGACCGGGGCGATCAGGCGCCGCCCGGCTCTCCGGTGAACTCGACCAGCAGGTCTTCGTCGGTGACGATGGTCTGGCAGGCCAGACGGTAGGTCGGCGGGATATCACGCACGGCAGCGCGCTCCTCTTCGGACTTCGGCAGCTTGCCGACGGACTTGAGAACATTCCGCTCCTTGTCGGTCAGCATCATGCCCTTGATACGCTCGCCATCGAGGTGGGTGATCTTGACCAGACAGGAACCACACTTACCATCCTGGCACTCGAAAGGGATCTTGATGCCGTTTTCCTGGGCAACGCCCAGCAGCGTGGAACGCTTGCCGGCGACTGCTTCGACTTTCTTGTTATGCGGCATGAGCGGCGAAGAGAAATAAATCGTAGCCATACAAAAATCCTTTCCGTAATTAATTACCAGACCAACTCACGTGCATCCGCCACATTAATCGCGGAGGCGCGGCAACACTGAATAGCAACTTGCAAAAGTTGTAAATCACTGTAGAGACAGCCCTTTATCCTCAAGGACCGTGAGGACGATAGTACTTATAGAAATCCTCCAGCACAATGATTTTAATCATGGAAATTTTTCAAAAAAGTTTCCATGCAAATCATTAGCAAAGTATCTAAATAACTTTCACGGCTGTCTCGCCGGGACTTTTATATACTTCTTACTTGCACTGATTTCTCAAATGCGAATAACAACTTCATGTCGCACAGCATAGTTCCGCGCTACGGAGGGCATGGACGAGGAAGGCAGCACAACTGCCCGAAGCGGAAGGAGCTGTGGAAAGGGAACGTCCGGAAAGGACGCTGCCGACGCCCAGAGGGGCATCGGCAGCAGACAGCAGGCGGGGAAGCGCGATGACGGACGCCGGGCGACGGGCCGGCGCCTCACTCCCACTCGATGGTTGCCGGCGGCTTGCTCGACACGTCGTAGGTGACGCGGGAGATGCCGTCGATCTCATTGATGATGCGGTTGGAGACCTTCTCCAGCAGCTCGTAGGGCAGGTGCGCCCAGCGCGCGGTCATGAAGTCGACGGTTTCCACCGCGCGCAGGGCGACCACCCAGGCGTAGCGGCGGCCGTCGCCGACCACACCCACCGACTTCACCGGCTGGAACACCACGAAGGCCTGACTGGTCTTGTGGTACCAGTCGAAGTTGTGCAGTTCCTCGATGAAGATGTGGTCGGCGCGGCGCAGCAGGTCGGCGTACTCCTTCTTCACCTCGCCGAGGATGCGCACGCCCAGGCCCGGGCCGGGGAACGGGTGGCGGTAGACCATGTCGTAGGGCAGGCCCAGCTCCAGGCCGATCTTGCGCACCTCGTCCTTGAACAGTTCGCGCAGCGGCTCGACCAGCTTGAGGTTCATGTCCTCGGGCAGGCCGCCGACGTTGTGGTGCGACTTGATCACGTGGGCCTTGCCGGTCTTGGCGCCGGCCGACTCGATCACGTCGGGGTAGATGGTGCCCTGGGCGAGGAACTTGATGCCCTCGAGCTTGGCCGCCTCGGCGTCGAACACCTCGATGAAGGTGCGGCCGATGATCTTGCGCTTCTGCTCCGGGTCGGAAACGCCGGCCAGGTTGTCGAGGAACTGCGCCTCGGCATCGGCGCGGATTACCTTGACGCCCATGTTCTCGGCGAACATGGCCATCACCTGGTCGCCCTCATGCAGACGCAGCAGGCCGTTGTCGACGAACACGCAGGTCAGGCGGTCGCCGATGGCGCGGTGCAAGAGCGCGGCGACCACCGAGGAATCGACGCCGCCGGAAAGGCCGAGCAGCACGTTGGCGCCGCCGACCTGGGCGCGCACCTGGGCGATGGCGTCCTCGACGATGTTGGACGGCGTCCACAGCGCCTCGCAGCCGCAGATCTCGCGCACGAAGCGGGAGAGGATGCGCAGGCCCTGCTTGGTGTGGGTCACTTCCGGGTGGAACTGCACGCCGTAGTAGCCGCGCTTGTCGTCGGCCATGGCGGCGATCGGGCAGCTCGGGGTGCTGGCCAGCACATGGAAGCCTTCGGGAATCCCGGTGACCTTGTCGCCGTGGCTCATCCACACGTCGAGGCCGAGCACGCCGTCGTCGTCCACGTGGTCCTCAATGCCGTCGAGCAGGCGCGCCTTGCCGACCACATCGACGCGGGCGTAGCCGAACTCGCGCAGGTCCGAGCCCTGCACCTTGCCGCCGAGCTGCTCGGCCATGGTCTGCATGCCGTAGCAGATGCCGAAAAGCGGCACGCCCAGGTCGAACACCGCCTGCGGCGCACGCGGGCTGTCAGCCTCGTGCACCGACTCCGGCCCGCCGGCGAGGATGATGCCGCGCGGGGCGAAGGCACGGATGTCCTCGTTGCTCATGTCGAACGGATGCAGCTCGCAATAGACGCCGATCTCGCGCACCCGGCGGGCAATCAGCTGGGTGTACTGGGAGCCGAAATCCAGGATCAGGATGCGGTGGGCGTGGATGTCTTGGTGGGCCATGGCCATCTCTCTTGGCGGAATTCACAAACGACGCGGGGCTGTCCCGTTTTTTCACAACAGCAGCAGCCCCGTGTCTTCAGTTCTTAAAAATCGATTTGCCGCGTCGCGAGCGCAGGTCAGGCAAGGTGGAAAGAGGCGAGGAAGCGGAGTTTGCTGAAGCAAATGAGCATTCCGAACCTCTTTCCAACGCGGCATGGCCAAGTGCAGCAGCGTCAAATCGATTTTTCAGCCGACGCGGTAGTTGGGCGCCTCCTTGGTGATCTGCACGTCGTGCACATGGGACTCGGCCATGCCGGCGCCGGTGATGCGCACGAACTGCGGCCTGGTGCGCATCGTCTCGATGTCGGCGCTGCCGGTGTAGCCCATGGAGGCACGCAGGCCGCCCATCAGCTGGTGGATGATCGCCGCCAGCGCGCCCTTGTACGGCACGCGCCCCTCGATGCCTTCCGGCACCAGCTTCTCGGCGCCGGCCGAGGAGTCCTGGAAGTAGCGGTCGGACGAGCCCTGGGTCTGCGCCATGGCGCCCAGCGAGCCCATGCCGCGATAGGCCTTGTAGGAACGTCCCTGGAACAGCTCGACCTCGCCCGGCGCCTCCTCGGTGCCGGCGAACATCGAGCCCATCATCACGCAGTAGGCGCCGGCGACGATGGCCTTGGACAGGTCGCCGGAGAAGCGGATGCCGCCGTCGGCGATCAGCGGCACGCCGGTGCCCTGCAGGGCGGCGGCGACGTTGGCGATGGCGCTGATCTGCGGCACGCCGACCCCGGCAACGATCCGGGTGGTGCAGATCGAGCCCGGGCCGATGCCGACCTTGACGCCGTCCGCGCCGGCCTCGGCCAATGCCTTGGCAGCCTCGCCGGTGGCGATGTTGCCGCCGATCACCTGGACCTCGGGAAAGTTCTGCTTGACCCAGCGCACCCGCTCGATCACGCCCTTGGAGTGGCCGTGGGCGGTATCCACCACCACCACGTCGACCCCGGCGGCGACCAGCGCGGCCACCCGGTCCGGCGTCTCGGCGCCGGTGCCCACCGCGGCGCCGACGCGCAGGCGGCCCTGGTCGTCCTTGCTGGCCAGCGGATAGGCCTTGGCCTTCTCGATGTCGTTGACGGTCATCATGCCCTTCAGGCGGAAGGCGTCGTCGACGATCAGCACGCGCTCGATGCGGTGCTTGTGCAGCAGCTGGCGGGCCTCCTCCTTGTCGGCGCCCTCGCGCAGGGTGACCAGACGCTCCTTCGGCGTCATCACCTCGCGCACCCGGGCATCCAGGCGGCTTTCGAAACGCACGTCACGGGAGGTGACGATACCCACCAGATCGCCGTTGGAAAGCACCGGCACGCCGGAGATGTTGTGCTGGCGGGTCAGGTCGAAGAGGTCGCGGACGGTGGCGTCGGCGTCGATGGTGATCGGATCCTTGACCACCCCGGACTCGAAGCGCTTGACCTTGCGCACCTCGGCGGCCTGCTGCTCGATGGTCATGTTCTTGTGGATGATGCCGATGCCGCCTTCCTGGGCCATGGCGATGGCCAGCCGGGCCTCGGTGACGGTGTCCATGGCGGCGGACACCAGCGGAATGTTGAGCTCGATGCCGCGCGTCAGGCGAGTCTTGAGGCTGACATCCTTGGGCAGTACGTCGGAATATCCAGGAATCAGAAGAACATCGTCGAAAGTCAGGGCTTCTTGACTGATACGCAACATGGCGGGGGCTCCCAGGCGGGAAAAAATGGAAGCGCGACATTATACCCAGCCCCCCACCTCGGCTCAATGTGCGTAACGGCTCAGTTCGCCGCCGCTCAGCGCCCGGGCAACCGCGTTGTTGCGGTGGAAGCCGACCAGCAGCTGCTGCCTGGCCCGGGTAATGCCGACATAGAGCAGCCGCATCCGCTCGGGCAGCGAGCTGTCGGCTTCCTCGCCCTGGGCCACGAAAGAGGCATCGAGCAGCACCACCCGGGAAAACTCCAGGCCCTTGCTGCCGTGGATGGTCATGATCGCCACCTGGTCGGTTTCCGCGCAGCAGGCCTCGCCGCTACCCAGCCAGACGTGGGGAATGCCGAGTGCGGCCAGCGCCTCGCCCATCGCCCGGCCGGCGCCGCCGTCCGGATAGAGCACCGCCATGTCCTTCCAGGCCACGCCCTCGGCATGCCATTGCTGCAGGCAACCGGCGGCATGCCCGATCTCCCCGGCCTGCCGCTCGAAGCGCCGCACCACCGGCAGCGGCCCCGACACCCCGGCCGCCTGCGGTTCGACCAGCGGAATGTCGCCCTTGCCTTCGGGCAGATGATCCCTGGCCAGACAGCAGGCGAACTCGAGGATTTCCCGGGTATTGCGGTAGTCGAGGCACAGCACGCTGCTACGGCCCCGGGCCTGGATGCCGACGCTGGCCAGGCTGAAGCCCAGCGCCGAGCGCTTCCTGTAGATCGCCTGGGCATCGTCGTAGAGCAGCAGCAGCGAATTGCTGTGCGGATCGACCATCCGGGCCAGCAGACGCAGCCATTCCGGCTCGAAATCGTGCCCCTCGTCGATCAGCAGGGCGCCGTACTGGCCCCGCGGAATCTGCCCGCGCTCCACAGCGCCGATCACCGAGTCGGCCAGGCGCCAGTAGTGCTCGTCCTCGCCCTCCAGCACCTCGACCTGCCAGGTCTTGAGCTGCTGCTCGCACCAGTCGTGGAAGTGGTGGACCTGCACCCGCCCGCCGAGGCTGCGCGAGTCGACGAAGCGGCGCAGCCTGGCCGCCAGGCCGATGTTGAAGCACAACACCAGGATCGGCTTGTCCAGCGTCCCGGCCAGTTGCAGGCAGCGGTAGCCGAGGATCAGCGTCTTGCCGGAGCCGGTCGCCCCGTGGATGACCCGGTGCCCCTCGCCCAAGCTGCGGGCCAGCCGCTCCTGCTGCAAGTCCATGACCCGCGCACCATCGGGCGCCGGCAGGCCGTCGGCGCCGATGCGCAGCTCGGGAAACAGGTGCCAGCGGATGCGCTCGATCTGCGCCCGCGTCAGCCGGCAGGGAAAGTCCGGCCCGGAGATCCGCCACAGGCGCTGGCGGAAGGCCTCGGACGCCGCCTCGCGCAGATCGTCCCGGTAGAGCACCTGCCGCTCCGGCAGCAGCCGCTCGCGCGCCTCGGGCGGGATGCCCTGCTCCACCTGGGCACGGGAGATATCGCTGAACACCAGGCCCCAGCCAATGGGGCAGGCCAGCCGGCCGGCGTCACTGCCCTCGCCCCGGCGCAAAGATGGGCTGCGCAGCAGCGTCTGCAGCGCCTGCACGGCGAACTGCCGCCCGAGAGCCAGAGGATGCGCCAGCTCCCGGCGCCCCTCGGCGGTTTCCAGGATGCAGGTGGCGCGGGACATCCGCTTGAGGCTGCCCGCCGTCCAGTCGCGCACCTCGAGGAACAGCAGGCCGTGTTCGGGATGCAGGACGATGAAATCGGGCTGGCGCTGTTCCCCGCCGGAAGGCAGGCCGCACCAGACCAGGCAGTCGTCGGCGAGGCTGTCCTGCAGGGCGCGGGCGACCTGCCGCTGCCCCGCCGTCAGGCGGGCAAGGCAGGCGCCGAGCGGCGGAATGAATACGGCCATGGCGGCTCCCGGTATCCGGTGGCGACGGATTCCGCCCGGGCGGGGCGGGACGAAAGCCGCCCATGGTAGAGGATTTCTCGCACGAACGTCTCACTTCGCCACCGGCTCGCTTCCGGCTCAATGCCCTGCCGACCGTGGCGGCCCCGGACGCTCTCTGCTAGAAATCGGCCTCCCCCGCCAAGGAATCACCGCCATGCACATCGTCATCCCCGACGATTACCAGGACGCCATCCGCCGCCTCGACTGCTTCGCCCGGCTGCGCGACTCCGGCCACAGCGTCGAGATCTTCCACGACGCCGAGAGCGATCCGCAGCGCCTCGCCGAGCGCTTCGCCAGCGCCGACGCGCTGGTGCTGACCCGCGAGCGCACGCGCATCGACGAAGCCCTGCTGGTCCGCCTGCCCAGACTCAGGCTGATCAGCCAGACCGGCAGGATCGCCGCCCACCTCGACCTCGACGCCTGCACCCGCCACGGCGTCGCCGTGGCCGAGGGGCGCGGCTCGCCGGTCGCCCCGGCGGAACTGGCCTGGGCGCTGATCCTCAACGCCCGCCGCCAGCTGCTGCCGGCCATCGCCGCCTTCCACGAAGGCCGCTGGCAGACCAACCTCGGCGAGCGCCTCGCCGGGCTGACCCTGGGCATCTGGGGCTACGGCAAGATCGGCCAGCGCCTGGCCCGCTACGCCCAGGCCTTCGAGATGCCGGTACTGGTCTGGGGCAGCGAGGCCTCGCGCCAGGCCGCCGTCGCCCATGGCCACCGCGCCGCTGCATTCCGCGAGGCCTTCTTCGCCGAGGCCGACGTGCTCAGCCTCAACCTGCGCCTGGCGCCCGCCACCCGGCACATTGTCGGCTTCGACGACCTAGCGCGGATGAAGCTCGACGCCCTCCTGGTCAACGTCAGCCGCGCCGAACTGATCGCCCCCGGCGCCCTGCTCCGCGCCCTGGACGCCGGCCATCCCGGCTTCGCCGCCCTCGACGTGTTCGAGCAGGAACCGATCCTCGATCCCGCCCACCCGCTGCTGAACCACCCGCGGCTGCTCTGCACCCCGCACCTGGGCTACGTCGAGAAGCACAGCTACGAGCTGTACTTCGGCGACGCCTTCGACAACCTGCTGGCGTTCTTCGCCGGCGAGCCGCGCAACCTGGCCAATCCGCAGGTGCTGGCGGGGCACTAGGCGTACGAGGGCTCCGCCCTTTCATGCATGGGAAACATCCGCATGGATGCAGAAGGCCAAAGCCGAGGAGCCGGGAAGAAGGAAGTTGGCCAAGATGCCAGCTTCCCCCAGCGGGGAGAGGGTGTTGAAAGACATTCCGCTCCGTTGCCCCCTTGGGCAAGACCAACCGTTCAGGGGACTGATCGGGTATTGCACTCAATCTTCGCGATCGACTTCATGATGCTGCCTGCAGTCAATTTGAAGGCAGGAAATATATCCACTCCGGCGCTTCTCAAACCCTTCGCCGTCCACTTATTGCAAGTATTCATCAGGTGATATTCACCCACCCCCTTGTAAAACTGGCTATCCCCATAGATGCCATCTCCCAACCTGCGTATTTCCCCCCTTTCATCCTTGTAAAAACTGCCTTCGATAAAGTCCACCAATGATCGAAGCTCGCCATCGGTGAGACACAACTTCGCCATCTCATGGCCGGAAAAGTACTCATCGGCCGCAACCGGCACAGCAACCACATGCATCACAGACTCGCTCGGCCAGAGTATTGCCTTCAGCATTAGCCTTGAGGTGACCTCTTCAGCCTGATAAAATCCCTCGTCCCCCCAGCCAAACTCGATATAGGCCGTGTTTCCAAACCGCTTCTCCAGTTCCGGAAGCCGTCTTTGCACATCGTCTGCCGGAAGAACGAAGCCCGTATGCCATCCATGACTCACTATATATATTTCGTTATCCCCCTTCCCCGCACTGCCCTCTAAAGAGGGAACCACGGCTGGTTTCACCGAACATCCCGCGATAAGCATCAGCAGTATCACCGACAGAATATTCTTCATGGCATGGCTTTCATGAGCGGTACTTCAGCATAAGACACGGACAACCCCGGAGCGCTACGGCCTTCCCGGCCGCTCCGCCATGAGCACACCGCTACATCCAGGCCGGAACGCGGGTGCCAGCGCGGTTCCCGCCGCCGCCGTGGCGGCTTATCATGCCGGCCATGCTCACCGATCCCTTCCAACGCCTCGGCCTCGACCGGGAAATCCTCACCGTCAGCCAGCTCAACGGCCGCGCCCGCCTGCTGCTGGAGGACGTGTTCGCCCAGGTCTGGGTCGAGGGCGAGATCTCCAACCTCGCCCGTCCGGCCTCCGGCCACCTCTACTTCACCCTCAAGGACCGCCAGGCCCAGGTGCGCTGCGCGCTATTCCGGCAGAACGCCCTGCGCGTGCGCGAGATCCTGCGCGACGGGCTGGCGGTGCGGGTGCGCGGCAAGGTCTCGCTGTACGAGGGGCGCGGCGATTTCCAGCTGATCCTCGACCTGGTCGAGCCGGCCGGCGACGGCGCCCTGCGCCTGGCCTTCGAAGCGCTCAAGGAAAAGCTCGCCGCCGAAGGCCTGTTCGCCGCCGGGCGCAAGCGTCCGCTGCCGGCCCATCCGCAGCGCATCGGCATCGTCAGCTCGCCGACCGGCGCGGTGATCCGCGACATCGTCTCGGTATTCCGCCGCCGCGCGCCGCAGGTCGAGCTGACCCTGGTGCCCACGGCGGTGCAGGGCCGCGAGGCGGTCGCACAGATCGTCCACGCCCTCGAGCTGGCCGACCGCCAAGGCTTCGACGCGCTGATCCTGGCCCGCGGCGGCGGCTCGCTGGAGGACCTCTGGTGCTTCAACGAGGAGGCCGTGGCCCGCGCCGTCGCCGCCTGCGCGACGCCGCTGGTCAGCGCCGTCGGCCACGAGACCGACGTGACCATCGCCGACTTCGTCGCCGACCTGCGCGCGCCGACCCCCTCGGCCGCCGCCGAACTGCTGGCTCCCGACAGCAGCGACCTCGAACGCCGCCTCGACGGTCTGCAGCGCCGCCTGCAGCTGCGCATGCAGCACCTGCTCGCCGCCCGCCGTCTGCAGCTCGACGGCCTGCGCCGGCGCCTGCGCCATCCCGGCGAGCGCCTGCAGCAGCAGGCCCAGCGTCTTGACGACCTGGAGCTGCGCCTCAGGCGCGCCATGCAGCGCCGTCTGCAGGACGGCAGCGAGCGCCTGGCACGCCTCGACACCCGCCTCGCCGCCCGGCATCCCGAACGCCTGCTCGGCCTCCTGCGCCAGCGCCTCGAGCACCTGGGCGAGCGCCTGCCACGCGCCATGCAGGGCGCCCTGCGCGAGCGGCGCCAGCGTCTCGAAGCCGCCGCGCAGACCCTGCAGGCGGTCAGTCCGCTGGCGACCCTCGGCCGCGGCTATGCGATCCTCCTCGACGACCAGGGCCGGGCGATCCGCGCCGCCGCCCAGACCCGCCCCGGCCAGCACCTGCGCGCACGCCTTGCCGAGGGCGAGCTGGACTTGCGGGTCGAAGCCCCTCCTTCCCTCCTGCCGCAGCCGGACTGAACCGATGAACGAGCCGAACCGGGCGATCCCGGCCTTCGCCGAACCCGACTGGGCGCAGGTCGCCCGCATCCCCGTGGCCGAATGCGGCGAGGCGCTGAGCAGCCTGCGCCTGGCCCCCGCACTGCGGATCTACCCGGCCTACCGCCATCTCGGCATCCCCCAGGCGGTCGACGACTGCCAGGTGCGCCAGGAGGTCTTCGAGCGCCTTCTGCGCGCCGCCGAATGCCTGCCCGCCGGCCTGGTGCTGGTGGTGCTCGACGGCTGGCGGCCGATCGCCGTGCAGCAGCATCTGTACCGCACCCTGGAAGCGGCCATGGCCCGCCATCATCCGCAGACCGACGCGGCGACCCTGCAGCGCCTGACCCGCCAGTTCGTCTCGCCGCCCAGCAGCGATCCAGAGGCGCCGAGCCCGCACCTGACCGGCGGCGCGGTGGACGTGACCCTCTGCGACGCCCAGGGCCGCTGGCTGGACATGGGCTCGCGCTTCGACGAGGTCGGCCCGCGCTCGTTCAGCGCCCACTACGAGAGCGCGGCCGCCGGCGACAGCGTTGCGCTGGCGATCCGCGACCACCGCCGCCTGCTGCACAACGCCATGCTCGCGGCCGGCTTCAGCAACCTGCCGAGCGAGTGGTGGCACTACGACTACGGCGACCAGCTGTGGGCCTGGTATCGCGGCCAGCCGGCGGCGCTCTACGGCCCGACCGCACCGCCGACCCTGGAAGGCCTGTGGCAGCAGCAACTGGCCGAACGCTTCGCCAGCCCCACCTGAACCCGACCGCCGGAAGCCACCATGTCACGCCTGCTCGCCGCCTGCTGCGCCCTGCTCCTCGCCCTGCCCGCCCACGCCGACGGCTTCATCTCCCGCCTGCTGGACAAGCCGGTCCCCGGCGGCGTGGCGGTCATCGAGCTGGGCGACGGCCCCACGGCGCCGAAGGTGCGCTACCAGGACAAGCCGGTGCTGACGGTCCGCGAGGACGGCAAGCGCTGGCTCGCCATCGTCGGCATCCCGCTGGCGGTCAAGCCGGGCGAGCAGCGCATCGAGGCGGACGGCCGCAGCCTCGCCTTCCGGGTCGAGCCGCGCCACTACCGCGAGCAGCGCATCACCTTGAAGAACCAGCGCCAGGTCGACCCGAACCCGGAGGACCTTGCGCGCATCGAGCGCGAGCTGGCCGAGCAGACCGACGCCTACCGGCGCTTCGACCCGCGCCAGCCGAGCAATCTGCTGTTCGACAAGCCGGTCGCCGGCCCCCTCTCCAGCCCCTTCGGCCTGCGCCGCTTCTTCAACGGCGAGGAACGCAACCCGCACTCCGGGCTGGACTTCGCCGTGCCGGCGGGCACCCCGGTCAAAGCCCCGGCGGCCGGTCGGGTGACCCTGGTCGGCGACTACTTCTTCAACGGCAGGACGGTGTTCGTCGACCACGGCCAGGGCCTGGTGAGTATGTTCTGCCACCTTTCCAGGGTCGAGGTGAAAACCGGCGACGAACTGCCCCGCGGCGCCGTGCTCGGCCGGGTCGGCGCCACCGGCCGGGCCACCGGGCCGCACCTGCACTGGAACGTCAGCCTCAACGACGCGCGGGTCGATCCGGCGATCTTCATCGGGAAGTTCGAGAAGTGAGTGCGGACGCGGCAATCGAGCGAATCCCCGGCCCTGCTGCACGGACTACGGAGCGATCCAGAGGCGTCGCGCGTCCTCCAGCCACTCAGTAGCGGTATCCGCGTGCGAGCCAGTAGTGCCAGTCGGCAACCGCCTCGCAGGTCGCCTCGTCGCCCGACTGGCACTCCAGCTGGCCGAGAGGCACCGCGAGTTCGGAATCGCCGTACCGCACGAGAACAAGAATTTCGGACATGCAGTCGTCCGCCTCCGCCATGCCGACGACCTGCACCACTTCGCCGACCTTCAGCGGCGAGATCCTGCGCTTCGTCGTGCAGCGGGCCTTGAACGGCACGTGCAGCCGGTCCTGCAAGTAGCAGTGCCAGCCTATCGCGCATTCAACTTCGTCATAGGCATCCACGACAATTTCGTCGGAAATGCGTCTTTCGCGATCGGGTTGCTCTGGCGTCTGTGGCATGGTTACTCCTCTGGGGTCGGCTGCCCCGAATGCCTCGCGAACACCCAGGCAGGACTCAAAGGCTGGCCCTCAAGTCAGCCAAGGTCACCATCAGCATCATCGGATCCAGCGGCGACGGCTCGAAGCCGACCCGTTCATAGAAGGCTTTCGCCTCGAGGGACAGGGCATGAACGATCATCCCGCGAATGCCGACCGTGTCCGCCGCCTGAAGGACACGCCGCGCGGCATCACCCACCAGAGCCCGCCCGAAGCCATGCCCCTGCCAGGAACGATCCACGGCCAGCCGTCCCAGGACGACGACCGGCACCGGGTCCGGCATGTTGCGGCGGAATCGCCCCGGCGCCTGATGGGCAGCGACTGCCCCCGATGCCAGCGCGTAATAGGCCAGTACACGGCGGCCCTCGCAGACGACGAACGTGCGCGATGCGCCGGTCATCTGGTTTTTCAGCGCACGCCGTTTCAGCCAATGGTCCAGGCTTTCGGTACCGGAATCGAAGGATTCGACCTCGTGCCTTTCCGACAAGGGCTCGGGAGCACCGACCGTCATGCCTCGTCCCAGGGCGCCGGTGTCTGCAGCGTCTTGCGCAACCGCTCGTTGGGCTGTGGCGGCATGTCCAGCCGGGCCAGAAACTCGGTATAGGCCTCCGGGCTGGCCGCGATGAAGGTCCGATCGAGCAGAGCCTCCTCGGCTGCCGCACGCGCCGCCTCCAGGATGAAATCCGTGCGGTTCTTGCCCTTCGCCTGGGCGGCACGGTCGATCAGGCTCCGCTCTTCGGGCTTGATGCGGATATTCAGCGTTTCGCGCCTGGGAGGCGCCGAGTTCGATGTAGGCATGGCGAGACCTCCTGCAATTGCCGAAGCATAGCAAGCAGTAATGACGTTGTCATTGCGCATCAGGACTTGCCGATGGAGGCCATCACAAAGCTCCGGCGTCTGGTCACCGGTTGCTGGCCCGGCGGAGGAAACAGAAACAAAAGCTGCTGGCGTGAATGAATCCTGTCCAGGTTTCCCATACCCGCCTCGCTACAATCCGGCCCATCCCCCGCACGCACAGGACCCACTGCATGTTCGAATCCACTTCAGCGCTATTGCGTCAGTTCGCCGCCCTGCGCAGCCGCGCCGACTTCTGGTCGCTGCGGCATGTCCGTGAACTCGGCGAGCATTACCGGGTGCGCCGCAACGTCGCCTTGCCCCCCACCTTCTCGGAAGACAGCGGCGCCATGCTGACGGTGCGCATCGCCGGCGTCGAAGCCTATGCGGCCACCAGCGATCTGACCCAGGCCGGGCTGCAGGCGGCCCTGGAGCGGGCCGAGCAGATGGCCCGCGCCCTGGCTGGGCACGCGCTGCTGGAGGTGCATGAGCTACCGGTGCCGACCGGCGAGGCGGACGACGTGGCGCCCGGCTACGAGCGGCCGCTGGCCGGCCCGGCGCACTGGTACGAGGTGCTGGGCGCCGAATCGGCGCGGGTGCCCCGGGATGCGCGGCTGGTGGACTGGAGCGCCGGGCTCGGCGTCCACTGTGTGGAGCAGATCTACCTCAACAGCGCCGGCGCCTGCCTGCGGCGCGCCCAGCGCTTCGTCTACCCGGCCCTGAGCGTGACCGCCGGCGACGGCCACGACAGCCAGACCCGCAGCCTCGGTGGCTTCAACTTCGGCCAGCAGGGCGGCGCCGAAGTCGTCGACCGCCTTGGCCTGATCGGAGCGGCCCCACGCATCGCGGACGAGGCGCTGCAATTGCTGCTGGCCCCCAACACCCCCGGCGGCCCCCTCGACCTGCTGCTGATGCCCGACCAGATGGTGCTGCAGATCCACGAATCCATCGGCCATCCGCTGGAGCTGGACCGCATCCTCGGCGACGAGCGCAACTATGCCGGCACCAGCTTCGTCCGCTTGGAGGACTTTGGCCGCTACCAGTACGGCTCGCCGCTGCTCGACGTCACCTTCGACCCCGGCCGTCCCGAGGAACTGGCCAGCTACCGCCACGACGACGACGGCACGCCGGCGCAGCGCGAATACCTGATCCACCGCGGTATCCTGCAGCGCCCACTGGGCGGCGCCCTGTCACAACTGCGCAGCAGCCTGCCGGGCGTGGCCTGCAGCCGCGCCTGCAGCTGGAACCGCGCGCCCATCGACCGCATGGCCAACCTCAACGTGGAACCGGGCGACCGGAGCCTGGAGCAACTGATCGGCGGCATCGAGCGCGGCATCCTGATGAGCACCAACCGCTCCTGGTCCATCGACGATGCCCGCAACAAGTTCCAGTTCGGCTGCGAATGGGGGCAACTGATCGAGAACGGCGAACTCAAGGGCGTGGTGAAGAACCCCAACTACCGGGGGATTTCCGCGCGCTTCTGGCGCAACCTCACCGCGGTGGGCGACGCGGACACCGTCGAAGTGCTCGGCACGCCCTACTGCGGCAAGGGCGAGCCGAACCAGGCGGTGCGCGTCGGGCACGCCTCGCCAGCCTGCGTATTCAAGAATGTCGACGTTTTCGGAGGAGCCGCCTGATGGACGCCCGTGAGCATTTCCATGACCTGCTCGCCAGCCTGCGGCCGCTGCTGCGTGCCGGCGAGAACTTCACCCTGGACTACCGCGCCGAGGCCTCGGAGTTCGTGCGCTTCAACCAGGCGCGGGTGCGCCAGGCCGGGCAGGTGCAGCAGGCGTACGCCACCCTCGCCCTCTACCTCGGCGAGCGCCACGCCCGCTTCGAGCTGAGCCTGAGCGGCGTCGCCGAGGAAGACCGCAGCCGCTTGCGCCATGCCCTGGAACGGCTGCGCACGGTGGTGCCGGCGCTGGCCCCCGATCCCTACCTGCGCCTCAACCGCGAGCCCTGGCGAAGCGAGAGCGCCGAGCCGGGAACGATACCGGACGGCGCCGCGGTCATCGGGCAGATCGTCGACGCCAGCACGGGCCTCGACTTGGCCGGCATCTACGCTGCCGGCCCGCAATACCAGGGATTCGCCAGTTCCTGGGGCGCCCTCGGCTGGCACGCGGCGAGCAGCTTCAACCTCGACTGGAGCCTGTTCCACGCCAACGGCCAGGCGGTCAAGAGCGCCTATGCCGGCCAGTGCTGGGACGCCCAGGCCTTCGCCCGGCGCATGGCCTCGGCGCGCGAGCAGCTGGAATACCTCGGCCGCCCGGCGCGGACCCTGGCGCCGGGCGACTACCGGGCCTATCTGGCCCCGGCGGCGCTGGACGAAATCCTCGACATGCTCAGCGGCGGCTTCTCGGCCCAGGCCCTGGCCAGCGGCGGCAGCCCCCTGCAGCGCCTGTTCGCCGGCTCGGCACGGCTCAGCCCGCTGCTGACCCTCGACGAACGGATCGACGGCGGCCTGGCCCCGGCCTTCACCAGCGAAGGCCCGCGCCGGGACCTGCGCCTGCTCGCAGGAGGCCTTCCGGGCGAACGGCTGGTCGGCTCGCGCAGCGCCGCCGAATACGGCCTGAGCGCCAACGGCGCGGGCGCTCACGAATACCCGCTGTCCCCGGTGGTGACGGGCGGCGCGCTGGACGAGTGCGACATCCTGAGCCGCCTGGACACCGGCCTGTACATCGGCAACCTCTGGTACCTCAACTTCTCCGACCGCCCGGCCGGCCGCCTGACCGGCATGACCCGCTTCGCCACCTTCTGGGTGGAAAACGGCCGCCTTCAGGCACCGGTCAACACCATGCGCTTCGACGACTCGGTGTTCAGCTTCCTCGGCCCGCACCTGGAAGCCCTCACCCGCGAGCCCGAGATGATCCTGCCGTCAGGCACCTACGGCGCGCGGCAGAGCGGCTCCAGGACGCTGCCGGGGGCGTTGCTCGGGCGGTTTACTCTGACGTTGTGACGCGGTGTCCGGGCGGGTGGCGACGACCACTCGCCCGGGGGCAGGAGCCTGGCCTTTACGGGCTACCTTCCATCGCTGTGGCGGCCAGGGAGCATGAATGCGGCGGCGCTGGAGACATTTCCCATATGGCGCTGCGCAACTTGGAGCTGGCTCTGCGGCGGGAGGGACATCAGCAAGCGCAGGAACTGGGGTGATTTTGTGGGGATCACTCAGACTCTGCTTGCCTTTTCTAACTCGCTCTCGTGATGACAAATGTTCCCACCGTTCCGATGGGGGCACCGCCGAGTTCGGTGTCCGGTTTCGTATCAGGACCGCGAACTGCCCGCACCGAACCGCGGACACTCAGAACCTTCCCGGCGGCATTAACGATCGGCAGTTCTGGAAACACCCAGCCGACGAGTTGATAGATCGCGCCTTTTATCGGCCCTTCCATTCCGGTGCCGGTAGCCTCAAACGTAGCAGGGGTATTCTCCGATCCAAAAGTGCCCTTTGCCGAAACTACCAACTCGACACGGGGACGGAAAGACAAGGTGCCATCCAGTGTATAGCCATCAGAGGTTTTGAACGCTTGGCCACACAAGAGCGTACCTTTAGCCCATTTCTTTGCAGTAACTACGGTACCAGGCTCAGCAGAGTCCTCAGCAGGTATTGGAAGCACCAAAAAGCTCTGATAAATCCAATCTTGGAACTCAAATAAGGGAAACCATGAATCTGTGTCAGTTGCCATCGTTTTTCTCCTTTATTTTTGTATAAATAGTGACCAAAGTGGACAGATTTATTTTTCATTCGGGGTCCGCGACCTGCCCTGTCTACGCAGCTCTATACGCAACCCCGAAAACTGCTCTACCTTATCCACAAACCGGCTATTCCCGGTAAGCTGTCCACGCTGCAATGCTTGGCGGATCAGCTCCAACTCACCGGATGGGATGGCTTGATCGACAAAGTGCTCATAACACCAACTACAATTTTCCATGGTACTGCCCAACGTCTCGAAGCAGGGATCGCAATCTGGCCAACTGTCAAAACTCTGGTTCGCGCACGATAACTTGACCAGGGATAGTTCGCTGCATTGGCAACCATGTGAGCCCAAACTGGAGTGAGTTCGATATACCAACTGCATGCCGAAGCAAAAATGGGACAAATTTATTTGCCCAAAGCATTATCGTCCGGCGAGTCGAGCGCCGCGGACAAAGGAAACAAACTCAAAATCTTCTGACCAAATAAACCCATACTCTTGCCTCTACTCCCTTTATCTCTATTATCTCTATCTTGAAACCTTGATAAAACAGGTATATCCCGACTGCCGACTATCCCCACGGGTAATTATTGTCCCTTCTTTAGATGCTGGACGCGAACCGTCAGACCCAAATAGCTGGCAATAGTTTTTATTTTTGGCCATTGCAAAGCCCTGGCAATTTTGATTTTGACCACAAGTCATCTCGCACTTTTCCAAAGTCCATTCGTCATACTCATTCCACCTGGGGTACTGCCCACTATTATCTCGACAAACGCCTGCATGATCAATTGACCAAAGTGAACCTCCAAAAGAGGGGACTGAAAATAGAAGGGAGAAAGACAATGCAATCAAGGCTCTCTTCACAATATTCTCCTTATGAGAGCGATCAACTGAAAAAGTAGTCGCGCCCGTCATAAATTGAATTGCAATGCTATAACGGCGTGTTTGAAACAACTCGCGATACCTCCAAAAACATCGCAACAACAACGATCACGCTACCGCCACCCACCCGCACTAGTGAAAAATGACAGCCGCCAAAAACATATTGAAACTGGCTAATAAAGCCGAGAAGGAAAAAGCCGGAAAACAACGATGGTGAGAAAAAGATAGTCACACATACATACGCAGCAAGCGGCTGCCATATAAAAAGCCGCTTGGAATTACCCATCAACCGACGAGCGGCAACCCTGCCGCTCCGCTTCCCTACTCCAACAAACCCAACTCCCGCACCTGCAGTTTCCCGTAGAGGTTCTTCAGGTGCCATTGCACCGTTTCCACGGAGATGTCGAGGGGGCGGACGATTTCCTTGTTGGACTGTCCGGCGGCGCCCAGGCGCAGGGTCTGGCTTTCCCGTTCGCTGAGGGTGAACGGCGGTTAGGCGCAGTCGTCGCCGCCGAGGCGTTCGCGCAGGATGGCGAGGTAGCCCGAGAGGTCGCTGCCGCCCACAAGCCCGAGGAAGGCCTGCCGTCAGGCACCTATGACGCACGGCAGAGCGGCTCCAGGACGTTGCCGGGGGCGTTGCTCGGGCGGTTTACCCTGACGCTTTGAAGAAACAGTCCCGTTCGTGGCTGTTCGCGGCCCCTATTGTTCGACATCCGGCGAGTCGAGCGGTTGGGGTTGGGAGTCCCGAGTAGCCCGCTCCTCCTTCGCCGCCTTCGACGACTTCCATTTCGAATAGAAATACGCCCCACCCGAGAGGGCGCCCGTTACGGCAGCGGCGGCACCGACAATGGGGGCGGCCGTCACGATCAGGGGCGCACTAGTCAGGCCAAGGGCAACCCCTATCGCACTCAACCCGCTCGGGGCGACGAGCACCGCACCGGCGCTCACCACGCCGGAAGTGATGCCCAGCCCCATCGAGACCGTGTCGATCCTGTCGGCCACGTCCTTGTGATTCGCATCGAGCTCCCTGACCTTGGCCACGACCTTGCCGGGAATGTTCTTCGTCCCGCTTGCCGCAGCCGCCGTCAGCGTCATCGCCTTGCCGAGGGCAGCCCTGGCGTATCCGTGGGCGATGGTCTTGCGGGCCGACTTTTCGGTCGTCGATGCGGCCGCCGCGTCGCCAGCCTGGTCCTGGACGGATGCCTGACCGTCATCCGCCAGCGACGATGCCCCGGAGGCCGGCTCCCCTGGTTTCCCGATCCGTTCTTTCACGTTCATGGCCTCATTCGAGTTTTCCCATCGACCGAAAATACCCGATCGCTCGGTGAGCGACACAGGCGGCGGCAAAGTCCGAGCGCAATACCCGATCATTTCGGCAAGGGTCCTGCACTCAGAACTTGCCGCCGCCCGATCTACGAATCAATCGCCCTTTTGCCGAGACACGAGCACTGCGCCAGCGTTTCCACGACCAGAACAGGGCAGCCAGCATCACGCAAAGTCCGATCAACCGGATCATACCGGCGATATGTGTATCCCAGGTCAACACACCCCAGCGACTGAAAATCTCGGTCCAGTCGTGATCGCCGCCACCGACCAACGGCAGTTCGTGAGCACGGGCATCGGCCATATAACGCCCGACATTCAGCAGACACTCGCCGAACCACACCAGTGCCACGGACCAGCCCAGGCCATGCCGTTGCCGCCGGAAATGGCCGGCAAACAGCGCAGGAAACAGGAGCTGGAAAAGGGTGCCGCCATAAACCGCCAAACCCGGCACCAACAAGCCAAAGATGGGATGTCCCGCCTCATGGAACGCCAGGTTGGCATTATCGAGCAGAAACACCCATCGGTCGGGCGTGAAGAAATGCTGCCAGCCGATGTAGGCGACCGACAAGGCCAATCCAATTACCGCTATTCCTGTAACAGGCCGCCATTCTGCGGAAGCTGTTTCGCGCCAGGACTCCAAGATATCCTCCAGCCGCTGGATAAACATGTCCGGCACGTTACGCGACAGGCAGCGCTCATGCGCTGCGTGAGTTCAATATCACCTGAAACAAGCGGAACATGGTTCGGTTGCGATCGTGGACAAGCGAGTTACTAAACTCGACAAAGAACCTGACCGGGCCATCCGGACTTACTTCATGCGGGACCTGAGGCTCGACGACACCACATCGATCGGATGTCAGGAGAATCTCGCTCACCTCCGGCGCCAATATCCGATAAAGCAGCCTGCCTTCCAGCACCACGATCTTCGCCCAAGCCCCCTCCTTCGTCGTGTGCTGCCGCAATAGGCCCGGAGGCACCGTTTCCTCTGTGAAGACCGGCGTTGTCTTATAGGGTCGAACCTCTTCCGGCAGGACTTTCATTGGAGATGTTCCTTTTTGTAGGTTCTTCGCGGAATCCTGGGAAAGCGAGGATTGACAGTCAGGGAAGCAGGTAAATTGGCAGTCGCCAAACTCACCAACCGCTGCCCCCTGCTGT
>NZ_SMMU01000006.1:0-114615 GCF_004339665.1 Azotobacter chroococcum
TTTGTATGCGGGACCATTCCCTGTCGCTCAGTCGGCTTCTGTCAGTCATGGCAAAAGCCCAGTTTTAGCACTGGGCTTGCGTCAACAGAACCTAGTTCAATAACGCTTTTTCACTTCATGAATGGTTAATTTATTTTTAAATAAAGTCTTCACATGGTTGCCTTGCTATCGATTGGCATGCAATGTGCCTCTGTTGAATGGTCGATAATTTCCTGTAATATCTTGAAATACTTTTCAGGGGCTTTGGAATGCCCATTGAAGACCCCCGGAAGAAAACATTTTTTTCACAAATGAGGTGAAGGCAAGCTCGTTGGAAGTGCCATGCGCGCTCTTTGGCGTGCGCAGCGTTATTTCCCGGGCAGGCAGCAAGACGCATGTCGTCAGTCTAGAGATTCTCCTTAACGGGATTCGCCGGTAACGGCATCAAAGTGGATCAGGTAGAGAAATGGCTTGTCTTGACCGGACACGTCATTCGGAGGCTTTTGTTTTCGAATGACCGGCAAGGCGTGGCTTTGTTCCATCTTTCTGCAGGCCATTTGAAGTATGCCGATGGCCTCTGGAGATAAATCGATGTCCGCTAGAGCAGAAAATCCAGTGCAGTCCGGTAGTTTTGATGAGACGGCTGTATTGCACGAGCTTGAACATTATCTTCCGAAACAAGCTCCCTTGAAGGATTTCGTTCACCACAATACCTTGCATGCATTTCAGGATTCGAAGTTTCACGACGCGGCGCGCAATGCCTCGGGTATCTTCGGATACAGCGTGTCTTTGAAGTTGGATAAATACCGCCGCCTTTATCTCGAGGGAGAAATAAATCCGGACATCCTGGATGGAATAATTGCCGCGCGCAAAGGCGCTCAGTTCGAACTCTGGAAGAACAAGGTCATTGGGGAAAGCTTCGCCCCGCCGCCGCTACCCCGCATCGGTTCCGTGCGGGCGAACTGGAAGAAGATCCAGCGGATCGACCTGGATTCGCTGGTGCATCCGCTGCTGTTCCGCATCCTCTGCAGCTATCTCGACCAGGGCATCTCGGTATGGACCTTCCCCTCCAGCGGCGAGGGGTTCCTGAGCGCCATCCGCGAGCTGGAGCGCCACAGCTTCACCAGCTTCTTCCGCCGCGAGCGGGCACGTGCGCTGCTGCTCGAACAGGACTGCTCCATCGCGGATCTGCTGAAGATCCTGGTGCGCGACGAGGCGCTGTTCGAGCACTACCTGTTCGACCAGCAGTTCGCCCATCCGGGCTGGTCGGGCATGGTCACGGTGATCGAGGCGCAGCCCGGCACCCTGATCGACAGCCGCAGGATCACCCTGCGCGAGCTGATCGTCTTCGAGTTGCTCCTCGAGATCGACGCGCTCGACGAGCATTTCGACAAGCGCTGGAGCCCGCTGGTGGCGGAGCTGGCCGGCGAGCCGCCGGCCATTCTCGCGGACGTGCCGAAGACCGAGCTGCACGAGGTCCTGGCGATCTGGCAGGAAGCGCTGGAGTGGAGCTTCTACGATCCCGTGCTGAGCGCCATCCAGCGCCAGCCCACGGAAGGATCGCTGCCGCAGCAAAAGAGCTTCCAGGGCCTGTTCTGCATCGACGACCGCATCTGCTCGTTTCGCCGGCACATCGAAAGCCTCGATCCGCACTGCGAAACCTACGGGACGCCGGGCTTCTTCGGGGTGGAGTTCTACTTCAAGCCGGAGAACGCCAAGTCCTACACCAAGGTCTGTCCGGGACCGATCGAGCCCAAATACCTGATCAAGGAAACCGGCAGCCAGGACAGGCGCAAGGCCGAGCCGCACTTCAGCAAGCACTCCCATGACCTCTTCGGCGGCTGGGTGATTTCGCAGACCCTCGGCTTCTGGTCGGCCGTCAAGCTTTTCGACAACATCTTCAAGCCCTCGGCGAGCCCCCTCGGCGCCTCGTCCTTCCGGCACATGGATCGTACGTCCAGCCTGAGCATCCTGAATCGCTCGGCGGACGACCGCGAGGACGGCCTGCAGATCGGCTTCACCCTCGAGGAGATGGCCCAGCGCGCGGAGAACCTGCTGGGCAGCATCGGCCTGACCCGCGATTTCGCGCCCATCGTCTACGTGTTCGGGCACGGGGCGAGCAACACCAACAACCCGCACTACGCCGCCTACGACTGTGGTGCCTGCTCGGGCCGGCCGGGGTCGGTGAACGCGCGGGTGATCTGCTTCATGCTCAACCATCCGGAGGTGCGGCGGATACTGGCCGGCAAGGGGATCGAGATTCCCGAAGGCACGCAGTTCGTCGGCGCGCTGCACGACACCACCCGCGACGAAATTGCCTTCTACGACGAATCTTCGCTCAGCCCCGACAACCACGCCCGGCACCAGGCCAATACGGCGGTCTTCGACAAGGCCCTGGCGCTCAACGCCAAGGAGCGCTCGCGCCGCTTCGCGCTGACCGATAGCCAGCAGCCGCCGGAGCGGGTCCACGAGGCGGTCAAGGCGCGTTCCGTATCGCTGTTCGAGCCGCGTCCCGAGCTGAACCACGCGACCAACGCGCTGTGCATCGTCGGACGCCGGGCCTTGAGCCGCAAGCTGTTCCTCGACCGGCGCTCGTTCCTCAACTCCTACGACTACCGCATCGACCCGGACGGCAAGTTCCTGCTCGGCATCCTGCGCGCTGCGGCGCCGGTCTGCGGCGGCATCAACCTGGAATACTTCTTCTCCCACGTGGACAACCAGAAGCTGGGGGCGGGCAGCAAGCTGCCGCACAACGTGATGGGCCTGATCGGCGTGGCCAACGGCAACGACGGCGACCTGCGCCCCGGCCTGCCGAGCCAGATGATCGAGGTGCACCACCCGGTGCGGATGATGATCGTCGTCGAGCAGTTCCCCGAGGTGGTCTTGAACACCATCCAGCAGCAGCCGGCCACCTGGGAATGGTTCGCCAACGAATGGCTGAACCTCACGGTCGTCCATCCCGAGAGCCATGAGCTGTTTCGCTTCAAGGACGGCAGCTTCGCGCCGTATCGCCCGCTGACCGAGCGGATCGAGGCTGCTACCGATCTCGAGAAACTCTTCGAAACCCAGGCGGACAACCTGCCTGTTCTCGCGTTGAGCTAGGGAGCTGCCATGGCCGCCATACTGCAGATCTTCATCTTTCTACCGCTGCTCGGGTTTCTGATCAGCCTGACCCATCCGGAACGGGACGAGACGCGGATTTCCCGCACCGCCCTCATCACGGTCGGCGCTCATCTGGCCGGCTTCAACCTGTTTTTGCTGTATTGGGCGTTCCGCGGCTTTCCCACCCTGGAGCTGAAGGATTTCGTGCTGTTCCAGACAGAAAGCTACGAGTTCTACATCGACTTCCTGTTCGACCGGATCACCGCGACCTACATGTTCGTCGGCGCCTTCCTGACCTTCATGGTGCTGCTCTACAGCCGTCACTACATGCACCGCGAGGCGGGCTACAAGCGCTTCTTCAGCACGGTGCTGTTCTTCTATGCCGGCTACAACATGGTGGTTTTCTCCGGAAACATGGAAACCATGTTCACCGGCTGGGAAATGCTGGGGATCACCTCGTTCCTGCTGATCGCCTTCTACCGGGACCGCTACCTGCCGGTGAAGAACGCGGTCAAGGTGTTCTCCATCTACCGGATCGGCGATGTCGGCCTGCTGCTGGCCATGTGGATGATGCATAACCTCTTCCACGAGAACGTCAGCTTCCACATGCTCGAAGACCAGGCCTTCGTGCTCGAACACCTGCAGCCGCATGCCTTCGTTGGCGTCGTCATCGGGTTGATGATCCTGGTGGCCGCCGCCGCCAAGTCGGCGCAGCTGCCGTTCTCCAGCTGGTTGCCGCGGGCCATGGAGGGACCGACGCCATCGAGCGCGATCTTCTACGGCTCCCTGTCGGTGCACATCGGGGTCTTCCTGCTGCTGCGCACCGCGCCGCTCTGGCGTGATCAGCTGTTCGTCTGCCTGGTCATCGGCCTTCTGGGCTTTACCACCAGCGTCGTCGCGACGGTGATCGCCCGCTCGCAATCGGCGATCAAGAGCCAGATCGCCTATGCCTCCATCGCCCAAATCGGCCTGATCTTCATCGAGATCGCCGCCGGCTTCGACACCCTGGCCCTGGTGCACTTCGCCGGGAACGCCTTCCTGCGCACCTATCAGCTGCTGGTTTCGCCGTCGGTGGTGACCTATCTGATCCGCGAGCAGTTCTACAACTTCGTGCCGCGGGAACACCATGCCAGATGGGTGCTGCCCAAGAAGTTCGTGTATTCCCTCTATATGCTTTCGGTGCGGGAATTCGATCTGGATGCCTTCATGTACCGCAAGTTGTGGAATCCCATGAAGAGCTTGGGGCGGCGTTTGAACTTTCTGACCTTCTGGCGGGCCGTCGGTATTTTCGTGCCGGTCTATCTGCTGGGTTTGTTTGGGGTCTATAACCGTGAAGTATTGCCTGTCGCGGTCACGGAAGTGCTGCCGGTGATCTTCGCGTCGATGGCGGCAGTATTGGTGCTCAAGTCCTTTACCGAGCGCAAGCGCGCCCGCATGACCTGGCTGCTGGCGATCATGACGCACTTCTGGATCGCCCTGGCCACGTCTTTCAATGCCAACTTCGACTTCAGCGAAAGTTATATCTACCTGAGCGGCGTCGCCCTGGCGGGGATCGTCGGATTTCTGTGCCTGCGGCGACTCAAGCATTTCGAAGGCGATATCGATCTCGACCGCTTTCATGGCCATTCCCGCCAGCATCCGAAGATCGCTTTCGTATTCCTGCTCTGTTGTCTGTGCGCCACCGGTTTTCCGATCAGTCCCACGTTCATCGGCGAAGACCTGATGTTCGCGCATATCAAGGAAGGGCAGGTCGGTCTGGCCTTTTTGACCAGCTTCAGTTTCGTCCTGGTCGGTCTGTCGATCATCCGCATTTATGCGCGGGTATTTCTCGGGCCGCATGCCAAGTCGGTCTATGAGGTGGCGTACAAGTCTTCCTGATTCGTTGAAAAGTTTGGCGAGAGATATCCATCACGAGCATTTGAAAGTGCCTGTAAATATCCAAGGAGTCATTGCCTTATGAAAGCGTGTGCAATTCCAGAAGACGGCCTGAAAGGCCTCAAGCAAAATTGGCGCAGCGATGTGGTATCGGGATTCCTGGTATTCCTGCTGGCGCTTCCCTTGAGTCTCGGCATCGCCAAGGCCAGCGAATTCCCGCCGGCCATGGGCGTGTTGACCGCCATGATCGGCGGCCTGTTCGTCAGTCTGTTCGCCGGCTCGCGGCTCACCATCAAGGGACCGGCCGCCGGCCTGATCACCATCTGCGCCGGTGCCGTCGTCGAGTTCGGCGGTGGCGCCGAGGGCTGGCACCTGGCGCTCGGGGCGATCTTCGTGGCGGCCGTGCTGCAGATGCTGTTCGGCTTCCTGCGCTTCGGCGCCCTGAGCGACTTCTTCCCGCACTCGGTGGTGCACGGCATGCTGGCGGCGATCGGCCTGATCATCTTCGCCAAGCAGATCCACGTGCTGCTCGGCATCGATCCGGCCACCCTCAAGGGACTCGAGCTGGTCGAGTTGTTCGAGCGGATTCCTGCCTCGATCATGCACGCCGATTCCCACGTGGCCCTGGTGGGGGTCGTCAGCCTGGCGATCATCTTCGGCATGCCCTTGCTGAAGATTCCGGGTCTGAAGAAGGTTCCCGCGCCGATGCTGGTCCTGCTGGTGGCCGTGCCCATGGCCCTGATCATGGATTTCAGGCACACCGAGCCGGTGTTCGACATGGTGACCATCGGCAGCTTCTGGTCCAACGTCGGGCTGAACGTGGACTTTTCCCTGATCGGCACCGCGGTGTTCTGGAAGTACGTGCTGATGTTCCTCTTCATCGGCAGCCTGGAGTCCCTGCTGACGGTCAAGGCCGTCGATGGACTGGACCCCTGGAAGCGGGCGTCGAATTTCAACCAGGACCTGGTCGCAGTGGGCGCGGGTAACGCCCTGTCCGGGCTGCTGGGCGGCCTGCCGATGATTTCCGAGGTGGCGCGCAGCTCGGCTAACGTCAGCTTCGGCGCCCGCAGCCGCTGGAGCAACTTCTTCCACGGCCTGTGCCTGTTCATCGCCATGCTGCTGTTCATCCCGGTCATCGAGATGATCCCCAATGCGGCCCTGGCGGCGCTGCTGATCGCCGTGGGCTACCGGCTGGCCTCGCCCCATGAGTTCTTCAAGGTCTACCGCATCGGCGCCGAGCAGTTGGTCATCTTCGTCGTGACCGTGCTGGTGACGCTGTCCACCGACCTGCTGATCGGCGTCGGGGCCGGCATCGCCACGGAGCTGGCGTTCAACCTGGCGCACCGGGTGCCGTTCGGCAACTTCTTCAAGGCCCGCTACGCGCGCTCCCGGCAGGCCGGCGAACAGCGGATCACGGTCGGCGGGGCGGCGATCTTCTCCAATCTGCTGGGCTTCAAGAAGCTGTTCAGCCAGATCGACCGCAGCACCAGGGTGACCCTGGATTTCTCCGAGGCCCATCTGGTGGACCACACCTTCATGGAGTTCCTGAGCCACCTCAGGGAGGAGTTCGAACATGCCGGCGGGGCGCTGATCGTCACCGGCTTCGAGCGCTTCAAGCCGTTCTCGGACCATCCGCTGGCGGCCCGCAAGCGCCTGCCCGGCAATGTCCAGCTGGCCTGAGCGGGCCTTTCTGCCGGCGCTGAAGGCGCTCTGCGCCTCGCCCGGCCACGACTGCTGATCCATCGGCCAGGGATGGCCTTTTCCCTATCTGTTGCTGCATGCGGCAGCTTTCCCAACGCCCTCCCGGCGCCGTGCTGGCTTTTTCATGGCAACGCCTTCCGGTGCCGATGCGTGCGCGCTCGAGGAAACTCCAGGGCGTTCCGCTCGGTCTACCCCGGTGTTCCCTGGTTCGCGGCAGCGCCCGGGCAGGCCGTTCGTTCGGCTTGGTCGGGAGGCGATTTCCTGACGCTGAAACGGGCACAGACTATCTTTTTGCTACAGCACTGCGGTTTTCATGGCGGGACCGCTTGTGGGTGGGCGGGGCGTCCCGCCGCAGCCGCGGCGGTTCGCTCCGAAAGCCTTCGGACGGAGGAAGCTTGTGCACATTGCCGATATGACCATGTTCTATGCCCCCGCCAGCGGTGGCGTGCGCACCTATCTGGAGGCCAAGCACCGTCGCCTGCGGCTGTACTCCGGGGTGCGTCACAGCGTGCTGGTGCCTGGTGCCGGTTACCGCGAGCAGGCCGGCGTCTACGAGGTGCCTTCGCCGCTGCTGCCGTTCGGCAACGGCTATCGCTTTCCCCTGCGCCGCGCGCCCTGGCGCCAGCAGCTGCAGCGCCTGCAGCCCGACCTGATCGAGGTCGGCGATCCCTATCTGACCGCCTGGGCGGCGCTGGATGCCGGCCGGCGTCTGGACATCCCGGTGATCGGCTTCTACCACTCGGACCTGCCGCGGCTGGCGACCAAGCGTGTCGGCGCCTGGTGCGGCGGCCGGGTGAACGACTACGTGGCATACCTCTACGGCCAGTTCGACCGGGTGCTGGCGCCCAGCCGGATCATGGCGGAGAAACTCTTGCGCCTGGGCGTGCAGGACGTGTTCGTGCAGCCCCTGGGGGTCGATCTGGAGGTCTTCCAGCCGGCGCGGCGCGATCCGGGCCTCAAGCGCGAGCTGGGTCTTGCCGAGGAGGCCCGGCTGCTGGTCTTCGCCGGCCGCGGGGCGCGCGAGAAGAACCTGCACATTCTGCTGGAGACCGTCCGGCGCCTCGGGCCGCCTTACCATCTGCTGCTGGTCGGCGCCGACATGCCGCGGCGGGTGCCGGACAACGTCACGGTGATCAACCAGTTCCAGCCGGCCGCCGCGGTGGCCCGGCTGATGGCCAGCAGCGACGTGCTGCTGCACGCCGGCGACCAGGAAACCTTCGGCCTGGTGGTGCTGGAGGCGATGGCCTGCGGCATTCCGGTGATCGCCGCGCGTGCCGGGGCATTGGCCGAGATCGTGCCGTTCAGCGCCGGCCGCCTGTGTCGGCCCAATGACGCGCGGGCCATGGCCGCGACCGTGCGCGAGCTGTTCGAGGGCGATGTCGCGCGGCTGGGACGTCAGGCGCGTCAGCACGTCGAGGCCCACCATGCCTGGGATGCCGTGGTCGCCGGCCTGCTTGCCCATTACCATGCCGTGCTGGGCACGGCCGAGCTGCCGGTCGCCGTGAATGTCTGAACGCCATCTGTTGCTGGTATTGCACGATGTCGCCCCGCAAACCTGGGCCGACTATCAGCGTTTCGTCGAGATGGTGGATGCCCTGGGCAATGTGCCCGTCACCTGGCTGGTGGTGCCGGATTTCCATCGCCGCCAGCCGCTGACGGCCCACGCCGAGCTGTGCCGGCAGCTCGATGCACGGCTGGCGCGCGGCGACGAGCTGGCCCTGCACGGCTACCACCACGACGACGACGCACCGCCGCCGCGCACGCCGCGGGACTGGCTGATGCGCCGCGTCTATACCCGCGAAGGCGAGTTCTACCGGCTCGACCAGGCGCAGGCGCGGCAGCGTCTGGAGCAGGGCATGGAGGTGTTCCGCCGCTGTGGCTGGCCGCTGCACGGCTTCGTTCCCCCCGCCTGGCTGATGAGCGAGGGCACCCGCCTGGCCCTGCGGGAAACCCCGCTGCGCTATACCAGCGACCTGCGCCATCTCTACCGGTTGCCGGATTTCCAGGCCATCGACGCCCCCGGCCTGACCTGGAGCGCCCGCAGCCGCTGGCGCCGCGGGCTGTCCCGGCTGGTCTGCGCGGGGCTCGCCGCCTGTCATCGGCGGGCGCCGCTGCTGCGCCTGGGGCTGCATCCGGTGGACATGCGCCACGACTTCTCCCGCCGCTACTGGGTGGAGCTGCTCGTGCGCCTGCTGGAGGAGGGGCGCCAGCCGCTGACCAAGATCGGCTGGCTGAATCGGCAGTCGCCGCAGCTGCCGGGTGCTGGCGCATGAGCCGTGGTCTGTGGCTGCTGCTGGGCGGTCTGCTGGCCGCACTGCTGATTCCCCTGCTGCTCGGCGGCAGCGGGCTGTGGCGGCAGCTGCAGAGCTTTCCGGCCAACCTGCTGCTGGCCATGCTCGGCATCATCGTGATCTGCTGGAATCTCAACGCGCTGCGCCTGCGTCTGCTGCTGCCCGGCTACCGGCTTCATCAGAAGGACGCTCTGGGCATCATCATGGCCACCGAGTTTGCCATCTGCGCGACGCCGGGCGGCGCCGGTGGTCCCTTGACCCTGATGGCGCTGCTGATGCGCCGCGGGGTGTCGGCGGCGCAGGGCACCGCCACCTATGCGGTGGAGCAGCTCACCGACCTGCTGGTGTTCGCCTGCGCGCTGCTCGGCATCCTGGTCTATGCCCTGTCCCATGCCCTGAGCCCGCACCTCGCCTGGCTGCTTGGCGCCAGTGCCAGCCTGTTGCTCGGGGTGTTTGTCCTGCTGTTCCTGCTCGGCCGCTTCCATCGCCAGATGTTCCGTCTCAACGGCCGGCTGCTGCAGCGCCTGGGGGTGAGTGTGCGCCGACGGCTGCAGTATGCCCGCAAGGTGATGCGCTTTCGCAATGCCCTGCGCCAGAGCCTGAGCCTGCCGCGCCCGGTGCTGCTCGGGGTGTTCCTGCTCAGCGTCGCGCACTGGGTGCTGCGCTACAGCGTGCTCTACCTGACCCTGCGCGGCCTGGGCAGCGAGCTGTCCTGGGCCTGGACCTTCCTGGTGCAGATGCTGGCGCTCAGCGCCGGACAGGCCAGCCTGCTGCCGGGCGGGGCCGGCGGGGCGGAGCTGGCCTCGGCGGCGTTGCTCGCCCCGCTGGTCGGCAAGTCGACCAGCGGGGCGGCGATCCTGATCTGGCGCGCCGTCACCTACTACTTCTATCTGATCGCCGGTGCGCCGGTGTTCCTGCACCTGGCGGGGCGGCCGCTGCTGCGACGGCTGGTGCGCTATCGGCAGTCCTGAGCGGGCGTGCCGACTATTGCTTCTTGCCAATCTTGATATGCCGGCTGGGCGGCGTGGCGGTCTGGCCGCTGACGCCATTGGCGATCTGCCGAATCTCGCCGCCGCCCCGGAGAAAGGCGGAAACCAGGGCGTCTAGGGATTCATGGGTTTCCTGAGCCGGTTCCGGCTTGGCCTTCCGATTCGATCCTGCAACCCGCGTGATCATGCTGGTTTCTCCTCTGGCAGGGTGGATGCCCAAAATGAAAAAACCGGCCCGAAGGCCGGTTTCCTGGACAGCGCAGGCGATTAGACGACCTGTACTTCGTCCGCTTGCATGCCTTTCTGGCCTTTCACTGCCACGAAGGAAACCTGCTGGCCTTCCTGGAGGCTCTTGAAGCCGGTGCTCTGGATGGAGCGGTAGTGAACGAACAGGTCGGGGCCGCTTTCCGGAGTAATGAAGCCGAAGCCTTTTTCATCGTTGAACCATTTGACGGTGCCGGTTTGACGATTGGACATGAGTTGTCTCCTTGGACAAAGTTGAAAGCTGGGCCTTTGGGCCCGGGCGTTGACTGAGTGCAAAGAGCAGTCGAAAAAGGATCGGACAGCAGTTACGCAGATCGTTTCGCGGTGACGCATGCAACACAGTGAAGCCACTTTACTCCCTCGACGCTGGATCACCTAGTCTTTTCTCCACCACTCGATGGATGGGCGCCGCAGGCGTCGACGGTGCAGGGCAAAAGCTGCCCTGGATCAAGCGGTCGCCGATGGATTTTCCGCTATGGTTAGAAGAAGCGATACGCGCTTCCCACAAACGCAACAGAGGAGGAAGGAAAGATGGAAATGCCCATCCACAAGCTGTCCACGCTGTTCGATCAGTTGGGGCTGAAGTCCGATCCGGCCAGCATCGATGCCTTCATCGGCAGCCACATGCTGCCCAACGGGATCAAGGTGTCCGAGGCACCCTTCTGGTCACCCTCCCAGGCGGCCTTGCTGAAGGAGGAACTGCTCGATGACGCCGACTGGGCGCCGATCGTCGACGAACTCAACGAGCGCCTGCATCCCCGGCACTGAGCGGGGTTCGCCGCTGCGCCAGGCCCCGCGGGGCCTTTCCGTCCACCAGGCACAATGAGTGTGCAGGCCATGAAGAAAGTACTTGTTCCGTTCGATGGTTCCGAAAGCGCCAAGCGCGCCTTGCTTTACCTTGTGGAGTTCGTGAAGCAGGTGCCGGATCTGGAGGTCCATCTGCTGAACGTGCAGGGGCATCCGATCATGTACGGCGACTATGTCGCCGGTCCCATGCTGGAGACCCTGGTCAACGCGGCCCGCGAGCATGGGCGCAAGATCAATGCGAAGGGGCTCGAACTCCTGCGGGCACATGGCCTCGAGGCCAGCGCCCACGAGGAACTGGGCGAGACGGTGGGAGAGATCGCCAAGGCGGTCAGCCTGTTCGGCTGCGACACCGTGGTTATGGGCACCCGGGGAATGAGCAACTTCTCCAACCTGGTCATGGGCTCGGTCGCCACCCGTGTGGTGCATGAGGTGACGGTGCCCGTGCTGCTCGTCAAGTAAGCCGGAGCGCGTCGGGCCGCAGGGGAGGGGATTTCCTTTCCCCGTTGCCCGGAGCCGTCAGAGCCTGTTCCTGAAGCGGTGCCATTTCTTCTCCCCGTTCATGATCCAGTGCGGCATGGCGGCGCCGGTTCCGGCGATTTCCAGTTTCGGGTGGTGGCTGACGACCTGCTCCAGCAGCGGCTCCTGGGCCGGCTCCACATCCACGAAGAACACATGCTTGCCCTGACGCAGCTTGTCCTGCAGGGGGCGGAAGGCGCGGTTGCTCTTCTGGAAGCCGAAGAAGCCGCCCTCCCAGATACTGAAGCCGAACAGCACCAGGGCCAGGAAGATGAAGGGTATCCAGCCGACGCGGGTTTGCGTCCAGCCGCCGAAGTAGGCGACGACCAGCACCAGGGCGGCCAGTGCCAGGCCGATGTACAGGCCGCGCGTGCCGGCGTCGACCACGTTGGTCTTCATCATCGAGGGTACGCTGTGCAGGCGATGCCGTTCGAGCTCGGCATCCTGCTCGCTCAGCACATGGATCTGCTCGGTATCGATGCCTTTGGCTTCGAGTTCCTGCTCGACCCGTTCCAGATCGTCCAGATCGTCGCTGACGTAGTAGTGCCGGTTCATGTTCACCTCCCGTTGCATTGCATATAAGGTTCCGGCGAATGGTCGATCGAGACCCGCGGCAGCGGCGCCGGGGCCGGGGATGACCCCCCTTGGAGTCTAGCAGCAGGGCTTTGGCGGGTTGCCGGCGGGCACCGGGCGTGCCCGGGCGGCGGACGAGAGGTCGGGACGGACGGCAACCGCCGCGGGCGCTGCGAGCAGGCGCGGCGGTTGCGGCAGCGGGGTTCAGTCCTGCTTGCCCTTGAGCAGGTCGCCGAGGTTGGCGAAGGCCTTGAAGGTGGTCTTCGGCCCCAGGTCGGCGCCGGGACGGGGAGCGGTCTGGTACTGGCTGTCGGTATAGCGCGAATGCTCGTTGTCGTGGCAGTACAGGCAGAGCAGTTCCCAGTTCGAGCCGTCCTCGGGATTGTTGTCGTGGTTGTGGTCCTTGTGGTGGACCGTCAGCTCGCTGAGGCGCTTGCCGGAAAACTCCCGGGCGCAACGGCCGCAGACCCAGGGGTACATCTTCAGGGCCTTTTCCCGGTAACCCTGTTCGCGCTGGGCATAGGGAATGTTGCTCTTGTTGTTCGTGCTCATGGTGGCTTGCCTGACTGCTGGTTCCGATCATGGGGTGGAGGAAAGATCTGTTCGCCGAGACTACGGGTATCCGGGCCTGCGCGGCAACCGTGCGGTTGTCCGCAGGAATGGCGGGTGCTTCACCATGCCGCTGTTGGCCTCTCGCCAGCTGAATGAGTTAGCTTGCTAAGATCCTGTCGGTCCTTTGCTTTGTCGCTTTCGGGGTGCCCATGTCCAGCTCAGCCGCCCGCTCGACCCTCGCCAGTCTGCCCGATGCCTACAAGGCGCTGCTTTACGTCCTGTTCCTGGCCACCCCGCGGAACAAGACCGCGCTGCTCGAGCAGCTCAAACGTCTCGGCGTGCGCGCCACCAACAGCCGCGCCATGGACGGCGTGCTGCTCGGCGAGATGCTGGAAACCCTGGAGCGCCTGAACTGGCTGGAACGCGGCGACGAGCGCAGCTTCTTCAGGCTGAACCCGGTGGCCTGCAATCAGGTGCTGCTGCTGCTGCAGAGCGAGCCGCACTGGTGGCCGAAGCTGCGCGGCGGGCTGATCGAGCACGTCGCCGCCGCGCCGGGCAGCCTGCCGCTGAGCCTGTGGCGCGGCCTCTGGCTGGCCCTGCTGGCGGGCGAGGTGCCGGAGCTGACCCAGCTGCTGCTCGGCATGGAGCAGGAGCGGGGCGAGCTGCCGCATCCCTGCGGCCAGCTGCTGGCCGACGAAACCGGCCGGCAGCTGTTCGCCCGGCTCGTCCCGGGCGTTCGCGAGGTGTTGCTGGAGGACTACCTGACCCGCGCCAACAGCGGGCTGGTGGCCGCCGGGGAGGCCTATCGGCAGGGCCTGGCCCTGCTCGACGGCGGTCAGGTGAAGTCCGCCGAGCTGGCTTTCCAGCTGTTTCTGCAGGCGCTCTGGCGCGGTGACTGGCCGCGCTTCGAAGCCCTGGGCCGGGACGAGCGGGCGGCGTTCGGCAGGGTCCTCCGGAGCCTGCTGCATGGGGAGTCCGCCGAGGCATTGGAGTTCATTCAGGAGTACATCCGCATCCAGCGCGGCAGCCGCAAGCGCCGGGTCGAGCTGCCGGCCACGCTCAACGCCTGCTACTGCCTGCTCCTGCTGATCGATGGCGACAGCCAGCAGCATGCGGCGCTGCGCCAGGCGCTCGGGCTGGGACTGAAGAAGGGCCTGGGCAGCGCCTACGACGTCTTCGAGAAGCTCTTCGAGCAGTTCCAGGGCAAGGGCGGGCGCTGCCCCGATCCAGCCTACCGGATGCAGCAGTTGCAGGGTTTCGACGGTCTGCTGACGGCGATCGCGCTGTACTGGATGGACGCCCCGGCGTCCTCCGCCTGGCAGCGGCGCCTGCAGCAGTTCCGCGCGGAGCTGGCCGGGGAGGGCTACGCCTGGCTGGTGGCCGAACTGGACGTGCTGCTCGAGCGGCAGTTCGGCACGCCCCCGGCGGAGGCGGACTGGCACCGGCGTCAGGGGCTGCAGCCGCTGGTCGAGCTGTACCGCCGCCAGGAGCTCTGGGAGCATGCCCTCGCCGCGCTGGCCGCGCTGCGTCCCGGCTCCCGCGCCAGCGTCCCGGCGCAGCCGCAGAGCAGCCAGCGCCTGGCCTGGATGATCGGCAGCGCCACGGCGCAGGTGCCGAGCGTCGAGCCGCGCGAGCAGAAGCTCGGCGCCAAGGGCCAGTGGAGCCGGGGCAGGGTGGTGTCGCTCAAGCGCCTGCTCGAGGAGTCCGACAGCTTCGACTACCTGCTGGAGCAGGACCGCCGGGCCATCCAGCAGATTCAGATGCACAGCGATTACTACGGCATCCGCTACCAGCTCGACGGCGAGCGCGCCCTGCCGCACCTGGTCGGCCATCCGGCGCTGTTCTGGAGCGACGCGCCGGAGGTGCGCATCGACCTGCTGGCCGGCAGCGTGGCCCTGGAGTTGCAGCAGCGCGGCACGCAGATCCACCTGGCGCTGATCCCCGAGGGGATCGCCGCGTGCGACGGGCTGTTCGTCGAGCGGGAAACCCCGACCCGCCTGGTGATTTATCCACTCGGCCGCGAGGCCCGGCAGATCGCCGACATCGTCGGCGGCGGGCTGGGCGTGCCGCAGGCGGCCAAGGCGCAGCTGATGGAAACCATCGGCAGCATCGCGCCGCTGTTGCCGATCCACTCGGACCTGCCGGAGCTGGCGGTGAACATCGACAAGGTGGCCGCCGACGACAGGCTGTACGCCCACCTGCTGCCCCTGCAGGACGGCCTGCGCCTGCAGCTGCTGGTGCGGCCGCTGGCCGGCGGCAACTGGTTCCGCCCTGGCCAGGGCGCGGAGAGCGTGCTTGGCGAGCAGGAGGGCAGGCCGCTGCAGGCGGTCCGCGACCTGCCGGCCGAGCGCCAGCGGCTCGAGCAGGTGCTGCAGGCCTGTCCGGCGCTGGCCGAGGCCGACAGCGACGGCCACGAATGGCAGCTGGCCGAGCCGCAGGCCGCGCTGCAGGTGCTGAGCGAGCTGCAGGGGCTGGACGCCGGCCTGCTCGAGTGCGTCTGGCCGGAGGGCGAGCGCATGCGCATCAAGGCCCGGCCCGGCCTGCGCCAGCTGCAGCTGCGCCTGCGCCAGAGCGGCGACTGGTTCGAGCTGGACGGCGAGGTGGTGGTCGACGACGGCCGCGTGCTGCATCTGCGCCAGCTGCTCGAGCTGTTGCAGAGCAGTCCCGGGCGCTTCGTCCGCCTCGGTGACCAGGACTGGCTGGCCCTCGGCAGCAACCTGCGCCGGCGCCTGGACGAACTGGGCCGGCTGGCCGAGCGCAATGGCGATGCCGGCCTGCGCCTCAATCCGCTGACCGCGCCCTTGCTCGCCGAGCTGGCCGAGGAGGTGGGCGGCTTCGAGGCCGACGCCGCCTGGCAGGAACACCTGGCCCGCCTGGAATCGTTGCGCGATTACCGGCCGCGGGTGCCGAGCACCCTGCAGGCCGAGCTGCGCGACTACCAGCTGGAGGGCTTCGACTGGATGGCGCGGCTGGCCAAGTGGGGCGTCGGCGCCTGCCTGGCCGACGACATGGGCCTGGGCAAGACCCTGCAGACGCTCACCCTGCTGCTGCACCGTTCCGCCGCCGGCCCGCAGCTGGTGGTCGCGCCGACCTCGGTGACGCCCAACTGGCTGGCCGAGACCACCCGCTTCGCGCCGACCCTGCGCCTGCACGCCTACCGCGAGAGCCGCAGCCTGGACGGGCTGGGCCCGCGCGACCTGGTGGTCGCCAGCTACGGCCTGCTGCAGCTGGATGCCGAGGCCTTCGCCGCCCGGCACTGGACCACAGTGGTGCTCGACGAGGCGCAGGCGATCAAGAACGCCGCCAGCAAGCGCTCCCAGGCGGCCATGGCGCTGCAGGCGGATTTCCGCCTGGTCGCCACCGGCACGCCGCTGGAGAACCACCTGGGTGAGCTGTGGAACCTGTTCCGCTTCATCAACCCCGGCCTGCTCGGCAGCCGCGAACACTTCGCCCAGCGCTTCGCCGGACCCATCGAGCGCGGCGACCAGGGCGCGCGCAAGGCGCTCAAGGCGCTGATCCAGCCGTTCATCCTGCGCCGCCTGAAGAGCCAGGTGCTCGACGAGCTGCCGGCGCGCACCGAGGTGGTCTACCGGGTGCCGCTCTCCGACGCCGAGCTGCACCTCTACGAGGCCATGCGCCAGCAGGCGCTGGACGCCCTCAGCCAGGGCGGCGAGGAGGGCAGCCAGTCGCCGCTGCGGGTGCTCACCGAAATCACCCGGCTGCGGCGCTTCTGCTGCCATCCGAGCCTGGTAGTGCCCGACAGCGACCTTCCCGGCAGCAAGCTGGCGGCCTTCGCCGAGATCGTCGAGGAGCTGCTCGACAGCCGCCACAAGGCGCTGGTGTTCAGCCAGTTCGTCGACCACCTGAGCATCGTCCGCACATGGCTCGAGGAGCGCGGCATCCGCTATCAGTACCTCGACGGTTCGACCCCGGCCAGGGAGCGCATGGGGCGGGTGGAGGCCTTTCAGGGCGGCGACGGCGACATCTTCCTGATCAGCCTCAAGGCCGGCGGCACCGGCCTCAACCTGACCGCCGCCGACTACGTGATCCACCTCGACCCCTGGTGGAACCCGGCGGTGGAGGACCAGGCCAGCGACCGCGCGCACCGCATGGGCCAACAGCGCCCGGTGACCATCTACCGGCTGGTGGCGGAGAACACCATCGAGGAGCGCATCCTCGCCCTGCACGGGCAGAAGCGCGACCTCGCCGACAGCCTGCTGGAGGGCGGCGAGGTCAGCGCCAAGCTCGACGCCGAGGCGCTGCTGCGCCTGCTGCGCGGCGGGTAGGGCCTGTCGACGTTTGGGCGTAGGCCGCGACGGCGGCCCGTTTGGCGCAGAACAAGGAACGAGGAGAGAAGTTTGGTCATTCCAAATGAACGACGAGCGACGCCGTGCTGCGCCAAACGGGCCCCGTCCCTGCGGGTTGCGCGGCAAATGCCGCCATGCGGCGTTGCGGGTCTTGGCAAGGGAATGACCATTGCCGGCGCCCCGCGCCTTGCCTGGCGGCATTTGCCGCGGCAACGCGGCTCATGCCCAAACGTCGACAGGCCCTAGGCCGTGGCGTTTCTCTCCGCCCGCCGGCGCATGCTGCTGGTCGTCCTGGCGATCCTCGCCGGGCTGCTCGCCAGCGTCTGGCTGGCCGGGCGCTACGCCGAGCGGCGCCACTGGAGCGAGACCGCCGTCGAGGCCCGCGGCCAGCTGGAGCTGTACGCCCAGTCGCTGCGCATCCTCGTCGAGCGCTTTCGCGCATTGCCGGCGATCCTTGCCTTGGACAGCGAGATCCAGTCGCTGCTGCGCGACGCCGCCGATCCGCTGGCGCGCGAGCGGCTCAGCCGGCGCCTGCAGCGTCTCAATCGGGAGGCGGGAGCCGGGGTGATCTTCGTGCTCGACCTGCAGGGCAAGGCCATCGCCGCCAGCAACTGGCAGGAGCCGGGCAAGTTCGTCGGCGGCAACTATGCCTTCCGCCCGTATTTCCAGGGCGCCCTGCGCGAGGGCAGTGCCCGCTACTTCAGCGTCGGCGTGACCACCGGGGTGCCCGGCTATTTCCTCTCCCGGGCGGTGCGCGACGCCGATGGCCGCATCCTCGGCGTGCTGGCGCTCAAGCTGGTGATGGAGGACCTGCAGCGCGACTGGGCGCGGCAGACGGGCATCCTGCTGGTGACCGACCAGCACGAGGTGGCCATCCTCGCCAGCCGGCCGGCCTGGCGTTTCCGCACCCTGCAGGGGCTGTCGCCAGAGTTGCGCGCCCGTCTGGTCGATACCCGTCGCTATGGCGACCGGCAGCTGCAGCCCCTGGCGGTGCGATCGCTGCGTCAGCTCGACGGCGACGCCGAGCTGCTGGGCATCGACGGCCCGGATGGCCGGCGCGACTACCTGCGCCTGCGCCAGCCGCTGGCCGACGAGGGCTGGACCCTGCAGCTGCTGCGCGAGGCGCGCGTGCCGGGCGGCGCGGTGCGCGGCTACGGCCTGGCGGCGGCCGGCATCTGGCTGGCGCTGGCGTTCCTCTTCCTGTTCCTCGGCCAGCGGCAGAAAAACCGCCGCCTGCTGCTGCGCCGCCGGGCCGAGCTGGAGCGGCTGGTCGAGGAGCGCACCGCGGCGCTGCGCCAGGCCCAGGACGAGCTGGTGCAGGCGGCGAAGATGGCCGCCCTCGGGCAGATGTCGGCGGCCCTGGCCCACGAGATCAACCAGCCCCTGACCGCCATGCGCATGCAGCTCGGCAGCCTCGGCCTGCTGCTGGCGAAGAACGATTCGGCGGCGATGCGCACCTGCCTGGAGCGCATCGACGGCCTGCTCACCCGCATGGCGGCGCTCACCGGGCACCTCAAGACCTTCGCCCGCGACACCCCCGGCGGTCTGCGCGAGCGCCTGGCGCTGGACACCGTCGTCGACCATGCGCTGCTTCTGCTGGAGGCGCGCATCCGCCAGGACGCCGTGCAGGTGCTGCGCCGGCGCGCGCCGCAGGCCTGGGTTGAGGGCAACGCGATCCGCCTCGAGCAGGTGCTGGTCAACCTCTTGCACAACGCCCTGGATGCTATGGCCGGACGCGAGCGCCGCGTGCTGCGCATCGCGCTGCGCCGCGACGGCGGCGACTGGCTGCTGAGCGTCGCCGACAGCGGCGGCGGCATCGCCGCCGAGCACCTGCCGCGGGTCTTCGAGCCGTTCTTCACCACCAAGCCGGTGGGCGAGGGGCTTGGCCTGGGACTGGCGGTGTCCTACGGCATCGTCCGCGAGTCGGGCGGCCAGCTGGAGGTGCGCAACGCCGGTGACGGGGCGCAGTTCGTCATCCGGCTGCCGGCAGCCTTGCCGCCGGATACACTGCAGCCCAGTCCGCAGGAGCCGTGAAATGCAGCAGATTCTCTTCATCGACGACGAAGCGCCGATCCGCGAGGCGGTGCAGCAGTGGCTGGAGCTGTCCGGCCTTTCGGTGCGCACCTGCGCCCGCGCCGAGGAGGCGCTGGCGCTGCTCGACGCCGACTTCCCCGGCGTGGTGGTCAGCGATGTGCGGATGCCCGGCATGGACGGCCTGGCCCTGCTCGAACGTCTCAAGGCGCTGGATGCCGAGCTGCCGGTGATCATGGTCACCGGGCATGGCGACGTGCCCATGGCGGTGGCGGCGATGCAGCAGGATGCCTACGACTTCATCGAGAAACCCTTCACCCCCGAGCGTCTGCTCGGCAGCCTGCAGCGCGCCCTCGACAAGCGCCGGCTGGTCTGCGAGAACCGCGCGCTGCGCCGCCAGGTGACGCAGCAGGGGCGCATCGAGAGCCGCCTGCTCGGCGTGTCGCCGGCGATCCAGCAACTGCGCCGGCAGATCCTCGAACTGGCCGACACCGCGGTCAACGTGCTGATCCGCGGCGAGACCGGCAGCGGCAAGGAATGCGTGGCGCGCTGCCTGCACGCCTTCGGTCCGCGCGCCGACAAAGCCTTCGTCGCGCTCAACTGCGCGGCGATTCCCGAGCAGCTGTTCGAGAGCGAGCTGTTCGGCCACGAGAGCGGCGCCTTCACCGGCGCCCAGGGCAAGCGCATCGGCAAGATCGAGCATGCCGCCGGCGGCACCCTGTTTCTCGACGAGGTGGAGAGCCTGCCGCTGGCGCAACAGGCCAAGCTGTTGCGCGTGCTGCAGGAGAAGAGTCTGGAGCGCCTCGGCTCCAACCGCAGCATCGCCGTCGACCTGCGGGTGATCGGCGCGGTCAAGCCGGACCTCGCCGCCGAGGTGCGCGCCGGGCGCTTTCGCGAGGACCTGCTGTACCGCCTCAACGTCGCCGAGCTGCACATTCCGCCGCTGCGCGAGCGGCGCGAGGACATTCCCCTGCTGTTCGAGCACTTTGCCCACGCCGCGGCCGAGCGCCATGGCCGCGAGCCGCGCCCGCTCGGCTCCGCCGAACTGGCACGGCTGCTGGCCCACGACTGGCCGGGCAACGTGCGCGAACTGGCCAACGCCGCCGAACGTCACGCCCTCGGTCTGGGCGGCGGCGCCGGTGCGGCGGCACCGCAGTCGCTCGCCGCGCAGCTGGAGACCTTCGAGGCGCAGTGTCTGCGCCAGGCCCTGCAGCAGTGTCGCGGCAACATCGCCGAGGTCATGGAGCTGCTGCAGCTGCCGCGGCGCACCCTCAACGAGAAGATGCAGCGCCACGGACTGACGCGCAGCGAGTTCCTGCCGGGCGACGATCAGGACTGAGCAGCCGTCGGCGGATTCTTGCCGATTTGCCCGCCGGCGTCGGCGGCAGTCTGCCGACCGCCGCCGGCCATTCTGTCGCAAAGCCGCAATCCAGAGCCTTCCCGTGTCTTGGCCTGGTTCCTGCTAAAGCATCCTCCGTTGCCCTGGCACCCGGCGTGACGACTGTCCGCTCCGCTGTCCAGAGGCTCCTTGCCGGCTGCGCGGCGACTGCCGCGCAGCAAGGAACTCCCAGAAGAAACGGAGAAATACAATGACAATCCCCAGCAGTCCCGACCTGTGCGTCCCTGCAAACCTTGCCGCCGACCGCCCCGACGAAACCCCGCGCATGACCGCTCGGGATACCGAGTACACGGCTGCCGAGCGCCGCCAGCGGATCTTCGCCATCGTCGGCGCCTCCTCCGGCAACCTGGTGGAGTGGTTCGACTTCTACGTCTACGCCTTCTGCGCCATCTACTTCGCCCCGGCCTTCTTCCCCTCGGACGATCCCACCGTCCAACTGCTCAACACTGCCGGGGTGTTCGCCGCCGGCTTCCTGATGCGCCCGATCGGCGGCTGGCTGTTCGGCCGGATCGCCGACAAGCACGGCCGCAAGACCTCGATGCTGATCTCGGTGCTGATGATGTGCGCCGGTTCGCTGGTCATCGCCTTCCTGCCGACCTACGAGAGCATCGGCGTGGCCGCGCCGGTCCTGCTGCTGCTCTGCCGCCTGTTCCAGGGCCTGTCGGTCGGCGGCGAATACGGCACCACCGCGACCTACATGAGCGAGGTGGCGCTCAAGGGCAAGCGCGGCTTCTACTCCTCGTTCCAGTACGTCACCCTGATCGGCGGCCAGTTGCTGGCGGTGCTGGTGGTGGTGATTCTGCAGCAGTTGCTCAGCACCGATGAGCTGAAGGCCTGGGGCTGGCGCATACCGTTCGTGATCGGCGCCATCGCCGCGGTGATCGCCCTGTTGCTGCGCCGTTCCCTGGAGGAAACCACCACTGCGGAAACCCGTGCCAGCAAGGAGGCGGGCAGCATGGCCGGCCTGTTCAAGCACCACAAGGCCGCCTTCATCACCGTGCTCGGCTACACCGCCGGCGGCTCGCTGATGTTCTACACCTTCACCACCTACATGCAGAAATACCTGGTCAACTCGGTGGGCATGGACGCCAAGACCGCCAGCGGCATCATGACCTTCGCGCTGTTCTGCTACATGCTGATGCAGCCGCTGTTCGGCTCCCTGTCCGACCGCATCGGCCGGCGCGCCTCGATGCTCTCGTTCGCCGCCCTGGGCACCCTCTGCACCCTGCCGATCCTGATGACCCTCAAGACTGCTGGCAGCCCCGTGCTAGCCTGCCTGCTGATCATCCTGGGCATGGCTATCATCAGCTTCTATACCTCGATCGGTGGCATCGTGAAGGCCGAGATGTTCCCGCCGGAGGTGCGCGCGCTGGGCGTCGGCCTGTCCTATGCCATCGCCAACGCCATGTTCGGCGGCACCGCCGAATACGTGGCGCTGGGCCTGAAGTCCATCGGCCATGAGGAAGTCTTCTACTGGTACGTGACGGGCATGCTGGCGATCGCCTTCTGCTTCAGCCTGCGCCTGCCGAAGCAGGCGGCCTACCTGCACCACGACCGCTGACCGTCGTCCTCCCGCCCGCCGGTCCCGGCGGGCGTTCCGATCCTTTCCGCTCCCGTCTTCCGGGATGGTGCGTCGGCGGATTTTTGCCGACGGCTGTTCCTGCTCGGCAAAATCCGCTTACCATCCTCCGGCCTTCCGGCGCAAACCCGCATTCCAGAGCTATCGGGTGCTGGTGGCACTATGGTTGCGGTATGCTGGTGAGGTTATGCCGGCCGAGTCCAAGAACAGCGTCAAGGCGAGTTCCCATCCTCCTCATGCCCGTTGTTCCCGTCAGCCGTATAGCTCCTGCCTCTCGCCGTCTGCAGGCGGCGAACGCAGTATCCATGGAAGAAATCTGGAGAATAAAAAATGAAACTGAGCAAGCATTTTAGCCTGTTCGCCGCTGCCGCGGCCTTCACTGCCAGCACCGCGGTCCTGGCCGCGCCCACCTTCATCAACATCCTCACCGGGGGCACCAGCGGGGTCTACTACCCGGTCGGCGTCGCCCTGTCGCAGCTGTACGGCAAGAACATCGAGGGCGCCAAGACCTCGGTGCAGGCGACCAAGGCCTCGGTGGAGAACCTCAACCTGCTGCAGGCCGGTCGCGGCGAGCTGGCCTTCGCTCTCGGCGACTCGGTGGCCGACGCCTGGAACGGGGTGGAGGATGCCGGCTTCAAGGCACCGTTGAAGAGCCTGCGGGCCATCGCCGGCACCTACCACAACTACATCCAGGTGGTCGCCAGCGCCGATTCCGGCATCAAGACCCTGGCCGACCTCAAGGGCAAGCGCATCTCGGTCGGCGCGCCGAAGTCCGGCACCGAGCTGAACGCCCGGGCCATCTTCAAGGCCGCCGGGATGACCTACGAGGACCTGGGCAAGGTGGAGTTCCTGCCCTATGCCGAATCGGTGGAGCTGATCAAGAACCGCCAGCTCGACGCCACCTTGCAGTCCTCGGGCCTGGGCATGGCGGCGATCCGCGACCTGGCGACCACCATGCCGGTGACCTTCGTCGCCATTCCTGCCGAGGTGGTGGCGAAGATCGGCAGCCCGGCCTACCAGGCCGGCGTGATTCCGGCCGGCACCTACGAGGGGCAGACCGCCGACGTACCCACCGTGGCCATCACCAACATCCTAGTCAGCCACGCCAAGGTGTCCGACGAGGTCGCCTACCAGATGACCAAACTGATGTTCGACAACCTGCCGGCCCTGGGCAACGCCCACTCCGCGGCCAAGGACATCAAGCTGGAAAACGCCACCAGCAACCTGCCGATCCCGCTGCACCCCGGTGCCGAGCGCTTCTACAGGGAAGCCGGCGTGCTGAAGTAAGCCGTCCGGTTTGCGGCGGCGGCGCTCCGGCGCGGCCCGCCGCACCTGCCGGTGGGGCCTGTGCGTGCAGGTTCTGCCGGTGGCTCTCGTCCTCTTCCCGATTTTCGTCCCGAGGTGTCCCATGAGCGAAAGCCAAGGCATGCACGCCAGTCCCAGCGAGTGGCCGAAGGCGCTGTTCGCCGTCGCCCTGCTGTTCTCCGTTTACCAGATCATCACCGCCGCCTTCCATCCGGTGAGTACCCAGATCCTGCGCGCCGGCCACGTCGGCTTCCTGCTGCTGCTGGTGTTCCTCTGCTACCCGACACGCGGTACCGACCGCCCGTTCCAGCCGCTGGCCTGGCTGCTCGGCCTTGCCGGCATGAGCACCTTCGCCTATCAGTGGGTGTTCGAGGCCGACCTGATCCAGCGCTCCGGCGAGCTGACCGACGCCGACATGGCCATCGGCATCGTCCTCATCGTGCTGGTGTTCGAGGCGGCGCGGCGGGTGATGGGCATTGCCCTGCCGCTGATCTGCGCGCTGTTCCTCGCCTACGGCCTGTTCGGCGAATACTTGCCGGGCGACCTGGCGCACCGCGGCTACGGTTTCGACCAGATCGTCAACCAGCTGGCCTTCGGCACCGAGGGCCTATACGGCACGCCGACCTACGTCTCGGCCACCTACATCTTCCTGTTCATCCTGTTCGGCTCCTTCCTCGAGCAGGCCGGGATGATCAAGCTGTTCACCGACTTCTCCATGGGCCTGTTCGGCCACAAGCTGGGCGGTCCGGCCAAGGTGTCGGTGGTCTCCTCGGCGCTGATGGGCACCATCACCGGCTCCGGGGTCGCCAACGTGGTCACCACCGGCCAGTTCACCATCCCGCTGATGAAGCGCTTCGGCTACAAGGCGGCCTTCGCTGGCGCCGTGGAGGCCACCGCCAGCATGGGCAGTCAGATCATGCCGCCGGTGATGGGTGCGGTGGCCTTCATCATGGCCGAGACCATCAACGTGCCCTACGCCGAGGTGGCCAAGGCCGCCCTGCTGCCGGCGCTGCTGTATTTCGGCTCGACCTTCTGGATGGTCCATCTGGAGGCCAAGCGCGCCGGGCTCAAGGGCCTGCCCAAGGAGCAGTGCCCGGACGCCTGGGCGGCGGTGAAGCAAAGCTGGTACCTGCTGATCCCGCTGGGCGTGCTGGTCTACCTGCTGTTCTCCGGGCGCACGCCGATGTTCTCCGGTACCGTGGGCCTGGCGCTGACCGCCATGGTCATCCTCGGCTCGGCGATCATCCTCAAGGTGTCGTCCAATGCCCTGCGCATCGCCTTCTGGATCGCCCTCGGCATCCTCTGCGCCGGCTTCTTCCAGCTTGGCATCGGCGTGGTGTTCGGCGTCATCGGTGTGCTGGTGGCGATCTGCTGGTTCGTCAAGGGCGGCCGCGACACCCTCACCGTGTGTCTGCACGCGCTGGTCGAGGGCGCGCGCCATGCGGTGCCGGTAGGCATCGCCTGCGCCCTGGTCGGGGTGATCATCGGCGTGGTGTCGCTGACCGGGGTGGCCTCGACCTTCGCCGGCTATATCCTCGCCATCGGCCAGGACAACCTGTTCCTCTCGCTGGTGCTGACCATGCTTACCTGCCTGGTGCTGGGCATGGGCATTCCGACCATCCCCAACTACATCATCACCAGCTCGATCGCCGCGCCCGCGCTGCTCGACCTCGGCGTGCCGCTGATCGTCTCGCACATGTTCGTCTTCTACTTCGGCATCATGGCCGACCTGACGCCGCCGGTGGCCCTGGCCGCCTTCGCCGCGGCGCCGATCGCCCGCGAGAGCGGACTGAAGATCGGCCTGTGGGCGGTGCGCATCGCCGTGGCCGGTTTCGTGGTGCCGTTCATGGCGGTCTACGATCCGGCGCTGATGCTGCAGAGCGACAGCTGGCTGGCGATCCTCTACGTGCTGTTCAAGGCGGCCTTCGCCATCGCTCTGTGGGGCGCGGGGTTCACCGGCCACCTGCAGCGCGACCTGAGCTGGTGGGAGCGCCTGCTGGCCTTCGCCGCCGGGGTGTCGATGGTCATGGCCATGCCGGTGACCGACGAGATCGGCTTCGCCCTCGGTGTGCTGTTCCTCGCCCAGCACTTCTGGCGTGCCCGCCGTGCCGAGGTGGCGACGGCGTGATCGGCCTGTGCCTGGGGCTGGCCGGCGCGGTATGGGCACAGCTGCCCGTGCCGGCCTTCACCCTGGCCTGGAGCCACACGATCGAGAAGATCCGCTGGGAGGAGGACTACCGCGTTACCGCAGAGGGTTTGTTGCTCGGCGAGGCGCGGGTCAGGGGCAGCGGCGCCGGCATGGAGATCCCGGACGGCGCCGTGCTGCACGACGGCAGCTGGCACTACCGGCGCCAGCTGCCGCCGCTGCAGCCCCTGCGCCTGGGGCGCACGCCCGAGGCGGGGGACTACCAATTGTGCCTCGATGGCGCCTGCCATGCCCTGGCCGAATGGCTCGGCCCGCCGCGGGCGGAGCGACCGGCGGTCGAGCTGTGGAGCTGCGTGCAGTGACCTGACCGTCGTCGGGGCAGGCGGTGGAAAATCGCTGCGCGAGTTTTCCACCCTACGGCTACGGCAAGCCTTCAGGTGTCGGCTTCCGCAGGGTGGGTAATGGCGCAGCCTTACCCACCGATGGAGACTGTGAAGGTTTCGCCCTCAATCCGAGGTTGCGCGGTTGCGCAGGTGGTCGGCGAAGGCGTAGATCGGCGCCTTGATCAGCCCCTTGGCCGTCTCGCTGGCGCCGATGTCGTCCAGTGCCTTGTTCAGGCAGAGCATCCACTGGTCGCGCTCCTTCGGGCCGATGGCGAAGGGCTGGTGCGCCGGGCCCATGGCCACGGTGCCGTATTTCTCCAGGTACAGCTTCGGACCGCCGAGCCAGCCGGAGAGGTACTCGAAGAGCTTCTCGCGCACCGGACCGGTGTCCGCGCCGTGCATGCGGCGGATGGTCTCCGCCTCGGGCAGGCGCTCCATGTTGTCGTAGAAGGCGTTGCACAGCCGGCGCACACCTTCCGCGCCGCCGAGCAGTTGATAGGGGGTGAGGACGTTGATCATGCAGAACGCTCCGTGGATTTTCCGATTGCCGCCCTGCTGCCGGCCGGCAGCAGGGTGGCCTTGACCTGAATTACGGACTCCGTTCAGGCGTGCCTGCCCATGTCCATGCCGCGGAAGATGCTGCAGCGCTCGAACACCGCCAGGCCCGGTTCCACCGACTTGTGGTGGCAGTACTTGGCCACCAGCTTGGCCAGGCCCTTGATGTCGCGGCCGCTGGCGTCCGGGAAGAGGGCAGCTAGGCGCTCGCAGAGTTCGGGGGCGACGCTCAGGCCGAACTGCTCGGTCATCACCTGCCAGATCCGCCGGCGATCCTCCAGGCCGGGCGGGTGGTACTTGATCAGCGCGATGCAGCGCGACACCACCGCCTCGTCGATGTCGTCGACCCGGTTGGTGGTGAGGAACAGCAGGCCGTTGAAGTACTCCAGCACGCGCAGGAACACGCCGACCACCGCGTTGGCGGTGATGTTGTCGTCGCGCCGCTTGATGTATACGTCGGCCTCGTCGATCAGCATCACCGCGCCCCAGCGCTGGGCGCGGGTCAGGGTGGCCTTGAGGGTCTTTTCCATCTCCGCGACGTTCAGGCCGAGCTGGCCGGAGTGCACGCGGTACAGCGGGCGCTTGATGATCTCCGAGTAGACCTCGGCGGTCAGCGTCTTGCCCACCCCGGGCGGGCCGGCGCAGAGCACCGTGGTGCCGCCGGACTTGCCCTCGACGATGTCGTCCATCAGCACGTCCATCTCGGCGGTGAGGATGTCGATCAGGTCGGTCTGCTCCGGCGGCAGGATCAGCTTGTCCTTGAGTTCCGGCTGGTAGACGTAGGGCTGCATGTCGTCGACGTGCACCCACAGGTGGTGGTGCAGGTCGAGGTGGAACATCAGGATGTAGCCATGCACCGGCAGCTCGGCGAACACTCCCTCGGGGATGTCGCTGCGCACCGCTTCGGTGGCCTTCTCCACGCGCTCGTCGTACTTCACGCTGCGTCCGGCCTTGCGCAGGTACTTGCCGAGCACGTCGCCGCTGGCGTCGAGCACCAGTGCGCGGTCCTTGAGGATCTCCTCGTCGTTGACCAGCCGCGCGCTGCCGCCGGAGGAGGAGAGCACCACCCGTTCCTTGCGGGTCCAGTCGGTGTTGCGGTGGGTGGCGGTCGGGTCCTCGGCGAAGATCCCGGTGCCGCTCGCTGCGAACTGCCGGCCGTAGTCGGCGCGGTGCTCGAAGAAGCGCGCCGTGGAGTGGTCGTAGGCGGCGATCAGCTCCGGGGTTTCGCGGAGGAAGCCCTTGGCGATGAGGATTTCCGCGATGGTCCGGCCGAGGATGTCGCGCTCGAGGATGGTCAGGGTCTGCGAGGTGACCCGCGCCATGGAGTTGGCCTTCAGCTCGATCAGGATGCGCCCGCTTTCCTCCTCGCCCGGCGGGGTGAAGTCGATGCGCGACACCAGGTAGGCGAGCGGCTTGCCGGCCATGTTGATCTTGAACAGCCAGCCGCGGAGCGCGCCGCGGATCAGGAACTCGGCGACCGCCGGGACCATTCGCTCTAGGTCGCGCTCGCCGTAGCGCTCGCCGCCGTCGCTGACCGCCCGGCGCAGGGTGGCGATCTGCGCCGCGCGCAGCTCCATGCTCGGCCCTGCGGCGAGGTACAGCCGGTGCAGGTGGTCGAGCTGCGCCAGCGTCAGCTGCTCGAAGACCACTTCGGCCCGGTTGCCGAATTTCAGTTGATGGGTCAGCGCCGACAGCTCGGGGAATGTGCTGACCAACGCCTCGACGTAGGGTCGATCGATGAGAAGTTTCATGCCGGTCCAGCCTTGGTAACCACGGAGAAAGCCTTCCAGCAAGCTCCATGCCACTGAATAAGTCGTTGATTCTACAAGGGCGTTTCCGGTTTTCTGTACGCTTCTCTACATAGCGGACGAGGTCTGTTGTGGCGGAGGGGACAAACCGCGGGGCGGGATTCCGTGCCTCCGGTTGGGGAACGCGTCTGCGCGGAGAGGGGCGGGTGGAAAACGCCGAACGGTTTTCCACCCGGGGGACGGCGAGGGGGCAGGGGTTCAGCGGCCGCCGTAGACCTGGTCGAACACGCCGCCGTCGTTGAAGTGGGTCTTCTGGATGGTCGGCCAGTCGCCGAAGGTCTTCACCACGTTGAGCAGCTCGACCCTGGGGAAGCGGTCGGCGAACTCGGCGAGAATCGTCGGGTTGCGCGGACGCAGGTAGTTGTTGGCGGCGATGCGCTGGCCCTCGTCGGACCACAGGTACTTCAGGTAGGCCTCGGCCTCCTTGCGGGTCCCCTTCCTGTCGACCACCTTGTCGACCACCGTCACCGGCGGCTCGGCTTCGGCGGAAACGCTGGGATAGACCACCTCGAAGCCGCCGCGACCGAATTCGCGGGCGATCATTTCCGCCTCGTTCTCGAAGGTCACCAGCACGTCGCCGATCTGGTTCTGCATGAAGGTGGTGGTGGCGGCGCGGCCGCCGGTGTCGAGCACCGGGGCCTGCTTGAACAGCTTGCCGACGAAGTCGCGGGCGGCCTGTTCGTCGCCGCCGTTCTTCAGCACGTAGCTCCAGGCCGAGAGGTAGGTGTAGCGGCCGTTGCCCGAGGTCTTGGGATTGGGCACCACCACCTGCACGCCGTCCTTGAGCAGGTCGGGCCAGTCCTTGAGCTGTTTCGGGTTGCCCTTGCGAACGATGAACACGGTCGCCGAGGTGAAGGGCGCGCTGTTGTCCGGCAGGCGCTCGGCCCAGTTCTCCGGAATCAGCTTGCCGTGTTCGTGCAGAGCGTTGATGTCGGTGGCCATGTTCATGGTGATGACGTCGGCCGGCAGGCCGTCGATCACCGCGCGCGCCTGCTTGCTGGAGCCGCCGTGGGACATCTGGATCTGCAGCGGCGGGTTGCCTTCGGCCTGCCAGTGCTTCTGGAAGGCCGGGTTGTATTCCTTGTAGAAGTCGCGCATCACGTCGTAGGAGACGTTGAGCAGGGGGGCCGCCTGGCTGGCGACGGAGGCCAGGGCCACGCCGGCCGCCAGCAGGGAAGAGGTCAGCAGTCGCTTCATGGAGACGATCCAAGGTTGTCGGACGTAGAGAGTGCAGAACTATAGAAGACTCTTTCTTATTCCATAAAAGAATATTTAGTTACTTGAATATTCCGCAACAGGAACCTTCTTTTTATTATTTTTGGTTATTAATAAATTAATATTTATTCTTTTTGTTTTATTTTCGTCCTGCTCATAGTGGCCTCCCGTTCAGGACTAGACTGCAGGAGCAGACCATGAGCATCCGTCTCGGCGACATCGCCCCCGACTTCGAACAGGATTCCAGCACCGGCCGCATCCGTTTCCACGAGTGGCTGGGCGACAGCTGGGGAGTCCTGTTTTCCCACCCGGCCGACTTCACCCCGGTGTGCACCACCGAACTGGGCTTCACCGCCAGGCTCAAGGACGAGTTCGCCAGGCGCAACGTCAAGGCCATCGCGCTCTCGGTGGACCCGGTGGACTCCCACCTGAAGTGGATCGGCGACATCGAGGAAACCCAGGACGTCCAGGTCAACTTCCCGATCCTCGCCGATGCCGATCGCAAGGTCTCCGGGCTCTACGACCTGATCCATCCGAACGCCAGCGACACCCTGACCGTGCGTTCGCTGTTCATCGTCGACCCGAACAGGAAGGTGCGGCTGATCATCACCTATCCGGCGAGCACCGGGCGCAACTTCCATGAGATCCTGCGGGTGATCGACTCGCTGCAGCTGACCGACCACTACAAGGTCGCCACCCCGGCCAACTGGCAGGACGGCGAGGAAGTGGTGATCGTGCCCTCGCTGCAGGACCCTGACGAGCTCAAGCAGCGCTTCCCGAAAGGTTTCCGTGCGGTGAAACCCTATCTGCGCCTGACCCCGCAACCGAACCGCTAAGGAGACGAGCATGCACGTTGTCCTGTTGTCCGGCAGTCCCTCGCAACGCTCGCGTGGCGAGCTGCTGCTGGACTACGCCCGCGACTACCTGGAGCGCCGGGGGATCGCGGTGTCGCTGATCCGGGTGCGCGACTTCGCCGCCGAGGAACTGCTCCACGCCCGCTTCGACAGCGCCGCGGTGCGCGACCTGCAGGCCGCGGTCGGCCTGGCCGACGGCCTGATCGTTGCGACCCCGGTGTACAAGGCATCCTTCTCCGGCGCGTTGAAGGTGCTGCTCGATCTGCTGCCCGAACGGGTGCTGAGCGACAAGGTGGTGCTGCCGGTGGTCAGCGGCGGCAGTCCGGCCCATCTGCTGGCGGTGGATTACGCCCTCAAGCCGGTGCTCTCGGCGCTCAAGGCCCAGGAGGTGCTGACCGGGGTGTTCGCCGTGGATGCGCAGATCGCCTATCCCGAGGGCGAGCAGCCGGCGCGCTTCGCCGACGAGCTGGTCGAGCGGCTCGACGAGTCCCTCGACGATCTGCTCGCCGCGCTGATCCGCCGCAGCGGGTCCCTGGAAGTTCGCCTGCCCCACGACCGGTCGGAACACGTCCGCCGGAGTCTCTGATTTCCTCAGCCGCTGTCAGCAGCGGAACCCCCGCCTTACTGGCCCGTCAACGGGCGAGCAGGTCGCACACCCAGTCAATGCGAAGGAGCGGTCGCCCATGCGCGCCATCACTTTGCGTCGAAGTCTGGCTGCCCTGTTCGCGGCAGCCGTTTCCTTCGGCGCCATCACCCAGGCACAGGCCGAGACCCTGCGGATCGGCTATCAGAAGTACGGAACCCTGGTGCTGCTCAAGGCCAAGGGCACGCTCGAGAAGCGCCTGGCGGCCCAGGGCATCGAGGTGCAGTGGACCGAGTTCCCCGGCGGCCCGCAGCTGCTGGAGGGCCTGAACGTCGGCTCCGTCGATTTCGGCGTGACCGGCGAAACCCCGCCGGTGTTCGCCCAGGCCGCCGGCGCCGACCTGCGCTATGTCGCCTTCGAGCCGCCGGCTCCGCTGGGCGAGGCGATCCTGGTACCCCAGGATTCGCCGATCAGGAGCGTCGCCGAACTCAAGGGCAAGAAGGTCGCCCTGAACAAGGGCTCCAACGTCCACTACCTGCTGGTCCGCGCCCTGGAAGAGGCGGGCCTGGGCATCCGGGACATCACCCCGGTGTACCTGCCGCCGGCCGACGGCCGCGCCGCCTTCGAGGGTGGCCGGGTGGACGCCTGGGTGATCTGGGACCCCTTCCAGTCCGCCGCCGAGAAGCAGCTGGCGGCGCGCACCCTGCGCAACGGCCAGGGCATCGTCGACAACCATCAGTTCTATCTGGCCAGCGGAGCCTACGTCGGCAAGCACCCGCAGGTGATCGAGGCGCTGATCGAGGAAGTGCGCAGCGTCGGCGAGGATTCCAGGGCCGATCCGCAGAAGGTCACCGCGCAGGTCGCGCCGCTGATCGGCCTGTCCCCGGAAATCACCCACCAGGCGGTGGTGCGCCAGGGCTACGGCGCGCAGCCGCTCACCCCGGCGGTGGTCGCGGCACAGCAGAAGATCGCCGACACCTTCGCCGAGCTGAAGCTGATTCCCAAGCGCCTGAGCATCGAGGACGTGGTCTGGACGCCGCCGGCCAAGCTGGCCCGGCAGTAGTTCACCGGCGTTCGCCCGCACTCCCAAGCCCCCATCGAAAGGAGATCACTCCATGAGTCTGAATGTTTTCTGGTTTCTGCCCACCCACGGCGACGGCCACTACCTGGGCACCGCCGAGGGCGCCCGCGCCGTCGACCACGCCTACCTGCAGCAGATCGCCCAGGCCGCCGACCGCCTCGGTTTCGGTGGCGTGCTGATTCCCACCGGGCGTTCCTGCGAGGACTCCTGGCTGGTCGCCGCCTCGCTGATTCCGGTCACCCAGCGCCTGAAGTTCCTCGTCGCCCTGCGCCCGGGGATCATTTCGCCGACCGTGGCGGCACGCCAGGCGGCGACCCTCGACCGGCTGTCCGGCGGTCGTGCGCTGTTCAACCTGGTGACCGGCGGCGACCCGGAGGAACTGGCCGGCGAGGGCCTGCACCTCTCCCACGCCGAACGCTACGAGGCGGCCGCCGAATTCACCCGCATCTGGCGTGGCGTGCTGTCCGGCGAGACCGTCGACCTGAAGGGCAAGCACATCTGGGTCGAGGGCGCCAGGCTGCTCTATCCACCGCTCCAGCAGCCCCATCCGCCGCTGTACTTCGGCGGCTCCTCGGAAGCCGCCCACGAGCTGGCCGCCGAGCAGGTCGACCTCTACCTGACCTGGGGCGAGCCGCCGGCCGCAGTGGCCGAGAAGATCGCCGACGTGCGCGCCCGCGCCGCCCGCCACGGGCGCACGGTGCGCTTCGGCATCCGCCTGCACGTGATCGTCCGCGAAACCAGCGAGGAGGCCTGGGCGGCCGCCGACCGCCTGATCAGTCACCTGGACGACGAGACCATCGCCAAGGCCCAGGCCTCGCTGGCACGCTTCGACTCGGTCGGCCAGCAGCGCATGGCTGCCCTGCACGGCGGCAGCAAGGACAATCTGGAGGTGTCGCCGAACCTCTGGGCCGGCGTCGGCCTGGTGCGTGGCGGGGCCGGCACCGCGCTGGTCGGCGACGGCCCGACCGTGGCGGCGCGGATCAAGGAATACGCCGATCTCGGCATCGACACCTTCGTGCTCTCCGGCTACCCGCACCTGGAGGAGTCCTACCGGGTCGCCGAGCTGCTCTTCCCGCATCTGGAGCTGGAGCGCCCGGCCAGGGCGGAAGGGCGCAGCTACGTCAGCCCGTTCGGCGAGGTGGTGGCCAACGACATCCTGCCCAGGGCGGCGGCTGCCAGTTGATTCGTAGGGAGCTGATCGTGCCCACGCTCCTGCGTGGGCACGCTGCCCCCACTGGACGCCGAGCGTCCACGTCGCGGGTTCCCACGCAGGAGCGTGGCAACCATCGTGAAAGCGCTGCGTGCACTTTCCAGCCTACGGACCGCAAGACTCAAGAGATTGAAAATGAGTACAACCCATATCAACCGGCTGGCCGAGCGCCTCTCGCCCTGGGCGCTGCCGCTGGCGCTGCTCGGGCTGTGGCAGGGCGCGGTGGCCAGCGGGCTGCTTTCCACGCGTATCCTGCCGGCACCGAGTGCGGTGCTGGAGGCCGGCTGGAACCTGCTCGCCAGCGGCGATCTCTGGCAACACCTGGCGATCAGCGGCTGGCGGGCGAGCATCGGCTTCGCCATCGGCGGCGGCCTCGGCCTGCTGCTCGGTTTCGTCACCGGCCTGTCGAAGTGGGGCGAGCGCCTGCTCGACAGCTCGGTGCAGATGGTGCGCAACGTACCGCACCTGGCGCTGATCCCGCTGGTGATCCTCTGGTTCGGCATCGACGAGGCGGCGAAGATCTTCCTGGTCGCCCTCGGCACCTTGTTTCCCATCTATCTGAATACCTACCACGGCATCCGCAACGTCGACGCCGGCCTGGTGGAGATGGCGCGCAGCTACGGCCTGTCCGGGTTCGCCCTGTTCCGCCAGGTGATCCTGCCCGGCGCGCTGCCGTCGATCCTGGTCGGCGTGCGCTTCGCCCTCGGCTTCATGTGGCTGACGCTGATCGTCGCGGAAACCATTTCCGCCAGCTCCGGCATCGGCTATCTGGCGATGAACGCCCGCGAATTCCTGCAGACCGACGTGGTGGTGCTGGCGATCCTGCTTTATGCCGTGCTCGGCAAGCTGGCCGACGTGGCGGCGCGCACCCTGGAGCGCCTGTGGCTGCGCTGGCATCCGGCCTATCAGGCCAAGGCAGGTGCCCGATGAGCGCCCTGCACACGCTGAAGAACGGTATTCCGCTGGCGCTCGAAGGCCTCCACAAGGCGTTCGGCGAGCGCCAGGTGCTGCAGGCGATCGACCTGCACATCCCGGCCGGGCAGTTCGTCGCGGTGGTTGGCCGCAGCGGTTGCGGCAAGAGCACCCTGCTGCGCCTGCTGGCCGGGCTGGATGCGCCCACTGGCGGCGCGCTGCTGGCCGGCCAGGTGCCGCTGGCACAGGTGCGCGAGGACACCCGGCTGATGTTCCAGGACGCGCGCCTGCTGCCCTGGAAACGGGTGATCGACAACGTCGGTCTCGGCCTGTCCGGCGACTGGCGTCCCCGCGCCGAGGAGGCCCTGGCTGCGGTGGGGCTGGCCGAGCGCGCCGGGGAGTGGCCGGCGGCGCTGTCCGGCGGGCAGAAGCAGCGCGTGGCCCTGGCGCGGGCGCTGATCCACCGCCCGCGCCTGCTGCTGCTCGACGAGCCGCTGGGCGCGCTGGACGCGCTGACCCGCATCGAGATGCAGCAACTGATCGAGCGGCTCTGGCAGCAGCATGGCTTCACCGTGCTGCTGGTCACCCACGATGTCAGCGAAGCGGTCGCCGTCGCCGACCGGGTGATCCTGATCGAGGAGGGGCGCATCGGCCTGGATCTGCCGATCGACTTGCCGCGCCCACGCAACCGCGGTTCGGCACGTCTCGCCGCGCTGGAGGCGGAGGTTCTCGAGCGGGTGCTCGCACCGGCCGGGTCCCTAGCCGCTCGCGAGCCTCCGGCGGCCCGCGCCAGCTGGCAGGGTAGCGCGTCCTGAACCGCCGTGTCCGGTAAGTAGTTGTTCTACTGGCAAAAAAAATCGAAAAATCTGTTGACAGGGGTTTGGAGCGGTCCTAATATGCGCCCCGTCCTCGAGACGGGGCTATAGCTCAGCTGGGAGAGCGCTTGCATGGCATGCAAGAGGTCGACGGTTCGATCCCGTCTAGCTCCACCACTCTCGATTCGAGAGTGGCCACGTCAGTCAGCTTGACTGATCGGTTTTGAAGGTTTCGTCCCCTTCGTCTAGTGGCCTAGGACACCGCCCTTTCACGGCGGTAACAGGGGTTCGAGTCCCCTAGGGGACGCCATTTCCAGCGACAGCGCCTTGGCGCTGTCTACGTCGAGAGACGCTAAATCCGGGGCTATAGCTCAGCTGGGAGAGCGCTTGCATGGCATGCAAGAGGTCGACGGTTCGATCCCGTCTAGCTCCACCAATTCCACGCGAGGTCGGCGCGTATCGCCGGCTTTGTCATCGAAGGTTTCGTCCCCTTCGTCTAGTGGCCTAGGACACCGCCCTTTCACGGCGGTAACAGGGGTTCGAGTCCCCTAGGGGACGCCAGTTCTACCCTCCATTGGGTTCAAAGGGTCGCCTGTATAGGTGACCCTTTTTGTTTATCACGTTCTCCAACTCCGTTTCCGACCGGATCCCCTGCTGCTTGAATCAAGCCTGGCGGCAGGGGAGAGTTGCTTGGCGTCCGTGCTGATGCGCGATTCAGGCGATCACTTGATGACGCCGCAGGCCACCCGAGCTCCGCCACCGCCCAGCGGCGCGGGGCTGTCGGCATGGTTGTCGCTACCGGCATGCACCATCAGGGCATGACCCTTGAGTGCCGCCAGGTCCTTCAGGCGCGGTGCCAGCACCGGTTGCGTGGCCTTGCCGTCGGCGCCCACGTAGAGGGCCGGCAGGTCGCCCAGGTGGCCGTCTCCCCAGGGCTGGCCATGCTTTGCGGTATTCTGCGGATCCCAGTGGCCGCCGGCGGCGCCGGCAGCGACCTTCTGGCCGTCCTTTTCCGCGACGGCGCAGCTGCCCGAGGCGTGGACGTGGAAGCCATGAATGCCGGGTTGCAGTCCCTCGAGGTTGGGGGTGAAGACCAGGCCGTGTTCGTTCTGCTCGATGCTGACGGTGCCGAGCGCTGCGCCGATGCCGTCGCCGCTCACCGCGTCGAGCGTGACGCTGAGCGGCGCGGCCTGCAGGGGCAGTGCGCAGCTGGCGGCCAGTGCTGCAATCAGCCATTTCTTCATGGGTTTCTCCTTGTTGTGCATGCAAAAGGGCGTTCGTGCCCTGGATGCGGCCAGCTTGGCGTAGGCTTGCTGGCACGGTGGTTATGCTGGACCCTGGTGGGTCGGGCGGTCAATGATGTGGGCGGGCGAGGCAGGCAGTGAGCGACATGGCAAGCATGGGTCCGGTGCAGGTCATTGCGGTGACCAGTGGCAAGGGCGGGGTGGGCAAGAGTGTGGCGGCGGTGAATCTGGCGCTGGCGCTGGCCGGGCTCGGGCGGCGGGTGATGCTGCTCGATGGCGATCTGGCGATGGGGAATGTCGACGTGCTGCTCGGTCTTGGCGCCGAGCGCACCCTGGTCGACGTCTTCGCTGGAGACTGTGGGCTGGAAGATATAGTGCTGGCGGGGCCGGGCGGTATCCGTGTGGTGCCTGCGGCCTCCGGCATGTGCAGCATGGCGCGTCTCTCCGCCCGGCAGCAGGCCGGGCTGATCCATGACTTCGGGCGGCTCGCCGACCAGCTCGACGTGCTGGTGGTGGACACCGCTTCCGGCATCGACGATTCGACGGTCGGCTTCGTGCGGGCGGCGCGGGAAGTGCTCGTGGTGCTCTGCGACGAGCCGGCGTCGATCGCCGATGCCTACGCGTTGATCAGGCTGCTCAATCGCGACTGCGGGGTGACTCGCTTCCGGATCCTCGCCAACATGGTGGCGGGACCTCGCGAGGGGCGCGAGTTGTTCGCCAAGCTGCTCCGGCTGACCGAGCAGTTCCTCGCCGCAACCCTGCAGTACGTCGGTGCCGTGCCCTGGGACGACAGCCTTCGCCGGGCGGTGCAGCGGCAGACGGCGGTCTGCGAGGCGTTTCCCCGCTCGAAGAGCGCGCTGGCCTTCCGGGCGATCGCCGAGAAGGTCGATGGCTGGCCGTTGCCGGCCAACCCGCGGGGGCATGTGGAGTTCTTCGTCGAGCATCTGATTCGCACGGCGCAGGCGAAGTCGGCGTAGGGCGCCCCCGGCGGGCGGCTTTCCCTGATGCTCCCGGCCGAGGCGGCGGCGCGGCGAAAATAGCCCCTTCGGCCAGTGGGTTCGGCATGTATAATGCGGGCCCGCCCGGATTGACGCATGCCGCGCTCAGACCGGTATTGCCGTGTTGAGGTCGATGGTAAGCCTATTGTGACCAGCCCCTTTCTCGAAGCCTTGGCGCTCGCCTGCGAGCGGGACTGGCGCATGCTGTTCGAGCGGCTCGACCTGGCGCTGGTTCCCGGCGACATGCTGCAGGTGGTCGGGCCCAACGGCAGCGGCAAGACCAGCCTGCTGCGCCTGCTGGCCGGCCTGATGCAACCCACGGCCGGAGAGGTGCGCCTGCAGGGGCGCAGTCTGCGCGGTCAGCGTGCCGAGCTGGCGCGCAACCTGCTCTGGATCGGCCATGCCGCCGGCATCAAGGGGCTGCTGACCGCCGAGGAGAACCTCGCCTGGCTCTGCGCCCTGCATCGTCCTGCCGGACGCGAGGCGATCTGGCAGGCGCTGGCGGCAGTCGGCCTGCGCGGCTTCGAGGATGTGCCCTGCCATACCCTGTCGGCCGGCCAGCAGCGCCGCGTGGCGCTCGCCCGCCTGCATCTGGAGGCGGCGCCGCTGTGGATCCTCGACGAGCCCTTCACCGCCCTCGACCGCCAGGGCGTGGCCCAGCTGGAGCGGCATCTGCAGGGGCACTGCGAGCGTGGCGGGATGGTCGTGCTGACCACCCATCACCGCCTGGAGATCAGGCCGGCGACTTTCCGCGAGCTGGATCTGGAGCGGCACGCCGCATGAGCAGTGTGTTCGCCCTCCTGCTGGCCCGCGAGTCGCGGCTGCTGTTCCGCCGGCCGGCCGAACTGGTCAATCCGCTGGTGTTCTTCGCCATCGTCATCGCCCTGTTCCCGCTTGCCGTGGGGCCCGAGTCGCAGCTCTTGCAGACGCTCTCGCCCGGGCTGATCTGGGTGGCGGCGCTGCTCGCCGTGCTGCTCTCGCTCGATGGGCTGTTCCGCAGCGACTTCGAGGACGGCTCCCTGGAGCAATGGGTGGTGGCGCCGCAGCCGCTGCCGCTGCTGGTGCTCGCCAAGGTGCTGGCGCACTGGTTGTTCTCCGGGCTGGCGCTGGTCCTGCTGGCGCCGCTGCTGGCCCTGATGCTGGGGTTGCCGGCCCGCTGCCTGCCGGTGCTGCTGCTCTCGCTGCTGCTCGGCACCCCGATTCTGAGCCTGCTCGGAGCCGTCGGCGCAGCGCTGATCGTGGGCCTCAAGCGTGGCGGCCTGCTGCTGCCGCTGTTGATCCTGCCGCTGTACATCCCCGTGCTGATTCTCGGCAGCGGGGCGTTGCAGGCGGCACTGCAGGGACTGCCGGCGACCGGCCACCTGCTGTGGCTGGCCAGCCTGGCCATGCTGGCCGTGACCCTGCTGCCCTTTGCGATCGCCGCCGGTCTGAGCATCAGCGTCGGCGAGTGAGTGATCCGCCCGAAAGGCCGGATCGAGCGGTTACGGAACGACCGAAGCGGGCCGGGCGTATCCGGTCCCCTGAGAATGTGAGTGGTCTCGATGAATTGGACATGGTTTCACAAGCTGGGTTCGCCCAAGTGGTTCTATGAAATCAGCGGCCGCTGGTTGCCCTGGTTCGCCGTGGCCGCCGCGCTGCTGCTCGGCGTCGGCCTGGTCTGGGGACTGGCCTTCGCGCCGCCGGACTACCAGCAGGGCAACAGCTTCCGCATCATCTACATCCATGTGCCGGTGGCCTTCCTCGCCCAGTCCTGCTATGTGCTGCTGGCGGTGGCCGGGCTGGTCGGGCTGGTCTGGCGCATGAAGCTGGCCGACATCGCCCTGCAGTGCGCGGCACCCATCGGCGCCTGGATGACCTTCATCGCCCTGGTCACCGGCGCCATCTGGGGCAAGCCGACCTGGGGCACCTGGTGGATCTGGGATGCCCGGCTGACCTCAATGCTGATCCTGCTGTTCCTCTATTTCGGCATCATCGCCCTCGGCCAGGCGATCGCCAACCGCGACAGCGCCGCCAAGGCCTGCGCGGTGCTGGCGATCGTCGGGGTGGTCAACATCCCGATCATCAAGTACTCGGTCGAATGGTGGAACTCGCTGCACCAGCCGGCCACCTTCACCCTGACCGAGAAGCCGGCGATGCCCATGGAGATGTGGCTGCCGATGCTGGTCATGGTGCTTGGCATCTACTGCTTCTTCGCCGCCGTGCTGCTGCTGCGCATGCGCCTCGAGGTGCTCAGGCGCGAGGCGCGCAGCAGCTGGGCCAAATCCGAGATCAAGGCTCTCGTGGGGGCAGCATGAGTTTTTCCTCGTTCGCCGAATTCGTCGCCATGGGCAACCATGGCCTCTATGTGTGGTCGGCCTATGGCATCAGCTTGGCGGTGCTGGTCATCAATGTCGCCGGGCCGCTGCTGGCGCGCCGGCGCTATCTGCAAGAAGAGGCGCGTCGCCTGCGCCGGGAGGAGTCGAAGTGAACCCTGTGCGCAAGAAACGGCTGTTCATCGTGCTGGCGATCCTCGCCGGCGTGGGCATCGCCGTGGCGCTGGCCCTGTCCGCCCTGCAGCAGAACATCAACCTGTTCTACACCCCCAGCCAGATCGCCGCAGGCGAGGCGCCGCAGGGTATGCGGATCCGTGCCGGCGGCCTGGTGGAGCAGGGCTCGGTGCAGCGCGATGCGGACTCGCTGGCGGTGTCCTTCCGGGTCACCGACGGCGCCGAGACGGTGACCGTCCGCTACCAGGGCATCCTGCCGGACCTGTTCCGCGAGGGGCAGGGCATCGTTGCGCTGGGGCGGGTCGATGGCGACGGCGCACTGCAGGCCGACGAGGTGCTGGCCAAGCACGACGAGAACTACATGCCGCCGGAAGTCAGCCAGGCGCTGGAGAAGAGCGGCATGCTCAAGCACTACGAGGGCGGCAAGCCGGGGGGCGCGCAATGATTCCCGAACTCGGCCACCTGGGGATGATCCTCGCCCTGTGCCTCGCGCTGGTGCAGGGCACTCTGCCGTTGATCGGCGCCTGGCGCGGCGACCGTCTGTGGATGAACCTGGCCGTGCCGGCCGCCTGGGGCCAGTTCGCCTTCCTGCTGTTCGCCTTCCTCTGCCTGACCCAGGCCTTCCTGGTCGACGACTTCTCGGTCGCCTACGTGGCTGGCAACTCCAACAGCGCCTTGCCCTGGTATTACAAGTTCAGCGCCGTGTGGGGCGCCCACGAGGGCTCGCTGCTGCTCTGGGCGCTGATCCTGTCCGCCTGGACCTTCGCCGTGTCGATCTTCTCCCGGCAGCTGCCGGAGGAGATGCTGGCCCGCGTGCTGGGCGTGATGGGGCTGATCAGCGTCGGCTTCCTGCTGTTCCTGATCGTCACCTCCAACCCCTTCGCGCGCCTCTTGCCGCAGTCGCCGGCGAATGGACGCGATCTCAACCCGCTGCTCCAGGACTTCGGTCTGATCGTCCATCCGCCGATGCTCTACATGGGCTATGTCGGCTTCTCGGTGGCCTTCGCTTTCGCCATCGCCGCGCTGCTCGGCGGCCGCCTGGACGCCGCCTGGGCACGCTGGTCGCGGCCCTGGACGCTGGTTGCCTGGGCCTTCCTCGGCATCGGCATCGTGCTCGGCTCCTGGTGGGCCTACTACGAGCTGGGCTGGGGCGGCTGGTGGTTCTGGGACCCGGTGGAGAACGCCTCCTTCATGCCCTGGCTGGTCGGCACCGCGCTGCTCCACTCGCTGGCGGTGACGGAGAAGCGCGGGGTGTTCAAGAGCTGGACGGTGCTCCTGGCCATCGCCGCCTTCTCGCTGAGCCTGCTCGGCACCTTCCTGGTGCGCTCCGGCGTGCTGACCTCGGTGCATGCCTTCGCCAACGACCCGGAGCGCGGGGTATTCATCCTCGGCTTCCTGCTGCTGGTGGTCGGCAGCTCGCTGACCCTGTTCGCCCTCCGTGCGCCGGTGGTCAAGAGCCAGGTCGGCTTTGCCCTCTGGTCGCGGGAGACCCTGTTCTTGGTGAACAACCTGCTGCTGGTGGTGGCGACCTCGACCATCCTCCTCGGCACCCTCTATCCGCTGCTCTTGGATGCGCTGTCCGGCGCCAAGCTGTCGGTCGGCCCGCCGTACTTCAACGCGCTGTTCCTGCCGCTGATGGGCCTCCTGATGCTGAGCCTCGCGGTGGGCGTGCTGGCGCGCTGGAAGGACACGCCGCTGCAATGGCTGGCCGGCATGCTCGCGCCGGTGCTGCTGGCCAGCGTGGCGCTGGCCCTGCTGGCCGCCTTCGCCCTCGGCGATTTCGCCTGGGCGGTGCTGGCGACTGCTTTCCTGGCCGCCTGGGTGGTCCTCGCCGGGGGCCGCGACCTGTTCGACAAGACCCGCCACAAGGGCCTGCTCAAGGGCCTGCGCAGCCTCTCGCCGAGCTACTGGGGCATGCAGCTGTCCCACGTGGGGATCGCCGTCTGCGCCCTGGGCATCGTCCTGAGCAGCCAGGAAAGCGCCGAGCGCGACCTGCGCATGGCGCCGGGCGATGCGGTGGAGCTGGGCGGCTACCGCTTCGTCTTCGAGGGCACCCGGCATCACGAGGGTCCCAACTTCGTCGCCGACCGGGCCAGCGTCCGCGTCTTCGACGGCGATGACGAGGTGGCCGTGCTGCACCCGGAGAAGCGTCTCTACACCGTGCAGCGGATGCCGATGACCGAGGCCGGCATCGACGCCGGTTTCACCCGCGATCTCTACGTCGCCCTCGGCGAGCCGCTGGAAAACGGCGCCTGGGCGGTCCGCCTGCATATCAAGCCGTTCGTCCGCTGGATCTGGCTGGGGGGCCTGATGATGGCCTTCGGCGCAGCGCTGGCGGCCTGCGACCGGCGTTATCGGGTCAAGGTCAAGACCCGCGTGCGCGAGGCCCTGGGCCTGGCCGGACAAGGAGCCTGAAGGTGAAACGAGCGATATTCCTGTTGCCGCTGGTGCTCTTCCTGGGCATCGCGGCCTTCCTCTATCGCGGCCTGTTCCTCGATCCCGCCGAGCTGCCCTCGGCGTTGATCGGCAAGCCGTTCCCGGCGTTCTCCCTGCCCGCCGTGGAGCAGCCGGAGCGCACCCTCGGCGTCGCCGATCTCCAGGGCCGGCCGGCGCTGGTCAACGTCTGGGCGACCTGGTGCGTGTCGTGCAAGGTCGAGCATCCGGTGCTCAACGAACTGGCCCGGCGCGGCGTGAACATCGTCGGCGTCAACTACAAGGACGACAACGCCAGCGCGCTGAAATGGCTGAAGGAGTTCCACAACCCCTACCAGTTGAACATCCGCGACGAGCAGGGCAGCCTCGGCCTGGACCTGGGCGTCTACGGCGCGCCGGAAACCTTCCTCATCGACAGGCACGGCATCATCCGCCATAAGTTCGTCGGGGTGATCGACGAGCGGGTCTGGCGCGAGCAGCTTGCCGCGCGCTACCAGGAGCTGCTGGACGAATGAGAGCCTTGATCCGCGCTGCACTGCTCGGCCTGGCGCTGAGCATGACTGCCCATGCCGCCATCGACACCTACGAATTCAAGAGCGACGCCGAGCGCGAGCGCTACCGCGGCCTGATCGAGGAGCTGCGCTGTCCGAAGTGCCAGAACCAGAACATCGCCGACTCCGACGCGCCCATCGCCATGGACCTGCGCCGGGAGATCTACCGGATGCTCGGCGAAGGGCAGAGCGACGAGCAGATCGTCGACTACCTGGTGGCCCGCTACGGCGACTTCGTCCGCTACAAGCCGCCGCTCGACGCCCGGACGATGCTGCTCTGGTACGGCCCGGCGGGCCTGCTGGCGATCGGTTTCGGCGTGCTGGCGATGATTCTCGTCCGGCGTCGGCGCAGTGTCGCCACTTCCGCGTCGAACACCCTTTCCCCGGCCGAGCGCGAGCGCCTTGCCACCCTGCTGGACAAAAAAGACCCATGATCGACTTCTGGATCGCCGCCGGCCTGCTGCTGCTGCTGGCCCTGGCCTTTCTGCTGCTTCCCGTGGTGCGCGGCCGCCGCGTCCAGGCTGAGGAGGACCGCACCGCGCTCAACGTGGCGCTCTATGAGGAGCGTCTGGCCGAGCTGGAGGCGCAGCGCGCGGCCGGCACCCTGGATGCCGGGCAACTGGAGGACGGCCGCGCCGAGGCGGCCCGCGAGCTGCTGGCCGATACGGCGGACGGCGAGGGACAGCGTCGCGCCTCGCTGGGCAAGGCCGTGCCGATGGCGGTGGCGCTGCTGGTGCCGCTGCTCGGCTACGGCCTGTACCTGCACTGGGGCGCCAGCGACAAGCTCGATCTGGCCCGCCAGTTCGACGAACAGCCGAAGACCCTCGAGGAGATGACTGCCCGTCTGGAGGAGGCAGTCAAGGTCCAGCCGGACTCCGCCGAGGGCTGGTATTTCCTCGGCCGCACCTACATGGCCCAGGAGCGTCCGGTCGATGCCGTGCGGGCTTTCGAGCAGGCCGCCCGGCTGGCCCAGCGGCCGCCGGAGATCCTCGGTCAGTGGGCCCAGGCGCTGTATTTCGCCGAAGGCAAGCGCTGGAATCCGCAGATGCAGGCATTGACCGATGAGGCGCTGGCCGCTGACCCGGCCGAAGTCACCAGCCTCGGCCTGCTGGGCATCGCCGCCTTCGAGGAGCGCCGCTTCGCCGATGCCGCCGGCTACTGGGAGCGCCTGGTGGCGATCCTGCCCGAGGGCGATCCGTCGCGGGCGGCCATCGTCGGCGGCATCGCCCGCGCCCGCGAGCAGGCCGGCATGCCGGAAAGCGCGCCAGCGACGGCCAGTCAGGTCGAGCTGAAGGTCAGCGTCGCCCTGGCGCCGGAGCTGGCCGGCAAGGTGCAGCCGGACGACAGCGTATTCGTCTTCGCCCGTGCCGTTTCCGGTCCGCCGATGCCGCTGGCGGTCGAGCGCCTGCGTGTGGCCGACCTGCCGGCGCAGGTCGCCCTGAGCGACGCCGATGCGATGATGCCGCAGCTCAGGTTGTCGAACTTCGCCGAGGTGCAGCTGGTCGCCCGGGTCTCGCGGGCCGGAAATCCCACCGCGGGCGACTGGGTCGGCCAGCTCGATGCGGTGAACGCCAAGGCATCGGGCGAATACGCCCTGACCATCGATCGAGCCGACGCGCCCTCAGGGCGCGTCCCCGGAGAGGACTGATGAAGATCCGTTCCCCGTTCCCGGCGAGGTCCGCCGGGCTGCCGCGCCACCTGCGTCCGTTCGGCATGCTCGGCCTGACCCTGCTGCTGGTCGCCTGTGCCCATCAGGATTACGACCATCCACCCGAGCCGCGTCCGGCGCCGACCCAGCGTCCTCCCGTGCAGCGGCCGCCGGCGCAGGTTCCGAGGCAGCCGAGCCAGACGATCAAGGCCCTGCCTTCCTCCCCCAAGGCTGCCAGTCCGCAGCAGAGCCGGGGCGGCAACCATCCGCGCTACGCGCCGCCGCCGGATGTCGACGCCTACTGGGACAACAGCCTGGGGGTCTACGTGGTGAAGGGCCGGCCGCTGTACTACCGGGAGCGCCTGTACTACCGCTGGAACGACGGCTGGTACAGCTCCGGGCGGCCGAACGGACCCTGGGAGACGGTCGAGGGGCCGAGCGTGCCGCCGGGGCTGCGCAGCCGCCATCCGGCGCGCTGAGCGGCCGGGCGTCAGCCGTGCAGCTCCTCCTCGCTGGCCTCCGGTACGGATTCCGGGCGGTGGGGAAACAAGGCATTGCCGCAACGGCTGCAATAGGCGGCATCGGGCTCGTGGACGCCCTTTTCGCAGGTCGGGCAAGTCTGGTGCAGCCGCTCCGGCTGCATCGCGCTGGCCAGTTCGGCGGTGAAGATCCCGGTGGGCACGGCGATCACCGAGTAGCCGGTGATCATCACCAGGGTGGCCATGGCCTGGCCCAGCGGGGTCTTCGGCGTAATGTCGCCGTAGCCGACCGTGGTCATGGTCACCACCGCCCAGTAGATGCTGGCGGGAATGCTGGTGAAGCCATGCTCCGGTCCTTCGATCACATACATCAGGGTGCCGAAGACGATCACCAGGGTGGTCACGCTGAACAGGAAGACGATGATCTTCTGCCGGCTGCCGCGCAGCGCGACGAGCAGGAAGTTCGCCTGGCTCAGATAGGGCAAGAGCTTCAGCACGCGGAACACCCGCAGCATGCGCATGACCCGGATAATCAGCAGGTACTGCGCCTCGGGAAACAGCAGGGCGAGGACGGCCGGCAGCACGGCCAGCAGGTCGACGGCGCCGTAGAAGCTGAAGATGTAGCGTGACGGCCTGGGGTGGATGGCGATGCGCAGGAGGTATTCGGCGGCGAAGAGCATCGTGAAGCTCCATTCCAGGGCGTAGAACAGTTCGCCGTAGTGGTCGTAGCTCTGCACGCTGTCGAGCATCACCACCACCAGGCTGGCGAAGATGGCCAGCAGCAGCGCGATATCGAACTGCCGGCCGGCCGGCGTGTCGCTGAAGAAGACGATGATGTAGAGGCGCTCGCGCCAGCTGTTCTTGTCCATGTGCCACCTCGTTCGCTGCGCCTGTCCGCCGGACTGGCCGGTTGGCGCACATCCTGCTTTCATTGTGCAAAGGGTCAATGATGGCTGACATCGCCGGCCCCGATCATAACCGGCTCGAGGATGCGAGCGATCCGGCCTGGTCCCGCGGAGCGGTGCAATACAGGCCGGTGAGAGTGAACTACGCCATGTCCAATGCCGAACTGGTCGATCCCTTCGGACGCCGCATCACCTACCTGCGCCTGTCGGTGACCGATCGCTGCGATTTCCGCTGCACCTACTGCATGAGCGAGAACATGGTGTTCGCCCCGCGCGAGCAGATCCTCAGCCTGGAGGAGCTCTACGACGTGGCGGACGCCTTCATCGGCCTCGGCGTCAGGCGCATCCGCATCACCGGCGGCGAGCCGCTGGTGCGCAGGGGCCTGCTCGGCCTGCTGGAGCGCCTGGGCGCGCGCCCGGAGCTGGAAGACCTGGCCATGACCACCAACGGCTCGCAGCTGCCGTTCATGGCCGGCGACCTGCGCGCGGCCGGGGTCCGGCGCCTCAACATCAGCCTCGACTCGCTGCGCCCCGAGCGCTTCGCCGCCTTCACCCGCCGCGACAAGCTCGACCAGGTCCTTGCCGGCATCGAGGCGGCCCGTGCCGCGGGCTTCGCGCGGCTCAAGCTGAACAGTGTGATACAGAAGGGCCGCAACGACGACGAGGTGCTCGAGCTGGTCGAGTTCGCCGTGGCGCGCGGCCTGGACATCAGCTTCATCGAGGAGATGCCGCTCGGCGGCATCTCCAGCCACAGGCGCAGCGAGACCCTCTGCTCCAGCGACGAGGTGCGCCGGCGCATCGAGGAACGCTTCACCCTGGTGCGCAGCAGCCACGTCAGCGGCGGCCCCTCGCGCTACTGGCAGGTGGTCGGCAGCCAGACTCAGGTCGGCTTCATCTCGCCGCACAGCCACAACTTCTGTGGCGCCTGCAACCGCGTGCGGGTCACCGCCGAGGGCAAGCTGGTGCTCTGTCTCGGCCACGAGGGTGCGCTCGACCTGAAGACCCTGATGCGCACCCATCCCGGCGACTCCGAACGGCTGCGCCAGGCCCTGGTCGACGCCCTGCAGCTCAAGCCCGAGCGCCATCACTTCGAGGCCGACGCCCAGGTGCAGGTAGTGCGCTTCATGAGCATGACCGGAGGTTGAGCGAAAGGGGCGCATGCCCGCTCTGTCTGCACCAGGATAGTGCTTCCTGCGACCTTGGTCGCGCGACGTCGGCGCTGCCCGGGCAGGCCCCTGTGCTAGACTTCGCGCCCTGCACGCACCCGACGAACCCCAACTCCAGCCATGATCCCGCCGGCTCCCGACCGCTTCCTCTTCACGCCCCCTGCCAGACACGGCCTGCCCGAGACCTGCCATGCGCCTTAAGAGCATCAAGCTGGCCGGTTTCAAGTCCTTCGTCGACCCCACCACGGCAAGCTTCCCGAGCAACATGGCGGCGGTGGTGGGTCCCAACGGCTGCGGCAAGTCCAACATCATCGATGCCGTCCGCTGGGTGATGGGCGAGAGCTCGGCGAAGAACCTTCGCGGCGAGTCGATGACCGACGTCATCTTCAACGGCTCGAACAGCCGCAAGCCGGTGACCCAGGCTTCCATCGAGCTGATTTTCGACAACAGCGACGGCAGCCTCACCGGCGAATATGCCGGCTATGCGGAAATCTCCATTCGCCGACGGGTGACCCGCGACGGGCAGAGCGCCTACTTCCTCAATGGGGTGAAGTGCCGCCGCCGCGACATCACCGACATCTTCCTCGGCACCGGCCTGGGGCCGCGCAGCTACTCGATCATCGAGCAGGGCATGATTTCCCGGCTGATCGAGGCCCGTCCCGAGGATCTGCGCAACTTCATCGAGGAAGCCGCCGGCATCTCCAAGTACAAGGAGCGCCGTCGCGAGACCGAGAACCGCATCCGCCGCACCGAGGAGAACCTGGCGCGCCTCTCCGACCTGCGCGAGGAACTGGAGCGCCAGCTCGAGCGCCTGCAGCGCCAGGCCCAGGCCGCCGAGAAGTACCAGGAATGCAAGGCCGAGGAGCGCCGCCTCAAGGCCCAGCTCGCCGCCCTGCGCTGGCGGGCGCTGAACGAGCAGGTCGGCCAGCGCGAGCAGGTCATCGGCGACCAGGAGGTCGCCCTCGAGGCGCTGATCGCCGAGCAGCGCAATGCCGACGCCGGCATCGAGCGCCTGCGCGACGAGCACCACGGACTCGCCGAGCGCTTCCAGCAGGTGCAGGGCCGCTTCTATTCGCTGGGCGCCGACATCGGCCGGGTCGAGCAGAGCATCCAGCACGGCCAGCAGCGTCTGCGCCAGTTGCAGAACGATCTGCAGGAGGCGGAGAAGAACCGTCAGGAAACCGCCGCCCACCTCGACCAGGACCGCCGCCTGCTGGCCGAGCTCGACGAGGAGCTGGCCATGCTCGAGCCCGAGCGGGAAGTCGCCGCGGCTGCTGCCGAGGAGAGTGCCGCCCGCCTGGAAGAGGCGGAGTCCTCCATGCAGGCTTGGCAGGAGCAGTGGGACGGCTTCCACCAGCACTCCTCGGAAGCGCGGCGCAGCGCCGAGGTGCAGCAGGCGCACATCCAGCAGCTGGAGCAGAGCCTCGAGCGCCTGCTGGAGCGCGAGCGCCGCCTCGGTGACGAGCGCGCCCAGCTGGCGGACGACCCGCAGGAGGCCGGCATCGCCGAGCTGGCCGAGCAGCTGGCGCTCGGCGAGCTGACCCAGGAAGAGCTGGGCGCCGCCGAGGCGGCCCTGGGCGAAACCCTCGAGCGGCTGCGCGGCGAGCTGCAGCAGGCGACCCAGGAACAGCAGCAGGTCCAGGGCGAGCTGCAGCGCCTGAACGGACGGATCGCCTCCCTGGAGGCCCTGCAGCAGGCGGCGCTGGACCCCGGCCAGGGGGTCGCCGAATGGCTGCGCGGGCAGCGCCTGGAGGATCGTCCGCGGCTGGCCGAGGGGCTGCGGGTGACGCCCGGCTGGGAGCTGGCGGTGGAAACCGTGCTCGGCGCCGATCTGCAGGCGCCGCTCGTGGAGGACTTCGCCGGTCTTGACCTGGACGCCTTCGCCCAGGGCGAGCTGCACCTGCTCGCCCCGGCGCCGGGCGCCACCTGTCTGGCCGGCAGCCTGCTCGACAAGGTCGAGGGCGGCGCCGACCTGGCGCCCTGGCTGGGCCGGGTGATGACGGTGGAGCACCTCGCCGAGGCCCTGCAGCGGCGGCCCTCCCTGAGCGAGGGCGAAAGTCTGATCAGCCGCGACGGCTACTGGCTCGGCCGCCACTTCCTGCGCGTGCGCCGGGCCAGCGACGCCGAATCCGGGCTGCTCGCCCGTGGCCAGGAGCTGGAGCGCCTGCAGGCCGGGCGCGACGAACTCGAGGCGCGCCTGGCCGAACTGGAGGCGCGCCTGCTCGCCATGAACGAGGCGCGCTGCCAGCAGGAGGAGAGCCGTGAGGGGCTGCGCCGGCGTCTGCAGAAGGAGGCCCGCCAGCAGGGCGAGCTGAAGGCCCGGCTGTCGGCCCTGCAGGCGCGGGCCGAACAGCTGCTGCTGCGCCGTCGCCGCTTCGACGAGGAACTCGCCGAGCTGGGCGAGCAGCGCGCCCTGGAGATCGAGCAGCTGGGCGAGTGCCGCCTGAAGCTGCAGGATGCGCTGGATGCCATGGCCGCGGACAACGAGCGCCGCGAGCAGCTGCTGGCCGGCCGCGACGCCCTGCGCGAGGGCCTCGAGCGCCTGCGCCAGGAGGCCCGCTCGCACAAGGACCAGGCGCACCAGCTGGCCGTGCGGCTCGGCTCGCTGCAGGCCCGCGGCGATTCCACCCGGCAGTCCCTGGAGCGCCTCGAACGGCAGTTCGAGCGCGCCCGGGAGCGTCGCGAGCAGCTCGGCCTGGATCTGGAGGAGGGCGCGGCGCCGCTGGAGGAGCTGCGCATGAAGCTCGAGGAGCTGCTCGAGCGACGGCTGGCCGTCGAGGAGGAGCTGCGCCAGGCCGGCCTGGCCCTGGAGGACGCCGAGCGCGGGCTGCGCGAGGTGGAGAAGCGCCGCGGCCAGGCCGAGCAGCAGGCCCAGCTGCTGCGCGGCCAGCTGGAGCAGCAGCGCCTCGAGTGGCAGGCCCTCAGCGTGCGGCGCAAGGCTCTGCAGGAGCAGTTGCAGGAGGATGGCCAGGCCCTCCACGAGCTGCTCGGCACGCTCCCCGCCGAGGCCCGCGAGGCGGACTGCGAGGCGGAGCTGGAGCGCGTCGCGGCGCGCATCCAGCGCCTCGGCGCGATCAACCTGGCGGCCATCGACGAATACCGCCAGCAGTCCGAGCGCAAGCAGTATCTGGATGCGCAGAACGCCGACCTGGTGGAAGCCCTGGAAACCCTGGAAAACGTCATCCGCAAGATCGACCGGGAAACCCGCAACCGCTTCAAGGACACCTTCGAACAGATCAATGCCGGCCTGCAGGCGCTGTTCCCGAAAGTTTTCGGCGGGGGCCACGCCTATCTGGAACTTACCGGCGAGGATCTACTCGATACCGGGGTAGCCATCATGGCGCGCCCGCCGGGCAAGAAGAACAGCACCATCCATCTGCTCTCCGGCGGCGAGAAGGCGCTGACCGCGCTGGCGCTGGTGTTCGCCATCTTCCAGCTCAACCCGGCGCCGTTCTGCATGCTCGACGAGGTGGACGCGCCGCTGGACGATGCCAACGTCGGGCGCTACGCCAGGCTGGTCAAGGAAATGTCGGAAAAGGTGCAGTTCATCTATATCACCCACAACAAGATCGCCATGGAGATGGCCGACCAGTTGATGGGCGTGACCATGCACGAGCCGGGCTGTTCGCGTCTGGTGGCGGTGGACGTGGAGGAGGCAGTGGCGCTGGCGGGCCTCTGAGGCGAATGTATTGCAGGATCTTCCCTCTCACGGGAATGCGGCGGCCGGCGGTACAATCCACGGATAGGGCATGCTAGCTTAATGGGCAATTTTCGGTACGCGTGGAAAACACTGCAGAACATGCAGTCGCCACGTTTGTGGAAGGGTGGGACGCCCTTTTTTGTACGGGATAGGAAGTCCTTTTTGTCAAATCAGTTCAGGGGTTGTGGATTTCATGGAAATCGGTCTGCGTGAGTGGCTGATCCTCATTGGCATCGTCGTCATCGGCGGCATCCTGTTCGATGGATGGCGGCGCATGCGGGGCAGCAAGGGCAAGCTCAAGTTCAAGCTCGAGCGCAATGTTGCCGATGCGCCCCAAGCGCCCGAAGCGGTCGGCGAAAGCAGCGAACTGCTGGGGCCCGCGCGGTCGATCGATTTTCCGCAAGGGAATTCCTTCGATCCGGACGAGGAAAACCTGCCCTCGCTGAGCGCCCGCGGGCTGAGCCGGCGGCACCTCGACGAGGAGTTGGAGACGGATGACCTCGGGCTGGAGCTCGACGAGCCGGTCCGTCCGGCGGCCGAGCCCGCGCCCAGGCCGCGCAGGGCGGAGCCGAAGAGCGAGCCGCGCAGGGCCGGGCAGCCCGAGCGCAGCGCGTCGCGGGAGTCGCTGCCGGTCGAGGAGTACCTGGTCATTATCGTGGTGTCGCGGGACGAGGCGGGTTTCAAGGGGCCGGCGCTGCTGCAGAGCATCCTCGAAAGCGGCCTGCGCTTCGGCGACAAGGACATCTTCCATCGCCACGAAAGCCTGGCCGGCAACGGCGAGGTGCTGTTCTCCATGGCCAACGCCCTCAAGCCCGGCACCTTCGATCTCGACGACATCGACCACTTCAGCACCCGGGCGGTCAGCTTCTTCCTCCTCCTGCCCGGCCCGCGCCATCCGAAGCAGGCCTTCGACCTGATGGTGGCGGCCGCCCGCAAGCTGGCCCAGGAGCTGAGCGGCGAGCTGCGGGACGACCAGCGCAGCGTGATGACCGCCCAGACCATCGAGCATTATCGTCAGCGCATCGTCGAATTCGAACGCCGGCAACTGACCCACAAGCGCTGAGCCCGGATCTTTCGTCAGCCCCGGGAGGATCGGCTGCCAGGCGCAGCGATCCCCCGGCGGCCTTGAAGCCGTCTCCGGCAATCCCCAGCGCACCCCTTCGAGCAGCCACGGCTGCTCTTTTCGTTTTCCGGAAACCATCGCCATGACCGACGCCCAGACCGCCGCCGAACGCATCGCCCGGCTGCGCAGCGAGATCGACGAACACAACTACCGCTATTACGTGCTCGATGCGCCGAGCGTGCCGGATGCCGAGTACGACCGCCTGTTCAACGAACTCAGGGCCCTGGAGGCCGAGCATCCCGAGCTGGTCACTCCCGAGTCGCCGACCCAGCGCGTCGGCGGCGAGGCCCTGGCGGCTTTCGGCCAGGTGCGCCACGAGCTGCCCATGCTCAGCCTGGGCAACGCCTTCGCGGAAGCGGATCTGCTCGACTTCGACCGCAGCGTGCGCAAAAGCCTGGACCGGGGCATCGAGACGGTCGAGTACAGCTGCGAGCCCAAGCTGGACGGCCTGGCGGTCAGCCTGCTCTACGAGAACGGCCAACTGGTACGCGGCGCCACCCGTGGCGACGGCAGCACCGGCGAGGACATTACCGCCAACGTGCGCACCGTGCGCAACGTCCCGCTCCGCCTGCACGGCAAGGGCTGGCCGGCGCTGCTCGAGGTGCGCGGCGAGATCTACATGCCCCTCGCCGGCTTCGAGGCGCTCAACGCCCGCGCCGTCGAGAGCGGCGCCAAGTCCTTCGCCAACCCGCGCAACGCCGCCGCCGGCAGCCTGCGCCAGCTCGATCCGCGGATCACCGCCAGCCGGCCGCTGGAGTTCTGCTGCTATGGGGTCGGCCGGGTCGATGGGAGTGGATTGCCGGAAACCCATGCCGGAGTTCTCGAGGCCCTGAAGCGCTGGGGTTTGCCGACCAGCCGCGAGCTGAAGCTGGCAGAGAGCGTCCAGGGTTGCCTGGAGTATTACCGTGCCATTGGCGAGCGCCGCCAGAGCCTGGCCTATGACATCGACGGCGTGGTGTTCAAGGTCAACCGCCTGGACTGGCAGCGCGAGCTGGGCTTCCGTGCCCGGACCCCGCACTGGGCCATCGCCTACAAGTTCCCGGCTCAGGAGGAAATCACCGAACTGCTCGGCGTTGATTTCCAGGTCGGCCGCACCGGCGCCATCACCCCGGTGGCGCGCCTGAGGCCGGTGCAGGTGGGCGGCGTCACGGTGTCCAGCGCCACCCTGCACAACATGGACGAGGTGGCGCGTCTCGGTGTGAGTATCAGCGACTCGGTGATCCTCCGCCGCGCCGGCGATGTGATTCCGCAGATCGTGCAGGTGGTGCCCGAGCGCCGCCCGGCCGACGCCCGTCCCGTCGAGGTGCCGCAGCGGTGCCCGGTGTGCGGCTCGGCGGTGGAGCGCACCCAGCTGGTCAGGCGCGGCAAGGGCAAGGCCGCGCTCAGCGAGGGAGCGATCTACCGCTGCGTCGGCCGGCTGGCCTGCCAGGCCCAGCTCAAGCAGGCGATCGTCCACTTCGTCTCGCGGCGCGCCATGGACATCGACGGCCTCGGCGAGCGGATCGTCGAGCAACTGGTGGACACCGGCCTGGTGAAGTCGCCGGCCGATCTCTACACCCTGACCTTCGAGCAACTGGTGGTGCTGGATGGCTTCGCCGAGGTTTCCAGCAACAATCTGCTGACCGCCATCGCCGCCAGCCGCAAGCCGAGCCTGGCGCGCTTCGTCTATGCCCTCGGCATTCCCGACGTCGGCGAGGAGACCGCCAAGCGGCTGGCCCGCGCCCTCGGGTCGCTGGCGTGTATCGAGAAGGCCTTGCCTGAGGTCCTCACCTGGCTGCCGGACGTCGGCCTGGAGGTCGCCCACGAGATCCACAGCTTCTTCGAGGACGAGCACAACCGCACGGTGATCGGGCAACTGCTGGCGCGCGGCCTCGAGCTGCAGGAGGAGGGCGGGCTGCATGCGGAGTTCGCCGCCTGCGCCAGTCTGGGCGACCTGCTCGACAAGCTGGGCATCCCGGGCATCGCCGCCACCGGGGCGAAGAAGCTCGCCGAGGCGGCCGGCAGCCTGGAGGCGGTGATCGAGCTCAGCCAGGATTGGCTGAGCCTGAGCGTGACCAAGGGGCTGAGCGAGAAGGCCCGGCAGGCGCTGCGCGAGTTCTTCGCCGTTCCCACCAATGTCGAGCGCGCCTGTGCCATCGAGGCGCAGCTGCGCGAGTTCGGCATGCACTGGGAGAGTGAGCGCCGCTGCGCCGAGGGCCTGCCGCTGGCCGGACAGACCTGGGTGCTGACCGGCACCCTGGAGTCCATGAGCCGCGAGCAAGGCAAGGCGAAGCTGGAAAGTCTCGGCGCCAAGGTGGCAGGCTCGGTTTCGGCGAAGACCGCCTGCGTGGTCGCCGGTCCCGGCGCCGGCTCGAAGCTGGCCAGGGCCGGCGAGCTGGGGGTCAAGGTGCTCGACGAGGAAGCTTTCCTCGTCCTGTTGCGGCAGCTGGAGGGATAAGCGCTTTCTCGTGAAGACGTAGGGCGGGTTTCACCCGTACGCAGCTGAGTGGGGTGGAAAACCGCGCAGCGTTTTCCACCATGGGCACGCCAATGGCGGGCGCGCGGCCTCAGCCGGCCACCATCACGCGGATCGCCTCCAGGCGCAGGGCGGCCTTGTCGAGCATGGCCAGGCCGTCCTCGCGCTGCTGGCGCAAGGCTTCCAGTTCGCTGTCGCGCACGCTCGGGTTGACCGCCTGGAGCGCGCTCAGGCGGGCCAGTTCCTCGTCGAGGCTGGCTTTGAGGCGCTGCCGGGCCTCGGTGACGCGTTCGGCATGGCGCGGCGCGATCTTGGCCTCGGCGGCGTTGATCTGCCTGGCCAGCACGTCGCGCTGGGCCTGCACGAACTTGTTGGCGCTGCCGCGCGGCACGCTTTCCAGCTGGTCGTTGAGGGTGTCGAAGGCGACCTTCGGCGCCAGGTCGTTGCCGTTGGGGTCGAGCAGGCAGCGCAGTGCCAGCGGCGGCAGGAAGCGGCCGAGCTGCAGGGCGCGCGGTGCCACCACCTCGCTGACGTAGAGCAGTTCGAGCAGCACGGTGCCGGGCTTGAGCGCCTTGTTCTTGATCAGCGCCACCGCGGTGTTGCCCATCGAGCCGGCCAGCACCAGGTCCATGCCGCCCTGCACCATGGGATGTTCCCAGGTGAGGAACTGCATGTCCTCGCGGGCCAGGGCCTGGTTGCGGTCGTAGGTGACGGTCGCCGCCTCGTCGCTGCCCAGCGGGAAGCTGGCGTCGAGCATCTTCTCGCTGGGACGCAGGATCAGCGCGTTCTCCGAATGGTCCTCGCTGTCGATGCCGAAGGCGTTGAACAGCTCTTCCATGTAGATCGGCAGGGCGTACTGGTCGTCCTGTTCCTCGATGGCCTCGACCAGTGCATCGCCCTCGCCGCCGCCGCGGGAGTTGAGTTCCAGCAGGCGGTCGCGGCCGGCATGCAGCTCGCTTTCCAGACGTTCGCGTTCGGCGCAGGCCGCATCCAGCAGGTCCTGCCACTCGCCATCGTCGCCGCCTTCCAGCAGCGGCAGCAGGTGCGGGCCGAACTGGTGGTGCAGGGCGTTGCCGGTGGGGCAGGTGGCGAGGAAGGCGTTCAGCGCCTGGTGGTACCACTGGAACAGCCGCTCCTGGGCGCTGTTCTCCAGATAGGGCACGTGCAGCTGGATGCTGTGCTTCTGGCCGATGCGATCAAGGCGGCCGATGCGCTGTTCGAGCAGGTCCGGGTGGGCCGGCAGGTCGAACATCACCAGATGGTGGGCGAACTGGAAGTTGCGCCCCTCGCTGCCGATTTCCGAGCAGATCAGCACCTGGGCGCCAAACTCCTCGTCGGCGAAGTAGGCCGCCGCGCGGTCGCGCTCGAGGATGCTCATGCCCTCGTGGAACACCGTGGCCGGAATGCCGGAGCGCACCCGCAGGGCGTCCTCCAGGTCCAGTGCGGTCTCGGCATGGGCGCAGATCACCAGCACCTTGACCTTCTTGAGCATCTTCAGGGTGTCGATCAACCACTCGACCCGCGGGTCGAGGCGCCACCAGCGGTTCTCGTCGCCGCCATCCTCCTGCTGGGCCTGGTAGCTCACCTCCGGATACAGGTCGGCGTGCTCGCCGACCGGCAGCTCCAGATACTCGTCCGGGCTCGGCAGCGGGTAGGGGTGCAGCTGGCGCTCGGGGAAGCCCTGCACTGCGGCGCGGGTGTTGCGGAACAGTACGCGGCCGGTGCCGTGGCGGTCGAGCAGCTCGCGGGTCAGGCGCGCGCTGGCCTGGATGTCGCCGTCGCTGACCGCGGCGAGCAGCGCCTCGCCCTCGGCGCCGAGGAAGCCGTGGATGACCGCGTGGGCCTGCTCGGAGAGGCGGCCCTGGTCGAGCAGCTCCTGCACCGCCTCGGCCACCGGACGGTAGTTGGCGCTCTCGGCGCGGAAGGCCTCGAGGTCGTGGAAGCGGTCGGGGTCGAGCAGGCGCAGGCGGGCGAAGTGGCTCTCCTGGCCGAGCTGTTCGGGGGTGGCGGTGAGCAGCAGCACGCCGGGAATGACCTGGGCGAGCTGTTCGACCAGCGCGTATTCGGCGCTCGGCTGCTCCGGGTGCCAGACCAGGTGGTGCGCCTCGTCCACCACCAGAAGGTCCCAGCCGGCGGCGAAGGCGGCGTCCTGGGCGTGCCCGGCGGTGGTCAGCCATTCCAGGGAGACCAGCGTCAGCTGGGTGTCCTCGAAGGGGTTGCTGGCGTCGCTGGCGGCGAAGCGCTCGGCGTCGTACAGCGCCACCTCCAGGTTGAAGCGCCGGCGCATCTCCACCAGCCACTGGTGCTGGAGGTTCTCCGGAACCAGGATCAGCACCCGGCCGGCGCGGCCGGAGAGCAGCTGGCGATGGATGACCAGGCCGGCCTCGATGGTCTTGCCGAGGCCCACCTCGTCGGCCAGCAGCACGCGCGGGGCGACGCGGTCGGCGACCTCGCGGGCGATGTGCAGCTGGTGGGCGATCGGCTGGGTGCGGGCGCCGGACAGCCCCCAGAGCGAGGACTGCAGCAGGCGGCTGCGGTGTTCCAGGGTGTGGTAGCGCAGGCCGAACCAGGACAGCGGATCGATCTGCCCGGCGAACAGGCGGTCGCTGGCCAGACGGAACTGGATGAAGTTGGACAGCTGGGTTTCCGGCAGGCTGCGGCCCTGATTCTGTTCGTCGAGGCCGTGGTAGATGAGCAGGCCGTCGTGGTCCTCGACCTCGCGGACGGTCATCTTCCAGCCGTCGAAGTGGGTGATCTCGTCACCCGGGGCGAAGCGCACGCGGGTCAGGGGCGCATTGCGCTGGGCGTACTGGCGGGTTTCGCCGGTGGCCGGATAGAGCACTGTGAGCAGCCGGCCATCCGCGGTGAGAATGGTTCCGAGCCCGAGTTCCGCCTCGCTGTCGCTGATCCAGCGCTGCCCCGGTTGATATTGCTGCACCATGCCTGTCTCCGCTGTAAAAAGGCCGGTATGGTAACGGAATGCCCTGGGTAGATCGACGTCAACAGCCCCCTGGAGAAAGCGTAGTCCTCGCTGCTCGGCTTGCCTGTGCCGGTCGGTGTAGCATGGGCCTTCCCCGTTTGCCGCTCTCCGTGCCATGCCGCTGTTCGACGCCGTTCCCCTCGACCTGCCCGATGCCGAACTGCATTACCTGCCCGATTGGCTGGACGGCGCCAGCGCCGACCGCTGGCTGGCTTTCCTGCTGGCGGAGACGCCTTGGGAGCAGCCGCAGGTGCGCTTGTACGGGCGCCTTTATCCGGTGCCGCGCCAGGTCGCCTGGTATGGCGATGCCGCCTATCGTTACTCCGGGCTGACCCACCGGCCGCTGCCCTGGACACCGCTTCTGGCGGAGATCCGCGCAGCCGTCGAGGCGCTCGTCGGCCAGCCGCTGAACGGCGTGCTGCTCAACCATTACCGTGATGGCCGGGACTCCATGGGCTGGCACAGCGACGACGAGGCCGAACTGGGGCGCGATCCGCTGATCGTTTCGCTCAGCCTGGGCGGCGCGCGGCGCTTCGACCTGCGCCGGATCGGCCAGAGCCGCATCGCCCATTCGCTGCTGCTCGAGCACGGCTCCCTGCTGGTCATGGCCGGCGCGACACAGCATCATTGGCAGCATCGGGTGGCGAAGACGCGCAGGTTCTGCGCGCCACGCCTGAATCTGACCTTCCGCCAGGTGCATCCGCAGCCATGAGCTCCGACGACAAACTGATCGACTTCAGCAGCGAGCGCAGCAAGCGCATCCACGACCTGCACGAGAAACGCCTGAACGACGTGCGCCAGGCCTTCGCCGAGGCCCTGCCGCTGCCGCAGGGGAAAAAGAAGAAGCCGGCCGGCAAGCCGAAGAAGAAGCGCTGAGTCTCGCCGGAGATCCTGCGTGCCCGGCGCTCCGTGCGCCGCCATGAGGATGCGCGGAGCAAGACGCGGTTTCCGCCAGACGACCGGCTCTTTTAGAATCGCGGCATTTTCCGCCTGGATGCTGAACATGGCTGGCAGTCAAATCGAACGCGCGTTGAGTCTTCTGGAAAGCCTGACCGCCGATCCCGGCGGCATCTCCCTGCAGAGCCTGGCCGACCAGTTGCACATCCCCAAGAGCGCCACCCACCGCATGCTCGCCGACCTGATCCGCCTGGGCTACGTGCGCCAGGACCCGCAGACCAGCCGCTACCAGCTGTCCACCAAGCTGGTGGCGCTGGGCTTCCGCTACCTGGCCAACAGCGGCGCGGACGTGGTCCAGCCGATCCTCGACCGCCTGGCCGAGGAAACCGGTGAACTGGTGCGCCTGGGGGTGATCGACGGCGAGCGCCTGACCTGGATCGCCAAGTCCCAGGGCGCCCGCGGCGGGCTGCGCTACGACCCGGACATGGGCCGCGACGCGCCGCTGTCCTCCACCGCCTCCGGGCATGCCTGGCTGGCCAGCATGAGCGATGCGGAGGCCCTGGCCCGGGTCGCCCGGCAGACGCCGGTCGATCCGGCCGAGCTGGGCCCCAGCGCGCCGCGCAGCGAGGCCGCGCTGCTCGAACGTCTGCGCCTGGCACGGGAGCACGGCTATGCCTGGGTGGTGGAGAGTTCCGCCGTCGGCACCGCGGCCATGGCGGCCATCGTTCGTCACCCGCGCAATCACCACGCCATCGGCGTGCTCAGCCTCGCCGGTCCCAGTGCCCGCCTCGGCGAAGCGCGCATACACCAGCTGGCACCGCGCCTGCTGGCGGCCAGCGAAGAGCTGTCCGACGCCAGTCAGGCGTCCGAGCTGTTCTCCTGATCCGTCCCTGCTGAGTCCCGTCTGTCTCAATCCGATTGCACTGTCGAGTCGGGGCCGCCTGCTTTCCATCGTCAATCATGGCTGTGCGCTGAGCGCACGGCTTCGTACGTCGCGTCTTGCGATAAAGTGGAATATGGTTCTAGATTTCGCTTGGTCGGTGGACTCCGGCTCCCCGGGCCGCTTTCCTCCCATGACGGCAAGAGGGTGCAGCCTTGACCTGGCCGCTTCGTGTCGCCCCCGTCGGCGTCATGGGCGGCCGGCAGGCGCGCCTGCTCGCTCTACGATTTCCGCCCCCTGAAGAGACCCGCCATGAGCGAACGCATTCTTTCCCTGGCCGCCCTGACCGTGCTCGAACTGTCCCCGCCCGAGATGGTGGAGGTGGCCGCCCGCGCCGGCTACAGCCATGTCGGCCTGCGCCTGGTGCCGGCCACTGCCGAGGAGCACCACTTCCCGCTGGTGGCCGACGCCGGGCTGCGCCGGCAGACCTTGGCGCGCCTGCGCGATACCGGCATCCGGGTGCTCGACGTGGAGATCCTGCGCCTGAGGCCGGAGACCCGCGTCGCCGACTTCGAACCGATCCTCGCCGCCGGCGCCGAGCTGGGCGCCAGCGAGCTGCTGGTGGCCGGCAACGATCCCGACGAGGCGCGGCAGACCGACAACTTCGCCGCCCTGTGCGACCTGGCAGCCGGCTTCGGCCTCAACCCGCACCTGGAGTTCATGCCCTGGACCGACGCCCGTGATCTGAGCCAAGCCATGCGCATCGTCGAGAATGCCGGACGGGCCAACGGCTGCGTGCTGGTCGATGCCTTCCATTTCGACCGCTCCGCCTCGCGCCTGGAGGATCTGGCCCGGCTCGATCCGGCACACATCCATTACGCCCAGCTGTGCGACGTGGCCGGGCCGCGCCCGGACGACATGGACGAGATCCTGCGCCAGGCGCGTAACGAGCGGCGTTTCCCCGGTGACGGCGATTGCGACCTGCCCGGCCTGCTGCGTGCCCTGCCGGCGAACCTGCCGCTCAGTCTGGAAATCCCCACCCGCCAGTTGCTCGAACAGGGCGTCAGCGCCCTCGAACGCGCCCGGATCGCCATCGACAAGACCCGCACCTTGCTGTTGCAAATTTGAAACTATGCCCCTGCCGTGAGGGCAGGGGCATGGCCTTTCCGTAATGGGTGGCATGGTATTACGCCATATATTCACCCTGTTGTCGGTGAGTCATTTCATCATGCAATCAGTTCGCCCTGCAGTTCGCATGTTAAAAGCAACGGCCAATCACGGCCGAAATTTTTCACGGACTGCACCGCTGCCATTGCGGATGAACTTTTTATTGCTGCAAGTCCATCCCCATATTTCCTTGCGAGTTTTGCGTGTTTTCTTCCGAGGTCCCTGCAGGCGCCGAAACCCGCGCCATCCGCGACCTCCCGCCGCACCTCGATTGATCCATGTCAGTCCTTCGGTATGCGCTCCTGAAGTCGGCGGCCAATATTGATCACGGTCAATTTTTCCGGCCGCCGGTGCAGTTACCTTGAGTCCATCGAAGAGACAACCAGCGAAGAAGAAGGAGCCAACCATGTTTATCGATGAAGTGGTGCTGGCCGGAATTGGAGTGGTGGGATTAATGTTCGTCTTCGCTGGCGGAATCGGTTATTTCATCTGGAAGGACTCCCAGAACCAGAAGTAGGAAAAGTCCTTCAGATCCAGAGCACGCAAGGCACTTTCGGGCGACGTTGTCGCCCTTTTTTTTTGCCTGTTTTTTGGGTTTTGCTGGTTGTGCGAGGGAGACTCGCAGCCATGCTCCTTGTTTTGCCCTTTGCAGGGTGTCATTCCTTTTCATTAATAATTTTGGCCAGAGCTTTCACCGGCTTTGCTGGCGGTGATCTTGCTGGATGATCAATGCCCTGTCGAGGTCGTCTATAACCCCTTGTATCCAGAAGCGGGGCTGCAGATGAGACTCGAAGGTTTGGCTGTATCCTTCGGTTTGCATGGTCAGAGCGGGTAGATCGCGAAATACGATGCCAGCCAGAAATACCGCTGCCAAAGTCTGGGCCAGTAGCCAGCCACGACGGAGTATCGAAGAACTGGTGGCGGGCGCTGAGGCTGCCGGATGTAGTCCGAGCAGCCAGCCGGCGATGATCGCCAGCCAGAGTTCCACATTCGGCATCACCAGGATGCCGTCGACCATGGCCAGCGTCAGCACAGTTGCGATGCCACCAGCCAGACAAACCCGCAGCGTATCGGTTGGATCACGGGAGTCGGTTGTCTTGCGCAGCATGCGAAAGGTGGCGCGGGCCGCAAGAAATACCAGAGCGATGACGATGATGGCGACGGGAATGCCCCATTCCGAGGCTATCTGAAGAATCGCCTGGTGCGGATGCGCCGCCACCACGTTGAAGTGTGCGGAGAAATGCATCGGGCCGACCCCCAGCCAGGGCTTTTGCTGGATCATTTCCAGCGCCAGCGGCCAGAGAATGTCGCGGCTGGAAAGCGAGGTATGCAGGCGGTTGGCGGCATGCTCGGTCACCTCGACCCCCAGCCATGCCGGTATGGCCGACAGCATCAGCAGATAGACCAGCAGCCCTAGGGCGGCGGAGCGCAGCTGCAGCATGCTCCAGCGCCGTCCCGCCGTTCCTGACAGGCTCAGCCAGATCATGGCGACGGCCATGCCCAATGCCAAGCCCCGGGCGGCGCTGGTGATGGCCAGCGTCCAGCCCAGCGCGGCAATGACCGAAACCAGCAGCTTTTCCCTACGGGAGGTTTCGTCCCGCAGCAGAGGCCAAACGATTACAGGGAGTGCCAGGGCAAGGAACTGGGCGAGAAAGCGCGGATTGGAAAAGCCCCAGAGCAGCTTGTAGGCGTTGAGAGTGCCGGTATGGGTGACTTGCCAGTAGTAGAGGAAGAAATACAGAGCCAGAAAGCAACTAATCATCAGAGTCAGAGTGCCCAGCAATGCTTGGTCCAGGGCGGGGCCGAGCCGTCGCCGGGACGCAGCTACGGTTCCACCCAGAGCCAGACTGAGAATGGCCAGGCCGAACTCGGCCAGTGCCCAGTCGGTATGTTGCGCCAGCAGGGCCGAGGTCAACCCTGCCAGCAGTACGGCAGCCAGGCAGTTACGCGGGCCTGTTCCCAGCAGAGGTGAGTTCGACGTCTGGCTCCTGAGGCTCAGGACGCCTGCCAGTACGCAGAGGCAGAACACCAGAACCTGGCCGATCCGCTGCTGGTTGTGCCAATAGCCTGGCAGCCAGGGCATCAGTGGCAGCGTCGCCGTCACCAGCAAAAGAGCGGGGACCAAGGCGTTGTGGAGCAGTGTATGGGGCGTGCGGATCTCCACAGCAGTCTGAGAGGTCATTTTCCTGTCCTTCCGTCTTCCCGGCTTGCCCTCGGGATGCTGGCAATTTGTCGTGAGCCTTGCAGACCTTTACTCGGAGGGCAATCGGATGAGAGGCCGCTCGTTGAGCGGGGAAAAGGCCGCCAATTCCTGTCCACATCCCATGGTTACAGGGCCTGCCGGGGTGGGAGCGTTCCCGATGATGGCAAAAAAATGCTAGCACTTCGCAAAAATCTCCTAACCTCAATTCAGGCCTTATGACTAATCTGCCATCAAGGCGGTGCACGGAGCCCGCTCGATCCTGGAACGAAACTCGAAAGAGGTGAGCAAAATTATGAATCTGCAAGCAATCAAGACTTCGGTAATGAAGTTCATCAAGGACGAAGAAGGTCTGACCATTGTGGAGTATGCAGTGGCGGGGGGGTTGATTACTCTTGGTGTAGTGCTTGCTTTCACAAACTTGGGAACCGCTGTCAGTAATGAACTTGGCCGTATAACTGCAGTTATCAATAGCTAGTCGCTAGTCGACAGTTCCTGAAGGGTCAATTCTTGGGTGAGGCCGTTATGCGTTAAATTTGTTTGCCAAGCCCAAGAAATACCTCGTCAGATTTGTCTTGTAAGGGTTGCAGTAATGTCTTCAGATAATCTGTTGATCGTTGTTGTGCTGCTGGCTCTTTTGGGTTGTGCGGTGGTAGTCGATGTTTGCCGTCACCGCATTCCTAATTCTCTTGTGCTGATTGGCATGGTGTTAAGTCTGCTTTGTCAATTTTCGCTGACTGGTATGAATGGCTTGATTAGTTGTTGGTTGGGAGTGTTGGTCGGCTTTGGGCTGTTTCTGCCTTTCTACTCGCTCGGTGGCATGGCTGCGGGTGATGTGAAGCTTATGGCTATGGCTGGGGGATTTCTTGGGCCCATGGCAACGATTTTTGCAGTAGCTTTGACCTTGATAGTGGGCACTATATTCGGTCTGTCAACTCTGCTCTACAAGAAGCAACTGTTTCGCTTGGTACAACGTTATTGGGCCATGGCCAGTCTGCGCACTTATATAGCGCCGCAGGCCGACGATGCCGCCCGTCAGCGTTTCCCCTATGCGATCGCAATTTTCACCGGAGTGCTGATCAGTCTTTTCTGGCAACCCTTCGGCCCGTAGTCAGGGAGTGAGCCATCATGTTGTTGGCGAGTGAGAATAAAGCCGCTCAGGACGAGCGCGATCCTGTCCGCAATCTTGCTCCGCAACCGCGCACTGTCGCGGAAACCGGGCTGGCGGAGAATTTCCTGGCTGACCTGCTCTGCAAGCATCTGCACGATGCCGGCGTGCTGGATATGCCGCGGCTGGTGCAGCGCCTGGCACTGACCGGTCCTGTGCTGGAGGAGCTATTGGCCTTCCTGCGCAAGGAGGGGCGTGTCGAGGTGCTGGGGCAGGGCGGTGGTCAGGGTCTGCGCTATGGCCTGACCGAGCGCGGTCGCGCCTCGGCCAAGGATGCCCTGTTGCGCAGCGGCTATATCGGCCCGGCGCCCTTTCCAGTGGAGCGCTATCGTGAGCTGCTCAAGGCGCAGTCGGTGCACGGCTGCCAAGTCAATGCAGACAACCTGCGCGAGGCCTTCACGGGCACCGTGATGCGCGACGGGCTGCTCGACCAGCTCGGCCCGGCGATGAATTCCGGGCGGGCGATCATGATCTATGGGCCACCCGGCACCGGCAAGACCTATATCAGCCAGCGGCTGATCCGCCTGCTCCGCGAGGCGATCTGGATTCCCCATGCCATCGCCATCAACGAGGCGGTAGTGGAGATCTTCGATCCCCAGCTGCATCAGCCGCTTGCCCAGGGTGAGCCGCGCACCCTGCGCCTCGACGAGGGCGTCGACCGCCGCCTGGTGCAGTGCCGCCGGCCGATCGTGATCACCGGCGGCGAGCTGACCATGGACATGCTGGACATCCGCTTCGATCCGCACTGCCGCCAGTACCAGGCGCCGCTGCAGCTCAAGGCGAGCAACGGCATCTTCATCATCGACGACCTCGGCCGCCAGCGCATGGCGCCGGTGGAGCTGTTCAATCGCTGGATCGTGCCCATGGAGGAAAAGAAGGACTTCCTCAACCTCGGCGGCGGCCGCCACTGCGAGGTGCCTTTCGATCTGGTGCTGGTGTTCTCCACCAACCTCAATCCGCTGGAGCTGGCCGACGAGGCCTTCCTCCGGCGCATCGGCTACAAGCTGCATTTCGACTACCTGCAGCCGGACGAGTACCGGCAGATCTGGCGCCAGGAGTGCGACAAGCTCGGCACGCCCTACGATCCCGACGTGGTGGATTTCGTCATCGAGCGCCTGCACAGGGCGGAAAGTCGCCCTCTGCTGCCCTGCCATCCCCGCGACCTGCTGAACATGGCGCTGGATTTCCAGCGCTACCAAGGCGCGGACGGCAGGCAACCCCTCACGCCACCGACACTGACCTGGGCCTGGCGCAACTACTTCGTCACCCTGGCCACCCACTGAACGGGGAGACACCGCAATGACCTCGCGTACCCTGACACTGATCGGACTGTCCCTGCTGCTCGGCCTGGGCGCCGCCTGGCTGGCCAACAGCTGGCTGAGCAGCCGTCTGGATGTCAAGCCGGACGACAACCTGCAGAGCGTGGTGGTGGCCAGCCTGGAAATTCCCTTCGGGCAGATGGTCGAGGCTCAACACGTCACCCTGGTGCGCCTGCCCAAGGGCACGGTGCCGGAAGACTCCTTCGACGCCATCGAGAAGGTCGTCGGCAAGATCGCCACCTTCGACACGCTGCGCGGCGACATCCTGCGCGCTGCCCGCCTGGCCGAACACCTCGGCGGCAGCACCCTGGCCTCGCTGATCGAGAAGGACAAGCGCGCCATTACCGTGCGGGTGGACGACGTGGTCGGGGTCGGCGGCTTCCTCCTGCCGGGCAACCGCGTCGACGTGCTGGCCACCAAGCGTGGCGGCGGTCGCGACGAGGCCAAGGCGGAAACCATCCTTGAGGACCTGCGCGTGCTGGCCGTGGACCAGACCGCCAGCACCGACAAGACCCAGCCGGTGGTAGTGCGCGCGGTGACCCTGGAGATGACCCCGGCCGAAGCGGAAACCCTGGTCAAGGCGCAGACCGAAGGCAGCCTGCAACTGGCCCTGCGCAACCCGCTGGACAATCAGAAGAAACCGGAAAACCCGACCGTGGTGGCCGTTCCTCCGGTTCCGCTCCGTGTGCCCGCGCCCAAGCCGGTGGTGCGCCGCAGCACCGGCAGCGCCCCCAACTGGGGCGCCGTCACCATCATTCGCGGTACCGCGATGGAACAGGCCAGGGTTCGCTGAGTCCGGCAGTCATTCGATAAGGAGTCGTACATGGATAGCATCCGCAGACTGTGCTCGGGCCTGCTGTCGGCCCTGGGCGCTGGCTTACTGCTGGTTTCCGCCGATCTGGCTGCCGAGCCGCCCGCCGTCACCGCCATGCCGGCGGCGAATGTCGGCAGCATCCAGGTGCCGATCTACAAGTCGCGGGTGCTGACCACACGCGCCCCGGTGAAGAAGATTTCCGTTGGCAATCCGGAGATCGCCGACATCCTGGTCACCAGTCCGAACCAGTTGTATCTGCTCGGCCGTTCCCTGGGCAGCACCAACGTGCTGCTCTGGGACGGCCGTGATCAGTTGATCGATACCCTGGATCTCGAAGTGGTGCACGATCTCGGCGGCCTGAAGGCCAAGCTGCACGAGCTGATGCCCAACGAGCAGATCTCCGTGTTCAGTTCCCAGGGCGGCCTGGTGCTGCGCGGCCAGGTCAGCAGCGCCGCGGCCATGGACACCGCGGTGAAGCTGGCCAAGACCTACGCCGCCCAGGCGCAAAGCATCATCCAGGGCGAGGGGGAGGCCGCCAAGACCAGTCCTACCAAGAATCTGGATGTCATCAACCTGCTCACCATCGGCGGCAGCCAGCAGGTGATGTTGGAGGTCAAGGTCGCGGAAGTGCAGCGCAGCCTGATGAAGAGCATCGACATGCGCTTCAACGCCCTTGACTTCGGCTCCTCCAGCCGCTGGAAGACCGGCGCCTACAACGGCGGCTCCAGCCTGGGCTTCGACGAGGACGGCCTGGTCAACCCGACCAGCCTGTTCGGCGACGGTCGGGGCATCTTCGGCCAGTTCCTGTCCGAAAACTTCCTCTTCAACGTGACCCTGGAGGCGGCCAAGGACAACGGTTCGGCCAAGGTGCTGGCCGAGCCCACCCTGACCACCCTGAGCGGGCAGCAGGCGGAGTTCATTTCCGGCGGCGAATTCCCGGTGCCGGTCACCGAGGACGAGGGCATCACCATCGAGTACAAGGAGTACGGCGTCGGGGTGAAATTCGTGCCGGTGGTGATGGACTCGGGGCGCATCAATCTCAACCTGAACGTCATGGTGAGCGAACTCACCAACACCAATGCGGTAGTCATGGACACGGGGGTGAATGGCTCTTCCAGCGCCTCGCGCGTAAGCCAGACGATCCCTTCGCTGACCAAGCGCAGCTCGCAGACCACGGTGGAGCTGGGCAACGGCCAGACCATCGCCATCGCCGGCCTGATCAGCGAGAGCACCCGCGATTACGTCAGCCGTTTCCCCGGGCTCGGCGACATTCCTGTGCTCGGCCACCTGTTCCGCAGCCAGCAGTTCATCAACGGCGAAACCGAACTGGTGATCCTGGTAACCCCGCATCTGGCCAAACCGGTGGACGCCCGCACGGTCAGCCTGCCCACCGACCGCTTCGTCGAACCCAGCGACCAGGAGTTCTACCTGCTCGGCAAGACCAAGGGCAGCGGGCTCGGCCGCCAGGTTCCGGTCAGCCTGGGCGTAACTGAAGGCCGCTTCGGCCACGATCTCGACTGACGCCCTTGCTCTCTCCCTTTCGAGAGAGATGAGCAGGGAGGGGTTGCAGCACTCCCTCTCCCCTTGGGGAGGAGGCCGGAGCGAGGGGGAGAGTCCTTCGCTCCAGCCCAGAACACCACAGGAGACAAACCACATGAAAGCCATGCTTCCCCTTTCCCTCCTGCTGCTGGCCACGGCCGGCTGCATGCACTTCGAGGAAGGCCGGGTCGGCCCGCTGGGCACCAGCGTCTACGAGACCCACTACCAGCAGATCGCCGACAAGCGCCAGGCCGCCAACCCGGGCACCGAAGTTTCCCCGACCGGCATCGACGGCCCGCTCACCGAGACCGTGCTGGACGGCTTCCGCGGGGTGACCGGCAACGCCAAGCAGGTTTCTCAGCCCATTCAGATCAATGTGGAAAGCGGAAGCGGCGGCAGCGGAGGAAACTGATCATGAAGCAGCGCCGTCAGCACTCTTTCAAGGCTTTGCCCCGGAATCAACAAGGGGCGGTACTTATTCTCGTTGTGGTCGCCATGACCGCAATTCTGATGATGGCCGCCCTGGCTCTGGATGGCGGGCACATGCTGATGAACAAGGCGCGCCTGCAGAATGCGGTGGATGCGGCGGCGTTGAGTGGGGCGAAGACATTGAGTCGCCTGGAGGGTGACAAAAGCGATGACTGTTTCGAGGCCGAAAAGGCAGCGCTGGCGACCTTCACGCTCAATGCAAGAGCGCCTGGCAACGAAGAGCTGCTCAAGGCTATGGGCACGGGGAATGATGCGGCCGCCGCTTTTGTCATGGTTAAGTTCGCCCCCAGCGTTTATGGTGACGACGATCATTCCTTTTATGGGTTTTCATCCTGTAATGAGGAAACACCAGCACGCTATGTGCAGGTGTCGGTACCCAGTTATGGCCTGGCCGAGTTTTTTTGGGGGGTCTTTGGCGATGATTTGGGTGACAAGACCGTTGCCGCCGTCGCGACCGCCGGCCCCAGCCCTACCGCAGCCCCCTGTGATCTGGCGCCGATCGTGGTCTGTGGTGTCGATACTCCTGGTACCTACTTTGGTTATGAGTTCGGTGATCTGGAGGTACTGAAAACTGCTGCAAATGATGAAAGCTTGGCCAATGGTAATTATCAGTTGCTCGATTTCGGCTCCGGTGCCAGTACGGTGGGCGACCTGATGGCCGGGGGGGGGCATACCTGTCCTCTGGTGGGAGAAAATGTCACGACCAAGCCTGGTAATACCGTAGGGCAGGCCATTTCCGGTTTGAATACCAGGTTTGGAGATTATACGGGCGATTTCAAAAAGAGCGCAGATGATTATCCACCGGATTATGTCATCACCTATTCGAAAGAGGGGGGGGGGGCCGCGCTGGAGCTGAGCGATACGGGCGTTATCAAGTATGCGGGTACTGACTTTTCGGTGCAGTCGGACGCAGACGGAAATATCTATTATTCGCCGGATGGCTCCACGAAGATCGACTTGTTGGATTATCATGATTGGAAAAATGCTTCCGATACCTGTGTGGCCAATAATGGAGTTGGCTGTACTGCAGATGGTGCATTCGAGCGTCGTGTTCTCAAGGTGGTCGTCGGTAACTGTGCTGGTTTGAAAGGTGGGGCCACCCAGATCCCGGTTCTTGGATTTGGCTGTTTCTTCTTGGTCCAGCCTGGGATTCACGCAGGCGGTGATGCTCAGATATATGGGCAATTCATCAAGGAGTGTGAGGGGGATGGTGTGGCCGGGCCAACTCCGGCAACGGATGTCGGTCCGCAAATTATTCAGTTGTACAAGACCTATATCAAGCGCCCCGATGGCTCATGGGAGGCTAGTACTGACTCTTAGTTTCAGGAAGGGTAAGTTGTGTTTTGCCTATGGCTCAAGAGGCTTCAACGAGGGGCAGCTACAATATGAGGCGACGTGAATTAAAACTGGCTAGAGCCCAGCGCGGAGTGGCTATAGTGGAGTTTGCCATCGCCTTGCCATTGCTTCTGCTTTTGCTTCTGGCTGTCGCCGAGTTTGGGCGGATGCTCTACCACTACAACAGCCTGATGCAGGCCAGTCGCGATGCGAGCCGCTATGTCGCCGGGCAGGCGTGGAATAGTACTCTGGGGGAGATTGAGCTTGCCGATGCGCTGATGACGCAGACCCGAAACATCGCGGTATATGGTTTGCCTGTTGTCTCCAGTACGCCAGCCGTGCCGGATCTGACGACCGATCAGGTTAGCGTTGCAGTTGAGCCTGGTACTTCCGATCATATCAGAGTCAGTATCAGCTATGACTTCCAGCCAGTGATCGGTGATAGCATTCCAGCTTTCATAGGGAAGGAAATTTCGCTGCGGGTTACTCTGGTCGCTACCACTGTGATGAGGGTGCTGTGATGAGGCGGAAGGGTATGCAGGGAGTTTATGTGGTGGAGTTTGCCATCGTCGGCCTGTTGCTGTTCGTGTTGTTGTTCGGCGTGCTGGAAATGGGGCGGCTGTATTTCACGGTCAATACCATGGACGAAGTGGTTCGGCGCGGGGCAAGACTGGCAGCAGTCTGCAATATTCAGGATGTGCGGATTTTGCGCCGGGCGATCTTCAATGAGGCGGAGGCTACCAGTAGTAGTTCGCTGATCAGCGGTCTGGAAACTTCCGATCTGCAACTGGAGTACTTCGACAAGGATGGCAATCCAGTGACCGCTCCAAGTGATCTCACTAGTGCCACGGGCTTTCGCGCCATTCGTTTCGTCCGTCTGCGAGTGGTGAAATTCCCCTTCAATCTGCTTATTCCGATACCAGGATTCGACGGAGCCATCACCCTGCCGACATTCCAGTCGACCCTGCCCCGTGAAAGCCTTGGCCGCCATGCAGAAAGTGGTGTGACGCCGGAGATAACCCCATGCTGAAGTCCAGGAAACCATCATGACCAGCCTTTCCAGAAAGCAGGCCCTGAGCCTCCTGATCAGCAGCCGCGATGCCGAGTCCCTGCAGCACCTGCAGGCGCTCTGCCAGGACCTACCCGAGTTGCAGGTGACCACCCGCCTGGTGAGCAACGGACACACCGACCCACTATATGGACTGGAACGGATGCCCGATCTGCTGCTGCTGCGGGTCAGCCACCTGTGGCGCGAGGAACTGGCGGCCTTGTTGCAGCGTCCGGCCCACGAGCGTCCGCCGCTGCTGGTCTGCGGTCCGCTGGAGGAGCGCGAGGGGATGCGCCTGGCGATGCAGGCGGGCGCCCGCGATTTCCTGCCGGAGCCGGTCGAGCCGGGAGACCTGTTGCAGGCCCTGCAGCGCATGATCGACGAGGCGCGTCCGGTCGGCTCCATGGGGGCCGGTCGGTTGGTGGCGGTGATCAACGCCAAGGGCGGCTCGGGTGCCACCATGCTCGCCTGCAACCTGGCCCAGCAGCTCAGCACCAGGGCCGGCAGCGTCCTGCTGCTGGACCTGGACCTGCAGTTCGGCAGCGTCGCCCATTACCTCGACGTGCTGGTGCAGCACAGCCATGTCGAGGTCCTGAAACAGGTCCAGGAGCTTGACAGCGTGGCCCTGCGCGGTTTCTGCACCCATTACAGTCCCAGCCTGCATGTGCTCGGCGGGCGTGCCGACGAGCTGTTCCTGCCCCAGGATGTCCAGGTCGAACAGCTGGAGGCCCTGCTCAGGCTGGCGCGCGAGAGCTACGACTGGGTGGTGGTCGACCTGCCGCGGCAGATCGATCATCTCTCCGGCACCGTGCTGGAGCAGGCCGACCAGGTTTACGTGCTGCTCCAGCAGAGCCTCAGCCATCTCAAGGACGGCAGCCGGCTGGTTCGCATCCTGCGCGACGAGCTGGGCGTGCAGGGCAATCGCCTGCAGGTGGTGGTCAACCGCTACGACAAGAATGCGCCCATCACCCCGCGGGATATCGAGGAGGCGCTGCGTTGCAGCGCGCCGCTGAAGCTGCCCAACGATTTCGCCGTGGTCAACGAAAGCCAGAATGCCGGCGTGCCGCTGGAGACCCACGCACCGCGTGCGCCCATCACCGCGGCGGTGCGCGAGCTGAGCCTGGAGCTGCTCGGGCATCGGGACGATGGCGAAAAGGGCCTGCTCAAGCGGGCTTTCGGGCGTTTCTTCAAGGGGGTGAGCCATGCTTAGCGATTTTCGCAACCGCCTGCGCCAGACCGCAGGCAAGCCGGCCGCCGCGGCCAGGGCGCCGGAGCCCGAAGCCGCCGCGCCCGGCGAGGAGAAGCTGGCCTGGGAGGAGAGCGCTCCGGATGAAGTCTACGAGACCAGGACCCAGCTCAATCCGGTGGAGACCGAATGGCGTGAGCGGATCTACCAGCAGTTGCTCAAGGTCATGGACCTGTCGTTGCTGGACTCCCTCGACGCGGCCGAGGCGGCACGGCAGATCCGCGACATCTGCCAGCACCTGCTGGACGACCATTCGGCGCCGGTGACCAGTTCCAGCCGCCAACTGATCATCAAGCAGATCACCGACGAGGTGCTCGGCCTCGGTCCGCTGGAGCCGCTGCTGGCCGACCGCAGCGTGTCGGATATCCTGGTCAACGGCCATGCCTCGGTGTATGTCGAGCGTTTCGGCAAGCTGCAGCGGACTGACGTGCGCTTTCGCGACGACCAGCATCTGCTGAACATCATCGACCGCATCGTCTCCAGTCTCGGCCGGCGCATCGACGAGTCCTCGCCGCTGGTGGACGCGCGTCTTAAGGATGGTTCGCGGGTCAACGCGATCATCCCGCCGCTGGCCATCGACGGTCCCAGCGTGTCGATCCGCCGCTTCAGCGTGGACCTGCTCAACAGCGACAGCCTGGTGCGGATGGGCGCCCTGACCCCGGCCATCGCGCTGGTGCTCAAGGCCATCGTCCGCGGTCGCCTCAACGTGCTGGTGTCCGGCGGCACCGGCACCGGCAAGACCACCATGCTCAACGTGCTGTCCAGCTTCATTCCGCACAACGAGCGCATCGTCACCATCGAGGACTCTGCCGAGCTGCAGCTGCAGCAGCCCCATGTGGTGCGCCTGGAAACCCGTCCGCCGAACATCGAGGGCCGCGGCGAGGTGAACCAGCGCGAGCTGGTGCGCAACAGCCTGCGGATGCGCCCCGACCGCATCGTCATCGGCGAGGTGCGCGGCGCCGAGGCGCTGGACATGCTGACGGCGATGAACACCGGCCACGACGGCTCGCTGACCACCATCCATGCCAACACCCCGCGAGACGCCCTGGGGCGGGTCGAGAACATGGTGTCGATGACCGGCGCGACCTTCCCGATCAAGGCCCTGCGCCAGCAGATCGCCTCCGCCATCGACGTGGTGGTCCAGCTGGAGCGCCAGGAGGACGGCAAGCGAAAGGTGGTCAGCGTGCAGGAGATCAACGGCATGGAGGGCGAGATCATCACCATGACTGAGATCTTCACCTTCGAGCGGCGCGGCATCGGCGAGAACGGCGAGGTGCTCGGCGACTTCCGGCCGACCGGCATGGTGCCGGCGTTCCGCGACGCGCTGGCCAAGCGCGGCATCGAGCTGCCGCTGAGCCTGTTCCGTCCCGACTGGATGGAGGCTGCGCAGCCATGAGCGAGATCCCCTCCGAATATATCCTGGCCTTCCTCGGCATGGTCTTCGCTGCCGTGTTCCTGCTCAGCCAGGGGCTGGTGGTGCCGGTGTTTGGCGAGGCGGGCAAGGTGCGCAAGCGCATCCGCAGCCGGCTCGACATGCTTGAACAGGCCAGCGGCCTGCCGAACATGCAGACCGTGCTGCGCCAGAAGTACCTCAAGCGCCTCTCGCCGCTGGAGGCTGCCCTCGAACAGTGGCCTTTCATGGAGTCCCTGGCGCAGACGATCGAGCAGGCCGGGCACGAGTATCGCGCCTACCGCGTGCTGCTGCTCGGCGTCGCACTGGCTGTGGGGGCGGCTTTGTTGCTGTGGATGCTCACCCAGTTGTGGTGGGCGGCGCTGATCGGGCTGCTGGCGTTTTTCCTGCCGTTGCTGAAGATCTCCGGCGACCGCGCCAAGCGTTTTGCCGCTTTCGAGGAGGGATTGCCGGATGCCCTGGATGCGATGTGCCGGGCACTGCGCGCCGGCCATCCGTTCAATGAGACCCTGCGCCTGGTTGCCGAGGAGCACAAGGGGGCGGTGGCCCAGGAGTTCGGCCAGACCTTCGCCGACATCAACTACGGCAACGACGTGCGCCGGGCCATGCTCGGCCTGCTGGAGCGGGTGCCAAGCATGACGGTGATGATGCTGGTGACCACCATCCTCATCCACCGCGAGACCGGTGGCAACCTGACCGAGGTGCTGGAGCGCCTGAGCCGGCTGATCCGCGGACGTTTCCGCTTCCAGCGCAAGGTCAAGACCCTGTCCGCCGAGGGACGCATGTCGGCCTGGATTCTGGTGGCGATTCCCTTCGTGTTGTCCATCTTAATCCTGGTCACTTCACCAGAATATCTGCCCATGCTGATCAATGACCCCTTCGGACAGAAGCTGATCATGGCGGCCTTCGTCGCCATGCTGCTGGGCATCTTCTGGATCCGCAAAATCATCCGCATCCAGGTGTGAAAGAGGAGGGGATATGGATTACCTGCTCAGTTTGATCAACGGTGCGGTGGGCGACGAAGAACTGGCGCGTCTGCTGTTCGTCGGCGCCATCGGTCTCAGCGCCGTGCTCGCCGCAGCCACCCTGATCCTGCTGCTGAACGGCCTGCGCGACCCCGTGCAGCGGCGTCTGGTGCAGCTCAAGCGCGGCCAGGCGGGGCTCGCTCCCGGACAGCGACCGCCCGGCGCCCTGCAACTGATGCTGGAACGGGTCGGTCAGCGCTTCGATACCACCGAGGAAGCCAAGACTTCGGCGACCCGCACGCTGCTGATGCATGCCGGCTATCGCTCGCCGTCGGCCCTGCAGGTGTACTGGGCGGTGCGCCTGCTGCTGCCCCTGCTGCTGGTCGGTCTGGCCTTCCTGGTGTTGCCGCTGATTCCCAAGCTGTCCCTGGAAAAAAGCATCCTGCTGCTGTCGCTGGCGGGCGGCATCGGCTGGCTGGTTCCGGCCATCTATGTCGACAAGCGCAAGGAAGCGCGGATGAAAACGCTGCGCGCGGCCTTTCCCGATGCGCTGGACCTGATGGTGGTCTGCGTCGAGTCGGGCCTGGCCCTGCCGCAGGCCATCGAGCGGGTCGCCGACGAGATGGCGGTCAGCCAGGCGGAGCTGGCCGAGGAGCTGGCCCTGGTGAACGCCGAGATCCGCGCCGGCATTCCCAGCACCGAGGCGCTCAAGCATCTGGCCGACCGTACCGGGCTGGATGACGTGCAGGGGTTGGTCAGCCTGCTGGCGCAAAGTATCCGTTTCGGTACCAGCGTGGCCGATACGCTGCGCATCTATGCCGACGAGTTCCGCGACCGGCGCACCCAGGCGGCCGAAGAGCAGGCGGCGAAGATCGGCACCAAGCTGGTCTTCCCGCTGATTTTCTGTCTTTGGCCGAGCTTCTTCCTGGTGGCCATCGGTCCGGTGATCGTTGGAATACTCAGAACCTTCGGGAAACTTTGATATGCGAAAGGTCAGTCTGCTGTTGGCCATGACGGCCGTGATGTCGGGATGTCAGACCATGGAGCCGGACAAGAACGGGATCAGCCGCTCCAGCCTTTACGATGGCAATCGCTCGGTGCTCTACCAGGCGCGCAAGGCCGACACCTCGGCCGAGCAGGCCATGCTCGTCGCCGCCTCGGCCTATCGCGCTGGCGATCTGGACCGGGCGCTGTTCCAGTATCTGCGTGCCGCCGACCTTGACCCCAAGCTGCATGAGGCGCTGCTCTGGGTCGGGCGCATCCACCGCGAGCGCGGCAACGACGAACTGGCCGAACTGGCCTTCGCCGACGTGCTGGAAAAGGACCCGAACCATGTCGATGCCCTGACCGAGCTGGGGCTGCTGCACCTCTCCAGGCGCAACCAGGAAAAGGCCCAGGCCAGCCTGCAACTGGCCTTGCGCCTGGACCAGCAGCGCCTCGGCACCTCGGCGCAGGCCGCGCCGGAGGAATTGAAGGTGGACGGTCGTTCGCCGTTGAAGCTGTACAACGGCCTCGGCGTGCTCGCCGATCTGCGCAACGATTTCGCTCTGGCGGAGAGCTACTATCGCCTGGCCCTGCAGATCGAGCCGCGCTCGGCGCTGGTGCAGAACAGCCAAGGGTATTCCTATTACCTGGCCGGACACTGGGAGGAAGCCGAGCGGGCCTACCGGCGCGGCATAAGCTATGACGACGGTTATAAGCCGCTGTGGCGCAACTACGGGTTGCTGCTGTCGCGCATGGGGCGCTATGAGGAAGCGATATCCGCGTTCGAGCATGTCGAGAAAAGAGCCGAGGCGAGCAACGATGTGGGCTATATCTGCATGATCGAAGGTCGCTTCGAGCTGGCCGAGCAATTCTTCCGCACCGCCATCGAGCAGTCGCCGGCTCATTACGATGCCGCCTGGCAGAACCTCGACCGCCTGCAGCAGTTGCGCCGGATGCGCGACTTCGGCATCGGCCAGGCCGGGAACGGCGGAGAGTTCATGCCGGGCGGCTCGCTGATGCAATGATCGCGGGGCTGGGCCTGGCGGCCCGCCCCGATAGCCGCGTGGGACGTAGGAGCCAGCTTGCTGGCGATCATGTCCTTCGGGCCGCTCTTTCGTTGGCGGCAAGTGACTGTCGACAAAGGTTTTCTTCACACGTGCAGTTGTAAGTTGCGGGCAAGCCGGTACAATGGCGCGGCCCGCCAACTGGCGGGTGTCGTTATGGTGGTCCTGCCGGTCCCCCCGCAACGAGCAGCCGTGAACCCGGTCAGGCCCGGAAGGGAGCAGCCGTAGCGGTGACCTTGTGTGCCGGGGTGTGGCTGGTGGGATCACCTCCAGTTTTCAAATTCTTGTCTCTCAGGGATTTGTCCGCTCCAAAATCCAGCGCCAGCCATTATTTCTCTAATGGCCCTTGTATATGCCTTGCCATATCACGCCGGCCATGGATACCAGCAATATGATCGACCAGAACATCCATTGAATCCCCATGGCGTGTACCTCCAGAGCGGCAGCGCTGGCTAATCCCAAGCAAGTATCCTTCCAGTACCTTCCCTGTCTCGGGCTGTCCGCTCTGCGACGCTGGCTTCGCTGCAGGTCTGCGCCTGATGCGATGATCCTTTTAAGCGTGAGTGTTTCACTTTTGAAACACTGATGTTCCGAAATGGTTTGGTGTGCTCCATATTTGCAACGCATGGTCGGCCGGCAGCGTTCCCTGCATGTGCCCGCAGGGCGGATGCAATTTGCATCCTGCTCCGCTAGCATTGCCGCTCTCCGCTTTTTCTGCTGCGATGGTGTCGATGAGTTATCAGGTTCTTGCACGTAAATGGCGTCCTCGCTCGTTTCGCGAAATGGTCGGCCAGGCCCATGTGCTCAAGGCGCTGATCAACGCTCTTGACAGTCAGCGGTTGCACCATGCCTATCTGTTCACCGGCACCCGCGGGGTGGGAAAGACCACCATCGCGCGGATCATCGCCAAGTGTCTGAACTGTGAAACCGGCATCAGCTCGACGCCCTGCGGGCAGTGTTCGGTCTGTCGGGAAATCGACGAGGGGCGTTTCGTCGATCTTATCGAGGTCGATGCCGCCAGCCGCACCAAGGTGGAGGACACCCGCGAACTGCTCGACAACGTGCAGTACGCGCCGACCCGCGGGCGCTTCAAGGTCTACCTGATCGACGAAGTGCACATGCTCTCCAGCCACTCCTTCAACGCCTTGCTGAAGACCCTCGAGGAGCCGCCGCCCCACGTCAAGTTTCTGCTGGCGACCACCGATCCGCAGAAACTGCCGGTGACCATCCTGTCGCGCTGCCTGCAGTTCGCCCTGAAGAGCATGCCGCCGGAGCGGGTGGTCGAACATCTGACCCATGTGCTCGGCGTGGAGGGCATTCCATTCGAAGCGGATGCCCTCTGGCTGCTCGGTCGCGCCGCCGACGGCTCGATGCGCGATGCCATGAGCCTGACCGACCAGGCCATCGCTTTCGGCGAGGGGCGGGTGTTCGCCGCCGATGTGCGTGCCATGCTCGGCACGCTCGATCACGGCCAGGTCTATGGCGTGTTGCAGGCCCTGTTGGAAGGTGATGCCCGGGCCATGCTCGAGGCCGTGCGCCAGCTGGCCGAGCAGGGTCCGGACTGGAGCGGCGTGCTGGCGGAGATGCTCAACGTGCTGCACCGGGTGGCCATCGCCCAGGCGCTGCCGGAGGCGGTGGACAATGGCCAGGGCGACCGCGAGCGGGTGCTGGCGCTCGCGCAGGCGCTGCCGGCCGAGGACGTGCAGTTCTATTACCAGATGGGCCTGATCGGCCGCCGCGACCTGCCGCTGGCTCCCGATCCGCGCGGCGGTTTCGAGATGGTGCTGCTGCGCATGCTGGCGTTTCGCCCTGCGGGTGTCGGCGGGGCGCCGGGTACGCCGCTAAAGGACCCCGGAATCTGCACGGCCACGGCTGATTCCTCATCCGCTTCCGTGGCACATGGTAGCCGCCCGCTGGCGCCTGCCGCCTCCGTCGCTGAGCTGGGCGAGAGTCAGGCCATGGCTCCGTCGCCGCCGCTTGCCGAATCGCCCGCGCCCGCGCCCGTGCCGTCGCAGGAGTCACCCTGCCTGCCTGCCGGGGCGTCCGATCTGCCTTGGGAGGAGCCCCCGCAGGCGGCGGGCACTCCCATTTCGGAGTCTGCCGCGCTGCTGGTGGGCGGTATTGCCACGGCTCCGCTGGCGGACGAGGACGGGAAGGAGAGTCTTCCCGAAAGCGCTGCATCGGAGCGCCTGCGCCCGCCGCTTCGGTCTTTCTCGGAGCAGGAGGTGGCGGCGGCTCCGGTCGCTGATCGCTCGCCGGAAAGGGCCTCCGCGCCGGAGCCCCCCCTGGCGGACGATGACTATTATGAGGTAGATGCCGATGAGGTGGATGTCGAGGCCTATGCCTACCTTGATGCCTTTCCCGTCGAGGAGCCGGCGCCGCCGAAGTCCCAACCCGAGGCCGAGCCTGCGGCGGCACCGGCCACCGGCCTTGCCGCCGAGTGGCTCGAACTCTTCCAGTGTTTGGGGCTGGCCGGCATGACCGCCAACATTGCCGCCAACTGTACCCTTGCGAAGGTCGAGGGTGACCATTGGCTGCTGCATCTGGACCCGGCGCAGGCAGCACTGTTCAACAGCACCCAGCAGCGGCGCCTGAACGAGGCTCTGAACCAGCACCATGGCCGTATGCTCAAGCTGGATATCGAATTGCGCAAGCCGGAGCAGGAGACTCCAGCCCAGGCGGCGGCGCGGCGGCGGGCCGAGCGCCAGCGCCAGGCCGAGGCGTCCATTCAGGACGATCCGCTGGTCCGGCAGATGATTCAACAGTTCGCCGCGGTGATCCGCGACGGCACCATCGAACCCCTGAATACCTGAGGTGATTCCCATGATGAAAGGTGGCATGGCCGGCCTGATGAAGCAGGCCCAGCTGATGCAGGAAAAGATGCAGAAGATGCAGGAAGAGTTGGCCAACGCCGAGGTGACCGGTCAGTCCGGTGCCGGCCTGGTGAGCGTGGTGATGACCGGTCGCCATGATGTCCGGCGCGTCACTCTGGACGAGAGCCTGATGCAGGAGGACAAGGAGGTTCTCGAGGACCTGATCGCGGCCGCCGTCAACGATGCGGTGCGCAAGATCGAGCAGAACAATCAGGAAAAGATGGCCGGGATGACCGCCGGCATGGGCCTGCCGCCCGGATTCAAGATGCCGTTCTGAGTACTCCTCCGGTTTTCCCTCATTCGGTCCTCTCCCTCCTGGGGAGAGGACCGGCTGGTCGCCTTTCCTGCAGGCGATCCGTCCTGTTGTCCTGTCCCCGGTTCCTTCGCCCATGAGCTTCAGTCCGCTGATCCGCCAACTCATCGACGCCCTGCGCATCCTTCCCGGTGTGGGGCAGAAAACCGCCCAGCGCATGGCGCTGCATCTGCTCGAGCGTGATCGCAGCGGCGGTTTGCGTCTGGCCCAGACGCTGACCCAGGCGCTCGAGCGCGTCGGTCACTGTCGGCAGTGCCGGACGCTGAGCGAGGACGAGCTCTGTCCGCAATGCGCCGATCCGCGTCGTGACGATGCCCTGCTGTGTGTGGTGCAGGGTCCGGTGGACGTGTTCGCCATCGAGCAGACCGGCTATCGCGGCCGTTATTTCGTGCTCAAGGGGCATCTGTCTCCCCTGGATGGTCTCGGCCCGGAGGCCATCGGCATTCCCGAGCTGTTGATGCGGATCGAGCAGGGAACCTTCGAAGAAGTGATCATCGCCACCAATCCGACGGTGGAGGGCGAGGCCACTGCCCACTATATCGCCCAGATGCTGGCGCCCAGGGGCGTCACGGTTTCCCGTATCGCTCATGGCGTGCCGCTGGGCGGCGAGCTGGAACTGGTGGACGGTGGCACCCTGAGTCACGCTCTGGCCGGACGCAAGCCGATCAGCCTGTGAGGCTGCCGAGCGGTGATCGATCGCTCTGGAGGGGGTAGGCGGGCCGGGAGGAGTAAGGGGTGAAAAGCAGAAAGCCCCTTGCGGGGCCTTCTGGGGGGAGTCAACCCAACTGTACCGTGTACAGAATCGCGTAACCCAATCCCATCAGCACCCAGCCACCCACCGGGTGGAACAGGATGCGCCAGACCAGGCCGCGCGGGTCGAAGCCGACGCCGTGAATGAAGCCGCTGGAGATTCCCAGCATCACCAGCATCAGCAGGCTGTGGCTGTAGCCGGCCTCGGGATCCACGATCAACGATGGATGAATCAGAAATACCAGCGTGATCGGCGTGGCCAGCAGCAGCGACAGGATGCGGAACGGGCGTCGCTGCAGAAGCTGCTTTTCACTCGCCACCCGCCGGACCCTCATCCATTTGCATGGTGGTTTCCAGCCACAGGGCGTTGATGACTCCGAAGCCGCAGGCCAGCAGGATGCCGAGAATCCAACTGAAGTACCACATGTTGCCTCCTAGGCCCGCCAGGGACGGGCGATCTCAATGGGGGATGGCGCGGACAGGGTCCGCGCCGGTTTCGGTCAGTACAGGCCGTGAGGGTTGGCCTCGATGGTCTGGTCGTTCAGCTTGCCCCACATGCGCCAGTAGCACCACAGGGTGTAGCCCAGGATGATCGGCACGAAGATGATCGCGGCGATCAGCATGATCCCCAGAGTTTTCTGGCTGGACACGGCATCCCACACGGTCAGGCTGGAGAGCGGGTCGATGGCCGACGGCATCACGAACGGGAACAGGGCGAAGCCTGCGGTGAGGATGGCGCCGACGATCGCCAGGCTGGTGCCCAGGAAGGCCATGCCGTTGCGCTTGGTCTGCGCGCCCATCAGAGCCAGCGCGCCGCCAATCAGGCCCAGCAGCGGAGCGAACTGGGTGAGGGGGTAGCGCACATAGTTGGCCTGCCAGCCGCTGTTGTCCAGGGTGACCTGCTTGACCAGCGGATTCAGTGCGGCGTTGGGATCGAAGTTGTCGACCAGGTTCATGCCGTCGACGCCCAGCAGCAGCCAGATACCGCAGAGGAAGAAGCCGCCCAGGAACACCATGGCGCACAGGCGGGTAGCCTTGCAGGAGCGCTCGTACAGTTCGCCTTCGGTACGCAGCATCAGCCAGGAACCGCCATGGGCGCTGAGCATGCTCAGGCTCACGACGCCGGCCAGCAGCGCGAAGGGGTGCAGCAGGCTGAAGAAGGAGCCTTCGAAGTGGGAGCGCATCGTCTCGTCAAAGCGGAACGGCAGGCCGAGGAACAGGTTGCCGAACGCTACCCCGAACAGCAGGGCCGGCAGGGCGCCGCCAGCGAACAGTGCCCAGTCCCAGATGTCGCGCCACTTCTTGTTCTCCAGCTTGCTGCGGTAGTCGAAACCCACAGGGCGGCAGAACAGACCGAAGAGCACCAGCAGCAGGGCCCAGTACATGCCGGAGAAGGCCGTGGCGTAAACCAGCGGCCAGGCGGCGAACAGCGCGCCACCGGCGGTGATGAACCACACCTGGTTGCCGTCCCAGTGGGGGGCAATGGTGTTGATCGCGACGCGGCGCTCGTTGTCGGTCTTGGCGACGAAGGGCATGATCGCCATGGCCCCCATGTCGAAGCCGTCGGTGAGGGCAAAGCCGATCAGCAGCACACCGATCAAGCCCCACCAGATCAATTTCAGTGTTTCGTAATCAAACATGGCGTTTTCCTTAGGCGCTGACTGGTTGTTGGGGTTCCGTCTGGCTCGGGCTGGCATGCTTGTCAGCCGACTGCTCGAGCTGTTCGAAGTGATAGCGACCGGTGTGCAGGCTGGACGGGCCGAGGCGGGCGAAGCGGATCATCAGATACATCTCGACTACCAGCAGCAGGGTGTAGAACGCGATCAGAGCCAGCAGCGAGCCCCAGAGGTCAGCAGTAGTCAGGCTGGAAGCGGAGAGGTGGGTGGGCAGGACGCCACCAATGGTCCAGGGCTGACGGCCATGCTCGGCCACGAACCAGCCGGTCTGGGTGGCGATCCAGGGCAGCGGCAGGCTGTACAGGGCGAACTTGAGCAGCCAGGGCTTGGACTCCTCGTTCTTGCGAGCCGAGGCCCAGAAGGCGCAGGCAAACAGGACGAGCATCACGATGCCCGAACCCACCATGGCGCGGAAGCTCCAGAACATGCTGGGCACGCTGGGAATGGTGTCCTTAGCAGCTTGCTTGATCTGCTCCTCGGAAGCGTCGACCACGTTGGTGGTGTACTTCTTCAGCAGCAGGCCGTAGCCGAGATCATCCTTGACTTCGTTGAAGGCAGCGATCTTTTCCGGGCTCTTGTCGCCAGCACGAATCTCTTCCAGCAGGCCGTAGGCGACCATGCCATTGCGAATGCGGGCTTCGCCTTCGATGATCAGGTCCTTGATGCCGATGACCTGTTCATCCAGCGAGCGGGTGGCGATGATGCCCAGGGCAAAGGGGATTCGGACTGCAAAGTCGGTGCGCTGCTCTTCCTCGTTCGGGAAACCGAACAGGGTAAAGCTGGCCGGCGCCGGGTGGGTTTCCCATTCGGCCTCGATGGCAGCAAGCTTGGTCTTCTGTACCTCACCGACTTCGTAGCCAGATTCGTCACCGAGCACGAGAACCGAGAGGATGGATGCCATGCCGAAAGCCGAAGCGATGGCGAAGGAGCGGCGTGCAAAGCCGAGGTCACGCTTTTTCAGCAGGTAGTAGCTGGAGATGGCCAGAACGAACACGGCGCCGGTCACATAGCCGGAGGCGACGGTGTGAACGAACTTGACCTGGGCAACCGGGTTGAGGAGCAGAGCACCGAAGTCCACCAGCTCCATCCGCATGGTTTCGAAGTTGAACTCCGCACCGACCGGGTACTGCATCCAGCCGTTGGCGACCAGAATCCACAGGGCGGACAGGTTGGAGCCGAGCGCCACCAGCCAGGTCACTGCCAGGTGCTGCACCTTGGACAGGCGATCCCAGCCGAAGAAGAACAGGCCGATGAAGGTGGACTCCAGGAAGAAGGCCATCAGACCCTCGATGGCCAGCGGCGCACCGAAGATGTCACCCACATAGTGGGAGTAGTAGGCCCAGTTGGTGCCGAACTGGAATTCCATGGTCAAGCCGGTGGTGACGCCGAGGGCAAAGTTGATACCGAACAACTTGCCCCAGAACTTCACCATGTCCTTGTAGACCTGCTTGCCGGTCATTACATAGACCGACTCCATGATGGCGAGCAGGAAGGTCATCCCTAGGGTCAATGGTACGAATAGGAAGTGATACAGCGCCGTCATGGCGAACTGCAGACGCGATAGGTCTACGACGGATTCCGAGATCATCAGGGACTCTCCTCGGTCGGGGATTGATCTTGCACTGCCACACTGCCAAACAGTCGCTCGCTGACTTTCTCGGTACCGTTTTCAGGCACTGTCGGTTCCGTGAACCAGAGTGCCTTGATACCGATTATCACGCCCAGCTTGATCGCTAGGATGACAACGAGCTCCCGAACCAGAGGAATACGCCAAGGCGAAGATTTGGATGGTTGAGACATGTGGGCAGCTCCAAAAGGCTGGATGGACAACGGTCGACGGGGGTCGGCACGTTGATCCAGGTCAAATAAATCAAGATTCACTGCCGCTCGGTAGTGACCAATTGACGCAGGTCAATGAAACCTGCCCGTTTTTGCTGGTTGGAGGGGCCTTTAGGAGGGGGGCTGATGGGCTGATCATGCCTCATAAGTATATGATAATTAAGAAAAATGTCTTGTATTGACTTTTTTGCACTAGCGTGCATTTAGTCTTTGGTAGGGAGTGTCATAAAGGCGAAATAATGGCCTTTGTAGGCCGCACATGCGCAGGCTGACCGGTGCGCAGAGAGCGTTCTGGAGAGCGGGGAAGGTGAGGTCGGGAAATGCTTCGGCTGTCAGGCTTATAGCCCTATCGTGCCGTTTGGGTAGGATGGCCGCGCCCTTGGGGGCAAGAAAGGCAAAGACGGCGATGTGTGCTGGGAGGGCGCTTTGCGGAGAGGTTGCAGCCCCTGCATGCGTGTCGTGATTGCAGGGGGCTGAAGCGGGGCGCCGCCAGGCGGCGCCGGTGAGGAGTCAGGCTTCCATGTTCCCGCCCGCCAGGGAGCAGAGCTCGATGGGGTTGAGGATGGTCACTTCCTTGCCCTCGGCGGCAATCAGTTCGTTCTGCTGGAAGCGGCTGAATACCCGTGACACGGTCTCGACGGCCAAGCCCAGATAGTTGCCGATCTCGTTGCGCGACATCGCCAGGCGGAAGTGGTTGGCGGAGAAGCCGCGTGCCCGAAAGCGCGAGGACAGATTGATCAAGAAGGTGGCGATGCGCTCGTCCGCAGTTTTCTTCGACAGCAGCAGCATCATCTGCTGGTCGTCGCGGATTTCCCGGCTCATGACCCGCATCAGCTGGCGACGCAGTTGGGGCAGTTGCAGGGCAAGTTCGTCCAGGCGCTCGAAGGGAATCTCGCAGACCGAGGTTGTTTCCAGCGCCTGTGCGGAAACCGGGCAGCTGTCGCTGTCCATGCCGGAAAGACCGACGAGCTCGCTGGGCAGGTGGAAGCCGGTGATCTGCTCCTCGCCGTTGTCGCTGACGCTGAAGGTTTTGAGCGAGCCCGAACGCACGGCGAACACCGAGCCGAAGGCGTCGCCCTGGCGAAAGAGGAATTCGCCCTTCTTGATCGGCTTGCCACGCTTGACGATCTCGTTGAGGGCGTCGATGTCCTCGAAGTTGAGCGAGATCGGTAGGCACAAGGCCGCCAGACTGCACTCCTGACAGCGGATATGATGCACGGGGCGTACCTTGGATTTATCCGACATGGGCAACTTTCTCTTACTTATGAGGCGCTCTGCCAAGGGATAATACCCCAGGCTTCAGTCAACTGACAAAAAGTCTTAACCCGAAGAAAACCTCATCTTCGAAACGCCGCATCGGGAGTGCAAGGCCTCTCCCGATGCGGAGCGATTCAGATGATACGGGAGAAGCGCTGGCGATTGTGTTCGACCAGATAATAGTCGAAAAGCATACAGATCGAGCGAACCAGCAGGCGCCCGGCGGGCAGGACTTCGATGCCTTGCGGGGGCAGGGCGATCAGTCCGTCGCGGGTCATGCTCTGCAACTGGGGCCAGACGTCGGCGAAGTATTCCCGGAAGACAATGCCGAACTGCTGTTCCAGGCTGGCGAAGTCCAACTGGAAGTCGCAGATGAGCTTCTGGATCGCCGCACGGCGAATCCGGTCGTCGGCGTTGCATTGCAGGCCGCGGGCGGTCGGCAACTGGTCGTTGTCGAGGCGGCTTTGGTAGGCGTCGATATCGCTCTCGTTCTGACTGTAGAGGTCGCCGATCTGGCTGATGGACGAGACCCCCAAGCCGATCAGGTCGCAATGGCCATGCGTGGTGTAGCCCTGGAAGTTGCGTTGCAGCCTGCCATCTTCCTGGGCGATGGATAGCTCGTCGTCCGGAAGGGCGAAATGATCCATGCCGATGTACTGGTAGCCGGCGGCGGTCAGCTGTTCGATGCTGTTGTGCAGCATGGCCAGCTTGTCGGCGGGCGCAGGCAGGTCGGCGGCACTGATTCGCCGCTGCGGCTTGAAGCGCTCCGGCAGGTGGGCGTAGTTGAACACGGACAGTCGGTCGGGCTGCAGGGCGATGATCTCCTCGACGGTGCGGGCGAAGCTTTCCGGCGTCTGCTTGGGCAGACCGTAGATGAGATCGACGTTGATCGAGCGAAAGCCCAAGGTCCGTGCGGCTTCGACGATGGCGCTGGTTTCCTCCAGGCTTTGCAGGCGGTTCACCGCGCGCTGGACTTCGGGGTCGAGGTCCTGCACGCCGAGGCTGATGCGGTTGAAACCCAGCTCACGGAGCAGTCCCATGGTCGACCAGTCCGCTTCGCGAGGATCGATCTCGATGCTGAAGTCGCCCTTTTCGGCGAAGCTGAAACGCTGGCGCAGAAACTCCATCAAGCGCCGCAGTTCGCCGTGGCTGAGGAAGGTCGGTGTGCCGCCGCCCAGATGCAACTGCTCGACCTGCTGTTGCGGGGACAGGTGGCGGCTGATGATGTCGATTTCCTTTTCCAGGCGCTCGAGATAGGGCAGGGCGCGGCCGCGATCCTTGGTGATGACTTTGTTGCAGGCGCAGTAGTAGCAGACGTGGGCGCAGAACGGGACGTGTACGTAGATCGACAGTGGGCGTTTGGCCTGGCGGCTTTCGCGCAGGGCGTTGAGCAGCTTGAAGGAGCCCACGCCAGGCTGGAATTGCACTGCCGTGGGGTATGAGGTGTAGCGCGGACCCGCCTGATCGTAGCGACGAATCAGGTTGGTATCCCATTTGATCGGAGCAGGCATAGGAGTATTCCGGTATGGGCAGGCTGTGGAGGGAAGTCTAAAAGAACGCTGCCGGAAAGCATCTTGATTTGTATCAAACGGGCTGGACAGTTGCCGTTAGCGGGCCGGAAGGCTGCGCTGGCGCCGGTATCCGGCTGGTTGCGCCATGGCCGTGGTGACCTGTCAGCCATGTCTGGTGAGGCCCGGGAAGGCTCCAGAAACCGAACAGGATCACCAGCAGGCCACCAGCGATGCGCACGTGCCGCTGGCGAAGCCAGGCGGTCAGGCGCTCGGCGGCCAATCCGGTGGCAAGCAGCACCGGCAAGGTGCCGAGACCGAAGGCGAGCATCAGCAGGGCGCTGTCCAGGGCGCTGCCCTGGCTCGCAGCCCAGAGCAGGGTGCTGTAGACCAGCCCGCAGGGCAGCCAGCCCCAGACTGCGCCGAGCAGCAGGGCGCGGGGCAGGCTGTCGACCGGCAGCAGGCGGGAGGCGGCCGGCTGGAGGCGCCGCCAGAGGCCCTGGCCGAGGGCCTCGAGGCGGATCAGTCCGCTCCACCAGCCGGTCAGGTACAGGCCCATGGCGATCAGCAGCAGGGCCGCGACGATGCGTAGTGCGATGGCTGCCGGACTGTTGGCCACAGCCCAGCCACCCAGGCCGATCAGCAGGCCGGCAGTGGCATAGCTGAGGATTCGTCCGAGGTTGTAGGCGAGCAGCAGCCATAGGCGACGGGTTCGTTGCTCGGGCGGGATCGCCAGCGTCAGGGCGCCCATCAGGCCGCCGCACATGCCCAGGCAATGCCCGCCACTGAGCAGGCCCAGGATCGTGGCCGAAACGAGCAGCGGAATCAATTCAGGCACGCGGAGGCTCCTCGTCCTGTCTGGCCGGCTTGTCCGGATGCTCCGCCTCGGCCAGTCCGGCCTTGTGCGCGGGGTCTTCGTCGTCGAAAAGGATGTTGTGCGCCGGGCTGTCGAGATCGTCGTACTGGCCGTTGTCGATGGCCCAGAAAAGCAGCCAGATGGCCAGGGCGACCACTATTATGGCGACCGGAATCATTACATAGAGCGCAGCCATGTCGTGCTCCTGTTGTGCTGGCGGCTCAGGAGCCGCGGGTCAGCCGCAAGGCATTCAGGACCACCAGGAGGGAGCTCAGCGACATTCCAATCGCGGCCCAGAGCGGGGTGACCCAGCCGAGTGCGGCGAAGGGCAGAATCAGGCCATTGTACAGGCCGGCCCAGGCCAGGTTCTCGATGATGATGTGGCGGGTGCGGCGGGCGAGGGCGAAGGCCTGTACCAGCGTTTCCAGCCGGTTGGACAGCAGGACGGCATCGGCGCTGGTCTTCGCCAGGTCGGTGGCCGAGCCCATGGCTACGCTGATGTCCGCGCCGGCCAGCACCGGAACGTCGTTCACCCCGTCGCCGAGCATCAGGACGCGGTGCCCCTCGGCGTGCAGCTGCCTGAGCACGCCGAGCTTGGCGTCCGGGGTCAGGCCGCCACGGGCATCGTCGATACCCAGTTGCCTGGCAACTTCGGCGACCATCGGCGAGCTGTCGCCCGAGAGCAGCAGGGTTCGCCAGCCGCGTGCGCGACAGGCATCGAGCAGGGCGGGGGCGTCTTCGCGCAGGCGGTCGTCGAGCACCAGCCAGGCCAGAGGTCCCTGCCGGTCACCCAGCAGCAGCCACTGGCCCTGCTCGCCGGGAAACGGCGGCGCCGGCTGGCCGTTGAGCGCAGCGACGAAGGCGGGCTGGCCGATACGCAGGAGCCGGTCCTGGACGACGCCCTCCAGGCCTTGCCCGGGAATGCCGTCGACCCGTTCGGCGGCCTGGGGGGCGCGGCCGAAGGCGCGGGCGATCGGATGTTCGGAGCGGTTCTCCAGGGCGGCGGCCAGTGCCAGGCAGGCATCGCCGTCCAGTTCGCGCAGCGGGTGTACCGCGCTCAGGGCCAGACGCCCCTCGGTGAGGGTGCCGGTCTTGTCGAAGATCACCGTGTCGATGCCGTTCAATCCTTCCAGCACATGCCCGCGGGTCAGCAGCAGGCCGAACCTGTGCAGGCTGCCGGTGGCTGCGGTCAAGGCGGTGGGAGTAGCCAGCGACAGGGCGCAGGGGCAGGTGGCGACGAGCAGGGCGAGCACGACCCAGAAGGCCTGGTCCGGGTCGTTCTGCCACCAGATCAGGCCGACCAGTGCGGCCACGCCCAGCACGGCGAGCAGGAACCACTGCGCCACCCGGTCGGCCAACTCGGCGAGCCGGGGCTTGTCGGCCTGGGCGCGCTCGAGCAGGCGCACGATAGCCGAGAGGCGGGTGTCATCGCCCAGGGCCTGGACCTCGATGGTCAGCGGGCCTTCCACGTTCAGTGTCCCGGCGGTCACTGCATCGCCCGGGGCGCGGGGTTGCGGCAGGTATTCGCCGGTCAGCAGCGACTCGTCGACGCTGGACTGCCCCGCGACGATGCGGCCGTCGGCCGGCAGCAGGTTGCCCGGCGGCACCAGCACGCGGTCGCCCGGGCTGAGTTCCCTGAGCAGGATGCGTTCGCCATGCCCTTGGTCGTCGAGACGCAGGCAGGAGGGAGGCAGCAGGTTGACCAACTGGGCAGTGGCCGCGGCGGTGCGTTCGCGGGCACGACGCTCGAGGAAGCGTCCGGCGAGGAGGAACAGGGCGAACATGCCGGCGGCATCGAAATAGAGTTCGCCCTGGCCGGTCAGTGTCGACCAGATGCCGGCCGCATAGGCGCCGCCGATCGCCAGGCTGACCGAGACGTCCATGGTCAGGTGACGTGTGTGCAGGTCGCGCCACGCACCCCTGAAGAAGTCGACGCTGCTGTAGAAGACGATCGGCGTGGTGAGGATCAGGCTGACCCAGCGGAGGATCTTGTCCATCCCCGCCGAGAGGTCGAGGTTGAATTCCGGCCAGGTAGCCATGGTGGCCATCATCACCTGGAACCACAGCAGGCCGGCGACGCCCAGTTGTCTCAGCGCGCGGCGATTCTCCCGGGCCAGTTGCTCGGCGGCTTGGTCCGGCTGGTAGGGATGGGCGGCATAGCCGATCCGGCGCAGCGCTTCGAGCAGGCGGCTCAGTGGCACCTGGCTGGCATTCCAGTGCACGTACAGGCGGTGGTTGGACAGATTGAGGCTGGCCTCGGCAACGCCGTTCAGGCCGCGAAGGTGTTTCTCGATCAGCCAGCCGCATGCGGCGCAGCTGACGCCCTCGATCAGCAGGCAGGTAGTGCTCAGCTCTCCCTCGTGCTGGACGAAGGGCTGCTGTACATCGGCGCGGTCATAGAGCGCCAACTCCTCGCTCAGTGCCTGGGGCAGGGCTTCCGGGTTGGCGGCATTCTCGCTGCGGTGTTTGTAGTAGCTTTCCAGGCCGCCGGCGACGATCGCTTCGGCCACTGCTTGGCAGCCTGGGCAGCACATTGCGCGGGGTTCGCCCAGGACATGGGCCTGAAAGCGGCTGCCGGCGGGGACCGGCAGGCCACAGTGGTAGCAGGGGGTGAGGCTGGCCATGGGAGATGCCGAAATGCAGGGTGAGTGGTTGGCGTCTGGACGAGGCGACGGCAGAGACTGCCGCCGCCCCTTTGGTTTAGTTGCCCAGCTCGAGGGCGACGCCGGGTTCGAGGCTTTCCTCCTCGAACAGGCGCCAGTCCTTGCCACCTTCCTGGCCAAGGATCTCGACGAATCGGCGTCCCTGCACCGCATCCTGCATCTGTCCCCGATAGAGGTCATCGGTCTGCGGTTGCAGCACGATGCGGCGGTCCTTTTCCACCTGGGTCGGCGAGATCAGGTTGAGCACCAGTTGCTGGGGGCGGCTGTCGCCGCTCAGCTGGATCTCGGCGATGCCGTCTTCCTCATGAAACACCAGCCGGGCCTGCATGCCCAGACGACGAGCGAGGTGCTCCCGCTCCAGCGAGGTGTTGATGCCCTTGCCGGCATCGTAGTAGTTGTCCACTACCAGGCTGTCCGCCTCGCGGATGGAAATCACCAGCAGGCTGGTGCCCAGCACCACCGAGCTGAGGAGGATCGCGATGACGAACCAGGCCCAGAACTGCTTGTACCAGCGACTGCTTTCACTGTTGGTTGGGTGCATGCATTACCTTGGCTAGCGGACGCTGGGGCCGATGAAGCGGCTTTCAGAGTCTTGTTGAATGCTCGGGTCGTCGGCGGACTGTATCCTGAAAACGATGTCGTTGGTGCTCGAGGGCAGTTTCTCCGGATCGATGGACAGCTCCACCGGGACCGACAGGATTTCCCCGGCAGCGGCCCGCACCTCGCGCTGACCCTCATAGATCAGGCCGTCCAGGCCCTTGGCTTCGATCATGAAGGTTAGGTCGCGCTGGGCCTTGTTCATGACCTTCAGGATATAGACGTTCTCGATGCGGCCATTGTCATTTTCGCGATAGAGCACCCGGTCCTTCAATACGTCAAGTTCGACCAGGGAGCGGTTGGACACGGCGTATCCGAACAGGCTTGTCATGGCGATCAGTGCAATGGCATAGCCGATCAGGCGCGGGCGCAGCAGATGGGTCTTCTCGCCGGACAGCGTGTGTTCGGTGGTATAGCTGATCAGGCCCTTCGGATAGTTCATCTTTTCCATGATGGTGTCACAGGCATCGATGCAGGCGGCACAGCCGATGCATTCGAACTGCAGACCATCGCGGATATCGATGCCGGTGGGGCAGACCTGGACGCACATGGTGCAGTCGATGCAGTCGCCCAGGCCCTGCGCCTTGTAGTCGATGCCCTTCTTGCGCGGGCCGCGCTTTTCGCCGCGGTTCGGATCGTAGGAGACGATCAGCGTGTCCTTGTCGAACATCACGCTCTGGAAGCGGGCATAGGGGCACATGTAGATGCACACCTGTTCCCGGAGGAAACCGGCGTTGCCATAGGTGGCCAGGGTGAAGAAGGCGATCCAGAACAGGGCCCAGCCTCCGACCTCGAAGGTCAGCAGATCGGGCACCAACTGACGAATGGGGGTGAAATAGCCGACGAAGGTGATGGCGGTGAGCAGGGCGACACCCAGCCAGATGCCATGCTTGGCCATCCTGCGGAGGAGTTTCTGGCCGCTCATCGGGGCCTTGTCCAGTTTCATGCGCTGGTTGCGGTCGCCTTCGGTGACCTTTTCCGCCCACATGTAGACCCACGTGAAGACGCTCTGCGGACAGGTGTAGCCGCACCAGACACGCCCGGCGAAGACGGTGACGAAGAACAGGCCGAAGGCGCAGATGATCAGCAGCCAGGACAAGAGCATGAAGTCCTGCGGCCAGAAGGTCGCGCCGAAGATGTAGAACTTGCGCTCCGGCAGGTCCCACCAGACGGCCTGGCGGCCATCCCAGTTCAACCAGGCGGTGCCGAAAAAGAGAATGAAAAGTACCAGGCCACCGACGCGCCGCAGGTTGCGGTACAGGCCGGTAAAGGCGCGTGTGTAGATTTTTTCACGTTGGACATAGAGGTCGACGTTGTCGCTGTCTTTGTCCGCGGGGGTGACGTCTTGGACGGGAATTTGCTCGCTCATCAATGCTTACCACGGCGTTGGAGGGTGACTCGGCCGATATGGAATCGGCCGTAGTCAGTTTACCTTTTGGTAGATTGTAGACCTGGCGAGTCGAATGCAGGTGCGACCGCTGGTCGCGCCTGCAGGCGATCATTTCTCCGTGGCTTTGCTCGACAGGCTGTACACGTACGCGGCTACCAGGTGAGCCTTGTCGTTGCCGAGGAACTCCTTGTGGGATGGCATGTTGCCATTGCGTCCATGGCGCAGGGTCTGCTGAACCTGGGCGAAGCTGGAGCCATAGAGCCATACGCGGTCGGTCAGGTTGGGAGCGCCCATGGCCTGGACGCCTGTGCCCTCGGGGCCATGGCAGACCACGCAGTTGGTCTGGAAGATCTTCTGGCCGGCGGCCAGGTCGACCTCGACGCCTTCCGGGGCTTTCAGGCCGGCGAGACTGCGCACATAGGCGGCAGTGTTCTTGATCCCTTCCTCGCCAATCACGTCCTTCCAGGCCGGCATGGCTGCCTTGCGGCCTTCCATGATGCTGGTCTTGATGGTCTCCGGCTCGCCGCCGTACAGCCAGTCGTTGTCCGTCAGGTTGGGGAAGCCATAGGCACCCTTGGCGTCGGAGCCGTGGCATACGGAGCAGTTGGAGGCAAAGATGCGCCCGCCCATCTTCAGGGCCTGCTCTTGCTTGGCTGCTTCCTCGATCGGCATGGCGGCGTATTTCTGGAACAGCGGGCCGTATTGCTCGTCGGCCTTGGTCATTTCCTTCTGGTACTGGTTGACGCCGGTCCAGCCTTCTTCGTAGCCGGGCAGCACGCCCTTCCAGTTGCCCAGTCCCGGGTAGAGGATCAGATAGCCGACCGCGAAGATCACGGTGCCGAGGAACAGCCAGAACCACCACTTGGGCAGCGGATTGTCATACTCCTCGATCCCGTCGAAGGAATGCCCCATGGTCTGGTCGGTGCTGCCCTTGCGTTCGCCTTTGCGAGTCGCGAAAAGCAGCCAGGTAACGGCGACGATGGTCCCGAGGGTCAGCAGGGTGATGTACGAACTCCAGAATGAAGTCAATGAAGTCATTCGTTCTTGCTCCTAGAAGCTTTGTCGTCACGCTTCCTGGACTCGGGCTCATCGTCGAAGGGCAGGTTGGCGGCTTCGTCAAAGCTCTTTTTGCGTTTGCTGCTGAAGACCCAGATCAGCATTCCCACGAAGGCGATCAGCACCAGAGCGGTGCCCAGTCCGCGAAGAGTCCCGATATCCATGATGCGTTACCGTTTGGTTTTGATGGAGGTGCCGAGAACCTGGAGATAGGCCACCAAGGCGTCCATTTCGGTCTTGCCCTTGACCGACTCCCGGGCACCGGCGATGTCTTCGTCGGTGTAGGGCACGCCGAGGGTGCGCATGGCTTTCATCTTGTCGGCAGTGTTCTCGCCAGTCAGCTTGTGTTCGACCAGCCAGGGATAGGCAGGCATCTTCGATTCCGGCACCACGTTGCGCGGGTTGTACAGGTGCGCACGCTGCCAGTCGTCGGAGTAGCGGCCGCCTACGCGGGCCAGGTCGGGACCGGTACGCTTGGAGCCCCAGAGAAACGGGTGGTCCCAGACGCTCTCACCGGCAACCGAGTAGTGACCATAGCGCTCGGTTTCGGCACGGAACGGGCGAACCATCTGCGAGTGGCAGCTGACGCAGCCTTCCTTGATGTAGATGTCGCGCCCCTCCAGTTGCAGGGCGGTATAAGGCTTCATGCCCTCCACCGGCTCGTTGACGACGTCCTGGAAGAACAGCGGAACGATCTGGGTCAGGCCGCCGATACTGACGGCGGCGACCATGAACAGGCCCAGCAGGCCAATGTTCTTTTCGAGTACTTCGTGCTTCATTAGTGGGCAACCTCAACGATTCGGGCAGCGGCTTCGTATTCAGTCGACTTGGCGACGCGCACGGTACGCCAGGTGTTGTAGGCCATCAGCAGCATGCCGACGACGAAGAAGGCGCCGCCGATCATCCGCACGATGAAGCCGGGGTGGCTGGCTTCCAGTGCCTCGACAAAGGAGTAGGTCAGGGTGCCGTCCTGGTTCACGGCGCGCCACATCAGGCCCTGGGTGATGCCGTTGACCCACATGGAGGCGATGTACAGCACGGTGCCGATGGTGGCCAGCCAGAAGTGCGCGTTGATCAGGTTGACGCTGTGCATCTGCTCGCGGCCGAAGACCTTCGGAATCAGGTGGTACAACGAGCCGATGGACACCATGGCGACCCAGCCGAGGGCGCCGGCATGAACATGGCCGATGGTCCAGTCGGTGTAGTGGGACAGGGCGTTGACGGTCTTGATCGCCATCATCGGGCCTTCGAAGGTGGACATGCCGTAGAAGGCCAGGGAGACCACCAGGAAGCGCAGGATCGGGTCGTTGCGCAGTTTGTGCCAGGCCCCCGACAGGGTCATCATGCCGTTGATCATGCCGCCCCAGCTCGGAGCCAGCAGGATGACCGACATCACCATGCCGAGCGACTGTGCCCAGTCCGGCAGTGCGGTGTAGTGCAGGTGGTGCGGGCCGGCCCAGATGTAGAGGGTGATCAGCGCCCAGAAGTGGACGATGGAGAGACGGTAGGAGTAGACCGGGCGTTCGGCCTGCTTGGGCACGAAGTAGTACATCATGCCGAGGAAGCCGGTGGTCAGGAAGAAGCCCACGGCGTTGTGGCCGTACCACCACTGGACCATGGCATCGGTAGCGCCGGAGTAGAGGGAGTAGGACTTGAACCAGGAAACCGGCAGCTCCATGTTGTTGACGATGTGCAACATGGCGGTTACCAGGATGAACGCTCCGTAGAACCAGTTGCCTACATAGATGTGCTTGGTCTTGCGCTTGATGACGGTGCCGAAGAAAACGATCGCGTAGGTGACCCAGACCACGGCGATCAGGATGTCGATCGGCCATTCCAGCTCGGCGTATTCCTTGCTGCTGGTAATGCCCAGCGGAAGGGTAATCACGGCCAGCACGATCACGGCCTGCCAGCCCCAGAAGGTGAAGGCGGCCAGTTTGTCGGAGATCAGACGCGTGTGACAGGTGCGCTGCACCACGTAGTACGAGGTGGCGAACAGGGCGCAGCCGCCGAAGGCGAAGATTACCGCATTGGTATGCAGCGGTCGCAGGCGACCGAAGCTGGTCCACGGCAGGTTGAGGTTCAGTTCCGGCCACACCAGCTGTGCGGCAATGAGGACCCCAAGTGCCATTCCGATGACCCCCCAGATCACCGTCATGATGGCGAACTGGCGGACCACCTTATAGTTATAAGCAGTCTGACTCGATGCTGTGCTCATGCTTAAGGTTTCCACGGTTAATGGAGGTTTTTGAAGGCAAAAAACGGCGGTGGCTATGCTCGATGGGGCGAGCCATGGCAACGCACGAGCCGTCGTGATCTGCGTTTAAAGAGGCCCAGCAGCAAAAGACTCGACCCTGTTTGCGGGCAGGCCTGACCGATGGGGTCTCTTCAAGAAAGACGCCGGGTCAATACACCATTGTCTCAAAATTGTTTCGAAAAGTTTAGATACCGACGCTCCAATCAAGGGCGTTGGCGGTCCGTGGTGCGATATCGTATCGCGCGTTGAAGGGCGTCTGCGCCTCTTTGGCGGGCTATGTGTCATGTCCAAGCTTCATCGGGAAATATTAGGCGTTTTAAAACGGGGGAAGGATGGTGAATGGGCAAGTTGTCTGTATTGACGTAGATCAATGCCCGCAGGACGCCAATGGGATTGGACCATGGCTGTGGAGCGGTCCGTCGCCTGCCGCGGCGGATGCCTGTCTGATCCTGGCTCACGGCGCTGGAGCTCCGATGGACAGCGAGTTCATGACGGGCATGGCTGAACGCCTTGCTGTCCGCGGGGTCGCAGTGGTGCGCTTCGAATTTCCCTATATGGCCGCACGGCGGCGAGGGGCGGGCAGACGTCCTCCCGATCCACAGGACCGCCTGCTGGATTGCTGGCGTGAGACTTATTCACTATTGCGCCAGCGGATCTCCACACCTCTGGCGATCGGCGGCAAGTCCATGGGGGGGCGCATGGCAAGTCTGCTGGCAGACGAATTGGGGGCCGATGCGCTTGTCTGCCTGGGTTATCCCTTTCATCCTGCAGGCAAAACGGACAAGCCGAGAACGGCTCACCTGGCAGGGATCAGAACACCTGCCTTGATCGTTCAAGGGGAGCGTGACGCCATGGGCAAGCGGGGTACAGTGATGGGGTATTCCTTGTCTGCGGCGATATGCCTGCACTGGCTGGCCTCGGCTGATCATGATCTGAAACCCCTCAGGGCTTCTGGGTTCACCCATGAATATCATCTTGATATGGCGGCAGATACCGTTGCGAAGTTTTTACAGTCTCTTGGTTGACGTGGCCTGATATCTTTTTGATGGTATTTGGCATTGCCGTATTCAGCGATCATTGTCTCGTGATTATGGCAATTTACCATGAGTCATTATGGCTGTTTGCTATTGCTAGAGACTGGTTGGCCATTATTTTTAATTGGCTTATGGTTTCGCTTGGGTAACTTCATCGCTATGATTGGGTTTTTCTTGCACCCGAGCCGCTTTCAGTCGTACAGCTGTTGATTGTGGGTGAGCTAATTGCTGGCATTTTGATTGCGCGCCGATTGGTCTCGGAGTTGATAAAGATCGAACTGCAGCAGCGCCAGTGCTTAATATCGTATTGCCATGGCGATCATTGGCTATCTTGAACGGAAGGTCGGCCCTTGCAAGTGGAGGGATAGGCTTGAAATTGCGGCGGTACCCCTGAGTGCCTGTCATCTCCTGGGGTGTCGAGAGCGGACAGAGCCATGCATATACGAGCGTAACGCAAACTCATGCCTGTTGATGGGGTGGCGTTGAGCCAGTCCTGATAGGGATATGAATTTGACTATGTAATAGGGATATATATTCCTTTGGGGCAAGAGTGGCGCAAGGCTCGACAGTGTCTTGTTTCAGACTTGCGTACGACCACTGTTTTGGTTGCTAGTTGCAAAAAGAGGTTTTTCGAGGGTGTGTCATTTCTTGTCCGCTACTGGCCTTTGGCTATTTCACTTGGGCAATCCACTGTTGTGGCGGACAACTGCTCCTGTATGGGTTGGCTGGTGAGCACCTCTCGATACCGTAAGTGCAGGGCGCATCTTCCTCACTTCGGTAGCTGATAGTCTCTGCAGGGTGGTGAAGCGCTGTCTTCTCACCCGCGGGGTCGTCGGTCGAACGGATTCACTGCTGTCTTGGTTCAGTTAGGCGGCATGCAAAACGACACTCAGGAGGCGCTATGGATTGGCATTCAATTCCCAGGAAGAAGAGGGGGAATGGTGTAGTACTCGTTACGGGGCTGGCTTGCTGCTGGTTGCTGTTCAGTGCGGTGGCTGCAGAGGGGAAGCGCACGGTTGTGGCCGACACTCCTGTGAGGCAGCACGGGAGCCTCAAATATGTCAGTGTTGACCTGCCCGGCGCTGCCGGAGGTCGGCAATGGGCATCCGACCCGCAATGGAGCGTGCCGGCTTTTACCGATATCGCTAGACAGACGGTACAGAACCCCGAACAGGATGCTTTGGAGCCGGCACAGCAGCCGATCGCCCGTCTCAAGGAAGCACCCGTCTGGCGTTTCTAGGCGTGCGACTCGCCAATCAACTGCCGCAGCACATGCTGCAGGATGCCGCCGGCCTTGAAGTACTCGACTTCGTTGGCCGTGTCGATGCGGCATAGCACCGGAAAGCCGATTCGCGATCCATCCTGGCGCTCGACCTCCACTGTCAACGACTGGCGCGGTTTAAGTGGGCTCCCCGACAAGCCGCGAATGGACAATTTCTCCGTGCCGTTCAGGCCCAGGCTCTGGCGTGTCTGTCCCGCGCAGAACTGCAGCGCCAGTACGCCCATGCCGATCAGGTTGGAGCGGTGGATGCGCTCGAAACTTTCGGCGATCACCGCCTTCACGCCGAGCAGGCTGGTGCCCTTGGCCGCCCAGTCACGGCTGGAGCCGGTGCCGTATTCCTGGCCGGCGATCACCACCAGCGGCACGCCTTCGGTCTGATAGCGCATGGCTGCATCGTAGATCGACAGCTTTTCCCCGCCCGGTTGATGCAGGGTGTTGCCGCCTTCCTCACCAGCCAGCATCTCATTCTTGATGCGGATATTGGCGAAGGTGCCGCGCATCATCACTTCGTGATTGCCGCGCCGCGAGCCGTAGGAGTTGAAGTCGGCCGGCTGCACGCCGAGCTGTTGCAGGTAGAGGCCGGCCGGTGAGCTGGGTTTGATGCTGCCGGCCGGGGAAATATGGTCGGTGGTGATGGAGTCGCCGAACAGCGCCAGAATGCGCGCGCTTTCGATATCCTTGGGGGGCGCCGGAGGCTGGCCGATGTCTTCGAAGAAGGGTGGATTCCGCACATAGGTGGATTGGGCATCCCAGCGATAGGTATCGCCCTCGCCGACCGGAATGGCCTGCCAGGCGGCATCGCCGCTGAACACGTCAGCGTAGCGCCGTCGGAACATCTCGTTGTCGAGTTGGCCGACTGCTGCGGCGATTTCCTTGCTGCTCGGCCAGAGGTCCCGCAGATAAACCGGTTGGCCCTGGGCGTCGAAGCCGAGCGGTTCGCGGGTCAGATCGATGCGCGTGGTGCCTGCGAGGGCGAAGGCCACCACCAGAGGCGGCGAGGCCAGCCAGTTGGCCTTCACCTGCGGATGCACCCGGCCCTCGAAGTTGCGGTTGCCGGACAGGACCGAGGAAACGATCAGGTCGTTGTCGGCGATCGTCTGGCCGATGGCTTCCGGCAGCGGGCCGGAGTTGCCGATGCAGGTGGTGCAGCCGTAGCCGACCAGGTTGAAGCCGAGCTGGTCGAGATAGGGTGTGAGGCCGGCCTTCGCCAGGTAGTCGGTGACCACCTTAGAGCCCGGCGCCAGCGAGCTCTTCACCCAGGGCTGGCGCTCGAGGCCGCGCTCGACCGCCTTCTTCGCCAGCAGCCCGGCGGCCATCAGCACGCTGGGGTTGGAGGTGTTGGTGCAGGAGGTGATGGCGGCGATCACCACGTCGCCGTGATGCAGGCTGCAGCTGCCGTCGCCGACCGGAAAGGCCTTGTCGAGCTCGGCCTTGCGTCCGCCGAGGTCCAGCAGCAGGTCGAACTGGGCACCGATGTCCTCCAGGGCAACCCGATCCTGCGGGCGCTTGGGACCGGCCAGGGACGGGCGGACCGCGCCCAGGTCGAGCGCCAGGGTGGTGCTGAAGCAGGGTTCCGGTGCCCGAGCGTCGTGCCACAGGCCCTGGACCTTGCAGTAGGCCTCCACCAGGGCGATGCGCCGCTCGTCGCGGCCGCTCAGGCGCAGGTAGTCGAGGGTCGCCTGGTCGACCGGGAAGAAGCCGCAGGTGGCGCCGTATTCCGGAGCCATGTTGGCGATGGTGGCCCGGTCGGCCAGCGGCAGATTGTCCAGGCCGGGACCGTAGAACTCGACGAATCTGCCGACCACCCCGTGCTTGCGCAGTATCTGCGTGACGGTGAGCACCAGGTCGGTGGCGGTGACGCCTTCGTTCAGCTGGCCATTGAGACGGAAGCCGACCACCTCGGGAATCAGCATCGACACCGGCTGGCCGAGCATCGCCGCCTCCGCCTCGATGCCGCCGACGCCCCAGCCGAGCACGCCGAGGCCGTTGATCATGGTGGTGTGCGAGTCGGTGCCGACCAAGGTGTCCGGATAGGCCCAGAGCGCGCCGTCCTCCTCGCGGCTCCAGACCACCTGGGCCAGGTATTCCAGGTTGACCTGATGACAGATGCCAGTGCCCGGCGGCACCACGCGGAAGTTGGCGAAGGCCTGCTGGCCCCAGCGCAGGAAGGCATAGCGCTCGCCATTGCGCTCCATCTCCAGGGCGACGTTGTCGGCGAAGGCGCTCGGATCGGCGAAGCGATCGACCATCACCGAGTGGTCGATCACCAGATCGACCGGGGAAAGCGGATTGATCCGCTGCGGATCGGCGCCGGCCCGGGCCACGGCGTCGCGCATGGCGGCCAGGTCGACCACCGCAGGCACGCCGGTGAAGTCCTGCATCAGCACCCGCGCCGGGCGGAAGGCGATCTCCCGCTCGGAACTGCGCGTTTCGAGCCAGCCGGCCAATGCGGTGAGGTCGTCGGCGCGCACGCTGACGCCATCCTCCCAGCGCAACAGGTTCTCCAGCAGCACCTTGAGCGAAACCGGCAGACGGCTGATGTCGCCCAGGCTCTTCGCCGCCTCCGGCAGGCTGAAGTAATGGTAGGTCTGGCCGTCCACGTCCAGGCTGCGGCGGCAGTTCAGGCTATCCAGGGAAGGCATGGGGTTTCTCCGGGAGTGTTCGGCAGAGCAGGCTTCTTGATGGGACACTGTTCCAAGCTAGTTCCGCCCGCCGCGACTCGCCAGTCGAATGGACTGCCGGGCAGGCCCGCTGCCGTCGAATTGGCTATCATGCGCGGCCCTGAAGGCGATGGGATTTCTCGAGGAAAAATGCCGACCATGAACAGCCTGTTGTTGCATTGCCGTCCCGGTTTCGAAGGCGAGGTCTGCGCCGAGATCGGCGAACACGCCGGGCGCCTGGGCGTGGCCGGCTATGCCAGGGCCAGGCCGAACAGCGCCCATGCCGAGTTCGTCTGCAGCGAACCGGGCGGCGCCGAGCGACTGATGCACGGGCTGCGCTTCGCCGGGCTGATCTTTCCCCGCCAGTGGGCGCGCGGCGGTTTCGTCGAGCTGCCGGAGAGCGAGCGCATCGGCGTCCTGCTCGAGCGCCTGGCCGACTACCCGATCTGCGGCAGCCTCTGGCTGGAGGTGCTGGACAGCAACGAAGGCAAGGAGCTGTCGACCTTCTGCCGCAAGTTCGAGGTGCCGCTGCGCAAGGCGCTGCTCAAGGCTGGCCGGCTGCTGGATGATCAGCGCAAGCCGCGCCTGCTGCTGACCTTCAGGAGCGGCCGCGAGGTCTTCCTCGGCCTGGCCGAGGCGGACAACTCGGCCGCCTGGCCGATGGGCATCCCGCGCCTGAGGTTCCCCCGCGAGGCGCCCAGCCGTTCGACCCTCAAACTGGAGGAGGCCTGGCATCAGTTCATCCCGCGCGAGGCATGGGACCTGCGCCTGGCACCGGGAATGACCGCCGTGGACCTCGGCGCCGCACCCGGCGGCTGGACCTGGCAGCTGGTCAACCGGCACATGAAGGTGACCGCGGTGGACAACGGGCCGATGGCGCCGAGCCTGATGGATTCCGGGCTGGTCGGGCACGTCCGCGCCGATGGCTTCGTCTTCCGTCCGCGCCGGCCGGTCGACTGGATGGTCTGCGACATCGTCGAGAAGCCCGCCCGCACGGCCGCACTGATCGAGACCTGGCTCGGCGAGGGACTTTGTCGCGAGGCGGTGGTCAACCTCAAGCTGCCGATGAAGCAGCGTTATGCCGAAGTACGCCGCCTGCTCGAGCGCATCGGCGATGGCCTGGCCGCGCGTGGCGTGAAGGCGTCCATCGCCTGCCGGCAGCTCTACCACGACCGCGAGGAAGTGACCTGCCATCTGCGCCGGCTGTAGTCGCCGGGGTGACCCGGGCCGCTGCTTCGGCGACAATGCCCCACCGGTTTTCTGGAGTTAGCCATGTCCCAGCCCGATCCCGCCAGCCTGGCCGTCGACGCGATTCTCGATGCCACCGGCCTCAACTGTCCCGAGCCGGTGATGCTGTTGCACAACAAGGTCCGCGACCTGGCGGCCGGCGGTCTGCTCAAGGTGATCGCCACCGATCCCTCGACCCGTCGCGACATCCCCAAGTTCTGCATCTTCCTCGGTCATGAGTTGCTCGGGCAGCAGGACGAGGGCGGAACCTACCTGTACTGGATTCGCAAGAAGGCGGAATAGATGGCGTGTCGGCCGTGCCGGACCGTCTGCAAAAGCCGGGCATGAGTTTGCCGGTTCTGTGAGCCCGTTTTGGGTTCCGGAGAAGGGCAAATTGATCTCCCGTGGGTGCCCGTTATCGTGGCGATGCGTGGTCATGGAACCCCGCGCTTAACGACACAAGGAGTGCACCCATGCGCAAGAACCCGTTTTCCTCCCTCCTGTTTGCCCTGCTGGCCAGCGCCTCTGTCGCCGTCTCGGCAGCGGAAGCGCCCAAGGCCGAGATCGCCAAGCCGGCCGTGACCCAGCCCGTACAGCCTGCCCAGGCTGTCCAGGCGACGGCTACGGTCAAGGTCGATCTCAACACTGCCGATGCGGCAACGCTCGAGCGCGAGCTGCTGGGGATTGGCGCTACCAAGGCCCAGGCCATCATCGACTACCGGCAGGCCCATGGGCCGTTCGCCTCGGTGGACGAGCTGCTGGAGGTCAAGGGAATCGGCACTGCGACACTGGAAAAGAACCGCGCCCGCTTGAGCGTCAACTGATTCGGTGCTGCAGGGGAGGCCGGTCTTGCGACCGGCCTTTTGCGAAGGCAGGCGGTCGGGACGACTCGTCGCCGGGGGATGTCATTGATCTCCAGGGGGAGTTGACTTTCCTTTCACTATCAGTAGGATACGCACCGTTATTCCGCGATAGCTCAGTCGGTAGAGCAAGTGACTGTTAATCACTGGGTCCCTGGTTCGAGTCCAGGTCGCGGAGCCAGATCGAAAAAAGGCCTGATCGCAAGATCAGGCCTTTTTTGTTTTGTCCGCGTTTTGTTCTGCCTGGGGCGGCTCTCGCAGGGAGAGCCGCTCGGAGGCAGGAAGTCAGAGCACCTGGGCGATGGCCTGGGTGACGCTGGAGAGGTTGCGCTGGTTCAGGGCGGCGACGCAGATGCGGCCGGTGGCGACGGCATAGATGCCGAACTCGCTGCGCAGCCGCTCCACCTGCTCGGCGCTGAGGCCGGAGTAGGAGAACATGCCGCGCTGCTGGGCGACGAAGGCGAAGTCGCGCTTGGCGCCCTGGGTGGCCAGTTGCTCGACCATGGCCTGGCGCATGCTCTGAATGCGTCCGCGCATCTCGGCCAGTTCGGCTTCCCACAGGGCGCGCAGTTCCGGGCTGTTGAGCACGCTGGCAACCACGCTGGCGCCGTGGGTCGGCGGGTTCGAGTAGTTGGTGCGGATCACCCGCTTGACCTGCGACAGCACGCGCGCGGCTTCGTCCTTCGAGGCGGTGACGATGGACAGGGCGCCGACGCGCTCGCCGTAGAGGGAGAAGGACTTGGAGAAGGAGCTGGAGACGAAGAACTGCAGGCCCGATTCGGCGAACAGGCGCACCGCTGCGGCGTCCTCCTCGATACCGTCGCCGAAGCCCTGGTAGGCGATGTCGAGGAAGGGCACGTGGCCGCCTTCGCGGATCGCTTCCAGCACCTGCTTCCAGTCGTCGCCGGAGAGGTCGACGCCGGTCGGGTTGTGGCAGCAGGCATGCAGCAGCACGATGGAGCGGGCCGGCAGGGCCTTGATGTCTTCCAGCATGCCGGCGCGGTTCAGGCCGTGGCTGGCGGCGTCGTAGTAGCGGTAGCTCTGCACGCGGAAGCCGGCCGATTCGAACAGGGCGCGGTGGTTCTCCCAGCTCGGGTCGCTGATGGCGACCAGCGCATCCGGCAGCAGGCGCTTGAGGAAGTCGGCACCGACCTTCAGCGCGCCGGTGCCGCCCAGGGCCTGGGCGGTGACCACACGGCCGTCGGCAAGCAGCGCGGAGTCGTTGCCGAACAGCAGCTTCTGCACCGCCTGGTCGTAGGCGCCGATGCCTTCGATCGGCAGGTAGCCGCGCGGCGCATGGGCGGCGATGCGGGCCTTTTCGGCCTCCTCGACGGCGCGCAGCAGGGGAATTCGGCCTTCTTCGTTGTAGTAGACGCCGACGCCGAGGTTGACCTTGGTCGGACGGGTATCGGCATTGAATGCTTCGGTGAGGCCAAGGATCGGGTCACGCGGTGCCATTTCTACGGCAGAGAACAGGCTCATGGTCGAGGTGCTCGAAGAAGAAGAGGGTGAAGGGCAAGGCTACAACCCCCACGCAGGGGAAAGTGCCGTCGACCGGGGAGGGGCGGCGGTGCGCGCAGGGGAGTGCAGAATCGGGGCGCTAGTATAGCGGCCATGCCGGTCGCCTGCGATATGCTGTCAAGGGTTTTCTGTCAACCATTTGTCGAGGGCGGGGCCGCCGGCCGGGGCTCGCGCCGATCCTCCGGCAGCACTGTCCGCCCGCAACGCCGAGAGAGGTTTTCCATGTCCGAATTCCAGCTGGTGACCCGTTTCCAGCCCGCCGGCGATCAGCCCGAGGCGATCCGCCAGATGGTCGAGGGGCTGGAGGCCGGCCTGTCGCACCAGACCCTGCTGGGAGTGACCGGCTCCGGCAAGACCTTCAGCATCGCCAACGTCATCGCCCGGGTGCAGCGCCCGGCCCTGGTGCTGGCGCCCAACAAGACCCTGGCGGCGCAGCTCTACGGCGAATTCAAGAGCTTTTTCCCGAACAACGCGGTGGAGTACTTCGTCTCCTACTATGACTACTACCAGCCGGAAGCCTATGTGCCGTCCTCCGACACCTACATCGAGAAGGACGCCTCGATCAACGACCACATCGAGCAGATGCGCCTGTCGGCGACCAAGGCGCTGCTGGAGCGGCCGGATGCGATCATCGTCGCCACCGTCTCGTCGATCTACGGCCTGGGCGATCCGGCCAGCTACCTGAAGATGGTGCTGCACATCGACCGCGGCGACAAACTCGACCAGCGCGCCCTGCTGCGTCGCCTGGCCGAGCTGCAGTACACCCGCAACGACATGGACTTCGCCCGCGCCACCTTCCGCGTGCGCGGCGACGTGATCGACATCTATCCGGCCGAATCCGAACTGGAGGCGATCCGCATCGAGCTGTTCGACGACGAGGTGGAGAGCCTGTCGGCCTTCGACCCCTTGACCGGCGAGGTGATCCGCAAGCTGCCGCGCTTCACCTTCTATCCCAAGAGCCACTACGTCACCCCGCGCGAAACGCTGCTGGAGGCGCTGGAGCAGATCAAGGCCGAGCTCAAGGATCGCCTGGAGTACCTGCGCGAGCACGGCAAGCTGGTGGAGGCGCAGCGCCTGGAGCAGCGCACCCGCTTCGACCTGGAGATGATCCTCGAGCTGGGCTACTGCAACGGCATCGAGAACTACTCCCGCTACCTCTCCGGCCGCGCCCCGGGCGAGGCGCCGCCGACCCTTTACGACTACCTGCCGGACAACGCGCTGATGGTGATCGACGAATCCCACGTCACCGTCCCGCAGGTCGGCGCTATGTATAAGGGCGACCGATCGCGCAAGGAAACCCTGGTGGAATACGGCTTCCGCCTGCCCTCGGCGCTGGACAACCGGCCGATGCGCTTCGACGAGTGGGAGCGCATCAGCCCGCAGACCATCTTCGTCTCGGCGACACCCGGTCCCTACGAGGCCGAACACGCCGGACGGATCATCGAGCAGGTAGTGCGCCCCACCGGCCTGGTCGACCCCCAGCTCGAGGTGCGTCCGGCGACTACCCAGGTCGACGACCTGCTCTCCGAGATCCGCAAGCGTGTCGCCGCCGAGGAGCGCGTGCTGGTCACCACCCTGACCAAGCGCATGGCCGAGGACCTCACCGACTACCTGGGCGACCATGACGTGCGGGTGCGCTACCTGCACTCGGACATCGACACCGTCGAGCGCGTGGAGATCATCCGCGACCTGCGCAGCGGCGCCTTCGACGTGCTGGTCGGCATCAACCTGCTGCGCGAGGGCCTGGACATGCCCGAGGTGTCGCTGGTGGCGATCCTCGACGCGGACAAGGAAGGCTTCCTGCGCAGCGAGCGCTCGCTGATCCAGACCATCGGCCGCGCCGCGCGCAACCTCAACGGCAAGGCGATCCTCTATGCCGACAGCATCACCGGCTCGATGCAGCGCGCCATCGACGAGACCGAGCGGCGCCGGGCCAGGCAGATCGCCTTCAACGAGACCCACGGCATCGTGCCCAAGGGCGTCAAGAAGGACATCCAGGACATCCTCGAGGGGGCCGTGGTGCCCGGTGCGCGCAGTCGCAGGCGGGTGGCCCGGGCGGCCGAGGAGAGCGGCCAGTACGCCGCCGAGCTGCGTTCGCCGAGCGAGATCAACAAGCGCATCCGCCAGTTGGAGGAGAAGATGTACGCCCTGGCTCGCGACCTGGAGTTCGAGGCCGCGGCGCAGCTGCGCGACGAGATCCAGGCGCTGCGCGAAAAGCTGCTGCAGGTCTGATGCGGGCGTAGGGGATGTGAAACCCGCGGTAAATGTCGGGATGCCACCGGGAGGCGGCGGGTTTCGCCCGCCCTGCCAGGCTGGAGCCTCCGGCTGCGCGCCTGCTAACATTCGCGCCTTTCATCCTTCCGTTCGTCCCTTTTTCCGGGAGTCTGCATGACCACCGTCCGCACCCGCATTGCGCCGTCGCCGACCGGCGATCCGCACGTCGGCACCGCCTACATCGCCCTGTTCAACCTGTGCTTCGCCCGTCAGCACGGCGGCCAGTTCATCCTGCGCATCGAGGATACCGACCAACTGCGCTCGACCCGCGAGTCGGAGCAGCAGATCTACGACGCCCTGCGCTGGCTGGGCATCGAATGGGACGAGGGCCCGGACGTCGGCGGCCCGCACGGCCCGTACCGGCAGAGCGAGCGCGGCGCGATCTACAAGAAGTACTCGGACGAGCTGGTCTCCAAGGGCCATGCCTTCCCCTGCTTCTGCAGCGCCGAGCGGCTCGACGAAGTGCGCGCGCGGCAGATGGCCAACAAGGAAACCCCGCGCTACGACGGCCACTGCATGCACCTGGCGCCTGAAGAGGCGCAGCAGCGTATCGCCGCCGGCGAATCCCACGTGGTGCGCATGAAGGTACCGAGCGAAGGCGTCTGCACGGTGCCGGACCTGCTGCGCGGCGACGTCGAGATCCCCTGGGACCGCATGGACATGCAGGTGCTGATGAAGGCCGACAGCCTGCCCACCTACTTCCTCGCCAACGTGGTCGACGACCACCTGATGGGCATCACCCACGTGCTGCGCGGCGAGGAATGGCTGCCCTCGGCGCCCAAGCTGATCAAGCTCTACGAGTATTTCGGCTGGGAGCAGCCCAAGCTGGTGTACATGCCGCTGTTGCGCAATCCGGACAAGAGCAAGCTGTCCAAGCGCAAGAACCCCACCTCGATCACCTTCTACCAGCGCATGGGCTTTCTGCCCGAGGCGATGCTCAACTACCTGGGCCGCATGGGCTGGTCGATGCCCGACGAGCGCGAGAAGTTCACCCTGGACGAGATGATCGAGCACTTCGACATCCAGCGCGTGTCCCTCGGCGGGCCGATCTTCGACATGGAGAAGCTCTCCTGGCTGAACGGCCAGTGGCTGCGCGAGCTGTCGGTCGAGGCCTTCGCCGCCGAAGTGCACAAGTGGGCGTTCAACCCCGAATACCTGATGCAGATTGCTCCGCACGTGCAGGGCCGGGTGGAAACCTTCAGCCAGATCGCCCCGCTGGCCGGCTTCTTCTTCGCCGGCGGCGTGCCGCTGGACGCCAGGCTGTTCGAGCACAAGAAGCTTTCGCCCGACCAGGTCCGCCAGTTGCTGCAACTGATCCTCTGGAAGCTGGAAGCGCTGCGCCAGTGGAACAAGGACAACATCACCGCGATCATCCAGAAGACCAGCGAGCACCTCGGCTACAAACTGCGCGACGCCATGCCGTTGATCTTCCCGGCGATCACCGGCCACGCCAGCTCGGTGTCGGTGCTCGACGCCATGGAGATCCTCGGCGCCGACCTGACCCGCTTCCGCCTGCGCCAAGCCATCGAACTGCTCGGTGGAGTGTCGAAGAAGGAGAACAAGGAGTGGGAGAAGCTGCTGGGCGAGATCGCCTAAAGCTAATGTCACCTCAACGCTCAATGGACGGATAAAGCCGGCGCAGCTTGATCCGGGCATCCGGGGTAGTGAACTGTCAGTTGACCCGGGTGCCGAGGTGGTTGCGATGGCGCTGCCAGGCAGCCACTTCGGCACACACGGTTTCGATGCAGTCGATACGCCGTTTCAGACACTGGCCAATCAGCACCTGGAGTTCAATCTCGGCCATCTTCAGCCAACTGCCATGCCTGGGCGTGTAGACAAACTCGAAGCGTTCTCGCAGGGCCCGTGCCTCTTCAGGAGGGAATGCCTCGTACAGGGAACCGGCGCTGTGGGTGTTGAGGTTGTCCATGACCAGAGTGATGCGCTCGGCGTCGGAGTAAGCCTCGGCGATGGCCCGGACCATGCACCACCCGGCCAGCGGTTCGCAGGCCATGAACACATTGCAGCTGCCCCACCGCACATACTCGTAGTCCTCCCGGGCCGGCCGGCTGGGTTCGGCCTCGATGGGCGAGCGTACCTGGCCGATCAACTGCCGCGGCGTCTCGTCCATGCAGACCACGGGATGGGCCGGGTCATGGGGCGGCTGTAGACATCGAGCACCTGCTCCATGGCCGCCACGAGTTCCCCGCTGGCCTTCGGCGGGATTACCCAGCCAACCTCACGGCTTGAGTCCGTTTTTTAGCACCTGGCGCACCGTCTCATGGATCGCTTTCGGTTTGTCTATGCGTGGTGAATCTTTCAAAAAAATGCTGCCACTGACCATTAGTTTCGAATAGTGGCGGACGATTGTTTTGTATTTTTTAAAAACTGGTGTTGTTTACTGGAGCGTTTGAGTAGTCGGTATAGGCCCGGAGTTGCATTATGTCCTCATCGCTGAGAGTGCCTACCGATGCTTTCAGTTTCAGAGAAAAAATAATCGAATCATAAATTGTCTTGGCGCGCTCTCTGATGGATGAAGATAGCTGCTCTTGCGCGTTGAGAACGTCCACGGCGGTTCGTACGCCAACACCATAGCCAAGCTTGCTGGCCCGCAAGGACTCTTGACTGGATGTAACTGCCGAATAGAGAGTCTCGATTTTTTTTGCGCCAACCACTGTGTTTATGAAGCCTTCCCGTGCCTTTTCGATGGATTCTTTCCTGACATCATCCAGCTTCTGATGCGAGGCAGCCTGTGCATGCTTCGCTTCTCGTACCTTGGACTGGACATAGCCACCTTCAAATATGGGCACTGTCAGCAACAATCCAACATAAGAGTCGTTTGTACGCTGTCCCGGGCCTGTCTCCTCAAAGCTGGACATAGTGCCGGACTGGTCGTCCAAGTTGGCGCTGGCAGTGAACTCCAATCTTGGGTAATGACCTGCTTTATTGTAGTCAAGCTCGGCCGAGGCGATCTCCGTCGAAAAATTCTGAATTTGTACCTCAAGGTTGGAGGTGGCGGCCTGATCCAGCCAGGTTTTCAGGGTCGCTGGTTGTGGGGGTAGAAGCTTGATGGTGTTCCGTAGAGGTTGAATAAAATCCACCGGATCTCCAGTCAGGACCTCCAAGGCCTTGCGCTTCAGTTCAAGGTCGATTTCAGCCTGCATGACTTTTACAGAAACCAGTTCATATCTGGACTCTGCATCATAAACGTCATTGGCAGTGACTGTGCCGATTTCGAAGCTTTTCTTCGCCTGGTCCATGAATTCGAAAGTGGCCTTTTTCTGCGCTTCATAAGCCCTCAGACTGTCCTGGGCATAGAGCGCCTCAAAAAAGGCCTCGACTACTCGCAGTCGTAGTTCTTGTCGTGCAAGTTCCAGTTCAATCTCTGCCTGCAGGGCTTCCCGTTTTCCCTTGCGGAAAAGCGCCATTTTTTCAGCGTCGAACAGAGGTTGTAGCAGTTTTACTTCATAATGCTCCTGATAATAGTCGGCAGAATTTTCCGAGGTCTGCGAGTCGACTTTCTTTTTTTGGTAAACTTTTTCATACGATCCTCTAAGCTCGACCCTGGGAAGCAGCCCTGCGAAACCCTGGTCTTTCGCTTCGCGCTTGGATAAATATGTTTGAATGGCTTCTTGGTACTTGGATTCCTTTTCCAAGGACTTTTGATAGACGTCATAAACATCCATTGCCATTCCAAGCTCGGGCATCCATGTCAAGCCAACTGCGAGCAGTCCTAATAGATACCTGGCCACACATCCTCGCTCAATCGAAATATCCACAGGCAATTTTATTTTTCTCAGGCAGGGGCTTTGCTAGAGAGCAAATCCTGCTCTTCAGTTGAGTTGCAGTCAGTTTGGGCTCTGCCTGCAGGATTTTTGCGGCGAGGGCTGAAATCTTAGGTGCGGCAAAGCTTGTGCCGTGCAGCATTTTGCTGTTCCACATGAAGTCTCGTCCGAGCACGGGGTCGGCTTTGGCTGCAACATCAACATTGGTCCCGTAGTTGCTCTTGGTGGACACTTTGCCTGTTTCATTGACTGCTCCAACAATCAAAACATTGGGTAGCCTGAACGAGGCAGGGTAGTGAGGTGTTGCATCAATATTTTTGCCTTCATTTCCGGCGGCTATTACAAATAAGATTTCTGGAGCGGTTTCGATTGCTCGGGATATTATCGTCCATGGCTCCTTGGCTCGGGGATCGCTGCTGCCTATGGACATATTGGCGATCTTGATGCCTTTGCTCTGCAAGTCCTGTATTAGTAGCTGGAATCTTCTAGGGTCAACTCCTGGGAAGCTATATGGCACAAGGCTTATCGTTTCTTTGCCATTTTCCAGCAAGACGCTTGCCACTGATGTGCCATGGCGCAAAGGATCAAACGGCCCTCTCTTGATTGGGTCCACATCATATGGACGATCATCCATTTCCCTGAAGTCATATCCCAAGATATTGCCCTGAGCGTCTCTTGCTAGCGCTCGAGCAATCTCTGGAAGGAGATAGTTTACACCGGAGTCTACAAGGGCGACTTTGACGCCAAAATGGCTCGCGGAGTCGGGTACTGGTGGGTTTAAGTCTTCGCGATAGCCTGTCCTGTTGAGTCCTTTTCCTAGCCAGTGGATTCTTTCGGCTTTGCCAAAAGCGTCATATTCGATCTCACGACCTTCCAGTGCCAGGCAGTTGTTATCAAACTTAGCAGATACCGATGCTCTAACTCCCTTTTCCGTTTTTGTATAGAGCTCGTATAGTCGGGCACCCGAGCGGATATCTCGTTCGTACATTCTGATTAGATCGCCATTTCCCTGCTGGAGATTTACATAGCCAATCGAGTGTCCTCCTCCCAGGCGAAGTGCGCCTTTGGAGACTTCCTTTCCGGGCGGTTCCGATTGCATGCATTTGGCCGATACTGACCTTAGAAAATGTTCGTGCTCATTTTCTGTAGCCGCTGTCAGTGCTGTGCTTAGGCAGGCAGCCATTAACAGGAGATTGGTACGGCACATAGCTTTTTGACCGATCATGGCTCTCGCATTCCCTCGTTCACGACACGCATGACCGGAAACAACAAGTATTCAACTAGTCGGCGCTGGCCAACCTTGATATCTGCCTCCACGCTCATTCCGGGCATCAGGCGAAATGCTTCAGGCAGGTTCTTCAGTGCATTGTCGGTAATTTCTATTCGGGCAAGATAGAATTGCTCGGTCTCAGTCGATACGCTGGACACGTTGCTCTCGATATCCTTGTTGTTGCCTTTGCTGGACTCTGAGTCCTTGTCAAACGAGTCATAAGTTATCGAATCAAGCCGACCATGCAGAAAGCCATGCTTCTGAAAAGGGGCGCTGTCCAGCTTTATATCGACCGGCATGCCGGATGAGATAAAGGAAATGTCTGTGGCTGCAACACGCACATCCACAAGGCTGGGAGTTTTGGCAGGAATCAACTTCATTAGTACGTCAGTTGGGCTGACCATTGTGCCCACAGCCGTATCCGACATCTCCACAACTATGGCATCCTCGGGGGCAACAAGCACGACCGACGAATTTTCAAAGCTCGCCTTGGCTGCTTCTTGTCGGGCTTCGCGCAAGTTTCTTTCTGCCTGAATACGGCTATCCATTTTCTTGACACGCCATTCTTCTGCGTATCCTTCTCGCTCGGCTATAACCTTCTTCAGTTCATAGCGTGTTTTCATCAATTCTCCGCTGGTTTCGGAGTGCTGTGTTTGTGCTTTGATCCGGTCTTGAGTCGCCTTGTGCCAATTGAGGCGGGATCCGTAGTTCTCTTTATTGACCAGATCGTCCCACATTTTTTCTATGTCGGAGGCGATTTTCAGTTGCTCTTTGAGCATCGGTAGTCGAGAGGAGAGTTCCGCGGCTTTTTCACGCAGACCGGCTTCTTGCTCACGATACTTTTCTATCTTGAACTTGAATTCCCGCAGTTCTGCAGCAAGCATATCGGCGTGCGGACTGTTGCTTTCAGACACTTCCGTGGGTAAATTTTCACCCTTCAAGACAGCATCCAGGCGTCTAATCTCCTCCTGATAGCTATCGACTTTTTCCAGGAACTTATTGAGTTCCGATTCAGAAACGGTTGGATCTAAAGTTAGTACCGCAGCACCTTTTGTCACTCGATCGCCAACACTGACGTGAATCTGCTTTATCAGGGATTTTGTCGAAGGGCGAAGCACTATTCTCGGTTCTTGCAGGACTGTTTTCCCGCGTCCGGAAATGACTCGATCGACCTCAATCATTGAGACAAGTAGTATTCCGCCGAGAACGAGAGCGCCAAAGGTATAGAGCAGAAATGATCTTGGGCTTTTTTCAACCATGTTGATGCGGCTATCGGTCGCCTGCTTGTCCATATTTAATGCCGCCCCCATAAAGCACGATAGGCAACATTGTCACTTGTTAGGCGTTCATGTTTTCCAGAGGCAATCACTCTGCCATCATCGAGGAAGTAAACAATATCTGCCTGGTTTGCAACAAATTCTCGGTGGGTAAGAAAGATTGTTGTCCTTCCACGTCTGGCGTTGATGATGTTGGAAACGAGCATATGCTCCGTTGAAGGATCAAGGTCGCCAGTTACCTCATCAAGTATCAGGAGCGCAGGGTCTCGAACAAGCGCTCTTGCCAATGCCAATCGGCTTTTTTGGCCAGATGACAAGTTTGCGCCATCATCGCCGATAATCGTATCGTATCCTCGCGGAAGCGCTTGAATGGCATCATGGATACAGGCCATGCGAGCAGCATTCTGGATGCGGTCAAGCGTGATTTTTTTATCCCAGGATGCGATATTGGCTTGAACGCTTCCTCTGAATAGGCCTGTTTCGTGCGTTACGATTCCTATTTGCTGACGCATATGCTCAAGGTTCAGTTCGCGCAGGTCGCTCCCGTCCATGCAGATCAAGCCAACTTGTGGTGAGTTCAGGCCCAGCATGAGATTCGTCAGGGTTGTTTTTCCTGCTCCTGACTTTCCTACTACTGCAATAATCTCGCCTCTCGGAAATTTCGCATCAATCATCAGTTGGAATCTGGAGTCGCGTCCATAGCGGAAAAATACCTTTTTGAACTCCAGTGCACCTGTGATTTTCTTTCTCAGCTTTTCCTGGTTGTTCATCGGAGCAACTGGAACATTGCGGGAAATATCTTGCCAACGTTTTTGTATGTTCTTGAGTTCCCGCAGATCCCGCAGGAACATGGGAAGTTTGGCTAGAGGGCCAGTAAGGCGGCGCATCAGGATATTGCACGCAACCAAGGCTCCAACCGTCAGGCTCGACTGCATAACCATTGCTGCACCGACGGCGAGCATCAGGATGTTTCCCGATCGTTCGATGAAGGCGGTTCCTGAGCGAACGAATGCTTCACTGTCATCCTTTGCCTGGCGAGCGTTTTCTGCAGACGTAATGCTTTCACAGTACTCTGTGGTCCTGTTTCCCATGAGGCCAAGCATTTTTATGGCATGAAGATGCGTCAAGCTCTCGATGAGAAGGGACTCTTTTCTTTCTAGGTTGTCCTGACTTTCTTTGCCTTTTTTATCGACTTTTTCGCCGCAATAAAAAGCGAACCCAATCTGGAACAGGCACGTTGCTATGGCAACACATGTCAAAATCCAGTTTATCCACAGTAATACTGCAAGAAATATAAAGGCAAATACATATTCAACCGAAGCGATGGATATATGGCGAAGTAGCCTTACTAATCTTTCGGATTGTCTGTTATCATGTATCCATGCTCCGATGGAGCGACTTTCATATATCTCGGAGGGGATCGCTGTGGTATGACTAAATGTCGCGGCAGATGCATCTCTGCCGACGGACTTCGTCATCCTGTTCATGAAAACTGTTCTGATGTACTCAAAAGTGCCTTCAAAAGCGATCAGGAATATCGCGCCAACTACTAGTGCAGTTAAGGTGGACCAGGCGCGGTACGAGACTACCTTGTCAAGGATCAGCATGAAGAAGAATGGACTTGCCAGCGATAGCAGGCTGACCATAAAGCCGGAAAATAATACAGGACTCAGTAGGTGCTGATATTCCCGAAACGCCCTTGTGAGATCGCTGAACGTATGCGTGGAGGGTTTGGCATTATTATCTATCGATTGCGCTTCGTGTAGCAGAACCCCAAGACCTGTCCATTGTGACATGAATTGGTTTTTTGTTACATTTATACTCCCGTCTCTTGCCAGTGGGTCAAAAAGATCGACGTGAGCAATTTCTCCATTTTCATATTCGAAGCCAAGTGGAACTACCCAGTTGCCATTTGCCAGTTGGGCAAGAGCCTTTTCGCCTGAACTGATGAGTTCGGAGAGTTTTTCGAACTCCATGTTGTCGAGGGATGCACTCAGTCCATCGACAGAGAATGATCGCGCACTATCCACTGCTATTACTGCAGAGGACAAATCATTAACCAACTGTTCATCAAAGCCTTTGGTAGGAAAAATAAAGGCCAAACAGTCTTGCAAAGATTTATTGTCTGTCAACCCTTGAGTTCCTGCGTAAAAAAAGGGGGCCCGGGCCCCCAGAAAATTTCAGGTCAATCAGTTGAAGTTTGGAGAACCCAGTTGCTTGGCATCCCGGGTTTTCAGGACTCCGTCCTTGAGCAATTTGTCAATCAGGCCCTGCAGGGAGGGCATGCTGTTTGCAAAGCCTTCAATCGGAATGTTCAGGGAAAGCGTTTGCGTCAGTTCTGGCTTGGCATCCTTCGAGGCCTTGCGTTGAACGCCAAATACAATCCTGACGACCCCTGCTCCGACTGAAACTTCACTTACAGCATCAACAAAAAGATGTTCCATCGATTTATCCTTCATGTCTGAAATAACCAGCGCTTAAATATTCCAGCATGATCCGATCGGTCATGCTGGAGCATTTATTCAGTAGGCAGCCTCGATGGTCACTCATGGAGTTGCGTCCATGAGTGACCTGCTGCAATGTAGTAATTTTCTATTTATGCGTTGGAAACATCCGCCTCATAGTATCCATAACCAAAGTCGTCGGAGTCGGTATAGCTAGAGTTGTAGCCGTAGCCGTACTCGTTGCCCAGGCCGGACCAGGACTCGCCATAGACGCTGCTCAGGTACTGGCCGGACTCGCTGTCGTAGTAGCTGTAGACCGAGACGTATTCGTCGTAGTACGAGCTGCCGTAACCGTCGTAGACGGCGTCGATGTAGTAGTAGCCGTAGTTGCCGGTCTCGTTGTAGCTGTACCAGTACTGGCCG
>NZ_SMMU01000006.1:114713-194532 GCF_004339665.1 Azotobacter chroococcum
GTCGTAGTACGAGCTGCCGTAACCGTCGTAGACGGCGTCGATGTAGTAGTAGCCGTAGTTGCCGGTCTCGTTGTAGCTGTACCAGTACTGGCCGGCATAGTAGGTGCCGGTGTCGTCGTAGCCGTAGCCCGAGTAGCTGTCGCCGTTGCCGTAGACGTAGGTGAAGTAGAACAGCTGGCTGCCGGCGGTGCTGGCGACGTCGGCCTCGTAGTAGCCGTAGCCGAAGTAGTCATATCCACCGGTCAAGCCATAGACATAACCGTTCTCGTACCCCAGTCCGTAATAGCTGTAGGCGTCGACTGCATAAGAAGTCTCGCCGGATTCACTGTCATAATAATTATAAACGCGGACGAGACCGGCCAAAGAGTCATCGAAGCCGGAGTAGACATTGGTTACGTAATAGTAGCCATAATTGCCGGTTTCATTGTAGCTATACCAGTACTCGCCGTTGTAATATTCGTCGGTATTGGAAAAGCCGTATCCGGAATAGCTGTCACCGTTTTCGTAATAATAGGTGAAATAATACAAGTCACTCATTGGTACTACCTTTTATGTTACTTACGTCAATGTAAACCGACTTAATATAGGGTCGGCGCCTACCTATCCTCTGGGGCGTAAACAAGCGAAAATCCTGAAGAGCCTTTCCTCCATCAAGGAAAAGTGCTGGAGGGATCGAATGACTTTTCTCTCACTCACACAGGTGGGTGCAGCGAGCATGGCTGTTCAGGGTTTTAAGGCGTTTACGCATAAATTTTTAAATATGTTCATTATTTATCGAGTGATCTAGCGATGTCAATATGATGTCATTTCTGATGAATGCCTATTGCATTGCGCCTTGGTTTCTGCATTTCGCTGAAATTAAAGAGGTGTGTGAGTTTCATCACGATTTTCGGCTTTCGTCTGCAGCCTTTAGCAAGGAGTGGTGATGGTGGGTCTCACGCAATAGCTGACCGGCTTCTGCGGTGGTGAAGGGCTTCTGGCTTCAATTGGCTTTAAGCAAGATGGAATAAAGGGAATAAGCTTATTCTTTCAATTTTGTTACTTGGTGCTTGAAAGTGCCATGCTGCCAAAAACGGTATCCCTTGGGAGGGGGAGGAGGGGGAGGAGGGGGAGGAGGAACAGTAGTACCGAGGTCTTGGGGGGCCAGCCCGTGACGCACCAAGGGCGTCACGGGACCGGCTAGGCGGAAGGTTATTCCTGGACGTTCATGAACTCGCGGGCCCAGACGCGATACTCGTCGAGGGTCGAGTACTTGGTGCAGAGTTCCTTGGCGTTCAGGTCCGAGGGGCCGACGCCGCGCTGCTCGCGCAGGCAGTCGTAGGTGGCCTTGATCGCGGCGAAGTAGGCGGCGTGCCCGTTCACCACGATGCGCACGCCGTTCTCGGCCAGGCGGGCCATGTCGCGCAGCTTCGGATTGCCGTAGGTGATCAGCATCAGCGGGGTATCCGGCAGGTGCCGGGTGATGGACTCCAGGTGCTCGAAGTCCTTGATGCCGATCATGCAGATGCCGTCCGCGCCGGCGGCCTGGTAGGCCTTGGCGCGCTCGATGGTCTCCTCGACGGTGAGCTGCTCGGCGTTGGTGCGGGCGATGATGCTCAGCTGCGGATCGATGCGCGCCTCCAGGGCGGCGCGGATCTTGCCGACGGCCTCGTCCAGGGGGATCAGGTCGGTGGTCTTGTGCCCGTACTTGGGCGGCAGTAGGGTGTCCTCCAGGGTCAGCGCGGCGACGCCGGCACGCTCCAGTTCGGCCACGGTGCGCATGGCGTTGATCGCGTTGCCGTAGCCATGGTCGGCATCGGCGATGATCGGCAGGCTGGCCACGCGACCGATGCGGGTGGCCTGCTCGACGAACTCGCTGAGGGTGATCAGCGCGTAGTCGGGGGCGGCAAGCACCTGCAGGGCGGCGACCGAACCGCCGAGGATGCCGACCTCGAAGTGCAGGTCGCCGGCGATGCGCGCCGACATCGGATCGAACACCGAAGCGGCGTCGTAGCAGGCACGGGATTCCAGCAGGGCGCGGAACTGTCGTCTCAAGTCGTGCTGAGAAGCGATGGTCATAGAAAAAAACTCCTGAAAGGCGGTATGGGGTAGTCGTTTTTTTTCTGAATGGCTCTGGTCTTCCCATGGCATGAGCCAGGGGCGCCGAGCCTTTTTGGTTTTAAATGTCGCAGCGGATGCGCAAGAGACCATCCGGAATAACTGCTTCCGCTGGTCGGGGACATGCCGTGCCGTGGCCGGCGTGCCTAATTGTTGTTCTGCTGCCAGGCGGATTTGCTCCGCGCGGGCAGGCCCGGCCCGGTCTCTTCATTACGTCGATGAAGAGCCGGAGGGTTTGACTAAAGTACAGCTTGTTTTGCCTTAAGACGAGCTTTTTGGCTACTTTGGTGGCTTTTCGCTTGCAATGTTTCAGGCGGCGCGAGCGCCTCACTCCACCTTGCTGCGGCGCAGTCGGGTGGTCTCCAGCTCGCCGGCCTCGACGGGCGCAGCGGCCTGGCGCAGCTCCGCCGAGCGGACGAAGCGGGTCGCTGCCGAGCCGTCGGCATTGTGCTGGAAGATGGCGCGCGGCCGGCCCTGGGCATCGAGCAGCACCTGGCCGATGCCTGCGCCGTTCCACAGGCGCTCGCCGCGCCGGCCGCGGTGGGGAACGCGCGGCATCACCTCCATCCGGCGCCGCTTGGTCAGCCAGTTGAGCGGCGACCAGGGCGCGTAGAGCCAGCGGTTGATGCGGTCGAAGTACTCCAGCAGGCCGGCGGGGAACTGGTTCTTGATGCCGCTGCTGGTGATCTGCCAGATCCACGGCCCTCCCGCATGGTGGCGGATCCGCACGTCGTAGGCGAAGGAGTAGTGCACGTCGCCGGAAAGGACCACGTAGTTACCGGGGGTACGGGAGTGGCGGAAGATGTTGAGGATCACCTGCGCCGCGCCGCGGTGGGCCATCCAGTTCTCCGCATCGACCAGCAGCGGATGGCCGGCCAGGGTGAACAGGCGCTGGACGGCCTCGATCAGCTTGACGCCGAAGATCGGCGCCGGCGAGACGATCACCGCGGCCTGCTCGTCGAGCAGCTCCTGCTGCAGCTCGCTCAGGGCTTCCCAGTCCATCAGCCCCGAGGGCCGGCTCAGGTGGCTTTCGCTGCGCCAGCGGCGGGTGCGGGTGTCCAGCACGATCAGGGTGGGCGTGGTCGGCAGCTGGTAATGCCAGTTCTGGAACTTGAGCAGCTCGTCGATCAGCCGGTCCTGGGCACGGCAGTCGAGGCGCTCGCCGGTGCTTTCGGTCAGCGTCTCGATCTGGCGCAGCGTCTCGCCGAACACGTCCGGATTGTTGCCCCAGCCCTGGCACAGGGCATAGGCGATCAGCGCGTTGCCGATGATGCGCCGGGAGAAGGGGTGGCCGTAGGCGGTTTCCTCCCAGCGCGCGGACAGGTTCCAGTCGTCGGTGACGTCGTGGTCGTCGAAGATCATCAGGCACGGCAGATGGGCCAGGGCGCGGGCGGCCTGCGGCAGCTGGGCGCAGAAATCGTCGAGGACCTGCTGTTCGCCGGCGTAGCGCTCGGCGAGGCCGGCCTCCAGCGCCGGTCGTTGGGGGCGGATCAGCGTCCAGGGGACGGGCGACCAGACCAGCAGGTACATGGCCAGCACTTCGCCAAGGGTGACCAGGTGGTTGTGGGCGTTGGCGGTGGTGAAGACCGGCTTTTCCACGCCGCCGAAGAAGCGTTCGCGCAGCGCCTCGCTGGACTTGAAGGCGGGCAGCAGGTCCTCGCGCCGGTAGTAGGTCAGCGGGTGGGCGTAGAGCTCCTCGCTGTCGGCGACCAGCGCGCCCTCGAGCGCTTCGCCGTAGAGGCCGAGGTGGCGGATCAGCGCATGGATGGCCACCAGCATCGGCCCGGCCACGTCGTCCGCGTAGATCTGGTCGCCGCTCAGCATCAGCAGCGCCGGGCGCGCCTGCGGCCGGTCGCGCAGGCCGGCGAGCAGGGCGTCGACCTTGGCCAGGCCGTCCTCGCAGGGGAAATGCGGCTTGCGGCAGGAGCCGTGCAGCAGGTTGTCGAGACGCGACTTGAGCACAAAGTCCGGCCGCGTCGCCCCCTCGTGCAGCAGGTGCGGTGCCCAGTCGGCGATGCTGCGCTGCCGGCCGTCCTCCTCCAGCAGCAAGTCGTATTCGATCGGAATGTCCGTGGGCAGCGGCTCGTCCAGCGCCACGTCGATCAGGTGCAGCCAGGCATGGGTGCCGATACGCAGGTGGTTGCAGTGCGGCCCGTCGAGTTCGAGCAGACGCTGCTGCGGACCCTGCGGTCCCCTCCAGGCCAATTGCAGCGACAGCTCCAGGGGCCGCGAGCCGACCAGCCAGAGGACCAGGCGCTCCGGGCTCGAGCGGCGCAGCAGCGGGCCGGCGAGGACGGGGGGCAGAGCGGAGGCATCGGGCGGAAGCGGAAGGTCTGTCGGCATGGCTGAGGTGTATCGGTCCTGGCACTTGGGGCGCTCCCTCGCTCCCGGGCGTGCGGTTCATGGTCGGTGCCGCGCCCTGGCGCAGGCGGCGAAGCCGGGCATTATGGCACCCATGGGCCCTTTGACGTCAGACCCCGGCTGGGGCCTAATGCGCTCCCGCCGCCGGAGTCCGTTCGTCATGACCGATGCATTTGCCGCCAGCCTTCGCCCCAGCGTCCTGCATCTGCCACGTGGCGACTGGCGTACCGTGCTGGACTGTCTTTGCGTGCACTTTCCGGCGATCGGCCGCGACGTCTGGCTGGAGCGCATGGCCCGCGGCCGGGTGCTGGACGGCGAGGGGAATGCCCTAGGGCCCGAGCATCCCTATCGCGAGGCGCTGCGCGTGCATTATTTCCGCGAGGTGGCGGCGGAAACGCCGATTCCCTTCGCCGAAGGCGTGCTGCATGTGGACGAGCACCTGGTGGTGGCGGACAAGCCGCATTTCCTGCCGGTCGCCCCGGTCGGCGAGTACGTCGAGCAGACCCTGCTGGCGCGGCTGGTGCGCCGCCTCGGCAACCCCGACCTGGTGCCGCTGCACCGCATCGACCGGCTCACCGCCGGGCTGGTGCTGTTTTCCTGCAACCCGGCGAGCCGTGGGCGCTACCAGGCGCTGTTCCGCGAGCGGCAGATCCGCAAGGTCTATTCGGCCATCGCCCCGGCGCTGCCCGAACGGCGCTTCCCGCTGCTGCGCCGGACCCGGCTGGTCAAGGGCGAGCCGTTCTTCCTGATGCGCGAAACCGAGGGCGAGCCGAACAGCGAGACCCGCGTCGAACTGGGCGAATGTTCGGGTGGCCTGTGGCGCTACGTGCTGCATCCGGTCACCGGCAAGACCCACCAGCTGCGCGTGCACATGGCCGCGCTGGGCGCGGGGATCTGCAACGATCCGCTCTATCCGCGCCTGCTCGAGCGTGCCCGGCGGGAGGTCGACGACTACCGCCGACCGTTGCAGCTGCTGGCGCAGCGCCTGAGCTTCGTCGATCCCCTGAGCGGGCAGGAGCGGTGTTTCGACAGCCGTCTCGCGCTGAATCCCGACGCCTGTCGCTGAGATTGCTCGGGCGGTTCAGCCGGCCTTGATCGGAATGGTCTTCTCGTCGGCCAGGGCTTCCGGCTTCTTCGGCAGGCTCAGGGTCAGCACGCCCTTGTCGAAGCGCGCCTCGATGCGCTCGGCATCGACTTCCACGGGCAGGGCGAAGCTGCGCTGGAAGGCGCCGTAGTAGCGTTCGGCGACGTAGGCGTCCTTCTTCCGGTCCTCGTGCTCCTCCTTCTTCTCGCCCTTGATGGTCAGGCAGCCGCTGGACAGCCTGACCTCGATGTCCTGCTCATCCATGCCGGGCAGCTCGGCGGAAATCTCGTAGGCCGCGCCCTTGTCGTGGATGTCCACCGCCGGCATGCCCTGGCCGAACAGTTCCCGCGACCACTGCGGCTCGCGCTCCAGCAGATTGCGGCCGAAGGGGCTGTGCAGGGCCTTGCGGCCGAGGTCTGAGAACAGGTGATCGACCTGCCGGCGCAGGCGATCGAGCGGATGCCAGTGTTCCAGGAAGTGCCCGCTGTCCTGCGCGCGCTCCGGGTGCCCCTGTTTGTCGCTGCCGATCATTGCGATTCCTCCTCGGTGACGAGCGTCCGGAATGGACAGGCCAAAGCTTAGGCCAGTCTCCAGGGGGCGCTCGCCGCCTGCAGCGGGAACCTCCTGTCGCGCCGCTACAAATGCGGATTCATGACGCCGATCAGCAGGCTGATGCTGAAGAAGGACATCAGCGTGGTGAACAGCAGGGCGGCGGCGCAGCGGCCCTCGACGCCGAAGCGCTGGCCGAAGATCGGGTAGATGCTCAGCATGGGCGAGCTGGCGAACATCACCCCGGCCACCATCAGCACCGGGTCCACGTCCGGCAGCAGCGCAAAGAGCAGGAAGACCGCCAGCGGATGGAGGATCAGCTTGCCGATGGCGATCATCCGCAGTTCGGCGAACAGGCCGTTCAGCTTCAGGCCGTAGAGCGAGCCGCCGATCACGAACAGCGCCACCGGCGCCGAGGCCGAGGCGAGCATCTCCACTACCTTGCCCGGAATCGCCGGCAGGCGCGCCTCCAGGAGGGACAGCAGCAGGCCGGTCAGCATGGCGAGGATCAGCGGGGTCCTGGCCAGGCGCTTGGCCGTCTCGCCCAGTACCTTGGCGGTGGAGCCCTGCTGCCGGCCGGCCTCGGCGAGGATCAGGCTCAGGGGGATGATCAGCAGGTTCTCCACCAGCATGTTCAGTGCCAGGCCGATGGCCGCCGCCGGGCCGAGCAGCATGGCGACGATGGGATAGCCGACGAAGCCGCTGTTGGAGACGGCCATGCCCAGCGCGGTGATGGCGCCGGTGGTCAGGGGTTCGCGGCGCAGCCGGAGGGCGAACAGCAGGCCGAGCAGGTAGACCCCCAGGGAGCCCAGGGTGTAGGCCAGCATGTATTGCCAGTTCATCACCTCCTGGAAGGAGTTGTTCGACAACGCCTTGAGCACCAGCGCCGGCAGGGCGAAGGTGATGACGAAACTGCCCAGGCCGCGGATCTGCTCGCGGCTGATCACGTTGAAGCGAACGGCGAAGAAGCCGAGCCCGATCAGGATGAAGATGGGCGTGGTGATGGAGAGGATCTGCAGCACGACGGACTACCTTGGTGGGATGGGCGAGGAGGGAAAATTCGGGAGGCGCTCGCAGATTGTACTGAGCGGTTCAAGCCGTTGCGTCAAAGGAAGCACCTTTGGTGTGCGTTTAGCGAACACATATGGCGGGTCCATCATAGGCCCAATCCATATTCTGCAGTTGACAGACATCGTATCTCATTGGAGGCTGCCTGTGGCCGGCACCCGATGCCGGCTTTACAGCGCGGGCAACACGTCTCGCTTCCCTTATGACCCGGGCTGCCTCGCGCCGTCGCCTCTGGCGAAAGGACAGCCTTTCTGGAGTAGTCATCCTATGCCCATCGTTCATGTGCACCTCATCGAAGGCCCCAGCCGCGAACAGAAGGAATCCATGATCCGCGAAGTCAGCCAGGCCATCTCCCGCTCGCTGGCTTCCCCCATGGAGCGGATCCGCGTGATCATCCATGAAATCCCCAGGAGCGACTTCGGCATCGCCGGCGAACCGGCGAGCAAGCTGCATCCCTGATTCGCCGGACGGGAGCGCCGGCCGCCGCCGGCGACTCCCGCGCGGGGCTCAGAGAATCGGCCTGAGCAGGGCCTGGGCCTCGTACAGCGCGGGCAGGTAGCGCTCGCGCATCTCCTCCGGGCTCATCCGCGAGGCATGGGTGGTCAGCGTCAGGCTGGCCTTCAGGTGCCCCTCGCGGTCGCGCAGCGGCACGCCCAGCACGCGCATGCCCACCTCGTACTCCTGGTCCACCAGCGCATGGCCGAGTTCGCCGATCCGGGCCAGTTCGGCGCGGATTTCCGCTTCCGTGTGCCGGGTGTAGGGCGTCAGGGCGCGCAGCTCGACCCGTGCGAAATAGGCGTCCAGCTCCGCAGTGTCCAGCGCGGCCAGCCACAGCCGGCCGCTCGCCGTGCAGTACATCGGCACCCGCGAACCCGGGCGGATCGACAGCGAGGCGACGTGGCTGTAGCGGCTGCGCACGATGTGCACGATGTCGTCGCCGTCGCGCACGCCCACCGAGACATGCTCTTGGGTGGTCCGGGCCACCTGTTCGACGATCGGCCGCAGCATGCGCGGCAACTGCGCCGAATCCACGTAGGCCTGGCCAATGCGCAGGGCCTTGGCGGTCAGCCAGTAGTGGCGCCCGTCGGTCTCGGCGAAACCGTCATGGACCAGGGTCAGCAGGAAGCGCCGTGCGGCGCTCGGGGTCAGCCCGGAAAGACTGGCCGCCTGCGGCACGCTGAGGCGCGGGTGGCGTTCGGAGAACAGCTGCATCAGGGCCAGGCCCTTCTGCAGGCCGGCGATCAGGTCGCGGGAGTGAATGACGGGCTGTTTCATGGGCGCGGGAAGTATTTTGCCGATTTGATGCGATTATCGCAGTGTGATTGCGATTAACAACCGGAAAGGCAAACGGGAACCTTGTTCCGGAAATTTTGCGGGCGCAGGATCGAGCCACAACAAATCCAATAGCAACAGCTGGAGGCCCGCATGATTCGTGGTTCCACCGCCCTGGTCGGCATCGTTGGTTCGCCGATCGCCCAGGTCAAATCCCCGGAAAACTTCAACACCTGGTTCGCCGGGCACGACCAAAACCTGGCGATGCTGCCCATCGACCTGCAGGAGCAGTCGCTGGACGCTTTTCTCGCCACCCTGCGCGGCTGGCAGAACCTGCGCGGCTGCGTGGTCACCGTGCCCTACAAGCAGCTGCTCGCCACCCGCCTGGATGCCGTCAGCGAACGCTCGGCGGCCCTGCGCTCGGTCAACGTGATCCGCCGCGAGACGGACGGCCGCCTGGTCGGCGATATCGTCGACGGCGAGGGCTTTCTCAACGCGGCGCGCCGGCATCGCTTCGAGCCCCGCGGCAAGCGCGCCCTGGTGATCGGTTCCGGCGGCGTCGGCAGCGCCATCGCCTATTCGCTGTGTCAGGGCGGGGTGAGCCGGCTGGCCATCGCCGACCTCAGCGCCGAACGCGTCGAGAGCCTCTGTGCGCTGCTGCGCCAAGCCTTCCCGGCCATCGATATCGGCGGCGACCACGCCTCGCTCGCCGATTTCGACCTGGTGGTCAACGCTTCCCCGGTGGGCATGGGCGACAGCGGCGAGCTGCCGTTGTCGGAAAGCCTGCTGGAAAGCCTGCAACCGCACACCCTGGTCGCCGATGTGGTGACCTCGCCGGAGATCACGCCGCTGCTCGCCTTCGCCCGGCGCATGGGCTGCGCAGTGCAGACCGGTCCGGAAATGGCCCGCGCCCAGCTCGGCAACCTCGGCCATTTCATGGGCGTCACGCCCCTGGATATCTGACGATGAACACAGCTACGCACCTGTCCTGTACAGGCCCGACGGACGCCTGCGCGCAGACCTACGACGTCATAGTGCTCGGCAGTGGTGCTGCAGGTTTCGCCGCAGCGGTCAGCGCCGCCTGCCAGGGCCTCAAGGTCCTGCTGGTGGAGAAGGCCGCCACCTTCGGCGGCACCTCGGCGATCTCCGGCGGCGCCGTGTGGATCCACGACAGCGATCAGGCCCGCGCGGCCGGCATCCATGTCCCGGCCGAGCAGACGCGCACCTACCTGAAAGGCGTCATCGGCAAGGGTTACCAGCCCGCGCTGATCGACGCCTTCATCGAGCGCGGGCGCGAGGCGCTGAGCTTTCTCGAGCGCCACAGCGAGCTGAAGTACAGCCTGCGGCCGCTGTCGCCCGACTACTATCCGGACCTGCCCGGCGGCACCGAAACCGGCCGCGCGCTGGAAATCGCCGAGTACGACGGGCGCCGCCTCGGCACGCACTTCAAGGACCTGCGCAGGCCGCCGGACGGCATGCTGCTGTTCGGCGGGATGATGGTCAACCGCGTCGACATCCAGCATTTCCTCGGCATCAAGCGCTCGCCGAAGTCGCTCTGGCACTGCCTCAAGCTGCTGGCGCGCTACGGCGTCGACCGCCTGAGCCATCCGCGCGGCACCCGCCTGACGGTCGGCAATGCGCTGATCGCGCGCCTGGCCAGCACCGCCTTCGCCAAGGGCGTCGAACTCTGGCTGAATGCGCGCACGGAATCCCTGATCGTCGAGGACGGCAGGGTCAAGGGCATGCTGATCGATTATGACGGCCAGCGCCGGCGCGTGCTGGCCCGTGGCGGGGTAGTGCTGGCCAGCGGCGGCTTCGCCGCCGGTCCGCAGGCCGCCGCCTACCGGCCGGAGACCGATACCGAGCACTGGAGCATGTCGCCGGAGACCAACGTCGGTGATGGCCTGAGCCTGGCCGCCGCGGTGAATGCCGCCACCGGCGAGGGCATGGCCGCCAACTTCTTCTGGGCGCCGGTCTCGGTGCTGCGCAAGCCGGACGGCAGCCTGGAGCGCTTCCCGCACCTGGTCACCGACCGCGCCAAGCCGGGGGTGATCGCGGTCAACCGTGCCGGCCGGCGCTTCGTCAACGAGTCCGACTCCTACCACAGCTTCGTCGAGGCGATGTTCGCCGACGGCGGCGCCAACGCGCCGTGCTGGCTGATCTGCGATGCCGAGGCGATGAACAGGTACGGCATGGGCCTGGCCCGGCCCAGGCCGGTGGACAACGCGGCGCTGATCGAGGCCGGCTACCTGCACCGCGCCGAGAGCATCGCCGGTCTGGCGTGCAGCATCGGCGTGGATGCCGCCGGCCTGCAGCGGACCCTGGAGCGCTACAACGCCGATGCCCGCGAGCATGTCGACCGGGAATTCGGCAAGGGCGGCAACGCCTACAACCGCTACATGGGCGACCCGCTGCACCAGCCCAATCCCTGCATCGCGCCGTTGAACAAGGCGCCGTACTACGCGATCAAGATCGGCACCGGCGATCTCGGCTCGGCGCGCGGCCTGCTGACCGACGCCCGGGCCAATGTGCTGGATCGCGCCGGCCAGCCCGTCGCCGGCCTCTACGCTGCCGGCAACGAAATGAACTCGATCATGGACGGCACCTATCCGGGCCCCGGCATCACCCTCGGTCCGGGCCTGACCTTCGGCTACCTCGCCGCCTGCGACATCGCCGAACGCCTGCGCAACGGCAAATCGAACGCAACCCAACCTGGAGAAGAACATGTACTACGAACTGCGCACCTACACCATTAAGCCGACCAAGCTGGCCGACTGGCTGGCCCTCTACAAGAGCGACGCGCTGCCGCTGCAGACGGAGGTTCTCGGCAATCTGGTCGGCTTCTTCGTCACCGAGTTCGGCGGCGCCAACCAGGTGGTGCACATCTGGGCCTACGAGAGCCTGGACGATCGCCAGGCGCGCCGCACGCGGATGGCCGCCGACCCGCGCTGGCTGGAGTTCAGTCGCAAGAACAAGGAGCTGGACGCGGTGATGAGCCTCGACTCGCGGCTGATGCGGCCGACCGACTTCTCGCCGTTGCAGTGACGACCCGGCCCCGCCAGCGGGGCCGAACACCCAGCGAAGATGCCGATGTCCGCCACGCGTGGGCAGGGGGCGGCGTGCCCCTCGATCACAACAACAAGAAGGAGATCGTCATGCACAGTATCGACAGTCAGCCCTTGCCCGAAAGTTGCGACGTGCTCATCGTCGGTTCCGGCGCTGCCGGCCTCGCCGCGGCGGTGACCGCCGCCGAACACGGACTTGAGGTCGTGGTGGCGGAGAAGGAGCCGTTTCTCGGCGGCACCAGCGCCTGGTCGGGCGGCTGGCTGTGGATTCCGCGCAATCCCCTGGCCGTCGCCGAGGGCGTCGTCGAGGACGCCGAGCAGCCGAAGACCTACCTGCGCAGCGAACTGCACACAGACTGCCTGGACGAGCGGATGGAGGCCTTTCTGGCGCAGGGGCCGCGGATGGTCGAGTTCTTCCAGCGGCGCACCGCCGTGCAGTTCTTCTCCGGCAGCACGATGCCGGACTTTCACGACGCGCCCGGTTCCGTCCGCGGCGGCCGTTCGCTCTGCGCCCAGCCGTTCGACGGCCGCCAGCTCGGCCCTTGGATCGACCGGCTGCGCCCGCCGCTGGACCTGATCAGCCTGGCCGGCATGGGCATCGCCGGCGGCGCGGACCTGGCGCATTTCTTCAACGCCCGCCGCTCGCCGCGCTCGGCGCTGTATGCCGGCAAGCGTCTGCTGCGGCATTTCCGCGACCTGCTTGCGCATGGCCGCGGCCTGCACCTGGTCAACGGCAACGCGCTGGTGGCGCGGCTGTTGAAAAGCGCCCTGGATCGCCGGGTGCGCCTGTTCACCGAGGCGCCGGCGCGCGGCCTGCTGCGCGACGGCGAAGCGGTGGTCGGCGCGCGGATCGAGCGGGGCGGGGCGCTGGTCGAGGTCCGTGCCCGCCGCGGCGTGGTGCTGGCCTGCGGCGGCTTCCCGCACGATCAGAAACGCATCGCGCAACTGTTCGCCCATGCGCCGAACGGCACCGAACATCTCTCGGCGGCGCCCAAAGGCAACACCGGCGACGGCCTGCGCCTGGGCGAGAGCGTCGGCGGGCGGGTTGCCACCGATCTGACCAGCCCCGCGGCCTGGGCGCCGGTATCCCGAGTGCCGCGCGCCGACGGCGGCTTCAGCGGTTTCCCGCACCTGCTCGAACGCGCCAAGCCCGGCTTCATCGCGGTGCGTCGCAATGGCCGGCGCTTCGTCAACGAGGCCGACTCCTATCACGACTTCATGAATGCCCTGTTCGCCGCCACGCCGGAGGGCGAGGTGGCGCAGGCCTGGCTGATTTGCGATCACAAGGCGCAGCGCCGCTATGGCCTCGGCTGGGCGCGGCCGTTCCCGTTCCCGACCCGGCCCTGGGTGCGCAAGGGCTATCTGCACCAGGCCGACAGCCTGAGCGAGCTGGCCCGCCAGTGCGGCATCGACGCCAGGCAGCTCGACGCCACGGTGGCGGCCTTCAACTTCGGCGCGGAGCAGGGTATCGACCCCGAGTTCAAGCGCGGCGCCTCGGCCTACAACAAGGCCCAGGGCGAGGTGCTGCACGGGCCGAACCCGTCGCTGGGTGCGCTCAGGCAGGGCCCGTTCTACGCGATCAGGCTGGTGCCCGGCAGCCTCGGCACCTTCGCCGGGCTGCGCACCGACGCCGGCGCGCGGGTGCTGGGGGAGGGCGGTGCGCCGATTCCCGGCCTGTACGCGGTGGGCAACGACATGGCCAGCGTGATGAGTGGCCATTACCCGAGCGGCGGCATCACCCTGGGGCCGGGCATGACCTTCGGCTACATCGCCGGCCAGGCCATGGCGGCGGAGCCGGCGCGGCAGGCGCCGGCACAGGCGGCCACGCGGCCGGTCGGGGCCTGAGCGACGAGGCCGGCGGGTGGAAACAGTCCGGGCGTTTGCGCAGAAAATACCTTCTGAGGGGCGCTCGCGGCTGCGAGAATGGCCGTGCGCGATCTCCAGCCGCTGCCGCCCCCGCCGCGACGACAACGACGCAGCTTCGTCCACCCATCGCCTGCGGCCCGCTCCGGCTGCGGCCCGTTCGAGAGCCTTGCCGTGACCGCTTCGCTGCCGCCGCCCCTGCCGTTGTCCAGCCGACTGGCGATTCCCCGGGCCTTTCTCGCCCTGGCGCTGGTCGGCGCCCTGCTCGGCAGCACCACGCCCTCGCCGCTGTACGGGCTCTACCAGTCGCTGTGGGGTTTCCCCTCGGTCGTCCTGAGCGCCCTCTACGCGGTATACGCCTTTGGCGTGCTGCTGTCGCTCGCCGTCCTCGGCAGGCTCTCCGACCGCCTGCCGGACCGCCGGCTGATCCTCCTGCCGGCTCTCGCCGTGGTCGGCCTCGGCGCGCTGCTCTTCGGCTTCGCCGACGATTTGCAGGCGCTGTTCCTCGGCCGCCTGTTGGCCGGGCTCGGCACCGGCGCCCTGACCGGCAGCGCCAACGCCGCGCTGATGGACTTCGACAACCTTGACCGGCAGCGCCGCGCACCCAGCCTGGCGAGCATCGCCTTCACCGGCGGTGCGGCGCTGGGCCCGGTGCTCAGCTCGGCGGCGCTGTACCTGGACTTCTGGCCGCGCAGCTCGCCCTTCCTGATGATCGCCGCGCTGGCGCTGCTCGCCGGCCTGGGGCTGGTGTTCGGCAACTGGCCGAAACCGGCGAAGACGCCGGCATCCGCCGACCGTCCGGCCGCGCGCCAGTCGCTGGCGCAGGCCATGGCCTCGCTGTGGCCGGCGTTTGCCATGGTCTGCTCGGTGCTGGTGCTGGGCTGGATGGTGGGCTCGCTGTTCATCGCCCTGGGCACCACCATGCTGGCCTCCCTGCTGCCGGCCGGCGCCCTGGCCGCCGCCGGGCTGATCGTCGCCGCCTTCCAGATCGCCGCCGGCGCCACCCAGTTCCTCTGCCGGCGGATGCCAGCCGGGCGGGCGATCCGCGTCGGCTGCGCTCTGCTGGCGGCCAGCTGGGCCGGTTGCACCGCCAGCCTGGCGTACGGGCAGGCCTGGGGGTTCTGCCTGTTCACCCTGTGCAGCGGCGTCGGCTACGGCGCGGCCTTCGTCGGCGCCATGGGCCGCCTGGCCGCCATCGCCCCGGCGCAGCACCGCGGCGCCCTGAGCTCGCTGTTCTATGTGGCCGGCTACCTCGGCAGCGCCCTGAGCATCCTCGGCATCGGCGCGCTGGTCGACGCCATCGGCCTGCTGCCGGCGATGCAGGGGCTGGTCGTGTGCGTCGGGCTGGCTGCCCTGGCGATCGTCTGGCGGGGCAGGTTCTAGCCGCTCCTGGCGCTCCGTTCTCCGCGCCCGGCGAACAGTCTGCACGGCAGTGAAGCTCCGGGCGGATCGCTTCCAGCGGGAAGTGACTTTCTGAGCTGCCTACACGGCAGTGAAGGCTCTGGGCTTTCTGGGTTCGGCTTCCCGGATTTTCTGAGCTGCCTATTCGGCAGTGAAGGGGCTGGACGGCATGGCGGTCGGGTTTCTCAATTTCTGAGCTGCCTATTCGGCAGTGAAGTTGGCCGATGCAGTTGTTGCGCAGCTTCACCATTTCTGAGCTGCCTATTCGACAGTGAAGGCCTGGCTCTGCTGCGCTGGCTGGGTCGGCGATTTCTGAGCTGCCTATTCGGCAGTGAAGTCCATCGCAGTCACCTTCAATCGCTCGTCAATTTTCTGAGCTGCCTATTCGGCAGTGAAGAGCAACTGAAAATCGTGGACGCCCCTGGCAGCTTTCTGAGCTGCCTATTCGGCAGTGAAGGAGGTTTCTCCCGCTCGGCATGCTGAACCGGCTTTCTGAGCTGCCTATTCGGCAGTGAAGGTAGGCCAGGGCGGCATCAGGGGAGTGGTCTTTTTCTGAGCTGCCTATTCGGCAGTGAAGGCCCTCAAAAGGCCCTGCCCAGCGCAGAGACATTTCTGAGCTGCCTATTCGGCAGTGAAGCTGCTCGTCGCCCAGGTGTTCGCCCTGGTGGCTTTCTGAGCTGCCTATTCGGCAGTGAAGGTAGACCGGGCGAGCCTTTGCCGCCACGGGCCTTTCTGAGCTGCCTATTCGGCAGTGAAGAAGATCAGCCGCTCTATCCGTGATCTCGTCCATTTCTGAGCTGCCTATTCGGCAGTGAAGCTGATGCTCGAGCAATCGACGCCGCGCTGGATTTTCTGAGCTGCCTATTCGGCAGTGAAGAGAGCACATCGCCCAATGCCAGGGCGGCCTGTTTTCTGAGCTGCCTATTCGGCAGTGAAGGCCACGGCTCTCGAGCGCAGGCTGGCCGAGATTTTCTGAGCTGCCTATTCGGCAGTGAAGCCGGTAATGCTGGTTATGATCGGTGGTTCTCTTTTCTGAGCTGCCTATTCGGCAGTGAAGGAAACCGCCAAGGCCGCTACGGCCATGGCCAATTTCTGAGCTGCCTATTCGGCAGTGAAGGGCGAGCAGCCGGCCGGCTTCGTGTTCCTGGTGTTTCTGAGCTGCCTATTCGGCAGTGAAGGCCATAGACAGCGCCGCGCGCACCTCCAGCCCTTTCTGAGCTGCCTATTCGGCAGTGAAGTCGTCTTCGGGGTACTCGACGTTGCCCTGGCATTTCTGAGCTGCCTATTCGGCAGTGAAGCAGCAGCAGCGGCAGCATGGCCGCGCCGATGCTTTCTGAGCTGCCTATTCGGCAGTGAAGTAGCGATTCAAACAGCCAACCCCTTGCCTTGCAAGGAAAAATCCGGTTTTCGGCGCGATCCCCCATAAAACTGGGCGAAGGTGCAAGTCCTTGTTTTTAAAGAGCCTGCAGTTCGCCCCGGAAAAAATGGTCAGAACCAGGGAACGGTCGCGTCGTTGCTCAGGCCGTAGGTTGTGAAGGTTCCGGCGAGCGGTTGCTCCAGCAGCTCGCCATGCTCGACGAACAGCCGGAAATTCTGCCCAGTGCTCTGGCTGCGGAGGGAGACGAAGGGCAGGTTCAGCAGGCGGCCCTCCGTCGTGTCCGGTATCCGCTCGCGGGCCTGTTCCTCGCTCAGGTCGTGCCGTTTTGCCAGGCGCCGGCGCAGGCGTTCGGGGCTGCTCTTGCACTGGACGCGACGGACCACCCGGTACTGCGTTCCCGCAGGTGCGGGCCGCAGCTCGGCGATGCTGGCGTGGTCGCGCATCCCGCTCAGCCAGTCGAGCGCCATCAGGGCCTCTAGCGCCTGCGTCGTGCCGTGCAGGCGCAGGCGGTCGCCCAGGGTGTGCGGCTTGGCCTGCGTCCGCGGGAAGCTCACGCCGATGTCGTGTGTCCGCCGCTGCGCCAGGGCCCGGTGCAGCTTGGCGAACAGGGCGCTCATCAGCTGGTTCTGGGCGAACTCCGGGTCCGGCAGCAGGCGGATGTCGATATAGCTGTCCATGCGCCTCCCCCTTATTCGGTGGCCCCGAAGACGCCGCCGCGGATCAGCGTGGCCATGACGAAATGCTGCTGCTCCAGCTCCGGCGCCTTGTCCTTGATGATCCAGTTGTCGAGCAGGTTGTAGAAATCCAGCTTTTCTTTCGGCTGACGGTACGCCTTGCCCTGGGTGGTGACCGAGCCATAGGGTTCCACGGCGATGGGGCCGTTGTCCTCGACGCCGGGGTACCAGGTGTCGATGGTGCGCAGGGCGTTGCCGATCTTCTGCGAGTGGATGGCGGCCACGGCCTTGTCGCCTTCGCCCACGGCATACAGGGTCTTGCTCTTGTCGCCGCGACCGCGGTCGAGGATCAGCTCCTGGGAGGGGAACACTTCCTGGCCTGCGCCGAGCCGCACGAAGGCGGTGATTTGGAGCAGGACATGCGACGTGCCTGCCAGTCCGGATTCGATCAGTGCGGCGAGCGCCGCGAGGTCGGCCGCTTCGCCGGCGGGTGCGGACAGCCCGCGCAGGGAATGGGCGTGTGCCTGGAACGTCCACTGTGTGGCCGGTTTGCCGTCCTTCAGGTGCGCCACCTGTACCTCCACCTGTTCGGCGCCGATGCGGTTGCGCCACAGGAAGCGGCCGTTGGCGAGGTTGGCGGCGTAGCGGCGCGCCAGTTCGCCGAAGCCGTGCCGTTGCACGTAGTCGCCGACGGTGGCGAGCAGCTTCTTGCGGTAGTCGGCGTCGTTGCAGGCAGAGGGTTCGCCGGTGCCGCCGAGTACGCGCAGGGTGAACCGGACCTTCAGCGTGTCGGCGTCCAGCGGGAGCGCGGCCACGTCCACGGTTTGCAGATTGGGATTCTCGATGGCGGCGTCGAGTTTGGCCGGGTCCTGATCTTTGGTCTTGAGCCGGTTGGAGATGGTGCCGCGCACCGATTTCTCGCGGATTTTCACCGGCTGCCAGTTCGCGGATTCGCCGCGCGAGGCCCAGTCGCCGGAGAAGAACAGCGCATCGGAAGGGTCGAGCTTGCGCTCGAAGGCGAGGACGGAAGCGGTCTTGAGGTCTTTGGACATGATGGATTCCTTGTCGTGTTGGACTGTCAGTCGAAGTCGTAGAGCTGCTCGAAGGCGTCGGCAGCGGGGCGGTAGTCGTTGCGGCAGCGGTAGAGGCCGTCGTCGGGCTGGCTGTCGGCGTACCAGAGCAGTTGCTGTGGCGAGTACAGCCGATGCGGGCTGAGCCATTCGCCGACCGAATACAGGCTCTCGACGAAGCGGAAGGGCGTGGTCGCGTCGCGCGCATTGGCGACGCTGCCCGGCTCGTGCAGGTTGCCGAGCGCGCCGTAGCCGACCGGGATCGGCACGATCCAGCCCTGGCCCTTGCGGTCGTCGAGCCATTCGCCCTTGCCGTCTTTCTCAGCCGGCTGATAGCGCCAGTTGATGCGCGACAGCGACAGCCAGGCGTCCAGCCGCGTGGCGGCGGGGGTCTCGGCCTGCAACTCGGCCAGCCGCGTCTCCAGCCGGTCCTCGCGCGACACCAGCACAAAGCCCGGCAGCAGGCGCATGCGCGCCTTGCGGAACTCGGCCTGCCGGTCGTCCTCGGTGCCGGTCAGGTCGACGGTCCAGGGACGATAGCGAAGCCGTCCCGGTTGCGCCGGGGGCAGCAGCGTGCCGCCGGCGATGCGCATGCCGGCCAGCAACTCGGCCACGGTGGCGATGTCGGCGTCGCGGGCCTCCGGTTCGCGGTTCCAGCGTTCGCTGCGGATCGCGAACGCCAGGCTCAGTTCCAGATGGATGCGGCCTTCCTCGACGATGGCGGCGGTGCTGCCGTCCTTGCCGACCGGGTTGCGGGTCAGGCGGAAGGCTTTCACGAAACCGCCTTCGGTGACCTGTTCCTGGTGGTCGTGGCAGACCGTGCCAACCGCCTTGAACGCGAGGTCGAGTCCGGCGGCACGGGCCTTGCGCTCCAGCGCCCACATCAGGCCGAGAAACGCCGTGATCGACGGGAAGCCGTGGGTCAGCGGGCTGGAAACGGCGTTGGCGTTCTGCACCCGCAGGCGTGGCAGTACTAGCAGGTGGTCGAAACGGGGACAGGCGTTCATGCCTCGCCTCCTGCGGGTGCGCGCCGTTGCAGCGGCACCGGCCAGGCCGCATCGACGATGGCCTGCCTGGCCCAGTGCTTGTATTCGGCATCGCCGACCGCCGTCAGCCCAGCCTCGCGCAACTGCGCATTGACCCAGTTGGCGAAGCGGCCGGCGACCTCGTCCGGCCAGTCGCCGCGCTCGTAGGCGGCCTTGAAGTCCGCGTCTTCCTGCTCGTGTCCTTCGCGCGGTGGCAGCTCGGTGCGTTCGGGGTCGAGCCAGAGCTGTTCGCACAGGGGGAGGCGACAGTCCGGATCGCGGGTCCAGCCGGGTTCGGAGCCGGCCTGGATGCTGGCGGCGAATACCGGCAACTGAAGACTCAGCGCCTGCTCGATGGCTTCGCGCCTGTCCCGCGTCTGCATGTTCCTGTCGGGATTGGTCAGCAGGAAGTCGGCCAGTGTCTTCACCTGATGCCGCACGCCCGTGAAGTAGGCGAACCTGTCCAGTGCCGAATCGAGAGTCAACAAATTGCGGAACCGATCCTGATCCCACCTGGGCGGCGGCAGTGAGGCCAGCAGATAGTTGATGCCGCCCCGTTCGCTGTTCAACTGGGAAATGTTCTGTGGCTTGGTACCGCCCAGCTTGCGTGCGACCAGGTTGCGGTAGTCGCGATAGGGAGCTTCGTGCGCTTCCTTCGTCCGGAACGCCTGCCGCGCCAGCTTGTTGGCTTCGCCGAAGCGAGCGTCCTGGATGTCGGCGTGCACCGTATGGGCCAGGCTGCTGGAGAGCAGCGGCTGCAGCAGGTGGTAATCGACATCGTTCGACGGCTCCTTGCCGATCAGCCAGTAGACCTGCTTGGCGGCCTCGTGCGAGCTGGGCGTCGGATCGCTGCGCACCAGCTTGCCGAAGGCATCCATCCAGCCGGTGGCGACGGTGGTATCCGGGTGCAGGGCGCTGCACAGGTCGGCATCGCCGGCTTGCATCCAGTCCAGCAGGCGGCGGTCGTCGACCTCGATCTTGAGAAACTTGAACACGTCCAGCGCCGCCGCGTTGCCGACTACATCCTCGGCATAGTCGTCGCCCAGCACATGGGTACCGATCTCGGGGCGTTGCGGCAGGCTGTTCGGTGCAACGTGCAGGCTGCTGCCGCGCGCATCGGGATGGGTGGCCTTGAGCACGTGGGTGACGGCCTGGATCTGGCCGACCCGGTGGGCCGCATCGGCCAGCCATGTTCCGTAGTCGTACTTCGATGCCACGCCGGCATCGTCGTCCTTGCCCTTCAGCTTGGCCTCGCGCCGCGCTTCGATGAAGGCGGCGATGGCCGAGCGGAAGGCCTTTCCCCTGTCAGTCAGTTCTGTCATTGGTTGTCGTGCTCCTTTGAGTCGGCTTCATATCTGTGCCCTGTGTCGCTGCTTGAGGAAAATCTCGGGCCGCCACCTATTTCGCGAACCCAAGCCAGGGGTGATATCTCCATCCCTGCGTGCTTGCCGGCACCTCCACCATCGCCAACCGCTCGGCACAAGCGTGCAGCGGCAGATCGAGGTATTCCGCCTGCTCGGCCAGCAGCCCCATCAGGTCGAACTCGCCCCACGTGCCGATGCGCTCGCCCAGTTCCAGCGGCACGGGATGGCGCTGGCTGCGGTCGATGGGGACATAGAGGTTCTGGCCGCGTCGGGCCTTGTCGTCCTCGACGCGATGCAGGACGAGGTGTTCCTCGTCTTCGTCCGGCAGGAACACCAGCGTCGTGGTCGGCATGGCGTCGTCGCGGAAGGGTTGCTGTTGTGGCAGTACGCCGGTCAGGGCAGCCTGCGGCTGTTGCCAGCCACTGGCGGCGTTCAGCACGCCCCGTTCTCCCTCGGCGTCCTCCGCAGACGGCAGCATGCAGTCGGCCATGCGCGCTTGCTCCAGATCGACGAGGCGCTGCTTGGGCCGCCAGTCGTCGCGTGCACGCGGGCGGATGCGCGGCAGCGCGGTGAGAGTCCGGTACTCCTCCGGCGCCATCAGCTTGCCCAGCCGGTGTGCGATCAGGCGGAACGGGTGATCGGCGGCGGCGCGCTCCTTCTCGAAGCCGGGTCGCACGAAGATCGCGGCGGGACGATCGTCCGGTCCCTTGGTAGGTAAAAAGTGGCGCAGGTTGGTGTCGAAGATCAGCATGTTGGACTTCTCGCCGCGCTTGCTGCGATGGCGCTGCACGCGGCCGGCGAGCTGGATCAGCGAGCGCATCGACGAGGGCTCGGCCACGGCCCAATCGGCGTCCCAGTCGCGGCCGACCTCGCAGACGGGCGAGGCGAGGACGACGAACAACTGGTTGGGTTCCGGATGGGCATCGAGCACAGCGCGGATGGCCGGCAGGCGATAGACGTCCTTCCCGTCGCCGCGCCGGTTGAGCGCGCTGTCGAGCTGGTACTCGATGGCCGAGCGCTGCACCAGCGGGAAGCGCGCGTGGTAGACGCACAGGTGGATGCGGGTGTCCTCCGGCGCGCCGAGCGCGAACAGCGCCTGCGCCACATCGAACAGCGGATCGATGTTGGCCATGCGCACGATGCCGAAGCTCACGTGCTTGCCGCTGGCCGGATCGGTCTCGGCGTGGTCGCCGTGCAGGCGCAGGCAGGCGTCGCGCACATGCCGGGCGAACTCGGCGCGGGTCTTCGCGTTCGGCAGGTTCTTGGCGATGTCCAGCGGCACCAGCTCGGCTCGTCGCAGCGGCTCGGCCTTTTCCAGCTTCGCCGCGCGCTTGCCGACGAACTGCATGTGTTGGACGGCGAAGGTCGCCGCATCCGTACAGGTCGCGGTCTGCGCGCCGAACTCGTCGGCCCACAGGCAGGGTATTTCGACCTGTTCGGCGCGTTGCCCGCCATCGATGCCGCGGTTGTGCCGGTACTGGATGCGCCCGGCCCGGTAGGCCATGAACATGCCTTCGACCAGCGCCGGCGGCAGCGTGGCCGAGGACAGCACCACGCGGGTGCCGAGCATCCCGGCCCAGTGCACCAGCCGGGTGAGCGCGGGCAGGTCGTCGAGGTCGTAGTCGTCCAGCTCGTCGAGCACCAGGTCGGCGCTCATCAGCCGCAGCATCGGCGCGATCTGGCGGCCGGCGCGCAGCGCTTCGGTGGCGGGGACGAGGTGGTCCACGGTGCAGACCAGCATCGGCGCCGACAGCAGGTTGCGGATGTCGGCATCGTGCAGGGCGCGCGACAGCAGCGGGTGGTCGGCGACGACGCCTTCGTAGAGGACGTGGCTGTCTTCCTCGATCAGATCCTGCACCGAGGCCGAGCCGTGCGCCTCGGCCTTCTGTTTGTAGTATTCGAACAGGGCGCGGCTGGCCGAGCCGCCGACGCGGATCGCCAGTTCGTCCTCGCCCAGATGCAGGTCGCTGCGGTAGCTGCGACCGGTCTGCAGGGTCAGCGTGCGCAGGCCCAGGGCGTAGGTGGCGCGCAGGCCCTGCCGGGGATCGGCCAGGGCATAGAGGATGCGGGCGTTGGCGAGGGTCTTGCCGCAGCCGGTGGAGGCCATGTTGACGATGAAGGCGCCGTGTTCGCGGGCGGCTTCGCGCAGCGAGACGGCAGCATCGGCAGCCTTGTCCTGCCAGGAGAACCTCGGGTTGGCGCTGCGCTTGCGCAGGCCGCGGTGGTTGGCCAGTCGCGGCAGGTAGCGCTCGAAGCCGGGCAGGGCGTGGGCGATCAGCCCGGCGTCGCGGGCCACGCCGAGCAGGTGCTCGTCCAGCGGCTGCTTGAGGCTGCCGTCGCGGTCGGTGTTGGCGTACAGCCGGGTGTTGCCGTCGCCGCGCAGGCGCTGCGGGGAGTCCTTCGGCAGGCTGGAATAATAGTGATCGGCGAGCATCAGGCTCAGTCGGGCCAGGTGCATGGCGTAGGGGTTGCCGAGCCAGTCGCCGTCGCGGCGCGGGCGCAGTTCCAGCAGGCGTCTTGCCAGGCGCGAGGCCTGCGAGCGCCATTTCGGCTCGGCGACCGGCAGCGGGCCGGCGGGCTTCCAGTAGGGCTCGATCCGCGTGTGTTCGGCCGGCTGGCGGATCTCGTTCCAGTCGTGCGCGACCTGCGCCAGCGGCGTTTCCAGCCAAGCCTTCTTGAGGTCGGATCTGCGTTTGCCGAGCCAGGCCTGGGTGCCGTCTTCATTGACGACGGGGGCTACCGGCAGGCGATGGTGGGTCACCACCAGCCAGGCCACGGCGGCCGCCAATGGCGGCAGGTCGCGGAACGGGTATGCGTCTGCGGCATCCAGCCCGTCGCGCCGGTAGCGATCGGGTGCGAGCCAGAGCCGCTCGTCGAAGGCGCCAGGATCGGCCAGCCGCCGCAGCCAGCCTTCGTCGTCGTCCTCGCCGACGAAGGCCAGGAACAGGCGCAGCGAAACCCATTCGTGCCGGTACAGGTTCCTTTCCAGCAGCTTCCCGCGCAGCCGTCCCTGAAACGCGATGCTCGCCTTGCCCAGGTCGTGCAGTAGCGCGGCCAGTTGCGCGAGCAGACGGATGTCCTCGGCCGTGTGCCAGTCGTTCTCGTCCTCCCGTCGCAACACATTGCGCGCGGTGCTGTTGGTCGGCACCGCCCCCTGGGCGTTGAAGCGGCTGGCGTCGCCCACCACCCAGAGCAGTTCGCTGTGGTCCTTGCCACGAATCCAGTGGCAGGCCACCGCCGTGTTGCGCCGCGCGGTCTTGCGCAGCAGCCGGTGCAGGGTGTCCAGCCCCTGCTGGGTGATGGGCGTCTGCCAGGTGCGCTCGCCGCGCCGCTCGGCAAACTGGTCGAGGATGCGGCGGGTTTCGCTCAGGGCGCGCTTGCTGCACTCGCAGATCAGCAGGATGTTCATGGGCGCGCTCCGCCCAGCCGCTGGGCGACGGCCTGCAGGTTGTCGATCATGAAGTCCAGCGCTTCGCTGCGCGTCAGGTTTTCCAGGCAGGCCTGGCGGAATTCCTGTTCCTCGTCGCCATTCATGGCGGAGATGAAGGCCTGCGGGAGGATCAGCGCGTCCTTGACCAGATCGGCCACGTCGAACACCAGACCACCGCGACGGGTCTTGCCGTGCAGCACGGCCAGGCCATGGGGCAGTCCGAGCACCCAAGTGGCGGTGGCGGCCAGACCGTAGGCCAGGTAGTTGCCGTGATCGAGAAAGCGGTTGGCCGGATCGCCGCCGCTGCCGCGCTTGGCCCGCACGAAGTCTTCATAGCCGACCGCCTGCGCCGCCAGGCGGAACAGCTGCTTGGTCAGGCGGGCCTCCTCGGTGAGCAGGAAGGTGTTGTCCGGGGCCGCCTCCAAGGCTTTGCCGGTACGCGCCAGAAGGGTCTTCAGTTGCTCGGCGTCGACCTGGAAATCGGCGTCGCGCAGCCAGCGGCCGCCCAGCCACTGTCGCTCGATCAGTTCCAGCCGGGCTCGCTGGAAAGCCTTGGCGGCCTCCAGGCGCTTGCCGTCGTCGAACCAGAAGGACACCCAACACTGCAGGTATTCGGTGGGGCGGTATTCGCTCTGCGGACAGAACCAGGCGACCTCGATGTCCATTTCGTTGGCGCTGAACAACGGGGTGCCGCCGCCTCCGGAGAAGCCCACCAGTACACCGGCCTTGGCCAGCTCGCGCATTGCCGCCTGGGTGATGGAGGTGCCGGTGCCGAGCAGCAGCGTGGTGGTGTTGGCGATGGGGATGTTCCAGTACAGGGTGCGCTTACCCTCGTCAGTGACGTACTCCACCCGTCCGCCGTTGACCAGCACTCGGCAGTGTTCGAGGTAGTAGAGGTTGGCGCGCTTGGAATGCAGGATGGTTTTGAGGTCGGAGGGGGAAAAGTCGTCCATGGCGGGGCTCATGCTGGCATCGGGCTGCCATGCTAGGCCTTGGTGTCGACAGGGCGAAGAGTGGTTATTTGTACAGGTAAACTTTTCAAGCACATGGGCTAAGCCGAAAGCGCATGGCAACGTATGCGGAACGGCAGCGAAGCTGAAGCCGCACCGGAAAGTCGAAGTCCGCTATTCACGCAGCAGGCTCGGCTTCGATGCCGGACCTTGCCGTCCCGTGCCTTACTGGCGCACCTGGCTGCGGAATTCGCTGGGCGTCAGGCGGGTGTGGCGGCGGAAGAAGCGGCTGAAATAGCCCTCGTCGGAGAAGCCCAGGTCGTGGGCGATCTCCTTGATGCTGCGGCTGGAATAGGCCAGTTCGCGCTTGGCCTCGAGCAGCAGGCGGGCGTTGATCGCCGCCAGCGGGCTCATGCCCAGCTGTTCCTGGCAGAGCCGCCCCAGGGTCGCCAGGGTCATGCCGAGCAGGTCGGCGTAGTCGCTGACCGGACGATGGCTGCGAAAATGGATCTCCACCTGTTCGCGGAACTGGCGAATCTGCTGGCTGCGCCGGCCGCGCAGCTGCCCCGGCTCGGCCGCGGCCGACTCGCCCAGACGAGCGATGTGCACGACCAGCGCCAGGAGCAGGGCGGTGCTGCAGGCCGCATGTTCGCGCCCGCGGGCCAGGTATTCCTCCTCGAGGGCGGCGAACAGCGGCAGCAGCGGGTCTTCCGCCGCCGTCCAGCGCGGCAGGTCGATCAACTGTCGGCTGCGCAGGAGCGGCAGCAGGCCGGGGGAGAGGACTTCGGCCGCCGATTCCAGCGGCTGCTGCAGGGCGGTGATCACCTTGCCCTCCACCGGCCCCTGCCAGTCGAAGCCGTGCACGCTCTGCGCCGGGATATGGATGATGCAGGGCGCGCGGGCCGCCAGGCGGACGCTGTCGCAGAGCACCTGGCCGCCACCCTGCTGCAGGTAGAGGATCTGCAGCTGGCTGTCGTGGCGGTGCGGCTCGATCGACCAGTCGTAGGCGCCGGAGCGGTTGGAAATGGTCTCCACATGGAGGGATTCGTGCCAGACCGGCTGGGCGGCCTCGCCATAGAGGGCGTAGCTGGGGATCTTGGTCATTGTTGTTCCGGGCTCCTTGCCTTCCCTGATTAGCCCGAAGCGGCCGGAGCGGTCAATCCGCCCCGGCCCGGAGACGCTTTTTTGTCCGAAATGTCGGGGTGGTTGCCGATTTCGTCCATTCTGGAGCGCCGCCGCGCCCGCCTAACATCCCTCCCCACGTGCAGAGCCAGCAGGCTCGACGCGCCCACAACAATAAAACGCGGCGCCACGGCGCGCCGCCCTGCGTGAGTGCCGGAGATGGTCATGAACAACAACAACGACAACTGGCTGGGACTCGACTCGGCCGTCTGTGTGGTCAGCGGAGCGGCCGGCGGCATCGGCCGCGAAATCGCCGCCGCGCTGGTCGGGCAGGGCGCCCGGGTGGTGCTGCTGGATCGCGACGCGGCCGGCTGCGCGCACCTTGCCGAGCAACTGTCCGCGCGTGCCGCCGAACCCGTCCAGGCCATCGCCTGTGACATCGCCGACCCGGCGAGCGTGCGCCAGGCGGCCGCCCAGGTGGAAAGCCGCTTCGGCGGCTGTGACGTGCTGGTCAACAACGCCAGCGTGCTGCAGCCCGGCGGCATCGAAGACATCAGCCTGGAGAAGTGGAACCAGGTGCTGTCGGTCAACCTGAACGGCTACCTGCTCTGTTCCCAAGCCTTCGGCCGTTCGATGCTGGCCCGCGGCTGCGGGCGCATCGTGCACATCGCTTCGATCGCCGCGCACTCGCCGCAGACCTGGAGCGGCGCCTACAGTGCGGCCAAGGCCGGGGTGAGCATGCTCTCCCGGCAGATCGCCAGCGAATGGGGGCCGCGCGGTGTGCGCAGCAACGCCGTCTGCCCGGGGCTGATCCGCACGCCCCTGTCCGCCGCCTTCTATGCCGATCCGCAGATCGAGCGCCAACGCTGCGCCATGACCGCCAACGGAAGGATCGGCGAGCCCACCGACATCGCCAACGCCGTGCTGTTTCTCGCCAGCCCGCGCGCCGACTACGTCAACGGCGCCGAGCTGACCGTCGACGGCGGCCTGGAAAGCATGCTGATGGCGCTGATCCCGCGCCCCGGCTTCGAGTCGCCCACCACCGCCCGCCAGGGCTGAACCCCCTTCATCGGCGCGCGCCGCTCTCCGGCGCGGGCGCGCCCCTGCCTGTCCGGCAAGGAGACTGCTCATGACTGCGCAAACCCCGCTTCCCACGCTCAGCTGCGACGTACTGGTCGTCGGCTCCGGCGCGGGCGGCCTGTCGACCGCCATCACCGCGAAGAAGCACGGCCTGGATGTGCTGGTGGTGGAGAAGGAAGAGCATTTCGGCGGCACCACGGCCTTTTCCGGCGGCGTGCTGTGGATTCCCGGCAACCACCTGGCCAGGGCCTCCGGCGTGCAGGACAGCCGCGAGGCGGCGCGCACCTACCTGCGGAACGAGGCCGGAGCCTTCTTCGACGACCGGGCGGTGGACGCCCTGCTCGAGCATGGCCCGGAAATGCTGGAGTTCTTCGAGCGCGAGACCGAGGTCAAGTTCGTCCCGACCCTCTATCCCGACTACCACCCGACGCTGCCCGGCGGCGTCGACATCGGCCGCTCGGTGCTGGCGGCGCCCTATGACATCCGCCGGCTCGGCAAGGACATGGCGCGCCTGCGTCCGCCGCTGGAGACCATCACCTTCATCGGCATGATGTTCAACTCGTCGAACGCCGATCTGAAACACTTTTTCAACGCCACCCGGTCGCTGATCTCCTTCGTCTACGTGACCAAACGGCTGACCACCCACCTCAAGGAACTGCTCCTCTACCGCCGCGGCATCAACGTGACCAGCGGCAACGCCCTGGCCGCGCGCCTCGCCCAGTCGACGCTGGATCTGGGCATTCCGATCCACACCCGTACCTCCGCCAGCGAGCTGCTGCTGGAGAACGGCCGGGTGATCGGCGCCCTGGTCCGCGGGCCGCAGGGCACGCAGCGCATCGAGGCGCGGCGCGGCGTGGTGCTGGCCAGCGGCGGCTTCTCCCATGACCTGGCGCGCATCCACCGGGCCTATCCGCACCTGCGCCGCGGCGGCGAGCACCTCTCGCCGGTGCCGGCCGGCAACACCGGCGACGGTGCCTACCTGGCCGAGTCCGTCGGCGGCAAGCTGGAGCTGCGCTTCCCCGAGGCCGCGGCCTGGATGCCGGTCTCCAGGGTGCCGCTGGGCAAGGGCCGCCACGGGGTCTTCCCGCACCTGCTCGACCGCTACAAGCCGGGCGTCATCGGCGTGCTGCGCGACGGCCGGCGCTTCACCAATGAGTCGGAGTCCTACCACGACGTCGGCGCCGCGCTGATCCAGGCCTGCGAGGGGCAGCGCGAGACCGCCATGTGGCTGGTCTGCGACCGCACCGCCATCGGCAAGTACGGCCTGGGCTACGCCAAGCCGGCGCCGATGCCGCTGCGTCCGCTGCTGCGCAGCGGCTATCTGCTCAAGGGCGCGACCCTCGCCGAGCTGGCGCAGCGGGCCGGCATCGACCCGCGCGGGCTGGAGGAGACGGTGCGCCAGTACAACCTCGGCGCCGAGCGCGGGGTGGACAACGAATTCGGCCGCGGCAGCACCGCGTTCAACCGCTACCTGGCCGACCCGGAGCACCGGCCCAACCCCTGTGTGGCGCCGATCGCCAGGGGGCCTTTCTATGCGGTGAAGGTGATCATGGGCGACCTCGGCACCTTCGACGGCCTGCGCACCAGCCTGGAGGGCGAGGTGCTGGGCGAGAGCGGCGCGGCCATCCCCGGCCTGTACGCGGTGGGCAACGACCGCGCCAGCGTCATGGGCGGCAACTATCCGGGCGCCGGCATCACCCTGGGGCCGATCATGACCTTCGGCTACCTCACCGGCCGCCATCTGGCCCGCGCCGAGGCGCTGCAACCCGCAACCCGCTACCGGGAGGCCGTGTGATGAACCACAAGCCGATCGTCGACCACCGCATCTACACCATCAAGCCGCGCGGCATGGCCGAGTTTCTCGAGGTCTTCGACTGCCTGGCCATGCCGGTGCTGCTGCGCCACCTGGGCAGGCCGCTGGCCTTCTACACCAGTTGCATCGGGCCGCTGAACCAGGTGGTGCACCTCTGGGGCTACGACAGCCTGGACGACTTCGAGAAGCGCGCCCTGGCCCGCGACAGCGACCCGGACTTTCGCGAGTACCTGCAGGCCTCGGCGCATCTGGTGATCGCCCAGGAGACGCGGATCATCCGCCCCGTGCGGTTCCAGAGCCTGCTGTAACGACTGCGCCGCCGGTCGCCTTGCCGGCGGCGAGCTTGCCCGCAAACCCACTGGCTGCGCACGTTCGGCAGTGCGCGCGCAGCCCTCATGCCCGGAGAAAGACCGTCCGCCCTCTGCCACTCCCGATCGCCTTTTGACAATAAAAACTGAGCCTCAAGGCTCGAGGTGACTTCAAGTGAGCGCAATAAAAACAATGGATGTGCGTGAACTGATCAACGACCGCCCCTTCGGCGGTTTCCAGAAACTGGTGGTGTTCTTCTGCTTCGTCATCATCGCCCTGGACGGTTTCGACGTGGCGGTGATGGGGCTGATCGCGCCCCAGCTGCGCGAGGACTGGGGGGTGACCCCGCAGGCGCTCGGCCCGGTGCTGAGCGCCGCGCTGGTCGGTCTGGCGGTCGGCGCGCTGGTCGCCGGTCCGCTGGCCGACCGCTACGGACGCAAGATCGTGCTGGTGTCGAGCGTGCTGTTCTTCGGCTTCTGGACCTTGGTCACGGCTTTTTCGACCGATGTCACCCAGCTGGTGATCTTCCGCTTCCTCACCGGCCTCGGCCTCGGCGCCGCCATGCCCAACGCCGCCACCCTGACCGCGGAGTTCGCCCCGGAGCGCAAGCGCGCCTTCCTGGTCACCGTGGCTTTCTGCGGGTTTTCCTTCGGCGCAGCCGGCGGCGGCTTCCTGTCCGCCTGGATGATTCCCCACCTCGGCTGGCAGAGCGTGCTGATCATGGGCGGGGTGCTGCCGATCCTGGTGGCGCCGCTGCTGATCTGGAAGATGCCGGAGTCGCTGAGCTTTCTGGTCAGCCGCCGGGCACCGCGGGAAAGCATCCGGCGGATCGTCGAGCGGATTGCCCCGGGGGTCAGCGATAGCCGCACGGACTTCGTGCTGCCGCGTGCCCCGCAGCAGCAGGGTGGTGCGCGGCTGGTGCTGTCCGCTCACTACCGGTTCGGCACCCTGATGCTCTGGGTCGGCTATTTCACCGCACTGTTCCTGGTCTACCTGTTCAGCAGCTGGTTGCCGACCCTGGTCAAGTCGGGCGGCTACAGCGTCTCCGAGGCAGCCATCGTCACGTCCCTGTTCCAGGTCGGCGGGCCGCTCGGCGCGCTCTGCGTCGGCTGGGCGATGGATCGTTTCCGGCCGCACGGGGTGCTGCTCGTGACCATGCTGGTGGCGGCGCTGGCTATCTGTGCGATCGGCCAGGCGACCCACGATCTGCTCCTGCTCGGCGCCATCGCCTGCGCGGTGGGCTTCTGCCTGAACGGCGGCAGCGTCGGCATGAACGCCATGGCCACCTGCTTCTATCCCACCGAGGCGCGCGCCACCGGAGCCTGCTGGATGAGCGGCATAGGCCGCTTCGGCGCCATCCTCAGCGCCTTCGCCGGCGGCCAGATGATCGCCATGGGGCTGCCGCTCGGCCAGGTGTTCGCCCTGCTGGCGATTCCCGCCGTGCTCTCCGGTCTGGCGCTCGCCGCCAAAGGGCTGGACCGGCGCAGCATGCCGCAGCTGCAGACCGCCTGACCCTCGGACCGCACCCGCGCTGCGGGTGCGGCTCCGTTCGCAGTCATGGGCAGCGGCGGGTCCATCGTCACCATGGCCTCGACCCCGGCGCATGTGGGGACAGGAGAACAGCACGGCCCATTCGGCGGCCAAGGCCGCGGTGGTCAACTTCACCCGCTTGGTCGCCCTAGCCAGCGGCCGGGGCGCGATCGTGACCGGCGCCTGTCTGCAGGCCGCCGCTGACTATACTGCGATCTGACGGAGCGGCACGTGGAGCTGGGGGAGGTTCCGTCTAGAATGGCCGTCTTTCGCAACGAGACGGGCTGACAATCAAATGAGTGGAGTTCTCTCCTATGTCCACCTCGACCCCGATACGGCGCGTGGCCGGCACCCTGGCTGCACTGCACCTGCTGCTGTTCCCCCAGATTCCCATGGCCCAGGCAGCGATGATCGGCACGCAGGAAGTGATCGCCGCGGAGCAGCATCGGGTCGATCGCCAGCAGTTGCGGCAGATGCTCGAGGACCAGGAAGTCCGGAGGAAGCTGGAATCCCTGGGCGTCGACCGGCAGCAGGTCGAGCAGCGGATCGACAGCCTCACCAGTGCCGAACTGGCCCAGTTCAACCGGCAGCTGACCGAGGCCCCGGCCGGGGGCAGCGTGGTGGGCATCATCGTGCTGTTCCTGGTGATCTTCATCGTTACCGACATGCTCTGCGCCACGGATGTCTACACCTTCATCCGTTGCGTCAGGTGACGGGCAGCCTGCGGGCGATCCTCCTGCTCGGACTGTTCACCCTGCTCGCGGCCTGCGCGCGCGCTCCGCTGTTGCCGGCGGAGACCGCGCGTCTGCCCGAGCGGGTCGAGCTGACCGGCGTGCCTTTCTACCCGCAAGACGACTACCAGTGCGGGCCGGCGGCGCTGGCGAGCATGCTAGGGCAGCGGGGCGTGGATACCTCGCCGGGGCTGCTCAAGGATCAGGTGTACCTGCCCGGTCGCCAGGGCAGTCTGCAGGTGGAGATGGTGGCCGCCGCGCGCCGCCACGGGATGCTGGTCTATCCCCTGGCGCCCCGGCTGGAGAGCGTGCTGGCCGAGGTGGCCGCCGGCAACCCGGTGCTGGTGCTGCAGAACCTCGCGCTGGACTGGTGGCCGAGTTGGCATTTCTCGGTGGTGGTGGGCTACGACCGCCGCGAACGGCAGCTCATCCTGCGTTCGGGAACCACGCGCCGGCTGACGACCGATTTCGTCGCCTTTGACCGGACCTGGGCGAAGGGCGGGCGCTGGGCCGTGTTGACGCTGCCGGCGAACCGGCTGCCGGCGACGGCGCAGATGCATCCCTGGCTGCAGTCGGCCAGCGACCTGGAGGAAACCGGGCAGGGGGATGTTGCGCAGCGGGCCTATCGCGCCGCGGTGGAGCACTGGCCGGAGGCGTCCGTCGGCTGGTTCGCCCTGGCCAACAGTCGCCATGCCGAGGGCAATCCGCGCGGTGCTGAGGAGGCGCTGCGGGAAAGCCTGAAGCGTGATCCGCGACTCGCCGCCGGCTGGTTCAATCTGTCCGAGGTTCTTGCCGAGCGCGGCTGCCCGGCGGTCGCCAGCCAGGCCCGCAGTTGCGCCCGGCAACTGGCGCCGCAGGATTCGCGCTTCGCGGCGGAGCTTCCCGCGGCCCGGGCCGCCGACGCGAACTGCGCGCCGGTGCCGGTCTGTCCGTCGTCCTGAGTCAGACCCCCAGCCGGTCCCGCAGCGTGTAGTACCAGGCGCCGAGGGCGGTGAAGGGCACGCGCAAGAGGCGGCCGCCGGGGAAGGGGTAGTGCGGCAGCGCGGCGAAGGCGTCGAAGCGCTCGGCCTGGCCGCGCAGGGCCTCGGCGAGCAGCCGGCCGGCCAGGTGGGTGTAGGTGACACCGTGGCCGCTGCAGCCCTGGGAGTAGTAGAGGTTGTCGCCGATCCGCCCGACCTGCGGCAGGCGCGAGAGGGTGAGGAGGAAATTGCCGGTCCAGGCGTAGTCGATCTTCACCTTCTGCAGTTGCGGGAAGGTCCTGAGCATCTTCGGCCGGATGATCGCCTCGATGTCCCGGGGATCGCGGGCGCCGTAGATCACGCCGCCGCCGTAGACGAGCCGCCGGTCGGCGGAGAGGCGGTAGTAGTCGAGCAGGTAGTTGCAGTCCTCGACGCAGTAGTCCTGCGGCAGCAGGCTGGCGGCCAGCTCCTCGCCGAGGGGCTCGGTGGCGATCATCTGGGTGCCGCAGGGCATCGACTTGGCCGCCAGCTCCGGAACCAGGTCGCCCAGATAGGCATTGCCGGCCAGCACCACGAACTTCGCCCTGACCCGCCCCTGCGGGGTATGCACCAGCGGATTGGCGCCGCGCTCGATGCGTACGGCGGGCGACTGTTCGTGGATCACGCCACCCAGGGATTCCACCGCCGCAGCCTCGCCGAGGGCCAGGTTGAGCGGGTGGATGTGGCCGCCGGTCATGTCCAGCATGCCGCCCACATAGCGCTCGCTGGCCACCACCTCGCGGATGCGGCGGGCGTCCAGCAGTTCCAGCCGGGTATGCCCATAGCGTTCCCAGAGCTTCTTCTGCGCCTCCAGATGGGCCATCTGCCTGGGCGTGAAGGCGGCGAACACGCCGCCGTCCTTCAGGTCGCACCGGATGCCGTGGCGGGCGACCAGTTCGCGCAGGATGCGCCCGCCCTCGAAGGCCATTTCGCCGATCCGGCGGGCCTGTTCGGCGGGCAGGCTGCGCTCGATCACGTCGATGTCGCGACTGTAGCTATTGACGATCTGCCCGCCGTTGCGCCCGGAGGCGCCGAAGCCGACCCTGGCCGCCTCCAGCACAATGACGCGAAAGCCGTTTTCCAGCAGGAACAAGGCGGTGGACAGCCCGGTGTAACCTGCACCGACGATGCACACGTCGGTTTCGGCTTCGCCGATGAGCTCCGGACGCTCCGGAGCGGGATGGGCCGAGGCGGCGTAGTAGGAGAGCGGGTAGTCGGTGTTCGCCATCGTGCGGCTTCCTGTTCCGAATATTCGACGTCGGATCGATGCTACCGGAGCGGATTTTCCCCGGCTAGCGCGCCGGAATCCGGCCCGGATGGGAAAAATCATTTTTTTCAGTCGGTTAGCGGAAAAAGGTGTTGACAGGTCAGCGCAAGTCCGTAGAATGCGCGGCCATCGACAGGCACATAGCTCAGTTGGTTAGAGCACCACCTTGACATGGTGGGGGTCGTTGGTTCGAGTCCAATTGTGCCTACCAAACAAAACCCGCGCTGCGCGGGGCTTAGAAGGCGATCCTTTCGGATCGCCTTTTTTGTTTTGGGAATGATTCCGGGAAAACTCCCATCGGCTCGTGACTTCAGGTCTGCGCGGGCTCGCGGCCAGGCGATTCCCTTCTTCTCCGGCTGGCCGGTCTCTTGGTCATGGCGACGATCTGGAGTTCGCGTTACTTGTTCGGTGATGGCGAGTGCGTCGAGTTGGTCGTCCGGCTTCTTGTCCTGGTTCGTCCGGTGCTGCTCGAGCTTGATGGCGGTTTCCTTGGTGGGGCTGTCGGCCAGCGTTCCTGGCGCCATGTGCCGCTTGCGGGAGCGGTGGCAAGGTCTTGCGGTGGTGGCTCGATGTCTTCATCGCTCTCCCTGTGTGACGTGCACATTGGGAAACTGCCTCGGGAAGGCGTCTTTCGAGTGGGGGTGGGGGCGATGGGGTGTGGCCGGTTACGCCGGCCGGGCGGGCACTCTGTCGCCGCTGGCGTGCCTGCCAGCTGGGTAGGTGAATCAGCCTCGGCTTGCAGATTACTCGAACCAACTGCGCGCCTTGCTGGAGCCGAGAGCTCCGGCGTGGCCGCCATCTTGGGTGTGCCGGCTGACGCTGTCGGCATGCCGATCTGCCGACGGATGTTGCAAATCTTGCCCGATACCGGGCGCCCACCAAGCGCGGGAATAATGGCCGTCTTTCCGGCCTGTCATCTGCTCTGTCGCCGGCTGCGCAGATACAGCCCGTATAGGGGATATGGAAGAACCCTAGGCTTGCGAATTACTCGAACCTGCAGCGCGCCTTGACAGCCCCTACTAAAGGTAAGTCAGCTAACGCTGCTGGCATGCCGATCCGCCGACGGCTGGAACATGATAACCTGCCAGCGCAGAAAAATGTTGTTTTAAATATAACATTTTTCACTTTTATTTTCTTTTTTAAGAAAAAAATTTCTTAAATTTTTGTTTTATTCCGCTTTTGTTGGTGCTGGACATTGGCAGGGGTTGTTGGCTCAGGCTGTCGGAGCTGCTCGCTCCGCTGTCGATTGATGAGTGGCATCCGCTGTTCCTGTCACTCCAGTTGCCGTCGGAGCAATGGCCGAAGTCATGATTGCAGTGGCTGTGGTCGGTGTTGTGGCTCGGATGAGTGCTTAAGCCCGTGTTCGCGGCTGTTGGGCAACATCACTCGACCTGTAGGTCGTTGTGGTGCTTTCTGCTGGAAAGTACCGCGTCAATTTATTGATGTTTCGTGCTAGAATGCGCGCGTCCAAGGGTAAGCGATTCGGCCTGTTTTCCCTTTTGGCTCAATAGATTAAGAGCGACCCACAATCACCTTGAAAGAGTGGGGTGTTGGTTAGAGCCCTGTTATGCCTGTCAAGGATGCTTGTCAGTGGCGCAGCTTTCTGAAAGCATCCCGCATTTTTACCTCCAGTGACTCCGCTTCGTCCGGATCGGCCCTTTGGGCTCCTGCCTCCGTGCGGCAGGCATATCCGGCGGACCGCTTTACTGGCTCATCCCAACCCATGTGGCCTTTGGTAGGGGTCACCACTAGGAGAGGAGGCGCCATGCCCATCATTACTCTTCCCGACGGCAGTCAGCGTACGTTCGATCATTCGGTGTCGGTCGCCGAGGTCGCCCAGTCCATCGGTGCCGGCCTGGCCAAGGCCACCGTGGCCGGCAAGGTCGACGGCAGGCTGGTCGATGCCTGCGACCTGATCGAGCGCGACGCGACCCTGCAGATCATCACGCCGAAAGACGAGGAGGGGGTCGAGATCATTCGCCACTCCTGTGCGCACCTGGTCGGCCATGCGGTCAAGCAACTGTATCCGACGGCGAAGATGGTGATCGGTCCGGTCATCGAGGAAGGCTTTTACTACGACATCGCCTATGAGCGCCCCTTCACGCCGGAGGACATGGCGGCCATCGAACAGCGCATGCGCGAGCTGATCGACAAGGACTACGACGTCGTCAAGAAGATGACCCCGCGCGAGCAGGTGATCGAGGTGTTCAGGTCCCGGGGCGAGGACTACAAGCTGCGCCTGGTCGACGACATGCCCGACGAGCAGGCGATGGGCTTGTACTACCACGAGGAATATGTCGACATGTGCCGCGGTCCGCACGTGCCGAACACCCGCTTCCTCAAGGCCTTCAAGCTGACCAAGCTGTCCGGCGCCTACTGGCGCGGGGATGCCAGGAATGAGCAGCTGCAGCGCGTCTATGGCACCGCCTGGGCGGACAAGAAGCAGCTGGCCGCCTACATCCAGCGCATCGAGGAAGCGGAGAAGCGCGATCACCGCAAGCTCGGCAAGCGCCTCGACCTGTTCCACACCCAGGAAGAAGCGCCGGGCATGGTCTTCTGGCATCCCAATGGCTGGACCGTCTACCAGGTGCTCGAGCAGTACATGCGCGGCGTGCAGCGGGAGAACGGCTATCTGGAGATCAAGACGCCGCAGGTGGTCGATCGCGTGCTCTGGGAAAAGTCCGGGCACTGGGCGAACTATGCCGAGAACATGTTCACCACCGAATCGGAAAGCCGCGACTACGCGATCAAGCCGATGAACTGCCCGTGCCATGTGCAGGTGTACAACCAGGGGCTGAAGAGCTACCGCGAGCTGCCGCTGCGTCTGGCCGAGTTCGGCGCCTGTCACCGCAATGAGCCGTCCGGCGCGCTGCATGGCATCATGCGCGTGCGCGGCTTCACCCAGGACGATGCGCACATCTTCTGCACCGAAGAGCAGATGCAGGCCGAGTCCGCCGCCTTCATCAAGCTGACCCAGCAGGTCTATGCCGACTTTGGCTTCCAGGATATCCAGCTGAAGCTGTCCACTCGTCCGGAAAAGCGCGTCGGCTCCGACGATCTGTGGGATCGTGCCGAGGGCGCGCTGGCCGCGGCCCTGGAGACTGCCGGTCTGCCCTATGATCTGCAGCCGGGCGAAGGCGCCTTCTACGGGCCGAAGATCGAGTTTTCCCTGAAGGACTGCCTGGGGCGTGTCTGGCAGTGCGGCACCCTGCAGCTGGACTTCAACCTGCCGGTCCGTCTCGGCGCCGAGTACGTCAGCGAGAACAACGACCGTCAGCATCCGGTGATGCTGCACCGGGCGATCCTGGGTTCCTTCGAGCGTTTCATCGGCATCCTGATCGAGCACTACGAAGGCGCTTTCCCGGCCTGGCTGGCGCCGACCCAGGCGGTGATCATGAATATCACCGACAAGCAGGGCGAGTTCGCGCTTGAAGTCGAGCGGATGCTCAATCAGAGCGGTTTCCGTGCCAAGTCCGACTTGAGAAACGAAAAAATCGGTTTTAAAATTCGCGAGCATACTTTGCTCAAGGTTCCCTATCTCTTGGTGATCGGAGATCGGGAGGTTGAGACGCGAGCCGTAGCTGTGCGCACCCGCGAAGGGGTCGATCTGGGCACGATGCCCGTCGAACAGTTCCGCGAGATGCTGGCGCAGGCGGTAGCCCGGCGTGGTCGCCAAGAATTGGAGTAATCATTATTAAGCGTGAAATGAGACAAGATAGAAAAGCTCAACCGAAAGCCCCGATCAACGAGAATATCTCGGCACGCGAGGTTCGGTTAATTGGAGTGGACGGCGAGCAGATTGGCATCGTCTCGATTGATGAAGCGCTTCGCGTAGCGGAAGAGGCCAAGCTGGATCTGGTCGAGATTTCCGCTGACGCGGTACCGCCCGTGTGCCGGATCATGGACTACGGCAAGCACCTGTTCGAGAAGAAGAAGCAGGTCGCGGCGGCGAAAAAGAACCAGAAGCAGGTCCAGATCAAGGAAATCAAGTTCCGACCAGGGACGGAAGAAGGGGATTACCAGGTAAAACTACGCAACCTGGTACGTTTCCTTAGCGAGGGGGACAAGGCCAAGGTATCCCTGCGATTCCGCGGCCGCGAGATGGCTCACCAGGAGCTGGGCATGGAGCTGTTGAAGCGGGTCGAAACCGACCTCGTCGAATATGGCGCCGTCGAACAGCATCCGAAGATGGAAGGACGCCAGCTGATCATGGTCATCGCCCCCAAAAAGAAAAAATAACCCACCAGGGCACTGGCAGGCCTTGCGGTTATGCGTAATCACTCAATGCGGAGTATCCGAACATGCCAAAGATGAAAACCAAGAGCGGCGCCAAGAAGCGCTTCAAGCCGACTGCGAACGGCTTCAAGCACAAGCACGCTTTCAAGAGCCACATCCTGACCAAGATGACGACCAAGCGTAAGCGTCAGCTGCGCGGCACCTCGCTGATGCATCCGTCCGACGTCGCTAAAGTCGAGCGCATGCTGCGCGTTCGTTAATCCCGGTCAAGATTCCAGAAGGTAACTATTCATGGCTCGTGTTAAGCGTGGCGTCATCGCCCGTCGTCGTCACAAGAAAATCCTGAAACTCGCCAAGGGCTACTACGGCGCACGCTCGCGCGTGTTCCGCGTCGCCAAGCAGGCGGTGATCAAGGCTGGCCAGTACGCCTACCGTGACCGCCGTCAGCGCAAGCGTCAGTTCCGCGCCCTGTGGATCGCTCGTATCAACGCCGGTGCCCGCCAGAACGGTCTGTCCTACAGCCGCCTGATCGCCGGCCTGAAGAAGGCAGCCATCGAGATCGACCGCAAGGTTCTGTCCGATCTGGCAGTGAGCGAGAAAGCGGCGTTCGCCGCGATTGTCGAGAAGGCCAAAGCCGTTCTGGCTTGATCCCCCCGACAATCACCGGGTTCGCCCGGTGCCGAACGTCACCGATAGGGGAAGAGCCCAGTGCTCTTCCCCTATTTCGTATCTGAGAAGGGGTTTTTGCAAAACCGAGCGTTGCGTTCCTGGCAGACCTCCTGCCGAGTGCGACAAGGTCGAAGCAGGCGCCAGGACAGTTCTGCAAGACCCCCTGGAGGTTGTACATGGAAAACCTGGATGCACTGGTCTCGCAAGCGCTCGAGGCCGTGCAACATTGCGAAGACGTCAACGCCCTGGAACAGCTCCGGGTCCACTACCTCGGCAAAAAGGGCGAGCTGACCCAGCTGATGCAGACCCTGGGCAAGCTCTCGGCCGAGGAGCGGCCGAAGGCCGGTGCCCTGATCAATGCTGCCAAGAACAGCGTTCAGGAGGCCCTCAATGCGCGCAAGGCCGACCTCGAGTCCGCCGCGCTGGCCGCCAGGCTGGCCGCCGAGCGCATTGACGTGACCCTGCCGGGGCGTGGCCAGGCTTCCGGCGGCCTGCATCCAGTGACCCGTACCCTCGAGCGCGTCGAGCAGTTCTTCACCCATATCGGCTACAGCGTCGCCGAGGGCCCGGAAGTCGAGGACGACTACCACAACTTCGAGGCCCTCAACATCCCCGGCCACCATCCGGCGCGGGCGATGCATGATACTTTCTACTTCAATGCCAACATGCTGCTGCGTACCCACACCTCGCCGGTCCAGGTGCGCACTATGGAAAGCCGCCAGCCGCCGATCCGCATCGTCTGCCCGGGCCGCGTTTACCGCTGCGACTCGGATATCACCCACTCGCCGATGTTCCACCAGCTCGAAGGCCTGCTGATCGACGAAAACGTCAGCTTCGCCGACCTCAAGGGCACCATCGAGGAGTTTCTCCGGGTGTTCTTCGAGAAGCCGCTGGGCGTGCGTTTCCGCCCCTCGTTCTTCCCCTTCACCGAACCCTCGGCCGAGGTCGACATGCAGTGCGTGATGTGCGGCGGCCACGGTTGCCGGGTGTGCAAGCACACCGGCTGGCTGGAGGTGATGGGCTGCGGCATGGTGCACCCCAACGTGCTGCGCATGTCCGGCATCGATCCGGAGAAGTACCAGGGCTTCGCCTTCGGCATGGGGATCGAGCGCCTGGCCATGTTGCGTTATGGCGTCAACGACCTGCGCCTGTTCTTCGACAACGATCTGCGCTTCCTCGCGCAATTCCGCTAGGGCCGCAACCGTAACCGAATTCTTTGGGAGAACAGGATGAAATTCAGCGAACAATGGCTGCGGGACTGGGTCAACCCGCAGGTGTCCCGCGACGAACTGGTGGCCCGCCTGTCCATGGCTGGTCTTGAGGTCGACAGCGTCACGCCGGTGGCCGGCGCTTTTTCCGGCGTAGTGGTGGGCGAGATCCTTGCCACCGAGCCGCACCCGGACGCCGACAAGCTGCGCGTCTGTCAGGTGAGCAACGGCAGCGAAACCTTCCAGGTGGTCTGTGGTGCGCCCAACGCCCGTCCGGGCATCAGGATCCCCTTTGCCATGCTCGGTGCCGTGCTCGGTGACGACTTCAAGATCAAGAAGGCCAAGCTGCGTGGCGTGGAATCCTTCGGCATGCTCTGCTCGGCAGCCGAGCTCAAGGTCAGCGAGGAGAACGACGGCCTGCTGGAACTGCCGGCCGATGCTCCGGTGGGGCAGGACATTCGCACCTGTCTCAACCTGGACGATGCCAGCATCGAGGTGGACCTGACCCCCAACCGTGGCGATTGCCTGTCCCTGGCCGGCCTGGCCCGCGAGGTAGGCGCCCTCTACGGCGCTCCGGTCACTCGTCCGTTGATCGCCGGCGTGCCGCCGCTACATGACGAAGTGCGCCCGGTCGAGGTGCTGGCGCCCCAGGCCTGCCCGCGCTATCTCGGCCGCGTGGTGCGCAACGTCGACCTGTCGCGGCCGACCCCGCAGTGGATGGTCGAACGCCTGCGCCGCTCCGATATCCGCGCCATCGACCCGGCGGTCGACGTCACCAACTACGTGATGCTCGAACTGGGCCAGCCGATGCATGCCTTCGATCTCGCCGAGGTCCGTGGCGGCATCCGCGTGCGCATGGCCGAGGGGGGCGAGAAACTGGTCTTGCTCGACGGCCAGGAAGTCAGCCTGCGCGCCGATACCCTGGTGATCGCCGACCACGAGCGCGCCTTGGCCATCGCCGGCGTGATGGGCGGCGAACACAGCGGCGTTGCCGCTGGTACCCGCGATCTGTTCCTCGAAAGCGCCTTCTTCGACACCATTGCCATCGCTGGCAAGGCCCGTTCCTACGGTCTGCACACCGACGCCTCGCACCGCTTCGAACGTGGCGTCGACTGGCAGCTGGCCCGCGAAGCCATGGAGCGTGCCACCGCGCTGCTGCTGGAGGTCGTCGGCGGAGAGCCCGGTCCCATCGTCGAGGTAACCGATCCGGCGAGCCTGCCGCAGGTGGCACCGATCACCCTGCGCGCCGAGCGCATCGAGCAGATGCTCGGCCTGCGCATGGAGGCTGTTGAAGTCGAGCGCCTGCTGGTCGCGCTGGGGCTGACGGTCAGCTCGGCTGCGGCCGGCCAGTGGCAGGTCGAGGTGCCCAGCCATCGTTTCGATATCAGCCTCGAAGTGGATCTGATCGAGGAGCTCGGCCGCCTGCATGGCTACAACAACCTGCCGGTCCGCTATCCGCAGGCACGCCTGGCCCCGCAGGCGCGTGCCGAAGCTCGCGGCGAACTGCCGGTGCTGCGCCGTCTGCTGGTCGCGCGCGGTTACCAGGAGGCGATCACCTACAGCTTCATCGATCCCAAGCTGTTCGAGCTCTTCACTCCGGGCGTCGAGCCGCTGACCCTGGCCAATCCGATCTCCGCGGACATGGCTGCCATGCGGGCCTCGCTCTGGCCGGGACTGGCCAATGCGTTGCAGTACAACCTGAACCGCCAGCAGTCCCGTGTGCGCCTGTTCGAGAGCGGCCTGCGTTTCGTCGGTCAGCTGGACAACCTCAAGCAGGAGCCCGTGCTGGCTGGCGCCATCACCGGCAGCCGCCTGCCGGAGAGCTGGAGCCATGGCCGGGATGCGGTGGACTTCTACGACGCCAAGGCGGATGTGGAGGCTCTGCTTGCCGCCGCCGGCGCTGCCGACGAATACCGCTTCGTCAGTGGCGAGCATCCCGCGCTACATCCAGGGCAGACGGCACGGATCGAGCGCGAGGGGCGTCTGGTCGGCTTCCTGGGTGCCCTGCATCCCGAGCTGGGCAGGGCGCTAGGGCTGGATCAGCCGGTCTTCCTGTTCGAGCTGGTCCTGGCGGAAATCGCCGCCGGTCGTCTGCCGGCTTTCCGCGAGCTTTCGCGTTTCCCGGAGGTGCGCCGCGATCTGGCCCTGATCGTCGATCGTGAAACACCGGCCGCAGCGGTGCTGCAGAGCATTCGCGAGGCGGCGGGGGAATACCTGGCCGACCTTCGGCTGTTTGACGTCTATCAGGGTAAAGGCATTGATCCGCAACGAAAAAGCCTGGCCGTCGGCTTGACCTGGCAACATCCATCGCGCACTCTTAACGATGATGAGGTGAACAGTACAACCCAGAACATCCTCACCTCGCTGGAAGAAAGGTTCAACGCGACGTTAAGGAAGTAGCGTATGGGGGCTCTGACGAAAGCTGAGATGGCTGAACGTCTCTACGAGGAGCTTGGCCTGAATAAACGAGAAGCCAAGGAGTTGGTGGAGCTGTTCTTCGAGGAAATCCGTCAGGCACTGGAGCACAACGAGCAGGTCAAATTGTCCGGCTTTGGCAATTTCGATCTGCGCGACAAGCGCCAGCGGCCTGGCCGCAACCCCAAGACGGGGGAGGAAATCCCGATCACGGCACGGCGCGTTGTCACCTTTCGTCCAGGGCAGAAGCTGAAAGCCAGGGTTGAAGCCTATGCTGGAACCAAGCCATAACGACGAATTGCCTCCCATACCGGGGAAGCGTTACTTCACCATCGGCGAGGTCAGCGAGCTTTGTGCGGTCAAACCGCATGTATTGCGTTACTGGGAGCAGGAATTTCCCCAGATCAATCCGGTCAAGCGCCGGGGCAACCGGCGCTACTATCAGCGTCAGGATGTCCTGATGATCCGGCATATCCGCGCCCTGCTGTACGAGCAGGGCTTCACCATCGGTGGGGCGCGCCTGCGCCTCTCCGGCGACGAAGCCAAGGAAGATACGACCCAATACCGGCAATTGATCCGGCAGACGATCGCCGAGCTGGAAGACGTCCTTCAGGTTTTGCGCAAATAGCCGAAGCCGCAAAAAAAACTTCCACTTTTCAGAAGCTTAATATATAGTTCGACCCGCTCCGGTAAGCCGGGGCAAGTAGTCGGGGCGTAGCGCAGCCTGGTAGCGCACTTGCATGGGGTGCAAGGGGTCGAGTGTTCGAATCACTCCGTCCCGACCAATAAATTCAATGACTTAGGCCGGTTGAGCAATCACCGGCCTTTGTTGTTTCTGGAATTTAGTGTTTTTGGTTGCCAATTGGTTGCCAATTGAGATTGGCTGGCGCACATGAGGGGAATAGGATTTATCTGTGGTGGTGAAGTGCTATTTAAGCCAGTGTGACGGCTGATAGCTAATCCGGATGAGTAGGGCGGCATATGGAGTTGACCGACAACATGAAAAGATTGCTTGGGGTAAATCTTGAAGGCAGCCTCCCCAGAGTCCATGGATGTGTGTCTCTCTGTCGGTAGCAATGGAGCATGGGTAGTCCGGTGAACACCCTAAGCCCCTTGCTCCGTATGGCGACGATTGCCGGTGTCGAGATTGCGGTCAAGCACCATATCCGCCGAGGTGATGACCTTGACGCGAGAGACGGTAAGGGGGCAACCCCCCTGATGCTGGCGGCTGGACGAAAGAAGGTTGGCATCGTTCGGCTGCTCTTGGCTGCCGGGGCAAATCCGGCGCTACTCGACCCCGAAGGAAGGGCCGCCTTGGCCTATGCGGAGAAGGCTGGGTGTGATGGATGTGCGGCTCTGCTGCGTGAGGCCCTCACAGCATTGCGACCTGCTGCGGTAGAGGATGCGGTCGAGCAGCCACCTTCCGTGGAGACCACCTTCTTGCCGTCACTCGCGGAGTCTTTGGCAGAAGCCTCACCGGAGGCTTTTGCGGATATCTCGTTCGACAAGCGCGAGCCAGTGGTTGAGAAAATCGAGTCTGTCGAACAGTCGGTTGTCCCCACAGTTTACCCCGTACCAAGACCACAGGAGCCCGAGAGGGTTGAGGAGGCAGCGGTCGAGATTGCCGAGAGGCCTCCTCATGTTGCTGCTGGCACTCCGGCCAGGTTGAGCGAGTCCTTGAGTGTTCCCGATCTGGACGATGCAGACCTTGACGACCTCGATGACTGGGAGGCGGAGCCAGAGGTGGTTGCTCCGCGGGGTGACGACAGAGTTGTCGAAGAGGCCCGTGTTCTCCACGAGGCTATTGGGCGGCACCAGGCGATCGACGGCGACGAGGACTGGGACGACATAGATCTGTTCCTTCCCGACAGAGCCCTTCCGCTGATCCGTGACGACGGAGAGGCAGGAGGTGTTCGCGGATTGTTATTCCGGGCTCTGCGTGAGGGTTCGGTACCCGAGTCTGCTCTGATCGACGCTTGCCTGAAGACGGATGAGTCGCGCAATCAGGAGGCAGAGAGCCTGCTGACCTTCGTTATCGGTGATCTCGGAGCCGTTATCGATGGCGTGCCGGAGATTGACGAGCCGCCATTTCTTGGCGAGCCGACGGCCGAGGAGAATCTCGAAATCGCCGAGGCTTTCGAGTTCGCCGAGGATCTGGCCTCGGGGTGGAACGACCCTCTGCGTATCTATCTCAACCTCAAGGAGTTTAGGGGGGATCTGCTTGAGGCCGAAGAGGAAATCGCCCTGAGCCGGGAGATGGAGGAGTGCGGTACTGAAGCACTGGATGCTCTCTCACGTTGGCCGGAGGGTTTTGCAGCCGTTTTTGATGCTGCCGAGAGGATCGCCCGTGGAGAGGCTGATGTCGAGGCGTTCAGTTCTGGAGCCGAGCCTTCGGAAGAAAGCGAGGCCAGCTTATTGGATACCTCGCTCGACGAGGTAGACGAGGTAGAGCTAGACAGGGATGCGGCCGCCTTTGTATCGGCTATTTCCCATGCGAGATCGTTGGACAGAGATGATGTTGCACATATTCGAGCTGCTCTAGCCACCGCGGGACTTTCCCGAGGGTTCATGCTCGAGCTGGCGGCAAAGGCGGGTGATGATCCGGCTGGTATCCTGTTCGCTTCGGCTGTTCGCCGTCAGGCCGCCGCTCGAGAACGGATGATCTGTTCCAACCTGCGCCTTGCCTATTCAGTGGCCAAGAAATACCAGTGGTCCACGGAGGCCCTGGATGATCTCGTGCAGGAGGCCAACATCGGATTGATGAAGGCCGTCGAGCGTTTCGACTGGCGCAGGGGGTTCCGCTTCTCCACCTACGCGATGTGGTGGATCCGCCAGCAAGTCGCGCGAGCAATCGCCGACAAGGCCAGAATGGTTCGGGTTCCCGTTCACATGTATGAAGCGGCCTCGAAAATCCGTCGCGAGCGCGAGGCATTCGAGGCCAGGGAAGGGCGTCCGGAGTCGAAGGATGAAATCTCCCTTCGAACGGGGATTCCACTTGCCAAAGTCGGACACCTGCTGAGTACTCTCGAGGACATAGTATCTCTGGAAGAACCAGATCCCGAGGTAGGGCTCCCTCGGGGAGACCTCCTGATTGATGCCACATCGCCAGACCCGGCCGCCGTTATGGAGGCTGAATCCCTGCGGAGGACCCTGGCTGGGATGGTCGGCGAACTCGACGAGCGCGCTGCCAAGGTCATATCCCTTCGCTTCGGACTGAGAGGGGAAGATGCAATGACCCTTGAGGAGGTTGGGCTTCGTTTCGATGTTACCCGTGAGCGGATTCGTCAGATCGAGTCGAAAGCCCTCGGCAAGCTCTCTCGCAGGATGATGGGGGATGTGGAGTCGTTTATGGATGGTGTATCTGCCCAGAAGACCATGGCCACATCATCGCCTGCACCGCAGGTTCTGCCAGCTGCTTCGCTGGAAAGATGACATCCACCGGCTCCAGTTATTTCACAGGGATCGACATGATGACCCAGAGAGCGAGACTCGCACCGCCGCGAGCTGGTGCAATGCTGGAGGCTCTGCGCGGGCTCGGATACTCGACCGCCGCCGCTTTGGCAGACGTGATCGACAACAGTGTGTCTGCCGGGGCCTCTGAGGTCCATGTGCGGTTCGACTGGGATGGATACTCCAGTCGAATTTCCGTCCAGGACGACGGTCGTGGCATGAATGACGCCGAGCTCGAAACTGCCATGACGCTTGGTGCAAAAAATCCGCTCGACGAACGGGCCCCGACTGATCTAGGACGTTTCGGAATGGGGTTGAAGACTGCCTCTTTTTCGCAGTGTCGTCGTCTCACGGTCGCAGCGAAGAAGATGGATGCTCCCCTTGCCTGCCTGCGATGGGATCTGGATGCCATCGCTGCCTCGCCGGATGACGGCTGGCGCATGTTCGAGGGACCCGCCGACGGATCTGAACCCTTTATCGAGTCGATCGGAGGTCTCCGATCCGGAACCATTGTCCTCTGGGAGCGGCTGGACCGCATCGTGACACCTGGCTACGACATCGACCATTTCGCCGATCTTGTGGACGACGTGGAGATGCAACTGGCGATGATCTTCCATCGGCTTCTGGAAGGCCCGAATCCGGCCTTTCGGCTTTTCATCAATGGAAAGTCTGTAAACCCCTGGGATCCTTTCATGATGGGGCATCCCGCGAAGCCGTGGCAGTCGCCTGTCGCCCGGATCCTCACGCTCTCTGGTGCGGTCGAGGCCCAGTGTCATGTTCTTCCGCACAAGGATCGACTGTCCGCAGATGACTTCCAGAAGGCGGGAGGTCCTGAAGGGTGGACATCACAGCAAGGCTTCTATGTCTACCGGAACCGCCGTTTGCTGCTTGCAGGCGGATGGCTGGGTCTTGGCCAGGGGCGAGCGTGGAACCGCGAGGAGTCGCATCGGCTTGCTCGAATCCGGCTCGACATACCGAATACCTCCGATGCCGATTGGAAGATCGATGTAAAGAAATCGACTGCTCGCCCTCCGGTATCGGTGCGTCCATGGCTCACGAAGCTTGCCGAGGACACGAGGGAAAGGGCTAGAAGAGTCTTCGCCTTTCGTGGGGCTCCGGCGCCCGGCCCCGGCGGTGTCCAGGTCGAGGAGGCCTGGCGTGTCGAACGGCTCAGGGATGGCATACGTTACCGTATCGATGAGGGGCATCCGGCCGTGGCCGCGGTACTCGAGGCAATTGGAGGCCGTACTGACCTCGTCCGAGCAATGCTGAGAGTCGTCGAGGAGACTGTTCCGGTCCAGCGGATATGGCTGGATACGGCAGAGAACAAGGAAACCCCGAAGACCGGCTTCTCTGGAGAGCCGGAGGAGTCCCCGGAAGGTGTCCGCACGGTTCTCCTTACTCTTTATCGCGACATGACCGGACGGCGAGGTATGAGTTCCGAAGCCGCAGTCCGAGCCCTGTCGTGCACTGATCCGTTTCATAACTATCCGGCTCTGGTCGCCTCCTTGCCCGGGGTGGACAGGAGCAAAGAAGGAACCTTGAAGTGACGGAAGAACAGAGCAAGGTGTTTCAACGCGTTGTGAGCGTTGCCCAGACCTTTCTGGCGGATGCCATGGAAAAGGGTATGGTGACGCCAGCCCTCATTGCGGAACAGGTCGACTTCGTCGCCGGGGCCATGGTTCAGGGGGTGGAGATCGACAGGAGAGCGGCGGTGGCTGAGTTGATCCGGCGGTTCAGCCTTTGGATCGGAAACGCCTCGACCCTGGCCGACCAAGAGGGACACAAGGACTGGCTTACCGCAGCCCGAAGAAGGGATTGGCGTTATTGGCAGCGTTACCGGGACTTTCTTGAGCGCAAGATGTCCCTGAAAGCTGTGGAGGCTCTGGACGAGTCCACCAACCAGATCCTCGAGTTGCTTGAGGACCCTGTGCGCGAGGGGCGCTGGGATCGGCGCGGTCTTGTGGTGGGGCACGTTCAGTCGGGTAAGACGGGTAACTACACCGGGTTGATCTGCAAGGCGGCTGATGCTGGCTACAAGATCATCATCGTTCTTGCCGGGCTTCACAACAATCTGCGATCCCAGACCCAGATTCGCCTCGAAGAGGGATTTCTGGGATACGAGACCTCTGTTCGCAATGATGTGGTCCGATTCATCGGTGTAGGTGAAAACGGCAGGGATGCGGAAATCCGTCCGAACTGCGCGACAAATCGCTCCGACAATGGGGATTTCAATACTCGGGTCGCGAGGCATTACGCCATCACTCCGGAGCAGAGGCCTTGGCTCTTCGTGGTCAAGAAGAACAAGACTGTCCTCGAGCGTCTCCTGAAGTGGATACGCAATCAAGTCGCCGACGCGAAGGATGCTGACGGGCGCCCCATCGTCACCAACCTGCCACTATTGCTCATTGACGATGAGGCTGACCACGCTTCGGTCGATACCGGAGAGCAGCTCTTTAACCCTGACGGGACGCCCGACGACGATCATCAGCCGAAGGCAATCAACAGTCGTATTCGAAAAATTCTGCACTCGTTTGCCAAAAAGGCATACGTCGGCTACACGGCTACGCCGTTTGCCAATATCTTCATCCATCGGCGCAATGAGACCAAGGAAGAGGGGCCGGACCTCTTCCCGCAATCCTTCATCGTCAATCTTTCTGCACCGTCGAACTATGTCGGGCCCGCCCGTGTGTTTGGTCTGCGCTCACCAGAGGGCAGGATAGGTGGTCTCCCTCTCTCGAGGGAGGTGGACGATCACCTTGATGAGGAGGGTAGCGGCGGCTGGATGCCGCCTAAACACCCCAAGGATCATGTACCTCTTCACGATGGACTGGATGAGGTCCCGCCTTCTCTGCGCAACGCTGTAGGAGCATTTGTCCTCGCCTGCGCTGTCAGGATTCTGCGTGGGCAGGGGCGAAGTCATTCCTCGATGCTCATCCATGTGACGCGCTACACGGCTGTCCAGGAGGAGGTACGGCGTCAGGTCGATGCTCTCGTGAAACGATTCCGGCAGCGCATAGAACGAGGATTCGAGAGAGATGAGTTGCTGGCAGAGTGGAAGCGTCTCTGGTTGGATGACTTCGTTCCAACCTCAGCGGCTATCGGCCACGCTCTGAAAGATTTGGAAGCTGACTGCGACCTCCCTGACTGGGAGGATGTGGTAGCCGTTTTGCCCGAAGTCTTCGGCGACTTGAGTGTCAGGGCCATCAACGGTACAGCAGGAGACGTTCTCGACTATGCCGAGAGGGAGGAGACTGGTCTGAAGGTCATCGCAGTCGGTGGCGACAAGCTTGCTCGGGGGCTGACCCTTGAAGGCCTCTGCGTCAGTTACTTCGTCAGAACGACGAAGATGTATGACACCCTTATGCAGATGGGACGGTGGTTCGGCTATCGCCCTGGCTATGTAGACCTCTGCCGACTCTACACGACGCCTGATCTCGTCGAGTGGTTCGGACACATTGCCGATGCTGCCGAAGAGTTGCGCCAAGAGTTCGACACGATGGTGGCCACTCGTGCTACGCCGCGTGAATATGGCATGAAGGTTCAGTCCCATCCGGTTCTGATGGTCACCTCCCCGTTGAAGATGCGCAGTGCCAAGAGTCTCCAGCTCTCGTTCAGTGGTGAGGTACTCGAAACTGTCGCCTTTCATCGCGACCCGGGAATTCTCGCCAAGAATCTCGCGGCAGCAGAGCATCTATTTGAGGCAGCAGGCGTGCCTGCCGAGGCCGGCACGATTACGCGGAAGCGGGACGAAGGGGCGCAGGACTGGAAAGGATTCCTCTGGAAGGATGTCCCGGCTGACCACGTCATCGACTTCTTCGGGGCATATCTGACCCACCCCGCGGCTCGCAAGGTGAACAGTGCTCTGCTGATGGACTTCATCAAGGCCATGGTCACCAACGGCGAGCTGACCTCATGGACCGTCGTGCTGATGGGCGGAGGTGAGGGAGAACCCCACTCTTTCTGTGGTAAGTATTCGATCGACAATATGGCTACGCGAAAGCCCAAGGATGGAAGCGGGCACTATTCAATCGGAAGGCTTCTTTCGCCTCGAGACGAGTCGATCGACTTGGGTGAGGATGCCTGGAGGGCCGCGCTGGAACTTACGATTTCGGCATGGACCAAGGATCCTGCCCGGCAGACCGATGAGGCTGGCAAGGAGCAGCCGAAGACTCCCAGCGGGCCGGCAGTGAGGCGTGTTCGAGGCTACGGTGCGGAGGGTGTTCCTGCCGCACCCGAACGGGGGCTCTTGCTCGTTTATCCTCTCGATCCGAAGACTGCCGGGTTGCCGGAGGATGGCCCGCCAGTTGTGGCCTTTGGGGCTAGTTTCCCAGCCAGTCGATCGATTACGACGGTCAAGTACGAAGTAGACCATCTGCTTTGGGAGAATGAGTATGGCCCGGCAGATTGACGAGTTTGTCGCAGCGTGGGAGGCACTCTCCGGCAGTGACTGTGTGGGAGGGTGGCGTGGTATTCCCGTGGCGCCAGCTGGTTCGTGCGAGCTACTCGCTGCGCGCAGATTTCCAGGCAATGAAGAGGCACTGCTGGCTTGCTTCCCAAGCGCTCGGCTTGCTCCGTCGGAGCGCCTGCCTGAGGGCAAGGGCTTCGAGGTCGTCAGGGCTGATCCGAACGGGGACGGGAAAACGTGGATTGCATTGTCTCGCAAGGAGTCCGGCAGCCCCGAGTTGTTTGCAGAGATGGTCGGTGACGTAGCTGGAGCGATGGACGCTGAGGTTCAGAATGGCGAGGAACGCGCTCTCAAGACCATGCTCCGCAGGGTGCGGATGTGGCAACAGTTCATGTCTCGCGGTACACAGCCTCTTGGGCCAGAGGCAGAGTTGGGTCTCGCTGGTGAGCTGACGTTCATGTCATTCCTGTTCCAAGCCGGTGTTTCGACGGAAACTGTTCTGGAAGGCTGGCTCGGGCCGGATGATGCCCCGCAGGACTTTGTTCTCGGGAATGGGGCGATCGAGGTGAAGGCTACGCTGTCCACCTCTGGTTTTCCTGTGAAGATCGGCTCCCTCGAGCAGCTTGACGACGCAACAGCCTCGCCACTCTTCCTGGCAGCAGTCCGGTTCTCCCGGGGGGCTGAGGGATCGACACTTCCTGAGATCATCTCCGGCATCGAGCACCAACTGGTCGATGCCCCTGCTGCGGTCGCCTTCATCAGGGAGAGGCTGCTGACCGCCGGTTACGTAGAGTCGCACGCTCCGGCGTATACACGGACCTTTGAGCTCAAAGAGGTCCGTGTATACAGGATCACCGGAGGCTTTCCGAGATTGACGACAGGGTCTGTGCCCAATGGGGTTTCCCGTGCCATTTATGAAATAGATCTGGATCGCGCGAAGGATTTCCTTTCGGACCTTCCCGCTGCTCTTCGAGCTCTTGGAATATTGCAATGACCCTGGAAGAATTTTTTGCCGACACACGGGCCGAGGTCGCGGCCCAGATGAGTGACGGATCCCCCTTTGCCGAGCTCGAGTTCTGTGAAGTGGTGATGCAGCATCTGGTCGAGGCCGGGATGACCTTCGAGCCGGTAGTCTGTCATTTCGACAGGAAGGTCGGTAATGCCAATTTGCGCCTCAGTGGCTACGCCATGTCCGAGGATGCCGATCAGCTGGATCTGTTTGTCAGTCTGTATGAGGGGGTTGAAGTCCTGACTCCGGTACCCGATCAGGACACCAAGACAGCCGCTTCTCAGTGCATCCGCTTTCTCGAGTACTGTGCATCGGGGCGCCTCGTAGGAAAACTCGACCCTTCGAGTGACGAGCATTCTCTCGCCCTGACAATTCAGGGCATCTACGACGAGCTGGAACAGGTCCGTATCTTTGTGCTCACGGATGGAGTCGCCAAGTCCAAGAGCTTCAAGAGTCGGGAGGTCGGTGGCAAGTCCGTGAAGCTTGAGGTCATGGACATCGAGCGCCTGTACCGACACCGTTCAGAGGGCAAGCCGCGCGACGAACTCGTTGTGGACTTCAACGAGGTTTCCGGATCGCCGCTGCCATGCGTCTTCGTGCCAGGCGAGACCGGTGACTATGATTACGCCTTGACTGCCATCCCGGGCGAGGCTCTGCGGTTCATCTATGAAAAATTCGGTCCTCGTCTGCTGGAGGCCAACGTCCGCTCCTTCCTGAGCGTGAAGTCCAAGGGCGTCAACGCCGGTATCCAGAACACCCTCCGGACTGCCCCGGAGAGGTTCATGGCCTACAACAACGGCATCGTGCTCGTGGCCGATGACATGAAGCTCGACCGGACCAGCGATGGCGCTCCGGGAATTGCCTGGCTGCAGGGCATGCAGATCGTGAATGGTGGCCAGACGACAGCGTCCATCTATTTCGCGAAGAAAAAATATGGTGAGACGGACCTTGCCAAGGTTCGCGTGCCGGCCAAAATCATCGTGCTGAAGGAGGAGGATCCTGCCAAGGAGGAGGCTCTCGTTTCTGATATCTCGCGCTATGCCAACAGCCAGAATGCAGTACGGCAGTCCGACCTTTCGGCCAACAAACCTTTCCATGTCGACGTCGAGCGCCTTTCGCTCACGGTCTACTGCCCCGATGGGACTGGGCGATGGTTCTACGAGCGGGCCGCTGGTAGCTACAACACCCTTCTAGCCCGGGAGGGGACTACTGCGGCGAAGCTGCGAGCCTTGAAGGAGTCGGTACCTGTCTCCCGGAAGATCACGAAAACGGATCTCGCGAAGTATCTCATGGCCTGGGAGGTCAAGCCCGATGTTGTAAGCCTCGGGACCCAGAAGTGCTTCGACAGGTTCATGACTTCGTTGGCGGACTCCGAGGCAGACGGTTCGCCAGTTGTGCTGGATCCGTCTTTCTTCAAAGCTCTGGTCGCCAAGGCCATCATCTTCAAGGCTGTTCACAAGACAGCTCGGCCGCTCGTCTCGGCGTTCCTTGCGAACGTTGCCGCATACACAGTTGCGGTAGTCGCAGAGTCCTACAAGGGTGCCTTTGACCTTGAAAGGGTCTGGAACCGACAGGGCGTCTCTCCGCAGTTTCTGGAGCAGGTCAGGATCTGGGCTCGTGAGGTCAATGACCGACTGCATGAGACAGCGAACGGGAAGATGATCTCGGAGTGGGCAAAGCGTCCAGAGTGCAAGGCGGCGATGTTCGCTCGTCCGTTCTCGGCACCCGCGGTTGACGTGCCTGAGGCTCGTTTGGAACTGACTTGACCGAGTTCCGCCCCGAGGGCGTTGGTAGGCAGGGGCAGGTTGTTCCTTCGGGTGACTGCCCTGCCTTGGGGATCAGAGGCTCGATAGGTCGGGCCAGCTGAGATGTTTTTCATTACAATTGCGGACTGCCTCGAGGACCCAGAACATGTCTGATTCCGGCCGTCGGATTCCGCACTCCCAGAGCTCGAACACCCTCCATCCCTGATCGAGGAGCAGGGCGCGATTACGGGCATCCCTTGCGACGTTCTGAGCGAACTTCTCCTGCCAGAAGCTTTCACGCGTGCGAGGCGTCGTGGCGTAACGGCAGCCGGGATGTCTGTGCCAGAAGCAGCCGTGAACGAAAATGCAGAGCCTGTAACGGGCAAGCACCAGATCCGGCTTGCCCGGTAGCCCCTTCTGGTGGAGGCGATACCTGAAGCCGTGCCGATGTAGCAGACGCCGCACTCTCATTTCCGGTGAGGTGTCGCTGCCGCGGATGCCCGCCATCATGCGAGACCTGACTTCCTTACTGACGATGTCCATGAATCAAGACCAGATGACCTTAGCCCTTCCAGAGGATACGCCGCTGGAGCCAGCAAGAGCGCTCGATGAGCCGATCCAAGTGGTGGATCTCTTCGCTGGTCCCGGAGGCCTGGGAGAGGGCTTTTCGTCGGCCGGAGGTGGCAAGAGCTTCGAGATCATCGTTTCAGCCGAAATGGATCCCAAGGCATGGGAAACCTTGCGGCTGAGAGCCTTCTATCGGCTGCTCAGGAAGAAGATGCCTGATCGGCTGTTCGAGTACTACAGCTACTGCAACAGCCCGTCAGCGACCGGAGGCTTCACCCCCTCGGCGATTACCCTGCCGCTCTGGGAGGAGGCTGCCGAGGAAGCCAAGTGCATAACCCTGGGTAGTGATCTGGGCAACGACATCCTGGACAAGGCTCTGGATGAGAGGTTGGACGGCAATCGCCCATGGGTGCTGATCGGTGGTCCGCCCTGTCAGGCCTATTCGATAGTCGGTCGTGCCCGCAATCAGGCAAAGGCCGACTACAAGGCCGAGGACGATCATCGACATTTCCTCTACAAGGAATACCTCCGGATCATCCGGGAGCGGCAGCCCACAGTCTTCGTGATGGAGAACGTGAAGGGCATTCTTTCCGCGAAGGTCAATGACCAGCGGATTTTCTCCAACATTCTGAGAGATCTTTCTGATCCGCATCAGGCCCTTCACAAAGGGGGGAGTGGCAAGCAGTACCGCATCTACTCGCTCGCAACCGGCGCATCGTTCGGCCCGGGTGACGACGTGGACAAGATCGACCCCAAGACATTCATCCTCAAGGCCGAGGACTACGGCATTCCTCAGGCAAGACACCGTGTCATTCTGCTGGGTATTGCTACGGACAGTCTCCCTGCCTCGGCGAACCTGATCACCTTGCGCAAGGAGGCGTCAAGGGTGTCTGTCGGTCAGGTCCTTAGTGGCCTGCCGAAGCTGCGCAGCACGCTGACGAAAATGGCTGACAGCCAAGATGGCTGGAGCACTGTAGTGCGGGCGCAGCTCGAGTATCTCTGTAACGAGATTGATCCTGTGAATGCGGGCATGTGGGCAGAGCTGAACAAACTGTGGAGCCACTTTGGGGCCCCCAAAAGTCCGGGGGGGCGGCGAGTGAAAAGAGCCGCTGGAAAGGAAGATGGCACCACAGGTATCGAGCAGCTGGATGACTGGTATCTGGATGAGAATCTGGATTACTGGCTGAACCATGAAGCACGGGGGCATATGCCTTCGGATCTTCGCCGCTATCTGTATGCCGCCGTCTACGCACAGGCGCACGAAACTTCGCCCAAGGGGCACAAGGAGTTTGCCTTGGAAGGTCTTGCTCCCGATCATAAGAATTGGAAGAGCGGAAAGTTCAGTGATCGTTTCAGGGTGCAGATGCAGGGGATGCCAGCCACGACGATCACCAGCCACATTTCAAAGGATGGGCATTACTTCATCCATTACGACCCCTGCCAATGCCGTAGTCTGACCGTCCGTGAGGCTGCCCGTCTTCAGACCTTCCCGGATAACTACTTCTTCCAAGGTAACAGGACAGAGCAATTTCACCAGGTTGGCAATGCAGTGCCCCCTCTGCTTGCATCCCGGATTGCTGCGGTTGTCTTCAGGGTCATGTTCGAGAGGGTTGACGCATATGACAGGAGGGACAGCCGGCTTGCTGAGATAGGAGGAGAGCTGTTAGAGCCTCAACTGGTAGTCTGAAATAGCTCATAATTTCTATGTCGCTCTGCTCGGTGTGTCAACACCGACTGAAAACTGACCCACCTTGGCCCTCATTTGCCGAAGTAATAATGATCCATCTGAATCACTCGGGTTTACGGTTTGGCGGATCACGCCCGCCTTTCGTTTATCCTTGAGTCGGTAGCTTTCTCCGGTCAGGGTGAGAATGTAGGCATGGTGCAGGAGCCGATCCAGCATGGCCGCCGTCAGCGTGGCATCGCCGCTGAAGGTATCGGCCCACTGGCTGAACGGCAGGCTCGAGGTCAGGATCATCGAGCTCTTCTCGTAGCGCTTGGCGACCACTTGGAAAAATAGGTTGGCCTCCTCGCGCCCGAACGGCAGGTGGCCAATCTCGTCGATCACCAGTAGGCGCGGCGCCAGGATGGTGCGGTTAAGATAGGCCTTCAGTCGCCCCTGCCGTTGGGCGGCTCCCAGTTGTAGCATCGGGTCGGCCGCCGTGATGAAACAGGTCTTGATGCCACTCTGTGCCGCTCGATAGCCCAGCGCGGTGGCTAGATGGCAGCTGATGCGCCTGTGACGTAAGTGGATGCCCTCCAAGGGAGTCACGCTACCGCAGAGGGCTATGTCATCGTCGGCGCTGTGGTCGCGCTATGGAGGAGGTTGTATGGAGAGGACCCGCCGGCTCGGAAAACGGGTCGGTCGCTCGGTGTACCTGCATCGAGCGGCCCTACCGCTGCTTACCGACGATTTGCAGGCCAAAGTCTCCGCTACCGCCAAGGCCGCGGATTGGCAGGTGGAGCGTCGTCCGGCTGGAGGATGGTGGGCCGGCTGGTTGAGATTGACGGTGCTGTATCCTGCCGGAGCTTCAGGCTGCCTCCATCCGCCGATTCTTCACTACAAGGAGCTCTTGCTCCCGCCAGGCTATCCGTGGGTGTCCGAATTTGCTTCCCTGAGTGCAGCGCTTGAGGCTAAAGGCTTGTTCGTCGACAGAACCGAGCCTTGACGGCTTGGAACTAGGGCCGCCGGAAGCCGGCATCGGTGACCGGGGTGGGCGTGCAGCCTACCGGCAACATCGTCGCCAAGATCTCGAGCAGACGTTTCTGACAACGCGGGCAGCCCTCGCGCGGATGGACGACTTCACAGACCGGCAGCGAGCGTCCGGCCAGCCGGATCGCGGCGCGCAGCAGGAACAGCTTGCCGGCGGCATCGATCGGCGACCAGTCCACCAGGATCGACGGATGCTTGGATGCTTGAGTGACCCCAGCAGGGCGCGGAGCATGGCCCAGTAGATCAACCCCCGCTCGGCCTGTAACTGCCGATTGCCGAGCAGGCGGTCGATTCGCTTGATCGCATGCTTGGGATAGGCAGAGCCGGGCAGGAAGCGCCCCAGCGCGGCCTTGCAGCAGGGCGGCCACCGCGGCCATCAGGACTTCGATGGATCGTGGGGAGTACCTAGGTGAAGGCATCGTGCAAGAATTGGATGGTCTGCATGGGGCTGAGGATGCTGTTTTTGTTTGGCAACAACCAACGTGCCCGCCCATATAGGCCTCTTCAAGCTCTATTTATTTGATTTTTTGGGAAAATTCCGGGCGGATTCTATTTTGTCCAGTGGTGTTGCTTACGGGGCTTGATATTTTATTGAGCATGTTGGCGACGCTATCGAGTGTTTCCTAGATTCTGTGCCTATCCGGTAACTGAACATGGTGTGGGATGGTTGTTTACTCTCTTTAAGATGTGCTTTCGGCCTCATTTCCAGATTCAAGAGGCGCCAAATGATCAGTGCTGTTGGGGCATTCAGTAGATGCTTAGTCTCAACGTTGGGTGTTTTTATGAGTTTTGTGCTTTTCGGAGTTGACAGGCTTCTTGATATCTATCCTGTTTTTTCTAAGTCGGTATTTGGCGGCATCAATAGAGATTTTCCTAGTTCCTGATATGTATTCAGCTGCTAGTCGTCTGCTTTTGAATTTTATATCGTCGACAGTGATTGGTTTTGGTGTTGATCCGCCTGAGGTGCCTCCTGGCGAGATATTGAATCCGTTAGGGACGAGAGTGTTAAATTTTTTTATCCATGAGCGCTCTTTTATTTCTAGGTCATGATTCATGGAGCCGTGGTCGATTACCTCTATTGTGAACGCGTCTTGGCCAAATTTACGGATGGCTGCATGTAGTGAGTGCTCTGATTTTATGCTGTCTTTTGCAGCGCTTTCTACATGTCCCTTCCAGCGCATTTCAAAGCTTTGAATCGTAATGCCAACATATTGTCTTCCGGTCTCTTTGTGTGTAACCAAGTATACAACTCCCTCAAGGCCTCCTAGGTTTGGCCTCTTTGTGAATGCCTCATCTGGGCTTATGCCTTTATTAATCCAGCGACTGATTGTCATTGTGCTGGCTGGTGGTTTCAGCTGGCGTGCTGCCTCTTCTAGGTTGGGGTATATTTTTCCAAATACTGTAATTAGGTTGATCTCTCTAGTGTTGCGTATATGGCCGTCGCTAAGTATTTTTTCTTCCGAGAGGCCGGCTTCTCGTCTTTTAAGGGTGCGCCAGTAGTTTATGTCGAGCGATCTGCACTTTTCCTTGAGTGATCTTTTGTGCGTGATGATTTTTGAGCACCGCGGGCATTTTGTTCCTCGCAAGTGGTTGGACGGTGCCTGCCAGAAATCGCCATGGGAGGGGCAAATGATCTTTCCTGGCTGGCTAGCTGTCACGTAAGTGAATTCGCTGTAGTCATAATCGTTTCCGTGAGTTGCCTTGGCGTTAGTTATAAATGCTTCTGTTAGCTCTCTCGCAGAGCTGATGCTGCCTCGGAGATCTAGTGGTCCTGAAAGTTTGAGCGACTTGCATTTTGGACATCCAAGATGCCCCCGGATATGGTTGCGCCAGGCTTGGTTAAACCAGATCTCATGCTCTCTGCACTTGATCAGGACTTTTTCCCCTGATGCCGGTAGCTCGTCTATAGCGCTGTAGTCATAGCGATCTTCGAAACAGGCTTGAGCGCGTTTGATGAACTCAGCTTTCGATGTTTTCTGGGGCTCGAAATAACATTTTTTGCAGCCCGTTCCTTTGAGGTGGTGTCCCGGGAGAGTCGTGAAAATACCGTGTTTCGGGCAAATTATTTTTACTTTAAATCGTGCTCCCTGGTACTCAAGGAGGCTGTAGTCGTAGCGGTCTCCATGGATGGTGTGAAATTCTTTTATTATTTGCTCATTTGTTTTCTTTTTAGGCATTTCTTGCTCTCTTGTTCTTGTATTTGTGGTTTTGTAGGGGTTGGTGTGTTTTGAGGTTAGTGTTGATTTTTATTTTTTGAAATAATGTTTCTTCATATTTTTTTCTGATTTTTGAGCTCTTGGTTACATCTTCTAATTAGTTAGTTATTTGCTTGGCGGGGTTGCCGGAGTGGCTTTCTAGTTGGTGGCTCTACTGTGGTTGCATTCGATTGTGAGCTTGAGGCTTGCGCTGATGGATGTCTTGGAGATCTCAATGAAGATCTCCAAGACATCCATGTCATTAGAGCGGTTATCGCGGCTCGTTAAAGATGCCAGTCACTCGCCCGACGGCCGCCAGTTCGTGTTCTTCGTTCTCTCGGACGAGCCCTATGGATAAGCCCTTCTGCTTTTCCCGATCCGCTATCGCCAGTAGTGCAAGCGCTCGGCGCATGGCTTCTGCTTTTGTAATTCCATTACGCCTAGCGAAAGAGCTGAGGAAGTCGTTGATTTCATCCGACAGGGTCAGGGTCATCTGAGGCATGTTTGGTCTCCTTGCACAGGCTTGCCATTCATAGGTTGCGCTGATGTTATATGATAGCTGGTTGGCAGGGCTTGATGGTCTGTAGCTGCGAGTTCATGGTTGGCCATTAGGCGCGATGCTCTTTGTTTGCCACTGTCTCTATTCGAGATAAATGGGGTGGTGGCTTGTAGTTGTGCTAGTAGGTGGAGCTATGGTTCATGCTTGTGTAAGGAAAGTTTTCTGGAGCAACCGGACGAAGAGCATGAGATATGGTTTTCCCGTTTTCTTTACACTTGTCTCTTACACTTTGGCTGAATCACTCTCATTGGTGTCTCGCTGAGTGGCTGTTTAGCACTTAACAAAACCGAAGCATTCGTTAACTTTCACTATTGGCTTAACTCCAATGTTTTCATGGGTTGTCGGCCTTCTGAATCGCCAATTTGTCCAGTTAACAAGTAGTGAACAGTCTTACGGAATCTCTCTTGGCAGATAATTGCAGGCGCCTGCCGAGGGAAATTTTCTATCGAAAAGCTATCGTGGCCGGGAAAGTCTCTGTAAGCGTTTTAGAGAGCATTTCAAAGAGCATTTCAAGTCGACCCGCTACCCTGGATATCTTGCGTATTCTGCGTGCAACCTGGGGCTTCTGCGTGCGTCTGGGCAGGTATCAGACGCTCGCCAGTTGTGCGATTTCATTTCGTGATCAGGTTTCGACCCTGATGGTAGTTCTGGCGGAGCGCTTGTCCGATGGCTTTTCAAGCCAGATAGCGCATTCCGGCCGTTTTGGCTGCCTTGCTGTCGAACGTCACGATGTATGCGCATTCGGCTGCGTTTGCGCAGCGTTCGATCAGGCAATCCGCGAAGTCGGCCTTCGCCTCGGAAAAGCGTCGCAGCGCCTGCCAGACGATTTCAGCCTGTTCCACGATCAACTCCTTGGTGCGCAGTATCGTTTCCAGTACTGCGACGATTTCCGGCTTGGTGGACTGGTAGCAGGATTGAAGAACCCAGACCATCTCGACCACGGATACCAAGGTGATGAAGCCGGGAGACTCTACGGACAGCGACTCGATCAACTCCGAGGCCTTGGCTGACTGGGCGGGATCATCTTGGGCGACATAGCGGAGCAGGACGTTGGTATCCAGGCCGATCACTTGGCTGCTGCTCCATGGGCAGCAATGGCCGCGTTCATGTCCTCGATGCTTACTGGCGCCGCCGGCTTGCGGATCATGCCCTTGAGGGACTGAACGGGCTGGGTGGCCGCCATGATGGCGTATTTGCCATCACCCAGATCGACGAACTCGATCCGGTCGCCGGTGCTCAGGCCTAGCGAGGTCCGCACCTGGGCGGGGATCGTGATTTGGCCTTTCGAGGTCAGGGTCGAGGTTGCCATAGGGCTCTCCTGGTAGATGTTAGTGTTCCTTACATTAAGGTAAGGGGTTGTTGAGGATCAAGCTCTACCGCCATGCACTGCTCCTATGCATGGCACTCTGTTCGTCTCGCTGTACTGCTTTCTGTAGAGAGGCTGGTACTTTTTATGCCCAGTAGGGCGCTCTTGGAGGGGGCACCGCCATGCCGCATCCCATGCTTGCCAACGTCGTTGCGTCTGTCACTGAGTTAAAGAAAGACCCCGTGGGTACCGTCGAGGCTGGCTGCGGCGAAGTCATGGCTGTCCTGAACCGCAACGAGCCGGCGTTCTACTGTGTTCCAGCTGCCCGTTACGAAGCATTGCTGGATTATATCGACGACCTGGAGCTGGCCATGGTGGTCAAGGAGCGCCTCAAGACAAGCGAGCCGACTGTCAGTGCCAAGATCGTTGGCGGTAATGTTGTGTTCGAGGACGACGAGGAAGTCTGAGATAAAGGCGCTTGTGTAAGGATCGAATTTCGAGCGCCTATACCACCGGCAGGTTTGTCCTGTGTAAGGACTGGTTTTGTATTTGATCGCAGTTTGGAACATGTAGGGTCTGTATATAGGAAACCTACCTAAGACTTTGACAGTTCATGTCATAGGGCAATTTTTCAAAATTGCACCGCTGTTCTTATACTGTCCGGCGCCTGGTTGTTTATCTGCCAAGTTTAGTCAAGAGACTTGCTTGAATAACAAGTGGTGCGCACTGCTATCTCGATCTTGCTATGTTGGCAGTCATATCTTGATCCGTGGTTTGCTGTTCAACAACCATAACGTCCCTGTACGGCTGGGCATCTCAATGATGGAGACCGTCTGTGACAGCTAGCGAGGCGAGGTGCTTTCATGGGGCATAGCACCGCTTGATGCCATAACTCCCACAACTACATCCATGAAGCTGCACTGGTAATGGGTATCCATCAAATTCGATTGACGCCCATGCCAACACGCCGCTAATATTTAACCAACGCATATGGTTAACCATGTGCCTACCTTCCGAGGCCCGCTTGCGAGAAATCGCTGCGGGCTTTCGTGTTTCTGGCATACGGAAATCCTCGCGGCATTTTGGTCTGCAAGGCGTGATGCGCGGCAAACCGGTCAAGACCACGGCCAGCGAGATCACTCACACCAAGGGGCCTCCAGAATCCCGGGGCGGTTCACTGTTTCAGGTCGTCCGGTAAGCGTGGCCAAGTAGGTAGCAGTAGGCGGTTGGCGTATCTGGATGCTTGTTCTTCTCGATCCAAGTTTTCAGCGATGAGGAGTTCCAGTGTTTCAGGAGTCAGTGTTTCAGGGGAGAGGGGATAGTTAGTTATATCTATAACTACGTGGGCTCTCTGGGTGGCTATGTGCAAGTCGATCAGAGAGCTTGCTATTGCTCGCGTGAAGCGACGTTTGGGTTGTCCCTTTCGGGTACTGGATCGGTGCAAAATGTGCTTTTCTGCGACAGCTTCCGGGTGCAAAATTTGCACTTGCCCGTCGAGGTCTTGATCGTTCATTTGAGTCTCGAAACAAACTGGGGGCGCATTGTTGATGCTGGTAGGGGCTGATGCGTCTTATGGCCGTCCATCAGAAGACGGCCTTCGAACGCTGCAACCCCGATCAGCACGTTGTTGCATCAGCGCTGACAATACTGTTGTTTGTCAGCGCTGAGGGCTGGTACTGATTAGGCGACTGATGGGTAGTCATCCCGGTTCTGTCCAAGGCGTTCGCTGATCCACTGATCAACGGCCCTGGAGTCCCAGCCTACGGCACGCAGGCCCAGTTTGATCGCTTTGGGGAAACGACCTTCCTTCATCAGGTTGTAAAGGTGGGAGCACTTGAAGCCTGTGCGGCGCTCCACCTCGGGGAGTCGAATGATGCGGCGTTCGTGGGTAGTGGTGGTGGTTGAGTTTGCCATTGCCATGTCTCCTAAGCGCTCTCTGGCGCACAGTGGATTTCATGGCTGGCATTCAACCGAGGAATACTATGGAAAGCATCGCATTTGCGAAAATCGGCACCGCATCTGCGGTTATTCTCCTGCCTCTTTGAGAGCCTTGTTCGCCAAGGAGAAGATGTCTTCTACGTTGCGTTTTCCCAAACCACGCTTACCTTTGTGTGTGTCGGTTATCGTCTTCTGAATAGCATCTTGATTCATCCGTTTTGGGGTAGGGCTCGTCAATATTTCGAGCAGCGCACCCATGACCATCAATATCGATTTTCGACTAGGTCCGTCGCTAGATGCTTCAATGATTTCGTCGGCTAGTCGTTGTATGTCACTCTTCTTGAATAGCGGTAAGTGACTAGTGAGGTCAATTTCTGCCTCCCATTGAAGATTATCGATTCTTTCGCTATTTGTGGTTGGTTCAACTAGCACGGCTCCAGTTAGCGGTAATAAGCACTTACCATGATCGCTATGCGCAAAGAGGCTTTTGGGATCTTCAACCAGCTGATAACCGATCCCATAGACGCCATTGGCTAAATCATGGGTAGAGGGGTGGTTAAAAGCACCTGGATAGTTTCCTTTTGTGATGCTGTTGAGTTTGAGGTAAACGGCGCAGTTATACTGTATACATTGACTTGCTAAGTCATCCATGGTCATTTGAGAGTCGGCTTTCTTTTGCAGTAACGCTAGTGCCTGCTCCATTGAGAACCAGTCCAGAAGCTCAAGATTATTCCTCAATGTATTTCCTCCGTTGCGTTCCTGTTGATAGGCATGCGTTAGCACGGGCGTCGACATGGACAATGGCACTATGCCTCAGTTCAATCAGGAAGTGAGCTGGCAGGCTGTGGCTGATGGTGGCGGGGGAGCTCCTTTTCTATGGTCATCCTCAAGCGTGCTTGAGGATGACCACGTTGCTGGTGTCCGGGCAGGTCAGTATGTTCAGACGGTTTCCCAGTTGATGCCAAGCCTCGGCCATTTCCTTGACGTAGCTGTGCCTCTGATAGGTCCGTTTGACCTTGTTCTCTTCGGTGTGGTTGAGGCAGCGCTCGGCCACTTCGGGCAGCACGCTCAAGGCTGTCATGAGGGTAGCTCCGGTACGACGCAGGTCGTGAGGTGTCCACTTGCCGCCGGGCAACAGCAGAGCTTGTGCTTTGGCGCTACGCCTGCTCATGGTGCCCTGCTCAGGCTGACGCTGGCGATCACCCAGTTGTTTGGTCACGGTCTTGGGGCAGACCGGCCCGCTGTTGTCAGTGTTCGGGTAGCACCAAGGCGACGTGCCGGTGATCTCCCGAACACGCTTGAACTGTCGGATGGAGAAGTCGGACAGGGTGACGTTGTGCGGCTTGCCGTTCTTGCTGTTCTCGGCCGGGATCAGCCAAGTGCCTTGCTCTAGATCCACATGCTCCCAGCGGGCACCCAGTAGCTCACCGATCCGGCAGCAGGTGGACAAGGCGATCCAGATTGCTGCCTCGGTCGTGACCAGCAGTCCGGCCTCCGGTGCTTTCGTGGCAAGGACGCGGATTTCTTCGTCACTCAGGACGCGGTCACGCTCCACGTCCTTGCCGCCAATCTTGGCTTTGCGGATGCTGGCTGTAGGGTCGTGCTCAATCAGGTCACGGTCCACGGCAAAGCGGAACATCTGGCGCATCAGGGAGAGGATCAGCTTGGGCATGCGGTTGACGCCACGGGCGAGGAGGGCGTCCGTCACTTCCGTGATGTGGCCTTTCTTTACGTCGGCCACGGCCATGTTACCGAGGAAGGGCAGCACGTCCTTCTCGAACATACGGCGCACCTCGGCTCCCCCGTCCTTGCGGTTGACCAGATCGATCTTGGCCCAGTGCTCGAACCACTCGGCTACGGTCTTTCGTGCAGCCTGGCGGGCCTGTTCTGCTTCGGCAGCGGCTTTCTCCGCTGCCAGGCGTGCCAGTTCTGCGTCACGAGCTGCAATACGGGCCGCTTCCTCTGCTTCCAAGTGTTCTCGAATATCTCGGATGCCAGTCTTGTGCAGACCTGCCAGTTCCTTAGCTCTCTGACCGGCTTCGGCGAGCGTCATGGTGCCTTCCTGGCCGTCGCGGCTATAGGTGCCGATAGGGTAAGTAACCCGTTCACCTCTGCTGTTGCTGTAGCGGAAGTAGAAAAGACGCTCGCCGCTGGGTGTGATGCGTGCGACCAGGCTGCCGTGTCCCCAGATAGCTACTTCGCTGAGCCATTTGTCGCTGCTGCCTGGTTTGGCATTCATTTGCCTGTCTGTGATCTTCGCCATCGTCTGCTTCGTTTTCCTTCGTTGCCAATTGGTTGCCAGTTAATATGCGCTGGTTGCCAATTGGTTGCCAATTGAGACTGGCTATGAAGAGATTTTACTGGACGATCTTGGACGAATTATCAAGATAAATCTATTTTAATCAATGAGTTAAATTGTGGTGCGTGGATCTGCTTGGATAGCTTTGGCGATAGCTTTACCTTTATGGGGTGCAAGGGGTAGAGTGTTCGAATCACTCCGTCCCGACCAATAAATTCAATGACTTAGGCCGGTTGAGCAATCACCGGCCTTTTTCATGTCTGCGATTTGGCTGTTCTGGTGACCGTTAGCGAAAAGCTGTGTGTATCAGCTTGCGCACGGCTCACTGGGAGAGCTGTACGTCTTCCGGATGATGAAGCTTCAGATGGGCTTGCAGAACCTAGCCAAACAGGCTGGTGATCTCGTTTTCGCGCGTGGGGCCTGCCTGATGGTGGTGGCTGGGACGCGGAACGGTCGTCTCGCGGCCCTCTCCCTGGTTCTCGGCGGCGGACGTTGGTACCCCTGACGAATCGGTATCCCTCGGCACGGCGGCTAGGGAGCGCACGAACTCTACCCGTGTCTCAAGAATCGGATGCAAGTTCTGGTCTTTTCGCCTTTTCCTTGTAAATCAGTCGTTTGGCAGCCTTCTGCGAATCGTGCGGCTGGAGGCGCCGTCTTTCCTGCCGTCACTGGACCCCCTCCTTAAGCATAAGATGGCGATTGTTTTATTGATTCATGTCAATTGAAGCGGTAGTTTCTACACCAAGGGAGACGAAACAACGGCGATAACAGCGCCACATCTCGTCTCGATTGAATCGACTGGTAACGACCGCTCGTCTCGTCCTGAGGGAACCGTCATGAAAAAGTTCGGAATTCTGGCTCTGACCATCGGCATGCTCACCGTCGGCACTGTCAATGCTGCGGAAATCGTCCGGGAAGTGACGAGCGAGACCTCCGGCCAGGCTACGGGCGGCATGAGCGGCATGATGGCCGGCTCCGTCGGCGGTCCGATCGGTGCGGTGATCGGCGCAGGCCTCGGCGCGCTGTTCGGCGGTTCCGGTCAGAAGGCCCTGGGTGCCAGCGAGCGCATCTACCTGGTACGCACCGACAGCGGCGAACTGAAGGAATACCGCTCGCCGAACTACGTCTTCGCCGAAGGCGACAAGGTCGTGATCTACGGCAACCGCCCGCGTCCGTATGGCTGGACCCCCGAAACCGCCGAAGCCTTCGCCTATAACGGCGCCAACTGACGAGCAGGGTGGACAGCGATTGGGTTGTCCGCCGTCACCGATTCCCGCGACGGGCTGACACATCCCTGTTGTACATCTTCTTCCAGCGGCACCTGCGAACCTGGCTGTGCTGCTTCTTCCTCCGCTGCTATTCGCCTCGCTCCTGACAGCCAGTCTCTATTGTGCGAGTAGGGGATGAGATCAGGCAGTTCTTGTAGCACCGTGTTGCACCGATGCCATCTGCTCTGCAGGGCCAGTACTACATTTTTGCTGCACGGAATTTATCTTGTTGTAATCGATTGTTTTAAAAGGGATTTTTAGATCGATGCTGCCGATCCATAATCGGTGCCACGCAGAAGCGGCGAGTCCGTTCCGTTCGAGCCGCATACTGGCTATGAAGAGGGCCGCTACCCGGTCAGAAGCATAAGCCCCGCAGAGCCTGCATCCGACCAGATAGCGCTGGTAGGCTGATCCTCGAGCCTGTTTTCCCGCCGCCTGTCAGGCCTCGATCACCTGGCCCTGTTCCGGTGCCTTCTGCTTGGCGATGCTGGTGGCCTGAAGTGCAGTGAGGGCGATGGTGAAGACGATATCGTCCACCAGCGCGCCGCGCGACAGGTCGTTCACCGGTTTGGCCAGCCCCTGCAGCATCGGGCCGACGCTGATGCAGTTGGCATTGCGTTGCACCGCCTTGTAGGTGGTGTTGCCGGTGTTCAGGTCGGGGAACACGAACACGGTGGCTTGGCCGGCGACCGGGCTGTTCGGTGCCTTCTGCTTGCCGACGCTGGCCACGGAAGCGGCGTCGTACTGCAGCGGGCCGTCGATCGGCAGGCCGGGGGCGCGCTCCTGGGCGATGCGGGTGGCTTCGCGGACCTTGTCCACCTCGGCGCCGCTGCCGGAGTCGCCGGTGGAGTAGCTGATCATCGCCACGCGCGGATGCACGCCGAGGGCTACGGCGGACTCGGCGCTCTGCAGGGCGATTTCGGCCAGCTCGCTGGCGCTCGGGTTGGGATTCACCGCGCAGTCGCCGTAGACCAGCACCTGATCCGGCAGCAGCATGAAGAACACCGAGGACACCAGATTGTAGCCCGGGGCGGTCTTGATCAGCTGCAGGGCCGGGCGGATGGTGTTGGCGGTGGTGTGCACGGCGCCGGAAACCAGGCCGTCCACTTCGTCCAGCGCTAGCATCATGGTGCCGAGCACCACGGTGTCCCTGAGCTGCTCGTCGGCCATCTCGGGGGTGAGGCCCTTGCTTTTGCGCATCTGCACCATCGGGGCGATGTACTGCGCACGGATGCTGTCCGGATCGAGGATCTCCAGGCCAGCCGGCAGGATGATGTCCTGCTCGCGGGCCACGGCCTGGACTTCCTCCGGGCGGGCCAGCAGCACGCAGCGGGCGATACCGCGCTCTTGGCAGATGGCGGCGGCGCGGATGGTGCGCGGCTCGTTGCCTTCCGGCAGGACGATGCGCTTGTTGGCTTCCTGGGCGCGCTTGACCAGTTGGTAGCGGAACGCCGGTGGCGACAGTTGCTGCTCGCGCGGCACGCTGAGGCGGGAGTGCAGGTATTCCGGATGCAGGTGCCCGGCGATGAAGTCGGTGACGCGCTTGGCGCGTTCGATGTCGTCCGCCGGGGTTTCCTTGTTCAGGGCGAACAGGCTGGTGGCGGTGTCATAGGAGCCGGTGGTCACGCTCATCACCGGCAGGCCGCCGTCCAGGGCCGCCTTGCACAGTTCCATGATGCGCGGGTCCGGTGTGAAGTCGCTGCACAGCAGCAGGCCGGCCAGCTTCACGCCGTTGAGCGAGGCCAGGCTGGTGGCAAGGATGACATCGTCGCGATCGCCCGGGGTCACCACCAGCACGCCCGGCTGCAGCAGCGGCACGGTGCTGGGCACGGCGCGGGCGCACAGGACGATCTTGCTCACCCGGCGCTGGTCGGCTTCGCCGGCGCTGAGCACCTGGGCGCCGATCAGTTCGGCTACGTCGCGGGTGCGCAGGGCATTCAGCTCTTCGGCGAAGGGAATGGCGCCGAGCAGCTGGAAGCTGGCGCTGCCGAGCAGCGGCAGGTGTTCCTTGAGGCGCTCGATGAAAGCCGGGACGCCGTCCTCGCTGTCGATCTTGTTGATGATCGCGCCGAGTATTTTCGGGTTCCTGGCGCCGCCGAACAGCTGGGCCTGGATCTCGATGCGTTCGGCCAGCTGCTTGAGGCTGTCGCCGCCCTGGACGGCGATCAGGATCACTTCGGCGCCCAGGCTCTTGCTCAGCAGGGGGTTGAGGTGCGCGGAGTAGTCGCTGTCGCGGGTCGGCAGCATGCCCTCGACGATCACCACATCCTTGCCGGCGGCGGCCTGCTGGTAGCGGCTGACCACGTCCTCCAGCAGCAGGTCGATTTCGCCGTTGGCCAGCTGGCGCTCCACCTGATCCAGCAGTATCGGTTCGGGCGCACTCCGGCCCAGGGTGCGCTCGACCAGCAGGCAGGAGCGCTCACGGCCCTGGTCGACGGGGAGGGGCTGGGCGATCGGTTTGAAGAAGCCGACCTTCAGGCCGGCCTGCTCGAGAGTGCGGATCAGGCCGAGGCTGATGGAGTTGAGGCCGACGGCGTAACCGGTGGGGGCGAGAAACAGAGTGTGCATGGGGTCTCTCAATGGAGCAGGGTGCTCAGTCTGTGGAAAGCATGGTGCCGGGGGAGGTCAGGATGACGAAACCCGACGCCATAATGGTCGTCGGGTTTCGTTGCATCGCTGCTTCCCGTCTGCGCGGGTGTTCGATCAGGCGTCGAGCAGGGCGAGGGTGTCCAGGGCGATCTGGCGCTCCTCGTTGGTCGGCACCACCAGAATGCGCGGGCTGCCGGCCGCCTGGATCTCGCCACCGACGCCGCGGGTGCAGCGGGCGTTGGCTTCGGCGTCGAGCTGGAAGCCGAACAGCTTCATATGCTCCAGGGTGCGCTCGCGCACGGCAGCGGAGTTTTCGCCTATGCCACCGGTGAAGATCAGGCCGTCCAGCTTGGGCAGGGCGCAGCCCATGCCGGCCAGCGACTTGGCCAGGCGGTAGCAGAACACCTCGAAGGCCAGGGTGGCGCCCGGGTGGCCGGCCATGTGCGCTTCATACAGGGTGCGCATGTCATTGGACAGGCCGGACAAACCCTTCAGGCCGCTATCGTGGTTGAGCGTGCGGTCGATCTGCTCGATGCTCCAGCCCAGGGTGCGCGCCAGGTGGCTGTGCAGGTTGGGGTCAACGTCACCGCTGCGGGTGCCCATCGCCAGGCCTTCCAGTGGGGTCAGGCCCATGCTGGTGTCGCGGCTCTCGCCGTTGACGATGGCGCAGGTGGAGCAGCCGTTGCCCAGGTGGGCGCTCAGCCAGCTGCTGTTCTCGACCGGCACGCCGACCATTTCCGCGGCGCGCTTGCTCACGTAGCGGTGGCTGGTGCCGTGGAAGCCGTAGCGGCGCACGCCATGCTCGGTGTAAAGGAACTCCGGCACGGCGTAGCGGTAGGCGTGGGGTGGCATGCTCTGGTGAAAGGCGGTGTCGAACACGCTGACCTGCGGCAGGCTGGGGAACAGCTCCATCGCGGCCTCGATGCCGACCAGGTGCGCCGGGTTGTGCAACGGTGCCAGGTGGGCGTTGGCGCGGATGCCTTCGAGCACGTCGGCGTCGACCAGATGGGACGCGGTGAAGTGCTCGCCGCCATGCACGACGCGGTGGCCGATGCCGTCGAGATGGCCTCCGGCCGCTTCCTGGGCCAGGGGCAGGATCTTCGACAGCACGGACTGATGGCTGGTGCCAGGCAGGCTCAGACTTTCCTTAGTATCGCCAAATTGCCAGTGGAGGACCGCTTCCGGGCTGCCGAGGCGTTCGGCCAAACCCTGCAGGGGGAAGGTTGTTTGTGCTTCGTTGACCAGAGCGAACTTGATCGACGAGCTACCACAGTTGATCACCAGAATATTGCGGGCGGACATTGAGACTCCTGAAACTTGTCGTGATATGGCCACTACGCTCAATGGCCACACAATTTTTGTAATTGGATTGGTATCCGGCGTTCTTGTGGAACATGGACGAATCAGGGTTTGGCTATCGTGCCACGCAAGGTGAGGGCCCGCCGTTCTGCTTTAGTCGAATCGGTACCTTGGGAACCCTGGGGCCGGCGGGTTGTATGCGCTTGCAGTGGCTTGTCCGACCGGTCGGTGCGCGGTTCGGTGCGAGGGCCGGAACGCGACGGCAGCCCTGCCGCGGGGTTTGACGCGGCCGGATTCATGAAACAAGCTGAAATTTGTCCGGATCCGCCAGATGCTTGCTCAGGAGGGCTGCGTCGTTGGCCAGGGCGCAATGCTTGAAGCCGATCTGGCTTGGGTTCCGCTGAAGTGCGGGAAACAGGAGGAGCGATCATGACAAGGGCTACTCATGTGAAGGCCAATGCGGCCCGGTTTCCGGTTCCGCAAAGCCGCGATGAAGTGAACGAGGCGATTGCCAGGATCGGTCTGCTCCAGCGCGAGCGTGAACGGATTCAGGCCGACATGAACGATGAGCTGGCGAAGGTAAGGCTGCGCTTCGAAGAGCTGGCCACGCCGCTCAACGAGCAGATCACGGGGTTGACCCAAGGGGTGCATACTTGGTGCGAGGCGCATCGCCTGGAGCTGACCAGGAGCGGCAAGACCAAGTTCTATGATTTCGCCGCAGGTGAAATCAAGTGGCGCCTGCGTCCGCCACGGGTGTCCCTGCAATCGGCCGAAAACGTCCTGGAAACCCTCAAGCGACTGGGGCTGACGCGTTTCATCCGCGTCAAGGAGCAGCTGAACAAGGAGGCCATGCTCGCGGAGCCGGAGGTGGTTTCCGGCGTGGCCGGGGTGAAGATCGAGCAGAGCGAGGACTTCGTCATCGTGCCCTTCGGGTCCAATCTCGAGGAGGTCGCCTGAGCGGGCCGCGCGGCTCCCGCAGCCGATGATGAGCCCATCCGCTGGGAGGGTTGTCGGCGCGCTCCGTCCGGGTTGCGGGCGGCTCAGCGCGCGGCTTCTGCCAACTGCATGTCGGCGCCTGCCCAGACCTTGCGGAAGCGCTCCAGCACGGCGTCGGCCTCCGCTGTGCGGTCCTGGGCCTGCAGGGCCAGGGCCAGCCCGTGCAGCGACCAACCGTTCTCCGGGAAGCGCTTGAGGTCCTCGCGAAAGGCCTGCTCGGCTTCCTCGCTGCGTTCCGCCGCCAGCAGCACCAGACCGAGTTCCTCACGTACCGGCACCGTCCATTCCGGGGGCTCGCCGTAGACCAGCCGGTCCTCCAGATGAGCCGCTTCGCGCAAATGGCCGATCGCGCGCGGGAAATCCGCCTTCCTGGCGGCGATCTGGCCGGCCAGCACTTCCGCGGCGATTTTCAGTATGGCGCCCGAGGTGTTGAACTCCAGGCGCAGTGCGTCCATCTGCGGGTCCTGCGTGGTGGCGCGCAGCGGCGCCAGGTCCGCCTCGGCACCCGGCAGATCGCCGCGTGCCGCCAGCGCCCGGCCGTGGGCGTAGTGCCAGAGGGCGCGGGCGTGGGGCAGGTCCTGCGACGGAGCCGGCGCCTTGAGGATCTCGTCCCAGCGGCCGAAGCGCACCAGCATCTGCAGCTGGCGGGTCTGGTGCTGCTGCAGGAAGGTCATCCCGGGCTCCCGCAGCATCGGTTGCGGAACCAGTTCGGCCATCTTCCGTGTGGCGGCCAGCGCCTGACCGCTGCGGCCGATCATGCTCGCGGCGAAGGCCAGGAAGTCGTAGTTGTGCGGGTAGTAGCCGGCGAGGTAGACGCCGAACGCCGGATTCTGGTCGCGGATGAAGGTTTCGTCGGCATGCACCGCGTGCTCGTTGGCCTTGATGGCATCCTCGTAGCGTCCGACGCGGACGTAGATGTGCCCGGGCATGTGCACCAGATGGCCGGCGCCGGGCATCAGGCCGGCGAGCCGTTCCGCGCACGGAACCGCTCGCTCCGGCCGGGTCGCCTCGACGGCATGGATGAAGAAGTGGCACGCGCCCGGATGATTGGGGTTCGCCGCGATCACCCGCTCCAGCTGGGCGAGCATCTCGGGAGTATCCGGCCGCGGCTGGCCGTCCTGGCTCCAGTACTGCCACGGGCTCAGGTCCATGAGGGACTCCGCAAAGAGGGTTGCCGCCTCCTGATCCTCCGGGTACTCGCGGACGACCTCGCGCATCGCACGGGCATAGGCCGCATCCAGGGCGCTTCGCTCGGCGGGCGGGGGGACTGCATAGCGCGTCGCGAGAGCCCGGATCAGCGCCTGCTCCCTCGGACTCGCCTTCCGTTCGAGCGCCTTCTGGATTGCGGCATGCGCGGCGGCCCCGGCGCTGGCGTCCATCGGCGCGTTGATGTTGGGGCCGTAGGCCAGGGCAATTCCCCAGTAGCACATGGCGCAGTCCGGATCGAGCCGGACGGCCTCCTCGAAGGCGCGGATCGCTTCCTGATGGTTGAACGCGTAGTAGAGCCGCAACCCCTGGTCGAAATAGCGCTGTGCCTGCGGCACGCTGGTGCTGATGGCGTAGTGATGAGTACCCAGGTTGTCGTACAGCGGGACCGCAGGGCGCTCGGCCTGTGCCTGGGCCGCGGAGCCGGCGCTCAAGGCCAGCGCCGCGCCCAGCGCAGCAAGGAGGCACCGGCCCGGGGCACTAGGCGGCCGGCAGCGGGGGAGGCGGGGCAGGGCAAGAAGCCGGGTGATCCAGGTGCTCACGGTATCGCTCCCTTCCAGGCCGGTTCGCAACGGCCTCGTGCGACAGGGCAGGAGCCGGCGATTCTCGGATTGCCTGGTTGATGGGTGGATTGTCGGAGGATTGTTTTTCGATATTCCGTTCGAGGCATCAGGAAGGAAAATATAGCGCATGGGCAAGGGTATATTGGATTTCCGTTCAATCGAGATTCTCGGGATGGTACTTGTCTTGCGCACTTGTATTTCTATCCTGACGGGCTCGGTTGAGTTCATTGTCAGGCGAGTGCTGGGCCTAGGCTGCTTCCCCCGATCAATCTTCATTGGGAATAAAGTTCGATGGCGCTGACTACCCGAAAACAGCTGTCTGCCGGTTTCCAGTATCTCTGCCTTTCCCTAACGAGCGCGGGACGCGCAGGCTGTTGTGTTTGTTTTATGGCCGTCTGTTCGGCTGAGTTGGCCAGGTTGCCGCCTGGCGTTAACCGATCACGAGTTATGGTCGGATTTGTGCAGTAGCGATATCCGCTGTGCTCAATTTCCGTGTCCAAGTCCGGTAGCGCCTCACTGGCGCGTTGTCCGAGAGCATGATTGTTTGATGCTGCAGGAAAGTTGTCGCTGGCAGGCGTTGTCCGATGCGCCGGATTTCTTGCCCATGGCATCGCAGTGCGGATATCAGTTGCGCTGGCGAACTTGAGCGAAATTGTCAGGGAATACTGCTACAGGCACGCAGCATGAAAGCCAACGAAATCATGGCAATCCGAATCGGGCCTGCGATCCGGCGCTATTTCTTTGGCCGGCCGCAGAGGCCCTCGATGACTTGGGAGGCCGACGCGGAGCCGCCCCAACAGCATTGCCGGCCCTGCTGAGTCTGGCTTGTCTGCGCGTCCCGGCTGTACCCCCTAGCATGCTGTATCACAGTAAATTACTTATCCAACTATAAATTGACTGCAATATAGCCTTGACTTATTAAAACACGACTATATGCCCGTTCGTCGGTGATGGGAAACTTTGATGGCTGCCTTCCTTTCAAAACTATCGATACAGGCAGAACAAGTTATCCGCTCAATCGGTAGGCATGAAGGGCTCGAAGAAAGCGGAAATAGACACAGGCAGTCAGGCTTTAGCAATTGTGTTGACTGTCGGGGGTGTTATTTTTTGTCATTGAGGGCTGAGTGGAAATATGAATAAGCCCAAGGTTGGTGCGAGTATTGGGAGGGCAGGCGGGAAGGATATTTATGGTCGTCTTTTTTGTGCTGAAAACTTGATAAAACGAAAAGATGACTATACTGAAGTCGCGCAGTGTGCTTGAGACTTCATCAGGCACAGGGAAAATCAAGAAGCGCAGAAGGTTGGTAGGGGTTGCATATAGGTTGCATATAAGCAACTGCGCAATGACCGTCGACGAGACATGCCGCAAGACAAGAACGGTAAAGCCACGTGGCGGTTCACAACCACGATTTCCATAGAGGAAATCGAAATGAGGGCGGCTAGGCAGTGCAAGGGCAGCCAACGTGTCAGGGAGATTATTGAGCAAAGGAAAAGGCAAAGCGAATCAACTCGAGCCCATGAGCCAGCGCCAAAACAACCGAACGAAGTTATGTGAGGACTTCATCATGGCCACTGAAAAACAACCAGGTCAGCAAGGTCAGCAAGGTCAGCAAGGCAAGCAAGGAGGAAGCGAGCCGCAACAGGGCCAGAATGCCGGCCAGCGTGCAGGCAGCCAAGGCGCCGGGCAGACCGGCCAGCAGGACAGCGGCCAGCAAGGCCGTCAAGGCGGTCAGGGTCAGCAAGGAGAGCAACGTGGGCAGCAGGGCCAGCAAGGCCAGCAAGGCCATCAAGGTGGTCAACAGGGCGGCCAGCAAGGCGGTCAACAAGGCCAGCAAGGCAGCCAGCAAGGCCATCAGGGTGGTCAACCAGGGCAACAGCGCAGCAACCTGAGCGAGGAAGAGCAGCGCAAAGCGGACCAGGCTCGGCGGGACCAGGAACAACAAGGCCGCAACCCGTCCAAGCCATGAGCCCAGGCCTGGACCACGAGACCTGCTGGAACGATCCGGTCAGCCAGTAATCTTCTGGCAAGCGACAGGATCAACGGATGGCCCCGGGAGCGACTTGGGGCCATCTCCCCTCGAAGGCATCAAAGCCCCGCATAGGGGATGAATTCAACCCCGCTCGCCGCAAGCGAACACAGCGCTGTCTGCGCTGGCTTCCTGCATTCCCTCTCGATTCTCTGCCTCTTTTCGCACCTGTCCGGCCAGGCTTCGGTCCGCTGCGTTCAGCAGATTGCCTGCAAGGCCGGCAGCGCTGAAAACGGCGTCCGAAATTCATACGCCCGCGGGCTACGCCATTCGGCTATCGGACGCCTCCAGGCGTCCCGATAGGCGCAGCTACGAAAATAATTTATTTCGTATCAATTGCTTACGATGTTATTTCGGGCCTGGCCCAGGCTTTGCTCCGTTGCCTGGCGAGCCGCGACTGCTGCCCTTTTGGCAGGCAAGGACGCGCGGTCTCGACAGGTTGTACCGCGACAATTCGAACAACAACGGAGAACCCCATGGACATGCAACGCTCGAAAGTCCAGGTGATGGGCATCGATGCCGGCGGCACGATGACCGACACCTTCTTCGTCCGCGAGGACGGCAACTTCGTGGTCGGCAAGGCGCAGAGCAATCCGGCCGACGAATCCCTGGCCATCTACAACTCATCCCTCGACGCGCTGTCCGCCTGGCAGCTGGGCGTCGACGACGTCTACCCGGAACTGGTGACCTGCGTGTATTCCGGCACCGCCATGCTCAACCGGGTGGTGCAGCGCAAGGGGCTGGACGTCGGCCTGATGGTCAACAAGGGTTTCGAACAGACCCACTCGATGGGCCGCGCCATCCAGAGCTACCTGGGTTACGCGCTGGAGGAGCGGCTGCACCTCAACACCCACCGTTACGATGCGCCGCTGGTGCCCTACTCGCGGACCCGCGGGGTCACCGAGCGCACCGACGTGCAGGGCCGGATCGTCATCCCGCTGCGCGAGGAGGAGGTGCGCCAGGCCACCCGCGAGCTGGTCGAGGCCGGCGCCCAGGCGATCGTCATCGTGCTGCTGCAGTCGCACAAGAACCCCGCCAGCGAGAAGCGCGCCCGCGACGTGTGCCGCGAGGAGCTCAAGCGGCTCGGCGCGGACCTGCCGGTGTTCGCCTCGGTCGACTACTACCCCTCGCGCAAGGAGAGCCACCGCACCAACACCACGATCCTCGAGGCCTACGCCGCCGAGCCGTCGCGCCAGACCCTGCAGAAGGTCAGCGAGCGGTTCAAGAAGCACGGCGCCAAGTTCGACCTGCGGGTGATGGCCACCCACGGCGGGACCATCTCCTGGAAGGCCAAGGAGCTGGCGCGGACCATCGTCTCCGGGCCGATCGGCGGGGTGATCGGCTCCAGGCTGCTCGGCGAGGCGCTGGGCTACGAGAACATCGCCTGCTCGGACATCGGCGGCACCTCCTTCGACATGGCGCTGATCACCAAGGGCAACTTCGCCATCGCCTCCGACCCGGACATGGCCCGCCTGGTGCTGTCCCTGCCGCTGGTGGCGATGGACTCGGTGGGCGCCGGCGCCGGCAGCTTCGTGCGCCTCGATCCCTACAGCGGCTCGCTCAAGCTGGGCCCGGACAGCGCCGGCTACCGGGTCGGCACCTGCTGGCCGGAGAGCGGTCTGGACACCGTGTCGGTGACCGACTGCCACGTGGTGCTCGGCTATCTCAACCCGGCCAACTTCCTCGGCGGCGCCATCAAGCTCGACGTGGAGCGCGCCCGCCAGCACATCCAGGCGCAGATCGCCGGGCCGCTCGGGCTGTCGGTCGAGGAGGCCGCCGCCGGGGTCATCGAGCTGCTCGACCTGTCGCTGCACGAATACCTGCGCGCCAACATCAGCGCCAAGGGCTACAACCCCACCGACTTCGTCTGCTTCTCCTACGGCGGCGCCGGTCCGGTACACACCTACGGCTACACCGAGGGCCTCGGCTTCAAGGACGTGGTGGTGCCGGCCTGGGCGGCGGGCTTCTCGGCCTTCGGCTGCGCCTGCGCCGACTTCGAGTACCGCTACGACAAGAGCGTCGACATCGCCCTGCCGCCGGACAGCGGCGAAGCCGCCTGCGCCGAGGCCTGCGCGGTGATCCAGGCGGCCTGGGACGAACTGGCGGCCAAGGTCATCGAGGAGTTCGTGATCAACGGCTTCAAGGCCGAGGATGTGACCCTGCTGCCCGGCTATCGGATGCAGTACATGGGCCAGCTCAACGACCTGGAGATCACCTCGCCGATCGCCTCGGCCGCCGGCGCGGCCGACTGGCAGCAGATCACCGAGGCCTTCGAGGACACCTATGCGCGGGTCTACGCCAGCTCGGCGCGCTCCCCGGAACTGGGCTTCTCGGTCACCGGGGCGATCATGCGCGGCCTGGTCGCCACCCAGAAGCCGGTGCTGCCCGAAGATCCCGAGGCCGGCCCGCAGCCGCAGCCGGCCGCGCACCTCGGCAAGCGGCCGTTCTACCGGCACAAGCGCTGGGTCGACGCCGACATCTGGCAGATGGAAGCCCTGCAGCCGGGCAACCACATCGTCGGGCCGGCGGTGATCGAGTCCGACTCCACCACCTTCGTGGTGCCCGACGGCTTCGAGACCTACCTGGACAAGCACCGCCTGTTCCACCTCAAGGAATGCGCCCGCGGCTGAACCCGGACCGGAACAACAACAAGAGAGACCTTCACCATGAATATGCTGGCCAAGAACGCCCCCGGCGCGCTGCTGGGCAACGGCAAGACCCTGCAGGCCTTTCGCAGCGAAGTGATCCAACGCACCAGGGAAAGCGGCTTCTACAACGGGCTGAGCAGCCTGCCGTTCCGCGAGAGTGACCCGATCGGCTACGAGAAGCTGTTCTCGAAGATCCGCGGCGGCCTGGTGCACGCCCGCGAGACCGCCAAGAAGATCGCCGCCAGTCCCATCGTCGAGCAGGAGGGCGAACTCTGCTTCACCCTCTACAACGCGGTGGGCGACTGCATCCTCACCTCCACCGGGATCATCATCCACGTCGGCACCATGGGCGCGGCGATCAAGTACATGATCGAGAACGACTGGGAGAGCAATCCCGGTATCGCCCCCGGCGACATGTTCACCAACAATGACTGCTCGATCGGCAACGTGCACCCCTGCGACATCGCCACCATCGTGCCGATCTTCGCCCACGGCAAGCTGATCGGCTGGGTCGGCGGCGTCACCCACGTCATCGACACCGGCGCGGTGACCCCGGGCTCGATGTCCACCGGGCAGGTGCAGCGCTTCGGCGACGGCTACCAGGTCACCTGCCGCAAGACCGGGGTCAACGACCAGCCGCTGCGCGACTGGCTGCACGAGTCGCAGCGCTCGGTGCGCACGCCCAAGTACTGGATCCTCGACGAGCGCACCCGCATCGCCGGCTGCCACATGATCCGCGGCATGGTCGAGGAGATCATCGCCGCCGAGGGCCTGGAGGCCTACGAGCGCTTCGCCTTCGAGGTGATCGAGGAGGGCCGCCGCGGGCTGCAGTCGCGGATCAAGGCGATGACCCTGCCGGGCACCTACCGCAAGGTGGCCTTCGTCGACGTGCCGTTCAAGCACGAGGACGTGCAGACCTCCTCGGCCTTCGCCAAGGTCGACACCATCATGCACTCGCCGGTGGAGATCACCATCCGCCCGGACGCCAGCTGGCGGCTGGACTTCGAGGGTTCCAGCCGCTGGGGCTGGCACACCTTCAACGCCCACCACGTGGCCTTCACCAGCGGCATCTGGGTGATGATGACCCAGACCCTGGTGCCGACCCAGCGGATCAACGACGGCGCCTGCTTCGGCACCGAGTTCCACCTGCCCAAGGGCGCCTGGTGCAACCCGGACGACCGCCGCACCGGCCACGCCTACGCCTGGCACTTCCTGGTCTCCGGCTGGAGCGCCCTGTGGCGCGGCCTCGGCCAGGCCTACTACAGCCGCGGCTACCTGGAGGAGGTCAACTCCGGCAACGCCAACACCTCCAACTGGCTGCAGGGCGGCGGCATCAACCAGGACGGCGAGGTGCACGCGGTGAACAGCTTTGAGGCCTCGTCCTGCGGCACCGGCGCCATGGCGTTCCGCGACGGCCTCAACCATGCCGCGGCGATCTGGAACCCGGAAGGCGACATGGGCGACATCGAGATCTGGGAGATGGCCGAGCCGCTGCTGTACCTGGGCCGCAACGTCAAGTGCAACTCCGGCGGCTACGGTAAGTACCGTGGCGGCTGCGGCTTCGAGACCCTGCGCATGGTGTGGAACGCCCAGGACTGGACCATGTTCTTCATGGGCAACGGCTACATGAACTCCGACTGGGGCCTGATGGGCGGCTACCCGGCCGCCACCGGCTACCGTTTCGAGGCGCATGGCACGGGCCTCAAGGAGCGTATCGAACAGGGCCTGCCGCTGCCCTTGGGCGGCGACCGCGATCCTTCCGCGCCGGCCTATGAGCAGCACATCGCGGCGAGTGCCAGGGTCAAGCGCGACAAGCAGTGCATGACCACCGAGGACTGCTACGAGAACCACGACCTCTACCTCAACTACCTGCGCGGCGGCCCGGGCTTCGGCGATCCGCTGGAGCGCGAGATCGGGGCCATCGAAGACGACCTGAACCAGAGCTTCGTCCTGCCGGCCTACGCCGAGAAGGTCTACGGCGCGGTTATCGCCCAGGACGCCAAGGGCCACTGGGCGGTGGATGCGGTGGCCACCGAGGATCGCCGCCGGCAGATCCGCGCCGAGCGCCTGCAGCGCTCGCAGCCGACCCGCGAGTGGATGCGCGAGGAGCGCGAGCGGATCGTCACCAAGCACGCCTCGGCGCCGGTGCAGCAGATGTTCGCCAGCAGTTTCTCCCTGTCGGAGAAGTTCCTCGCCGAATTCAAGGCGTTCTGGGGCCTGCCGGCCGACTGGACGCTGACCGAGGAAGAACTCGACCAGCCGACCTATGGCTCCAGGTACCGCATGGACCTGTCCCTGCTGCCGGACGTCCACACCGTGGTTCAAGTCGAAGAATGAGGAGCGCGAGATGAGCACCTATACCAAGGAACAAGTGAAGAACCTGGTGGACGGCCGCCTGGACTGGGACACCACCACCCGCATGCTGACCATGCCCAAGGACCGCGAACGCTTCGAGCTGTACCTGAGCGTGCTGCAGGAGCGCGTCGCCTGGCCGGACCGCATCGTCCTGCCGCTGGGCCCGGCGCTGTACATCGTGCAGTCGGCGACCAGCAAGCGCTGGATGACCAAGTGCCGCTGCGGCCACGAGTTCTGCGACTACCGGGAGAACTGGAAGCTCTTCGCCAACATCCACGTGCGCGACACCCCGGAGAGCATGCAGGAGGTCTATCCGGCGCTGCTCGCCCCGGATACCCAGTGGCAGGTCTACCGCGAGTACTACTGCCCGCACTGCGCCACCCAGCTCGACGTCGAGGCGCCGACCCCCTGGTATCCGGTGATCCACGACTTCGAGCCGGACATCGACACCTTCTACCGCGACTGGCTGGAGCTGCCGCTGCCCGAGCGCGCCGATTGATCGTGTGAAACCGCTGTCTGCTATCAAAAAGGTGAACAAAGGTGTTCACACCTTTGTTCCTGCCCTGACGCGCCTTGTTGGCCGCATTCATGACTGACAGGCGTCACTTTCCCGACTACGGCGGGGACCCTCCCCGCCGCAGCGCCGCCGT
>NZ_SMMU01000007.1 GCF_004339665.1 Azotobacter chroococcum
TTTGCCAAGGCAGAAGGCATCACCCATCAGCCGGTCAATCCGAGCCAGAAGCGCAGGGTCGATGGGCCTTTTCACATCCAGAACGTGAACGCCTACGACAGCCGACTGAAGAGCTGGATGATTCCCTTTCATGGGGTGGCCACCAAGTATCTGACCCATTACCTGGGATGGCGCCGCCTGCTCGAACGCTACAAGACGCAGCTCAATCCATTGATTTGCTTGAGGGAGGCGCTAGGGCGAGTAGCTATGCAACAACTAACTCAGACATAGCCAAATAGAATGCTGTCCAGCTCATTGCCAAGCCATGGCGAGGGCCGGCTCGTCAGCTGCCGTGAGCTCGGATGGACGGGGAAAGAGTGGTTGACTGGCCGCTCGGTTGGTTCAGCTTCTGGAGGTCGTTGGGGCAGGCGGTTCAGCCTGAGTGAATGGCATCGTCGAGATTGCCAAGGGGCGGCCGGCCAGGATGGCCGGCCGCCTTGCATCGGTCAGATTCCTTCCGGCAGACGTAGGCCTCCATCTTCGATCGCATAGGGAGCCGCCTCGATTGCCGCCTGGTCTTGGCTGACTTTGACGACGGGGCAGCGGTAACGCTGGCGTACGTCTAACTGCTGGTCCGCTGTTCTGCAGGGCTCCTTGGTGGCCAGGCTGGCGAGGTAGGCGGGCGATAGCCGCACAAAAGTATCGTCATCGCGCTGGCTGCCAGTTCCGCCGTTTCCGCCAGAGCCACCATCGCCACCGGTTCCGCCGTTTCCGCCAGAGCCACCATCGCCACCGGTTCCGCCGTTTCCGCCAGAGCCACCATCGCCACCGGTTCCGCCGTTGCCGCCAGAGCCACCATTGCCACCGGTTCCGCCATCGCCGCCCGAGCCGCCATCACCACCGGTTCCTCCGCCATTGTCTGTTACGGCAAGGATGAGGCCGCTGGCGCTTTGGCGAATCACCTCGTAATTGTTTCCGCCATTGCCGTCTTCGATGGCGGCTTCGTTGACCAGCAGGGTACGCTCGCCGACTTCCGCCGAATCGTATTCCTGGGTCGCCGTGAGCGTGTCGCCCGTGGCGAGGCCGCTGACTCCGACCATACCGCTGGAGATGGTGGTGCCGTCGTAGATCTTGCTGTCCGAACTGGCGCTCAGAATCAGCAGGGCCTTCTCGATGGTCAGGGTGCCGGGGTCGTAGCTGATGTCGTAACCGAGCTGGCTGGAATAAAGGCCGCCGTCGATCGCGTAGCTACCGGCATTGCGTGCTGGCTGGCTGGTATTGATGGTGCCGTAGATCAGACTGTGGTTGACCCTCGGGGATCGATGCCAAAAGTTCGGAGTTATCGAGCCGGTCGTATAACTGCTGCCTCCTTCCCAGACGGTACCGTCATAGGTGATGGTGACATTGTCGGAGGTAATTGTCAGGGGAGTCATGAAGGCGCGGAGCAAGGGAGTGGTATGGCCCTCGTAGATCCGCCAGACGGCAGTGCTGCCGCCGCTGTCGGAGATGCTCCAGCCGGCGTAGCTGTCCATCTGCATCATCTGCTCGTCGGTCAGTCCGCTGGCGCCGCTGGTGTTTCCACCCCCGATGCCGGGCAGGCTGCCGGCCGTCGTGGCATTCCAGTAGCTTCTGGTGATGCTGCCGCCGTTGTAGCCCAGCAGGGCGCCGATATTGCCGCTCGTGCCGGCGACATTGCCAATGGCATAGCTGGTATCGATGTAGCCGTCGTTGTAACCCACCAGGGCGCCGACTTCGCTGCTGCCGGAGACGCTGCCGGTGGCATAAGTGTTGGCGATTAGGCCTGCGTTAGAGCCGACCAGTCCACCACTGCGGGACGAGGCGCTGGAGACATTGCCGGTGGCGAAGCTGTTCTCGATGCTGCCCGTGTTTGCCCCTACCAAGCCACCCGCGTCGCCTCCGGAGGCAGTGCCGATGGTGACATTACCGGCAGCATAGTTGGTATCTATGCTGCCGCTGTTGTAACCCACCAGACCACCGACCCTGCTCTTGCCAGCGACATCGCCCGTGGCATAGTTGACCTTGACGGAGCCAGAATTGTAGCCCACCAGACCGCCGGCGTTTTCCTCTTCGCTCATGACGCTGCCCGAGGCGCTGTTGCCGATGACCAGACCGCTGTTGTAACCAACCAGGCCGCCCACATTGGTGTAGCCATAGACGTTGCCGAAGTTGTGGCTGCCGGCAACGATGCCACTCGCGTTGACTCCCACCAGACCGCCGACATTGGTGTTGCCGCTGACACTGCCAAGGAGGTCCGCATAATCGCCCAGCATGCTGCTGTCACGTTCGAAGGCGCCGCCCAGCAGCTCGAGTCCTCCCAGGTCGGCGATGCTATAGCCGATTGCAGCCAGTTTGCTGTCGACGAGCGCCTGCAGATCCTCAAGGGTGCTGATGCCGACGAGGCTGTCCAGTCCGTAGCTGCCGGCGAAAAGGGTGCTGTCGTTGAACTCCGTCAGCCCCGAGCTGGTGGCGGTTTCCAGCAGGCCGCCGATGCTGTAGCCGCTGGCAAGCAGAACGCCGCTGTCGAGTCCGAACAAGCTGGCCAGCTCGTCGAGGGTGGCGGCGCCGAAGCCGCCACCCGCGACCAGGCCAGCGAAGTTGAGTCCCACCAGGCCGCCGACGTTGGTGTCGCCGCTAACGATTGCATTGCTGTAGTTGGCGGCGACGATGCCGCCGATGTTGGAACCTACCAAGCCGCCGACATTGGTATTTCCGCTGACCAGGCCGATGCTGTAGTTGCCCGCGACGATGCCACTGTCATTGGTCCCCACCAGGCCGCCGACATTGGTGTTTCCGGTAGTGTCGCCGACGGTGAAGTTGCCCATGAGCACACCCGAATTGTAGCCCGCCAGCCCGCCGATGCTCGACGCCGTGCCGATCACGCTGCCGAGGGCGAAGGTGTTGATGAGCTGGCCGCTGTTGCTGCCGATCAGCCCGCCCACGAAGCTCTCCCCGCCGACACCGCCGATGCTGTGGCTGTTGGCAATCAGGCCGCTGTTGCTGCCCGCCAGTCCGCCGACGTACTGATAGCCGCTGACGCTGCCGGTGGCGTAGACGGCCTCGATGGTGCCTGAGGTGGCCTGGCCCACGAGGCTGCCGACATAGTTCTGGCCATTGATGCTGACGCCGGTCAGACCCAGTTGACGTATCCTTGCGCTCTGTGTCGCGCCGAACAGGCCGACGTTGTCGATCGTCGGCCGGTCGATGGTCAGTCCGGAAATAGTGTGTCCCAGCCCGTCGAAGATTCCGCTGAATGGACTGCTGCCATTGCCGATCGGCTCAAAGCCGGCGCCGCTGTTCCAGGTGCTGGTATCACTGGCGACGATGTCGTTGCCCAGCACGTAGCGACCGCCGAGATCGCTGCTGCCGATGCCCTGCAGGGCGGCAAGGGTCTGGATCACGGTATAGGCATCGCCGTTCACGGAGAAGCTGGCGCCGCTGCCGGAAAGGGTGACGCTGGAGTTGTTGAGCAGGCGGTAGGTGGCGTTGCTGCCGTGGTTCAGCGCCAGGCCGGAGCCGGCACCGGTGGCGGTGATGTCGGCATTGATGTTGATGTCGTTGTGGGCGGTCAGGGTCAGCGTGGTGCCGGCATCCCAACTGACGGCGGCGTTGACGTTGATGTCGCCGGGTTCTGCGCCGCTGTTGCCGGTGGCTATTTCGACATTGGTGCTCGCCAGGCTGGCGGACAGCGTATCGGCACCGATGTTGCTGCCGGTCGGAGAGCTGCCGGCGCCGATGGTGAAGTTGGTCGGGTCGATGAGCCAAGTGCCGGTCTTGCCCGTGCTGGCCTTGGTGGTCACCTTGGCCGTGTCGGCGACCTGCACCGTGGCACCGCTGGTTTCGATGAAGCCGCCGTCACCCCCGTCCGGAGCCGAGGCGTCCAGGGTGCCGCCGACCTGGACGATGCCCAGGTCCATGTCGCCGAGCAGGGCGATCTTGCCGTTCTTGCTGCCCAGGGTCTGCGCCTCGATGACGCCTTCGTTGTTGACAACGGTCTTCAGCAGGGCGTCGCTGCTCCTGGCGGTCATGAGCACCGTGCCGCCGTCGGCCTTGATCAGGTTGCCATTGCGGGCTAGGGCGTCGGCGGCGGCCTGGTCGACCTGGACATTGAGCAGGCCGTCGCCGGCGAAGTCGAGGGTGATCTGGTCGCCGGCGGCCAGGGCCACCGTGCCCAGCTTCGCCTGGATGACCCCGTCGTTGCTGACCTGGCCGCCGAGCAGGGCCACCGCGCCGCCGTCACTGGCGGTGATGCTGCCCAGGTTGCTGACGTCGGCCAGATGATGGCCGTTGCCCTTGAAGCGGTAGTTGCCGGCCTCGAAGTCCTCGTTGGTGATGTCCAGGGTCGAGGCGACCAGGCCGCCGACGTTGACGCTGGCGCCCTGGCCGAAGAGGATGCCGTTGGGGTTGATCAGAAATACTTGGCCGTTCGCATCCAGTTTGCCGAGGATGGCGCTGCCATCGCTGCCGATCACCCGGTTCAAGGCGATGGCGCTGCTGTTCGGCTGCTGGAAGGTCACGCTCTTGTCCGCGCCGATGTTGAAGCTCTGCCAGTTGATGGCCATTTTCGAGCTGTCCTGCTGGATCTGCAGGTTGTTGCCCGAGGGTGTGCCGATTCTGCCGTTACCCAGGACGACCTGTCCGCCCTCGGGCAGGTCGGCGGCCAGCAGGGAAAGCGGCGAGAGGCAGAGGACAATGATCGACAGGCGCAGCCGGCCGGGTTTGCCGCGTTTGGCAGCGTGCTCGCTGGTGACGACCCAGGCGCTTTGCGTATGGCTCCAGATGACGTTGAAGATCCTGTTCATGGTTGGCGTGTCCCCTTCCGATGGGCGTACGTTCGACTGCGGACATGATCGGTGCGCTAAGGCCGTACTGCCGACTCGGCGATGAGGCGCGTGCCGCTCGGTATTAAAAGTAGCGGACTAATTGTACCCAGACGCGTGGCGTGCGGTTGACATCGCTCTCGGTGCGCTCGCTGCCGAGTTTCCAGGCGGAAACGGCGCTGATCCGCCAGCCATGGTCGCTCCAGTTGACGCCGACCCCGGCGCCGGAAAGGCTGCGGTGGTTGTCGCCGTCGTCCCAGGTATCCTCGTTCAGGCGGATCTCACCATGGTCGATGAAGGTGGAGAGCTGCCAGGCCGGCGTCAGGGCGTAGCGTAGCTCGACGTTGGCCAGCCAGCCCTGATCGCCGGTGGCTTCGCCCTGCGGGTAGGCGCGCACGCCATAGGGGCCGCCGAGCCAGAACTTCTCCGCGGAGTCGAGGTTGCCGTCGCTGAGCTGGGCCTGCAGGTGGGTGTAGAGGCTGAGGCGGTCGGTCAGGCGCTGAAGGCGCAGGATGGCCGGGTTCCACTTGTTGAAGGTGCCCTGGGTGCGGGTCGTGGCCGAGTCCAGCCGCTCCACGTCGCCGCTGTCGATGTTCAGGTCGCCGTGGGTGTAGGTGAGGGCGAAACTGGTGACACCTCCACCGCCCAGGCTGTCCTGGGCATTGCCGCTGAGGGTCGCGCTCCAGTTGCGCAGGCGCTTGTCGCTGCGGCTGGAGAACAGGTCGATGTCGTCCTCGAGGAACTTGTCCTCGAACTGCAGGTGCCCGTAGAGGTTGAAGGCGCGGCTGCGGATCAGCGGCTGCAGCACGAAGGCGGTGGCGATGCGTGCATTGCCGTGGGCGTCCAGTTCGTCGAAGTCCTTGGACAGTTCATAGTCCATGTCGGAGTAGGCCACGCCGACCTGGGTACCGACCGTACCGACCGGCAGCTGGTAGCTGATGCGCTGGTAGTTCTGGTCCTCGTCGGAGCGCATGGCGCGCAGGCTCAACTGATCGCCCAGCCCCAGCGGGCTGTTCAGGTTGAGGGTCAGGCCCAGGCGATTCTGGCCCATGTAGCGGTTGCCGTAATTGTCCGCGTCGATCGAGCCGCTCACCAGCGGTGCGGGACGGGCCTCGACGATCAGGTCCGAGGTGCCGACGCTGGTGCCGGGGCGCAGGGTAGACTTGACCTCGACGCCGGGCGTGTCCTGCAGCAGCAGGAGGCTGCGTTCGAGCTCCCTGCCCTCGACCGCCGTGCCGCTTTCCAGGGGGGAGAGCGGAGCGTTCAGGACGCGGTCGCTGACGCGCGAGCCATTCTGCAGCCGGACCTGGCCGTAGCGGCCTTCGAGCAGGGCGATTTGGACGACGCCCTGGTCGATTTCCTGGGCCGGCAGGTAGGCGCGGGCGAGTGGATAGCCGCGCTGGCGATAGTAGTCGGACAGGCGCTGCGCGGCCTGTTGCAGCTCGCCGAGGCTGAGACTGCGGCCCTTCAGGTCGTCGAGCAGGGGCAGGAGTTCGCTGCTCGGGATGGCCTGGTTGCCAGTGAGGCGAAATCCCGTCACCGACAGTGTGGGGCCGCCAGCGGCCACCTTGCCGTTGCTGCTGTCCGGCAGGGTCAGGTCGAGGCTCTGGGGAGCGGGTACGGAAAGCGGTGCGGTTTCGATTTCGTGGATCAGTCGGCCGGCGTTTGGAAGCGTGGCCGCGAAAACAGTACAGACGGGCAGGGAGGTGCACAGGGCAAACAGCGGCCGCAGATGGCGCATCGTTCGGATTCCTTTCCAAGAAGCCATGGCATCCGGTGGGCTGGTGGGCCGGACCGGATACAGCGTGCTTCAATCCTTGAAGGTTGGGGTCGCCCAAACCGGGCTATTTCAGAGTAAGAGCTGACAGGTGGTCTATCAAGGCAAAATTGCCAGCGTTCAGCCCCTACTTTGCCGGATAGTGGCATCAGGCCAGGCGCAGATGGTTGTCCCAGAGCCCCGCCGGCAGTTCCAGATGGCGGGTTTCGATTTGTGCCTGGCGACAGTCGTACAGCCGGCAGCGGCTCTGCCCGGAACTGACGACGAAGCCTTCGGCGACCGCGGCGACACCGGCGCAGTCGGCCAGTGGCGCATCGAGGCGCAGCGCGGCGCTGTCCAGGTCCCAGACGAATACCCGGTTGCCGCGCGGTGCGGTCACCGCCAGCAGGCGCAGTCCGCTGTGGATCGCCACGCTGGCGGTGTAATGGTGCATTGCCTGGCGCTGGGCCTCGCCGAGGGGGAAGGCCTGGAAGGCCTGGCCGGGACGCTTGATCGCCAGAAGCGGCACGGCATCCTGCGGGGCCCCCTCGTACTGCTGGCCGCTGACCACGGTGCCGTCGCTGGCCACGGCCAGGTGGCGCACGCTGTTCATCGGCTCGGGCAACTGCTCCTTGCCGAGCAGGCGGCCGTCGCGGTGCAGCAGCACCAGGCTCGGCTCCATGGCGTCGAGGTTCATCTTCTCGCGGCTGTCGGCCTCGGTGCGGATGCCGCCGTTGGCCACCACCAAGGTTTCGCCGTCGGGCATCCACAGCAGCTGGTGCGGGCCGATGCCGTGGCTGGGGTGCTCGGCCACGCGCTGCAGGCGCTCGGCCTGCAGGCGATAGACTCCGACCACCCCGCGGCCCGGCTCGCGGGTGTCGTTCTCGGTGCTGTAGAACCATTCGCCGCCGGCATGGAACACGCCGTGCCCGTAGAAGTGCCGGTCGGCGGGGGTTGCCAGCGTCTGCAGCAGGCGGCCGTCACGGGTGTCGAGCAGGTAGCTCTCGCGGCTCGGCCGGCGGCCGACAAACAGTGCCAGCGGCAGCTGCGGATGCGGCACCACGTCGTGGCAGCGCTCGGCCACCCGGGTGGCGAAAGCCCGGCTGCCGTCCAGCCGGTAGCCGACCGCATAGTGACGGCCATCGGCGTCGTTGCGGGCGGAGAGCAGCAGCGGCTGGCGGCCGCCGGACGTCAGGGTCCAGCCACCGAGGCTGGCGGCGGCGAGCAGGATGCCGCCGCCGGCGAGCAGGGTGCGTCGTTTCATCGTCGCCTCAGTCGCCGTCGTGGGCATTGAAGCCGAGCTGGATGCCGAGCGCCTTGGCCAGCTCGCGCTCGTGCAGGCGGTGCAGGCGGTCGAGGCTGTCGTAGAGGGCGTTCAGCTGGTCACGCCCGGCCTTGTCGGCGAGCAGTTCGTCGAGCGGACGCTGCAGGGCGGCGAGCTGCCCGCGGCTGTCGCCGAAGGCCTGATCGAGGCGCTGGGCAAGCTCTGCCTGATCGGCGTCGAGCAGGCTGCGGATGCCGTCCTGCTTGCCGCCGAGCCACAGGCGTTCGGCCGTCGCCAGGCTGGCGGCGAGGTTCGACAGCGTGGACTGGCTGCGCCAGGACTCGGCCTGCAGCGGCTGCGGCACGCCCTTGCTCTGCCGGCCGAGCGGGGTGCCGAGCTTCTTCTTCAGACCGTCGAGGGCGCTGACTTCGGCGCGCAGGATTTCGGCAACGGCTTCCTTGGCTTCGGCATAGCGGCTGTTGGGGAACTTCTTCAGTTGCGCGGCCATGCCGGCCTCTCCTTGCCATTGCTGGAGGATTTCCGCGGAGAGGGTCTGCTGGTGCTTGCCGATGGCGATCAGCAGCGGGCAGTAGCGCTGACGCTGGGCGGCATCGGCGAGGTCCAGGCTCTTGTCAAAGAGCAGGTACTCGTAGGCGCTGAGGCCCTTGACCACCACGCTGGCCTGGTCCAGGTCGGCCTGGGTCAGCTCCGGCTTCTGCTGCAGCAGGCTTTCGACTTGACGGGCGACCAGGTTTTTCTTGTCCGGCCAGAATTGCACCTGCCAGGTCAGGTTGCCTTCGGCCAGCGGTCCGAGCAGCAGGGGCTGCAGGGCGGCCCATCTGGCCTGGGCGGTCAGGAAGATCTGCCGCGCCTGTTGCAGGTCCTCGTTGCCGGCGCAGAAGGAAAGGGCACTGGCCGCCAGTTGGCGGTCGGCTTCGGTCCAGGTGCTGTAGGCCGGCAGCAGCACGCCGTCGGTCAGGGCGTTGCTGGTCTGCAGGTTGGGCTCCTTGGGCGTGCAGGCGCCGAGCAGGAGGCCGGTCAGGGCAAGGAGGAGCGGGGTGCTGCGGAACATGCTGCGGTTCCTTTTTCAGAGGGAGTTCAGGAAGGCCAGGAGGGCTGCGCGCTGGCTGGCGTCGAAGGTCAGGACCCGATCCCGCGCCGCTTGCGCTTCGCCAGCATGCCAGAGGATCGCTTCCAGCAGATTGCGCGCCCGGCCGTCATGGAGGAGCTGGGTATGGCCGCTGACCCGTTGCGTCAGGCCGAGGCCCCACAGTGGCGGAGTCCGCCATTCGCGGCCGCTGGCCTCGAATTCCGCACGATTGTCGGCCAGACCGTCGCCCATGTCATGCAGCAGAAGGTCGCTGTAGGGGCGGATCTGCTGGTTGGCCAGCGCCGGCTCGGCGGCGTCGGGGGCGGTGACGAAGGTGGGGGTGTGGCACTGCGCGCAGCCGGCGCGGTGGAACAGCGCCTTGCCGGCCAGTACCTGCGGATCGTCCACGGCGCGCCGGGCCGGCACGCCGAGGTGGCGGGTATAGAACAGCACCCGGGCGAGCAGGTGGTCGTCGACCTCCGGCATCCCGCCGGTGGCGCTGGCCAGGCAGGCGGCCTGGTTTGCCGTGCAGTTGCTTCCAGGCTGCAGGTGTGTGGAAAGGCCCAGATCGTTGAGGAAGGCGTCGGCGTTCTGCTGGCTGAGGTTCGGCTGCCCGGCCTTCCAGCCGAAGCGGCCGAGGGCGGTGCTCTGGCTGGCCTGGTCGCGGACCCGGTTGGGGCGGCCGGAGATGCCGTCGCCGTCGCCGTCGTCGGGATCGGCGTTGGCCAGGATGGCCGCCTCGGGGATCGCCTCCAGCAGGCCGAGGCCGATCATCGGCGGGGCGATGCGCAGGGAAAAGCGGGTGTCGGGGTGCAGCGGGCCGTAGCCAAGGCGGTCGAGCTGCAGCCGGGGCCGGCGCAGCTCCACTTCGAAACCGTCGGAAAAGCGCAGGCGGTGGCTGTCGTAGCTCAGGCGCACCCTGGCCTCCGGGGTGACGCCGGGCACCGCCATGTCCTGCAGCTGGGTGCCGTAGGCCGGTTCGGGAACCACGCCGAGACGCTCGACGAAGTGCGCACTGTCCGGCGTCTCGGGGATCGACAGGCGCACCAGCAGGGACACCGCGTTGTCCGCCTGCGCCTCCGGCGGATGGCCGCGACCGTCGCGGATATGGCAGTTCTGGCAGGCGTTGGTGTTGAACAGCGGGCCGAGGCCGTCGCGGGCGGTGGTGCTGGCCGGGGCGATCACCCAGGGCTTGCGGAAGAAGCTGTTGCCGACGGCGAAGTCCATGCGCTGCTCGGGCGTCAGGTTGGCCGAGGGCTGGGCGAAGGCGTCCCGGTCGCTGCGCTGGACGGTGGCGCTGCCGGCCGACAGTGCCTCGCCGGGCTCGGCCCGGCTGAAATCGAGAGACTGTCCGTCGCAGGCGCCGAGGCCGAGTACCAGCAGCAGGAGGGAAAGACGGTGAAGCGGTGACGGCATCGACGGCGTTCCAGGGAGGGGCGCGGCGGTGAGCCGCGCCCGGCAAGCGGCGGGGGTCAGAAGCTGTGGTCGGCGCTGTCCGGACTCAGGTCGCCGATGCCCAGGCGGGCTGCGGCCTGCTCGATCGAGCCGGTCTGCTTGACCAGTGCGGCGATGGCCTCGCGCACCAGTTGCTGGCCGGCGGCGTTGTCGGCGGCGATCAGCTGGTCGAAGTGCTGGCCTTTGGCGGCGCTGTCGACCAGCGCCTGCAGGCGGGCCTCGCTGGCGTCGAGATCGGCCTTGAGGCTGGCGTCGGCCTGGGCGTCGGCCCTGGCGACCAGCGACGACAGGCTCGGCCCGCTCAGCAGGCTGCCGTCGAGCTTGCGGTATTCGCCCAGGTAGACGTTGCGGATGCCCTTGCCGTTGTAGAAGTGCGCATTGTGGGTGTTGTCGCTGAAGCAGTCCTGCTCGTCCTCGGTGGAGTTGGCCTCCAGCGGCACCTTCATGCGTTCGCCGGCCAGTTCGCCGAGGGACAGGCTGCCCATGCCGAAGAGCATCTTGCGCAGGCCGTTGGCGGCCGGTTTCCGTTCCAGGCTGGCGCGGTAGTTGTCGGCCACCTGGGGCTGCCACTGGCCGACCATCTGCTCCAGATCGCTGACCAGCAGGTCGGTGGCCGCCTTGAGGTAGGCGCGGCGGCGCTCGCAGTGGCCGCCGCTGCAGCCCTCGCCAACCACATAGTCGCTGGCCGGGCGCTGGCCGGCACCGGGAGCGGTGCCGTTCAGGTCCTGGCCCCAGAGCAGGAACTCGATGGCGTGGTAGCCGGTGGCGACGTTGGCCTCCGAGCCGGCCAGTTCGTTGAGGCTGGCCAGGGTTTCGCCGGTGATGCTGGCGACATCGACCTTCTCCTCGCCCACCTGGATCTCGCTGTTGGCGACGATGTTGGCGCTGGCGCCAGGGTTGCCGAGAGCGTGCTGGTAGTCGGTGGCGACATAGTCGATCAGCCCCTCGTCCAGCGGCCAGGCGTTGAGCTGGCCTTCCCATTCGTCCACCACCGGGTTGCCGAAGCGGAACACCTCGCTCTGCATGTAGGGCACGCGCGCCGCAATCCAGGCTGCGCGGGCGGCCTGCAGGGTGTCGGCGTCCGGCTTGGCGAGCAGGGCGTCGACCGCCTGCTGCAGGGCCTTGGCGCTGCTCAGGGCATCGCCGAACACGGCCAGCGCCAGATCGGCGTAATGCCTGACCACCGCCTTGGCGGCTGCCTCGTCGGCCTGCGCTGTGGCGGCGGGAGCAGTGGCTGCCGGGGCGACGGCCTGGCTGGAGGCGGATTCCTTTTTGTCGTCGCAGCCGGCGAGCGAGATGGCGACGGCGAGCAGGCTGGCGGCGGCCAGGGAAGTGCGGGGCATGGCGGAAGTCCTTGCGGCGGGGTCGGCGGGGCGCGATGCGCGTTGCGACTATAATGCGAAGGATTTGCATTTTTGAAAAGTGGACCGATGGCCGATCGCAGCGGTCTAACGGGCGAGCATCAGCTGACGGGCGCCTGGCGGAGCTGTGCCTGGCGGATGAAAGCCGCCAGTTCCGCCGCCGGCAGCGGCTTGCTGTACAGGTAGCCCTGTCCCTCGTGGCAGTCCTGGCTGATCAGGTAGGCCTCCTGCGCGACGGTTTCCACGCCTTCGGCGGTCACCTGCTTGCCCAGGCTGCGGGCCAGCTGGATGATGGTGCGGACGATGGTGCCGGCGTCGTGATCCTCGTCGTTGAGCAGGTCCAGGACGAAGCTCTTGTCGATCTTGATCTTGTCCAGCGGCAGGCTCTTCAGGTAGCTCAGCGAGGAGTAGCCGGTGCCGAAATCGTCAATGGCGATCCGCGCGCCGCAGCGGCGCAGGCTGCGCAGGTGCCGGGCGGCGACCTGGATGTCCTCCATCAGGCTGGTTTCGGTGACCTCCAGCTCCAGGCTGCCGGCCGGCAGCCGGTAGGTGCGCAGCAGCCGGTCGATCAGCCGCGGCAGGCCGTCGTGGCGCAGTTGCACGGCGGACAGGTTGACCGCCATGTGCAGTTCGCCGAAGCCCTGGTCATGCCACTCGCGCAGCTGCCGGCAGGCCTGGTCGAGCACCCACTCGCCGATGGGAATGATGCTGCCGCTGTGTTCGGCGAGCAGCACGAACTGGTCCGGCGGCACCAGGCCATGGCGCGGATGGCGCCAGCGCAGCAGGGCCTCGACCCCTTCCACCCGCAGGTTCCGGTAGTTCAGCTGCGGCTGGTAGAGCAGTTGCAGCTCGTCGCGTGCCAGGGCTTCGCGCAGGTCCTTTTCCAGCTCGCGGCGGTGGCGCATCTCGCGGTCGACGCTGGCGATGTAGAACTGGTAGCGGCTGTACGAGCGCTTGGCCAGGGTCATGGTCTGTTCGGCCTTCTGCAGCAGCTTCTCGGGGGAGCGGCCGTCCTCGGGATAGAGAGTGATGCCGATGCTGGCATGCAGCTGGGCCTCCTGCTGTTCCAGATGGAAGGGCGCCTCCAGATCGTCGAGGATGGCCTGGGCCAGCTCGGCGGCCATGTAGGGCTCCTCGATATCGGCGCGGACCAGCACGAAACGGTCGCCGCCCAGGCGCGCCAGGGCGCCGGGAGCGGTGTCGTGACTGCGCAGGCGGTCGGCCAGGGCCAGCAGCAGCTCGTCGCCGCTCCGGTAGCAGAACTGCTCGTTGATCGACTTGAAGTCGTCCAGGCCGACGCATAGCACGGCGACGCGCCGCTGGTGGCGGCGCGCATCGACCAGGAGCTGGCCGAGCAGGCGCAGCAGGTGCTGGCGGTTGGGCAGGCCGGTGAGTACGTCGTAGTAGGCCATGCGCTGCAGGCTGTATTCCGCCTCGTGGCGCAGGCGGGTGTTGCGCTCGATGGAGGCGAGCAGCTGGTTGGCGGTGCGGATCCACAGCCCCAGCTCGTTCTGCTCGTGGCCCTCGAGCATCGGTAGTTGCCGGGCACCGGGGTGTTCCGGGTCGATCTGCGCGAGGTTGGCGATGATCCGGTCCAGTGGTCTGCTCAGCAGCCGCTGGTAGATCAGGTAGAGCAGCAGGGCCAGGACCAGGGCGTGCAGCAGGCCGGAGAGAAAGATGACCTGCGCGCGGGCCAGGAAGTCGTGGCCATAGGCGGTGGTGTCCAGGCTGATGTGCAGGTCGCCGTGGTGAGCGTTGTCGGGGGGGCGGCCGAGCAGCGGAAGGGCGAAGTGTTGCTCGCGGCCGAGCAGCGCATCGGTCAGGACGTGGCCAGTGAAGACCGGCGGTTCGCGGGAGCGTTCGGCCAGGGGCGCACCGGAGGGCAGGACGATGCTGGTCGAGGCGACGGACTCGTGATGCAGCAGGCCTTCGACGACCTGCAGGCCCAGCTCCCGGTCCAGGTTGTCGAGCGCCTGGGACGCGGGCATGCGGAACATGGCGAGGATCTGTTGCGCCTCGTGGTCGATCTGCTGGCGGGTCTTCTGCAGCTCGAAGGCGATCTGGGCACAGCTAAACAGCAGTCCGAGCAGAAGGGCGCAGAGCAATACCACACGGAGCAGTTTCAGGGACAGGCTGTTGCGCGGGGCCGGCTTCACATGAGGGTCCTGGTGGAGTACCGCCTCGGTCAAGTATTGGCACGCCTCGAGTAGACGTCAAAAACTGCTTGTTTTGCAGTGCAAAAGAGTTTTTTCGCTACCAGAAACGAGAAAACCCGACCGGAGTCGGGTTTTCTGCGGCAAGCGGGGAAATCAGGCGGCGTAGTTGGCGGCCACGAAGTCCCAGTTGACCAGGCTCCAGAACGCCTCGACGTACTTCGGACGCAGGTTGCGGTAGTCGATGTAGTAGGCGTGTTCCCAGACGTCGCAGGTCAGCAGCGGGGTGTCGCCGCTGGTCAGCGGGCAGCCGGCGCCGATGGTGCTGGCCAGGGCCAGGGAGCCGTCGGCCTTCTTCACCAGCCAGGCCCAGCCGGAGCCGAAGGTGCCGATGGCGGTCTTGGTGAACTCTTCCTTGAACTTGTCGAAGGAGCCGAAGGCGGCGTTGATGGCGTCGGCCAGGGCGCCGGTCGGCTGACCGCCACCATTGGGCTTCATGCCGTTCCAGTAGAAGGTGTGGTTCCACACCTGGGCGGCGTTGTTGAAGATGCCGCCGGAGGAGGTCTTGACGATGTCTTCCAGGCTCTTGCCTTCGAACTCGGTGCCCGGGATCAGGTTGTTCAGGTTCACCACGTAGGTGTTGTGGTGCTTGCCGTAGTGGTATTCCAGGGTCTCGGCGGAAATGTACGGCTCGAGGGCGTTTTTCTCGTAAGGCAGCGGCGGCAGTTCAAAAGCCATGATCAACTCTCCATCTTCATCAGGTCGTGGGACACGCGGCATGGGCGCGACCGGTTCGGGTGCTGCTTGGAGCGGGGCGCGAGGCGCCGTAGGCCAAGGATCATAGCACCGGGGTTGCGACATATCCACGCAGCATGCGTGTGGGAAAGCCCATGCTAGAGCCCCGTTGCCGCAGGGCCGACAACCCGGCCGGCGGCCCGAATCGCTATACTGCAGGACCTCTCGGCCGTGCCTTTGCGAAGATTCCCATGCGCAACGATTCCTTCGATGAAGTGGAGCATATCCCCAGCCTGCGAACGGAGGTTCGCGGCCTGGATTCGCGCCATGCCGCGCCCGACGAGGCGCCGCCGGCACGCCGGGCCGGCAACGGTTTCCTCTGGGCGCTGGTCGTTGCGCTGGCCCTCGCCCTGGGCGGGCTCGGCTGGTGGAGCCAGCAGCGCCTCGCGCTGATGGAGCAGCAGCTGGTGGCGACCCAGGAAAGCTTCGCGCGGATCAGCGAGGATGCGGCGCTGCGCATCCAGAACATCAGCGGCAAGGTGGTGGCCGCCGAGTCCAGTGCGACCACCGGCAGCGAGAGCCTGAAGCTGCAGATACGCCAGCTGGAGGGCCGTCTGGCCGAGCAGGACAAGCGCCAGCAGGCGCTGCAGGCCCGCCAGGAGGAGCAGGATCTGCGCCTCGGGCAGTTGGCCGGAGACCTGCAGAAGCAGCAGGGGCTGGCTGTGGAGCTGGTAGCCCAGCTGGACGGCCGGCTGCGCCAGCTCGACGAGCGGCTGCAGGCGCTCGTCGGCGAGCAGGCGGCGTTGAAGAGCCAGCAGACCGACCAGGAGCAGCGGCTGGCCGAACGGCTGGGCGGTCTCGCCGGGGAGGTGGCGGCGCTGAAGGAGCAGCAGGCCGGGCAGGAGCAACGGTTGGGCGCACGCTTGAATGGTCTGGATGGGGAGATGGCGGCGCTGAAGAAGCGCAGCGATCCGGCGCCGGCCATCGGCCGTCTCGAGCAGGAACTGCTGGTGCTGCGCAGCGAACTGGACAACCGGCCGACCCCGCGCAGCGGCGTCGCCGATACCGCCGAGTTCGACGCCTTCCGCGCGCAGACCACGCGCAGCTTCACCGCCCTGCAGAGCCAGATGCGCAGCCTGCAGCAACAACTTCACGGGCGCTGAATCGGCACCGGCTGGCCCGGTCTGGCCGGCGGACCGAACCGGGCGGTGGGTTGGGCTTACAGGATCGGATAGTCCAGGTAGCCCTGCGGGCCCGAGCCGTAGAAGGTGTCCGGATGCGCCTCGTTGAGCGGCGCGTCGGTTGCCAGGCGTGCGGGCAGGTCGGGGTTGGCGATGAAGGGAATGCCGAAGGCCACGGCATCGGCCTTGCCCTCGGCCAGCCAGCGGTTGGCCTGTTCCCTCGTGAAGCGCTCGTTGGCGATCACCACGCCGCCGAAGGCCTGCTTGAGCTGCGGCGTCAGGCTGTCGGCGTCTTCCTTCTCGCGGGTGCAGAGAAAGGCGATGCCGCGCCTGCCCAGCTCGCGGGCCACGTAGCCGAAGGTTTCAGCACGGTTGGCGTCGCCCATGTCGTGCAGGTCGGCACGTGGCGCCAGATGCACGCCGACTCGCCCGGCACCCCATACGGAAACGGCTGCATCGGTCACTTCCAGCAGCAGGCGGGCGCGGTTTTCCAGGCTGCCGCCGTACTGGTCGGCGCGCTGGTTGGTGCTGTCCTGCAGGAACTGGTCGAGCAGGTAGCCGTTGGCGCCGTGGATTTCCACGCCGTCGAAGCCGGCGGCCTTGGCATTTTCGGCGCCTTTGCGGTAGGCCTCGACGATGCCGGCGATCTCGGCGGTTTCCAGGGCGCGCGGGGTCTCGAAGGCCTTCATCGGGCGGATCAGGCTGACATGGCCCTTGGGCTGGATGGCGCTCGGCGCCACCGGCAGTTCGCCGTTCAGGTAGAGCGGATCGGAGATCCGTCCGACGTGCCAGAGCTGCAGGACGATGCGTCCGCCAGCGGCATGCACCGCCTGGGTGACGTTCCTCCAGCCGGCGACCTGCTCTTGCGACCAGATGCCGGGCGTGTCGGGATAGCCGACACCCATCGGACAGACCGAGGTGGCTTCACTGATGATCAGGCCGGCGCTGGCGCGCTGCACGTAGTACTCGGCCATCAGCGCGCCCGGCACGCGGCCGGGCTCGGCGCGGCAGCGGGTCAGCGGGGCCATGACGATACGGTTGGGCAGTTCGAGGTCGCCGATCTTGATCGGCTCGAAGAGTGTGCTCATGGATGGTCCTCTCAGGGGTTCGATCGGATGGTCGGGGCCGTCGGTCAGGCTGCACCTTCGGCAGAGGTGGGCAAGGCGCGTGCTTACAGCGCGTCGTGAAGCTGTTCGAGAAAGGTCTGGATAGCTGCTTCGTTGCGCTTGAAGAAACACCACTGGCCGACCTTGCGCACGCTGACCAGCCCGGCGCGCTGCAGGGTCGCCAGGTGGGCCGAGACGGTGGACTGGGACAGCCCGGTGCGCTGGTCGATCTGGCCGGCGCAGACGCCGAGTTCCAGGGAGTGCTCCTGGTTGGGGAAGTAGCGCTCGGGCTCCTTCAGCCACTGCAGGATCTGCCGGCGCACGGGGTGCGCCAGGGCCTTGTAGATCTCGTCGAAGTCGTTGGGCATGGAATGGTCCTGCCAGGGTGAATCGTGTTGGGACGAATCTTATATTGTCATATCGCGATATAGCAATGCTGGCGCGTGGCTGTCGTCGTGCCGGCCGGCGATCCGGGCTAGACTTCCGCCATGAACTACTTGGCCCATCTCCATCTGGGCGGCCCGCAACCGGCCGACCTGCTCGGCAGCCTCTACGGCGATTTCGTCAAGGGCCCGCTGCAGGGGCGCTGGCCCGCGGATATCGAGGCCGCCATCCGCCTGCACCGGCGCATCGATGCCTTCACCGACAGCCATCCGCGGGTGTGCCAGGCCCGGGCGCGCTTTCCCGAGGCGCGACGCCGCTATGCCGGCATCCTCCTGGACGTGTTCTTCGACCACTGCCTGGCTTGCCACTGGAGCGACTATGCGCAGGAGCCGCTGCCGGCCTTCACCGCGCGGGTCTACGCGCTGCTCGCCGGCGAGGCGCAGCTGCCCGGCCGGCTGGCCGGGCTGGCGCCGCGCATGGCGCAGCAGGACTGGCTGGGCAGCTACCGCGACTTCGCCGTGCTGGAGCGGGTGCTGCTGGGCATGCAGCGGCGCCTGTCGCGCCCGGAAGGGCTGGCCGGCGCGCTGGACGAGCTGGAGCAGCTCTATCGGCCGCTGAGCGACGACTTCCGGGTCTTCTATCCGCAGTTGCAGGAGTTCGCCCTGACGCAACGGGGCGAGTCCTGATCCTTCAGGCGGCGACCGGCAAGGCTGCGGGGCTGCCGAACAGGCGCTCGGCGATCGCCGTGTGTGCCTGGCGGCTCAGTTCGGTGCGGCTGAGGCCCTGGCTGTCCAGCGGCGGCAGCAGGTGGATTTCCACCTCGCTGCATTCGCTGCGCAGCAGGCGCAGCAGGTGCGAAAGCAGATCGTCGTCGCCGATGAAGGGGGCGACCGGGTCGACTGCCCCGTCGCGCAGGTAGCGGATCGCTACCGGCTGCACCGGCACCTGCGCCTCCACCGCGCTGGCCAGCAGGCGACTGTGGAAGCTGCGCAGGCTGCGCCCGTCGGTGGTGGTGCCCTCGGGGAAGATCAACAGGTCGTGGCCGTGCTGTAGGTGGCGCAGCAGCTGGCTCCTGACCAGGCCGCTGTCGCCCGCGCCGCGGCGGATGAACAGCGTTCCGGCCTTGTGCGCCAGCCAGCCGGCCAGCGGCCAGCTGCGCACCTCGGACTTGGACAGGAAGGACAGCGGGACGAGCCCGCCGAGCAGGGGGATGTCGGTCCAGGAGACATGGTTGCCGACCCACAGCATGGGCCGCTCGGGCAACTGGCCGTGCAGGCTCAGGCGAAAGGGCAGGGCGGCGGCCAGCTGGGCGAGGAAGCGGCGGGTCAGGCGTTGGCGCAGGGCCATCAGCTCGTTGCGCCTGAAGCGTTCCAGCAGGCTGACCCAGCCGGCCATGGCCAGGCCGAGGGCGAGCACCGCCAGCAGGCGGAGGAGGCGGCTGTAGAAGCGGAGTTTCTTCATGGGTTCTCGCAAGGCAGGACAATGACGGACAGGGCGCCGCTCCGGGCGTCCTGTCCGTCACACGGGATATGGGTCAGACGGCGGCCTTGAAATGACGGGCGTAGCGGGGGCACAGCTCGTCGCGCTTGAGCAGGATGAACACATCGGCCACCTGGAAGTCCTGGTCCCAGCAGGGTTCGCCGCAGACCTTGGCGCCCAGGCGCATGTAGGCCTTGAGCAGCGGTGGCAGTTCGGCGGTGACGTTGCCGGGCAGTTCGAGGCGCGGCAGCGGGGTCCTGGGTTCGGCGCGCAGCTGCGCGGTGCACAGGTGGCGTTCGCGCAGGCGCTGCATGACCGCCTGGGCCTGGATGCCGCCATCCTTCATGGGGATGCTGGCGCAGCCCATCAGATAGCGGTAGCCGCCCTCGTTGAGCACCTCGGCCAGCTCGCTCCAGAGCACGGCGATGGTGGCGCCGTTGCGATAGCCGGGGGCGACGCAGGTGCGGCCGATCTCCAGCAGCGGGCCCTGCAGGCGGGCCAGACCATGGAGGCTGAATTCCTCTTCGCTGTAGAAGCGTCCGAGGCCGGCGGCGGCCCGGTGGTCGAGCAGCCGGGTGGTGGCGACCAGCTCGCCGCTGGCGAGGTCGCGCACGCCGATGTGGCTGCAGTGCGGATCGTAGTCGTCCATGTCCAGCCCCAGTTCGGCGCCCTTGAGCTTGGCGTCGAATTCCGTGCTGAACACGCGAAAGCGCAGGGCCTGGGCCTCGCGCAGGGCATGCGCGCCGAGCAAGCGTTCGGCGCGCAACCGGCGTTCTGGGGTCTTGCGTTCGGAGGTGAGGGCACCGTGGGTCATAGGGGTCTCCGTGAGCCGCCTGATGCGCTTCGGCAGGACGCGCCCCGCGGCGGCGGCGCGTCCTGACCGGCTGCTGTCGTTGTGGGGTCGGATCGACTTGGTCGGGTACGCTCAAGCTAGGCGGGGGCGGTGTCACGTCCGTGACGTTTGGGTGATCCTTGCGTGACAGGCTGCGCTACCTGGAAATGGCCGCAGGAAACGGGTTGATTTGCGTCACTAAGCCAAGGGGCACTGCGGAGTATTTTGGCGAGCCTCTGCATCCAGCGAGGTTTCCATGCGACGCGAACCCCATGTGCTGTTCGACAACGGCACCCATCAATGCCTGCTTTTCGATGATCTGGTCAGGGGCGAGGGCGTACAGACCAACCAGTTCCTGATCACCGACCACGGCCAGTACCTGCTGCTCGATCCGGGCGGCGATCTGACCTACACGCCGCTGTCGCTGGAGCTGTCGAAGCGCATCTCGCTGCAGGAGCTGACCTACATCTTCGCCTCGCACCAGGACCCGGACATCATCTCCTCGCTGGGCAAGTGGCTGCTGCACACCAAGGCCAAGGTGCTCTGCTCGAAGCTGTGGGCGCGCTTCCTGCCGCACCTGACCGCCAACTACCTGGCCATGAGCCATGGCATCTCCACCTACGACCGGATCATCGCCCTGCCGGACCGTGGCGACTCGATCGCTCTCGGTCGCTGCCAGCTGAAGGCGGTGCCGGCGCACTTCCTGCACTCGGTGGGCAACTTCCAGCTGTACGACCCGGTGAGCCGCATCCTCTTCTCCGGCGACATGGGCGCCTCGCTGGTGGACGACGCCACCCCGGTGCGCGATTTCGCCAGCCATATCCCGCACATGGATGCCTTCCATCGCCGCTACATGGCCAGCAACAAGGTCTGCCGGCTGTGGGTGGGCATGGTGCGCAACATGAAGGTGGATATGATCGTGCCGCAGCATGGCCGCCCCTTCGTCGGCAAGGAGATGATCGACGCCTTCCTCAACTGGGTCGAGCATCTGGAGTGCGGTATCGACCTCCTCGGGCCGGACGACTACCAACTGCCGAAATAGGCCGTTCACCCCCGGCCGGGCCGTGTCCATTTCGTCATCCGGCCCGTGCTAGGCTTCGCGCTCTGCCCGTCGCGAGGTCGATGCATGTCCGCCATTGGGTTTTCCGTCCGCTTCCTGGTCGCTGGCCTGGCGGCCGCCGTGCTCGCCGCCGGCCGGGCCGTCGCCGAGGACTGGCCGGGTGCCGGCTGGGCTCGTCAGCCTGTCGCTCGGGGGCCGGCGCTCGAGGCCTTCGAGGCCTATGCCTTTCCGCCGCGGGACGAGGTCGGGCGCCGCGGCGTGCGTAGCGACGCGGTGGTGGTGATCCGTGACGGTGTGCTGGTCTACGAGCACTATGCCGCGCCGACCACCGCGAACACGCCGCATCTGGTCTGGTCGGTGAGCAAGAGCCTGCTCGCCTGTCTGCTCGGCGTGGCCTACGGCGAGGGCCGCTTCCGGCTCGACGATCCGGCGCTGCAGTACTATCTGCCGCTCGCCGGCCATCCCGACCTGCGCATGCGCCACCTGCTCAACTGGACCTCCGGCCTGGCCTGGGAGGAGGACTACGAGTACTCGCCGCTGAAGTCCTCGGTTATCGCCATGCTCTACACCCGTGGCCATAACGATATGGCCCGTTTCGTCGCTCGGCATCAGGCAGATACCGGGCCCGGCACGCGCTTCAGCTATTCGAGCGGCGACAGCGTGCTGCTCGCGGCGGCGCTGAAGGGCATGCTCCCGGCCGAGCGCTATGCGGACTACCCCTGGCGGGCACTGTTCGAGCCGCTCGGCATCACCTCGGCGGTCTGGGAACGGGACGCGACCGGCACCTTCATCGGTGCCTCCTATGCCTACCTGAGTGCCCGCGACCTGGCCCGGGTCGGCCTGCTGATGCTGCGCGACGGTCGCTGGGGCGAGCGCCGGCTGCTGCCGGCGGATTGGGTCGCCTTCAACCGCTCGCCGGTGCCCGGCTACCAGCCGCGTGGGGAGGGATTGGTGCCGGGCGGGCACTGGTGGCTGAACCTGCCGCTGGCGAGAGCGTCGCGGCCCTGGCCGGACGCGCCGGCGGACACCTTCGCCGCGCTGGGCCACTGGGGCCAAGCGCTCTATGTGCTGCCGGCGGAAAAGCTGGTGATCGTCCGCTTCGCCGACGACCGCGATCTGAGTTATCGGCACAACGACTTCCTGCATCTGGCCCGCGCGGCCTTCGTTTCCGGGGAGGCCCGCTGATGCGCCGTCGTCATGCCCTGCTGCTGGGCTCGGCCGTGCTGCTGGTGGCCACCGTGGTCTGGCCGAACCGCGCACACCTGGCGGCCTTCCCCGACATCATCGGCGCCTATAGCGCCAAGGAGTACTGCTCGTGTCGCTATGTGAGCGGCAACCCGGCCGACTATTGCCAGGTCTATATCCAGCAGTACATCCCGATCGACCAGTTGCACGACGAGCCGGCCAGCCGGACGGTGACCGCCCGTGGTCTGGGGCGCACCCACAGCGCCGTCTGGCTCGGTCCGCGCGAGGGCTGCCGTCTGCTGGCCGAGGAAGAGGCGGCAGCCGTGCCCTGAACCCGTGTCCCGGAACCGGCCGGTGAGCTTCCGGCGCTGGCCAGGAGCGGTTATCGGCCTGCGCCGGTCTTCAAGCGAGAGGTTGCATGCACCAGTCATTTACCCCTTTGCCGTCCAGGCGGCCGTCACCGGCAGGGCGGCGGTGTTCCCTGCTGGGAGCATTCGCCGGCGTCCCTGCAGGCTGGGGGCCATGATGCGGGAGGGGGCGGTCTTCCCCTGGCGCGGCGGCAATCGCTTCGGTCTGCTGATCGACGGCGAGGTGTTCTTTCCGCGCATGCTGGAAGCCATTGCCGGGGCCAGATGGCGCATCGACCTGGAGCTGTACCTGATCGAGGACGGCCGCTGTGCCGAGTGCCTGGTCGAGGCGCTGGTCGACGCCGCCCGCCGCGGCGTGCAGGTGCGCTGCCTGTTCGACGGCTTCGGTGCGTTCGGGTTCGGTGCGGGTCTGCGCGGCCGGCTGACCGAGGCCGGCGTCGCCCTGGCGCAGTTCAATCCCCTGCGCTGGCGCTTCGGACTGCACAACCTGCATCGCGACCATCGCAAGGTGCTGCTGGTGGACGATCGTCTGGGTTATGTCGGCGGTGCCGGCGCCACCGACGCGTTCTGGAATCCGGAGGATAAAGGCGCCCAGTGGCACGAGATCATGGTGGAAATCGCCGGCCCCCTGCTGGCCGACTGGCGGACGCTGTTCGACCACCAGTGGATGCTCTGCCACGAGCGCGGGCGCTGGCATTCGCAGCGCCCGCCGAAGCCGCCGCGCATCCCGCCGGGACCGTTGCGCCGCGAGGGTTCCGGGCGGCTCGCCTATGCCGAGGCGCGCCAGCACCGCGACGTGTTGCTGGCGCTGATCCGCAGCCTGCGCCGCGCGAACCGGCGGATCTGGCTGGCCACCCCGTATTTCCTGCCGACCTGGAAGGTCCGCCGCGCCCTGCTCAAGGCGGCCCGGCGCGGGGTGGAGGTGCGCCTGTTGCTGGCCGGGCGCAACACCGACCACCCGCCGGTGCGCTATGCCGGACAACGTTATTACCGCCGCCTGCTGCGCGCCGGCGTGCGCATCTTCGAATACCAGCCGCGCTTCCTGCACCTGAAGATGGTGCTGGTCGACGACTGGGTCAGCGCTGGTTCCTGCAACTTCGATCACTGGAACCTACGCTTGAATCTGGAGGCCAATCTCGAAACGCGGGATCCCGTCTTCATCGCCGAGGTTGTCGAATGTTTCCTCGCCGACTTCCAGGTCAGCCACGAGGTCGACCTGGCCTCCTGGCAGGCCCGGCCCTGGTACCGCCGTCTGTACCAGCGGCTGTGGGGCTGGCTGGACCGGCTGGTGGTCGATCTGCTGGATCGCGGCGGTTGAGCCGTTGGCCGGGCCGAGGGTGGGTCGACGGCCGGGGGGCGGCAGGGTAGGGTGGGCCTCCCTGTCGCGCAGAATCCCCAGGTTCCGGCCGGGGAGGCCATGCGCGTTTTCCGCGTTTTGCTCAGGAGTTTCCCGTGTCCGCCAAGAAGATCCTCATGTTGGTCGGCGACTATGCCGAAGATTACGAAACCATGGTGCCGTTCCAGGCGTTGCTGATGCTCGGCCATGCGGTGCATGCCGTGTGTCCGGGCAAGAGCGCCGGGCAGAGCGTGCGTACCGCCATTCACGACTTCGAGGGCGACCAGACCTACAGCGAAAAGCCGGGGCACAACTTCGCTCTGAACTTCGACTTCGCCAGGGTGCGCGCCGAGGATTACGACGCGCTGCTGATTCCGGGTGGCCGGGCGCCCGAATACCTGCGCCTCGACGCGCGTGTGCTGGAGCTGGTGCGAGCCTTCGCCACGGCGAACAAGCCGATTGCCGCCGTCTGCCATGGCGCCCAGCTGCTGGCCGCGGCCGGGGTGCTCGACGGCCGCTCGTGCAGCGCCTATCCGGCCTGCGCCCCCGAGGTGCGGCTGGCCGGCGGCGAGTATGTGGACATTCCGCTGGACCAGGCCCATGTGGATGGCAACCTGGTCACGGCGCCAGCCTGGCCGGCCCATCCGGCCTGGCTGGCCAGCTTCGTCGGATTGCTGGGCACCCGGATCGTTCATGAGGGCTAGGTGTCCGGAGCCCGATCCGGCAGGCGGCGGTCGGGCCGCTGCCTCGATACGTCGCAGCGCAGCGGCCGAATGTCTGCCGGCTGGCCGTCTACGCCGGGTGTTGCATTTTTTTGGTGCGCGGTGGATCTTGCTGGATAAATCGGGAGCTTTTTTGGTGCATGGCCTTCCCGGTTCCGCCGCACCCTGTCCGCAAGAGAGAAACTTGGGAGGCGCAGTGGGCGTTCGGATCCGGTCGGTAGCGACTGGAGCGGGTGGCGAACCAGCCGCCGGTCCGCTTCCGATTCGTCGGCAGCGGTCGTGTAGCGTCTCCAACACTTTGATAGGAATAGGAACTTGGCAACTGGCATGAGCTTTGCGAATTTCTTCTATGCACAGCCGAGGAGCATGCATGGATCGCCAATTTTTTGACGAAATGTACGATGCGGACGGCGTCTGCCGGCCGCATTACCGGGGCTTCGCCAACTGGTTGGAGAACACTCCCCAGGAGCTGCTGGCCCAGCGCCGGCGCGAGGCCGATCTTCTGTTTCACCGGGCGGGCATCACCTTCACCCTGTACGGCGACGCGCAGGGCACCGAGCGTCTGATTCCCTTCGACATCATCCCGCGCAGCATCCCCGTCAGCGAATGGCGCGGGATCGAGGCTGGGTGCATCCAGCGGGTCCAGGCACTGAACCTGTTTCTCGCCGACATCTATCACGATCAGCGCATCCTCAAGGCCGGCATCATCCCGCCGGAGCAGGTGCTGTCCAACGACGGCTATCAGCAGGTCATGCACGGGCTCGACCTGCATCGCGACATCTACGCGCACATCGCCGGGGTCGACCTGGTGCGCGACGGCGACGGCACTTTCTACGTGCTGGAGGACAACCTGCGTACGCCGAGCGGCGTCAGCTACATGCTGGAAGACCGCAAGATGATGATGCGGCTGTTCCCCGAACTGTTCTCCGCCCAGCGCATCGCCCCCGTCGACCACTATCCGAACCTGCTGCTGGAGACCCTGAGGAGTTCCAGCCCGTTGGACAATCCCAGCGTGGTGGTGCTGACCCCGGGGCGCTACAACAGCGCCTATTTCGAACACGCCTTCCTGGCCCGCGAGATGGGCGTGGAACTGGTGGAGGGGGCCGACCTGTTCGTCCGTGACGAGCGGGTATTCATGCGCACCACCGCCGGCGCCAGGCCGGTGGACGTGATCTACCGCCGGCTGGACGATGCCTTCCTCGATCCGCTGGCGTTCAATCCCGAGTCGGTGCTCGGTGTGCCGGGGCTGCTCTCGGCCTACCGCTGCGGCAACGTGGTGCTGGCCAATGCCATCGGCACCGGCGTGGCCGACGACAAGTCGATCTACCCCTATGTCACCGACATGATCCGTTTCTACCTGGGCGAGGAGCCGATCCTGCAGAACGTGCCCACCTGGCAATGCCGCAAGCCGCAGGATCTGTCCCACGTCCTGGCCCATCTGCCCGAGCTGGTGGTCAAGGAAACCCAGGGGTCCGGCGGTTACGGCATGCTGGTGGGGCCGGCGGCCACCAAGGCCGAGATCGAGGCCTTCCGCGAGCGTCTCAAGGCGCGTCCCGAGGCTTACATCGCCCAGCCGACCCTGAGCCTGTCGACCTGCCCGACCTTCGTCGAAAGCGGCATCGCGCCGCGGCACATTGATCTGCGGCCCTTCGTCCTGAGCGGCCGCGAAACCCGCCTGGTGCCCGGTGGGCTCACCCGCGTGGCCCTGCGAGAAGGCTCCCTGGTGGTCAACTCGTCCCAGGGCGGCGGGACCAAGGACACCTGGGTCGTTGAGGATTGAGGGAATTATCGAGCATGTTAAGTAGAACCGCCGCCGATCTGTACTGGATGTCGCGCTATCTGGAGCGTGCCGAGAATCTCGCGCGGATGCTCGACGTCAGCTATTCGCTGTCCCTGATGCCGCAGGACGGACGCGGCAATGGCCTCGACGAGCTGGCCATGCCGCTGCTGATCACCGGCACTCTCGAGGACTACCTGCAGCGCCACGGCGAATTGCACGCCGAACGCATGCTGCACTTCTTCGCCCTCGATGCGAGCAACCCGGCCAGCCTGTTCAACTGTCTGGCCGCGGCGCGCAGCAACGCCCATGCGGTGCGCGGGCGAATCACTGCGGACATGTGGGAGAACATCAACGCCACCTGGCTGACCCTGCTCGACCTTGCCGAGCAGGGACTGAGCGGCTACGGCATCAGCCGTTTCTGCGAGTGGGTCAAGGAGCGCTCGCACCTGTTCCGCGGCGCCACCTACGGTACCCTGATGCGTGGCGACGTGCACAGCTTCATCCGTCTGGGTACCTTCATCGAGCGGGCCGACAACACCCTGCGCCTGCTCGACGCCCGCTACGAACTGCTCGGCGCGGACAGCGAGGACCCCAACGACCGTTCGGCGCGTGCCTACTACCAGTGGAGCGCGCTGCTCCGTGCGCTGACCGCTTTCGAAGCCTTCGCCGAGATCTATCGCGGCTCGCCGCGGGCCGGCAAGGTCGCCGAGCTGCTGCTGCTGCGGGCGGAAGTGCCGCGCTCGCTGCGCTCCTGCCTGACCGAGCTGCAGCAGAACCTCGCTGCGCTGCCCGGCGACAACGGCCGTCCGGCGCAGCGCCTGGCGGCCGAGCTGGAGGCGCGGCTGCGCTACACGGTGATCGAGGAGGTCTTGGAAACCGGGATGCATGCCTGGATCACCGAGTACATCGAGCAGGTGCAGTGTCTGGGCGACGCCATCCACAAGTGCTATCTGGAAGTGGCCTGAGTGCTTGCCGGCATCCGCTGGATGCCGGCGCGTCGCGGCTTGGGCGCTGGCGCAACGGGCGTCGCCCGGGACAGGGTCTGCGGCCCTTTTCCGTTCACGGTCAGGGGCTTTCCGCTCGGACGGCGCGCAGTCACCTCACCGACAGTCTCCCGCCTCGGCCAGGCGATATTCGATGATTTCGCTGACCCGGAAGCTGCCCGGAAAATCGCGGCAGCCCGGGCAGTCCAGCTGCGGTCCCGGGGTGCCGCGCAGGACCGCGAAGGCTTCCTCGTAGGGTTCGCTGACCAGACTTGTGTACTGGGCCTCGAGACGGTGGTCGGTGGCTTCGTCTGCCACCAGCCAGAGGGGGGCCTCGGCATTGCAGGGGACGAAGACATGCATCTCCGGGGCCATGACCAGATGGCCCTCATAGCGTCCGGCTGACGGGCCGCCGTCCCTGGTCGTGGAGGTGCCTGCGCAGCCGGCGAGCAGCACGGCGCCGGCGAGAGGGTAGAAAATCGGATGCATAAGCCTCCTTGAGCTGGGCTGATGCGAGATGGCCTGGATGAGGAGGCTGCTACCCGCATCGGGATAGGTCAAGAGCCAGACAGGAAAGGCAGGCGTTATCTCTGCTCTGCTTGTCCTGCGGAGCGCGCCGCTCCGCAAGGGCCGGAGCGGCGTGCGGGCGCGGACCTCAGAGGGTTTCCGCCCAGAGGTCGTATTCGTCGGCGTCGGTGATGCGCACGCGCACCTTGTCGCCTGGCTTGAGTTCCTGCTCGCTGTCGACGTAGACGTTGCCGTCGATCTCCGGGGCGTCGGCGGCGGAGCGGCCGATGGCGCCCTGCTCGTCGACCTCGTCGATCAGCACCTCGATCTCCTTGCCGATCTTCAGCTGCAGGCGCGCGGCGCTGATCGCCTGCTGGTGGGCCATGAAGCGCTCCCAGCGCGCCTGCTTGACCTCCTCCGGCACCGCGCCTTTCAGTTCGTTGGCCGGTGCGCCGTCCACCGCCGAATACTGGAAACAGCCGACGCGATCCAGCTGGGCTTCGCTCAGCCAGTCGAGCAGGTACTGGAAGTCTTCCTCGGTCTCGCCGGGGAAGCCGACGATGAAGGTCGAGCGGATGGTCAGCTCCGGGCAGATCTCCCGCCACCGCTTGATGCGTGCCAGGGTCTGGTCCTCGAAGGCCGGGCGCTTCATCGCCTTGAGGATCTTCGGGCTGGCGTGCTGGAAGGGAATGTCCAGGTACGGCAGGATCTTGCCGGCGGCCATCAGCGGGATCAGGTCGTCGACGTTGGGGTAGGGGTAGACGTAGTGCAGGCGCACCCACACGCCCATCTTGCCGAGTTCCTCGCACAGCTCGAGCATGCGCGTCTTCACCGGCTGGCCGTTCCAGAAGTCGGTCCGGTACTTGAGATCGACGCCGTAGGCGCTGGTGTCCTGGGAGATCACCAGGAGCTCCTTGACGCCGGCCTTGACCAGGCGCTCGGCCTCGCCCAGCACCTCGCCTGCCGGACGGCTGACCAGCTTGCCGCGCATGGAGGGGATGATGCAGAAGGCGCAACTGTGGTTGCAGCCTTCGGAAATCTTCAGGTAGGCGTAGTGGCGCGGAGTCAGCTTGATGCCCTGCGGCGGCACCAGGTCGACGAAGGGATCGTGCTCGGTGCTCGGCGGCACCACCTCGTGCACGGCGTTGACCACCTGCTCGTACTGCTGCGGGCCGGTGACCGCCAGCACGCTGGGATGCACGTTACGGATGCTGTCCTCGGACACGCCCATGCAGCCGGTGACGATCACCTTGCCGTTCTCGGCCAGGGCTTCGCCGATGGCGTCCAGCGACTCGGCCTTGGCGCTGTCGATGAAGCCGCAGGTATTGACCACCACCACGTCGGCGTCCTCATAGGACGGCACGATCTGGTAGCCCTCCATGCGCAGCTGGGTGAGGATGCGTTCGGAGTCGACGGTGGCCTTCGGGCACCCGAGCGATATAAACCCTATACTTCCGACTTTCTTCGACATGACGTTGTAGAGACCTCGGGGGCCGGCGGTGAAAAATGGGGCGAAAGTATACAGCTATCTGCGGTTTTCCGATCCGCGGCAAGCGACGGGAAGCAGTGCCGATCGGCAGTTGCAGTATGCGCAGACCTGGGCGGCGGCGCGCGGGTTGGAACTGGACGAGACGCTTTCGCTGAGGGATGAGGGGCTGTCGGCTTACCACCAGAAGCACGTCAAGCAGGGTGCGCTTGGGGTGTTTCTGCTGGCGGTGGACGAGGGGCGGATTCCGGCCGGGTCGGTGCTGATCGTCGAGGGGCTGGACAGGCTGAGCCGGGCGGAGCCGCTCCAGGCGCAGGCGCAGCTTGCGCAGATCATCAACGCCGGGATCACGGTCGTGACGGCCAGCGACGGCCGGGAATACAACCGGGAAGGGCTCAAGGCGCAGCCGATGGACCTGGTGTACTCGCTGCTGGTGATGATCCGTGCCCACGAGGAGTCGGACACCAAGAGCAAGCGGGTGAAGGCCTCGATACGGCGGCAGTGCGAGGGCTGGCAGGCAGGCACTTACCGGGGGCTGATCCGCAACGGCAAGGACCCGCAGTGGGTGCGCTGGACGGGAGAGGGCTGGGAGCTGATCCCGGAGCGGGTCGAGGCAGTGCGGGCCGCGCTGGATCTCTACCGCAGTGGACTTGGTGCAGGGCGCGCGGCCAAGCTCATGCACGCACAGGGCCACATGCTCAGCGACTGGGGCATCGCCGGTCAGCAGATCTACCGTCTGGTGCGGCTTCCGGCGCTGCGGGGGGCGAAGCGGATCTCGGTAGATGGCGAGGACTATCTCCTCGAGGAGTATTACCCGCGGGTGTTGAGCGATGCCGAGTTCGACGAGCTTCAACTGCTGGCCGGGCAGCGGTACAGGCGGCGTGGCGCGGGGGAGATTCCAGGCATCATCACAGGTGTCGGCCTGGCGTGGTGCGGCTACTGCGGCACGGCACTGGTGGCGCAGAACATCATGAATCGGCGCCGGGAGGATGGCACTCTGGCCGATGGGCATCGGCGCTTGCACTGCACCTCCTACAGCAAGAATGGCGGTTGCTCGGCCGGTGGCAGCTGCAGCGTGGTGCCGATCGAGCGGGCGTTGCTGGCGTACTGTGCCGACAAGATGAACCTGCAGCGGCTGCAGCAGGCTGCGGTCGATGGCCAGGATCTGCGGCAGCAGTTGGCCGAGGCGCGATTGCAGGTCGAAGAACTGGATAAGCAACTGGCGAAGATCACCGATGCGCTGCTGGCCGACGAGAGCGGTGCGGCGCCGCTGGCGTTCGTGCGGCGGGCGCGGGAGTTGGAGCAGCAGCAGACTGCTGCGCAGGCCCGGGTGCGGCAGCTGGAGCGGGAGTTGTCGGTGGCGTCGGTTCATGTCGAGCCGGCACAGGCCGAACGTTGGGCGGAGCTGGCCGCACTGGTCGAGCAGGACGACTATGCTGCGCGGGAGCAGGTGCGCCAGTTGGTGCTGGACACGTTCGAGCGGCTGGTGATTTACATGCGTGGGATTGCGCCTGATGGGCGCCAGGGCAGAACCATCGACATGGTGATGGTGCCGAAGGGTGGAGCGCCCCGGCTGCTCCAGATTGACCGGCGCAGCGGGGCGTGGGTGGCGAGCGAGGACTGGGATTGATAGCCCTGCATAGGGTGTTCCTGTTTTCCAACATCGTTCGAGGGGATTGAGAGGCGCGAAATAGAGCCCCTACTTCCAATGATGGCAATTCAGTGGCCATAATATCTGTATGCATATACAGACTAGGGATTTCCCCATGGCCAAACCCAACGCATACGCTTCCGTTACCCCGACTTCCTACGAGCTGCTCGCCCGCCGCATCCATCGGCAGGTCATGAGCCCGAGCGCACAATTGCAGCGCCGGACTGTCATCGCACGCGAGCCAGGCGAGCGGGAGGACGATTGGGATCTGCTGCTCGAGCAGTTGAGCGAAGAAGAAAGCGTGCGCATGACGCGGCTGGAAGGTGGAGCCGTCCAGCTGACCTGGACCAATCAGCATCCTGATTGAGCCATTCCAATAAGCTAGGTCGGATTAATCAAAATTAACTAGCGGTGTTGATTATACGATTACTAAAGGTTAATTTTGTCTCCGGAATTTCAGGACAGCGCTTGCGCTGCAGATCGCTTCGGAGGCTTACCGCATGAATACCGTCACCCTTCCATCCGCTGCTCGGCTGCAACTGGCCGAGCAGATCGTCAAGAACGGCACCTTCATCCATGGCCTTGCCAACGCGCAGGGCGTGATCTGCTGCATGGCCTTCGTTACCGTCGAGCAGTGCGATGCGGCCACCCAGGTGCGCGTCGAGCTGGGTGACAGCGTCAACTCCGTGACCCTGGCCCGCCGCGACGATACCGGCGAGCGGGTAGCCCGCTTCCTGGAGGATGTGGCCAACGGCGTAACGCCGAGCATCGTGCCCGAGGTCGACGAGTATCTGCTGGTCGGCGACCTGGAGCTGACGCTGCGCGAAGCAATCCGTCTTGGCCGCGGCAGCCACTACCTGCCGGTCGACTATCTCGACCTGTGCCTGCTGCTGAATCCCGCCTTTACCGACCGGCAGCGCACCGCCTTCCGCTTTGAGGTGAACGGCGCATCACTCACCCTGCCGCTGTTGCTGCCCACCGACCGGAAGCTTGCCTACGAGCTTCTGGTCGCCTGCGTGCATGAGCTGGTCGCCAACTACCGCTCCAGTGCGGCCTGATCGGGGGAAACGAGACCATGAGCATGACCATCACGATGCCGGACCAGTGGATGGACGAGGCGATGAACAAGCATGTTGAGGGATTTTTGAGCGCAAGTAGCCGCTCCACTGCGGCGCTAGCGGCCGAGGACTGGGAGGCCATGAGAGTGGCGAGTATCGATCAAAACCATCATGCCGTCGGTATTGCCCTTCTGGTGACGGCGAGCCTGGATCAGGTTGCAGCGGAGGGCGTTGGGCAATGAAGCGCAACAGTACGAGCATTCGACTGATCGGTCGCGCCGGGGTGGTCATCGGCTGGCTATCGCTGCCGTCCACCGCCCGTGTCGCCGACCTCGTTCACCTGCGTGCCCTAGGGGCTGTGCGTGTGGAGGTGATGGCATGATCGGCATTCCGGAAACCGGCACCCTTGAGCATGGCTGCATCAGTGCCAACGTCACCAGCGGCTACCAGCTCGCCACCGCCGACGGCCGCCCGGCGCGGCTGGCGATCATCGACGAGCAGGGCAACGTGGTCGAGGCGGGTGATGCCGTGGCCCGCGAGGCCTGGAACGTGTGCATCGCGGTGATCAAGAACTTCAAGATTGGCATGGGGCATATCGTGGTGCACAGCGAGCCGCCAGGGATGGCAAGAGAGCAGGGCGAGCCGGCGAGGGTGGCTTTTCCTTCCGGCAATCGCTCCCCCGATCAATCAATAGGCCTTGCAAAATAGATTACTTATCAACACATTATCCACATTTTATGGTTTTTCGGTCAATAAAAATACTTTTTGAATGACAGTAGGTTAGGTGTAAAAAGGAAAAAGTTATCCACAAAAAACTGAACTCGAGTTGAAGCTTCTGCAATAAGTACAGATAATCGGCAAAGACGAGGCCAAATGGTCCTTCTGTCGTTTCGTTGATGGTTGCTAATGCAGGGAACCATTTCTAGGTTTGCCTATTCTGTAAGGATGAAGAGGCTTGTGGCTGCACAGTCGTTCAAGGGATCTCACGGTACCTGCATGTCAATGGCACGGAAGATTGAGCATGATGGATTCATCACTAAACCAGGCCGGATAGGCACTGGCGCTTACTTTTGGACGGCCATTGAATACGATCATCTGGCAGTCTCGACCCATTACGCCATCAAATGGGCTGAGAGGGCTAGTAAACAGCAAGCTTTCCACGGCCAAGATGATCAGAGTCTGGCCGTGATACAGGTTGAGGTGGAGGCTGATGATGAGGAGATTTTATACCTCGATGATCCAGAGCACCACCTTGAACTAAGGCAAGAGTTGGCAGCGTTTGCAATTGAACATCTAAAGTTGAGTTGTATTTTTGATTTAACTAGAGCGCAGTTTCAAGGAATAGAAAAGCTTTTGTATGGTGTTGTAGATTTATATATACAGCTATACGAAGAAGCGTTGGGCGGAAAGAAGGTAAAGATTCTTTTTAAGAATCAGAATCCTCCTACTAATGATCCGCTTGCTATGATCGTAGGTAACGCAAGCTGTTTTGCGGTAAGAGATACAAGCTGTATTAAGTCGATGCATGTATCTTCTGCCTAAATAAAGAGGGCACTAGAATGGCTGCATTTAGAACTACAGAAAAAATGAAGGCAGCCCGCAAGGCTGCTATGGATCGTCTTCGCGGCATGTCTTATAGCGAGATGCTGGAGCGCAGTCTAGCCAATCAAGACAGCACTACCGTATCCTTCCTTATGGCATGTCAAAGTGAACAGCCTTTCTTGGCTGAAAGCCATCATGCCGAGATGGTAATCCAAGAAGAATTTACTGTGGCGGGTTCTCCCGTCAAACAAGGTCCGTACTATGGCGGTAGCAGGCTTTCTGCTACCGCCAGTCAATGGGCCCAAGCCTTGCAGGGCTGCATGCTCGTGCCGAGGTCGGAAGACTATTTCGCGGCGGCGGCCTGATAAAATGAAGCATCACCCGATACAACTGATTGGCGTCCTCATTGAAAAGCTTGAGCTAACTGTTCATGATCGTTTTCGCTTTGAGGATGATAATTATGCTAAGTCCGCTGAATATACAATTTTCAATACAAAATTTGATGAGGAAAACTCTACAATTGGAGTAAAAGTACAGCTGTCAATTAAGCCTGCAGATGCCGCGCCGGAGAAATTGGATCGCCCTTATAGTCTAATTGTAACTGTGGTTGGTAATTTTAAGGTTGATGTTGAAAGGTTTCCTGTGGAGTATATTCAGGACTGGGCTGTCAAAAATGCTCCGATAATACTTCTTCCGTTCATTCGTGAGCATGCATACAGTTTGTCAGCCAGGGCAGGATTTAATCCTGTACTCCTGCCGCTGGTTGAAGTGCCAAACTTTGTGATTGATAAAAAAGAATAATAAGATCTTTCTGTTTGTTCTGTTGAGCACTCCGTAACTGATCTCATCTTTATATGTTGCACGTGCTGAGTATCACCCGCCTCAGTCCAAAAATGCTGTCCTCTCTTAATCGTCAGCTCACCCGAACATCACACGCTGCCACTGATCTTCGCCGACGATGGCGATCGGCGCGCCGGATTCGCGCAGCTCGACGGCGCGGATGATCTTGATTACTTGCACAGCGACTCGCACGGCACCCCATCATTGTCCCTGTCAAGTCGGCCATTGCCACACTCGTTCAGATGGAACTCGGCCTCTTCGCAGCTTGCCATCTGCCCGCAGGTTTTCTTCGCAGAGCAGTTGTAGGCCGAGCTGCTGCTGGTCGCCTGAGCTGCTGCTTTGATCGGAGCAGCTTTCTTGCTCGTCGTACCCAAGCAACTGGCCATGTCTACCGGCCCGACATAGGGGTTACCCCAGCCCATGGCGCAGGCGGTTTTCTGGTTGCGCCACTGCTCCCACTCGCTGACTGGGTACATCTTGTTCCAGGCCTCGTAGGTGCGGCGATCCTGGCTGGAGAGACGCAGCTTGTAGCGGTCGGCCATGTAGAGGTAGATCCGCGCTGCAGGACCCCGGGCATACTCCGGTGGCATGGCGGCCTTCTCCTTGAAGTTCACCACCATCGGACAGGCCCCGTACTGGGTCGGCTTGTCCGTGACCATGCCCAGGGCGAAGTTCGAACGATCGCCGTTCACCTCGCCGACGCTGGGCACCAGGTTGTGCAGGTCGGCTTCGGCTGCTGCGAAGGCCGGGTCGTTGTCGGTGCAGTTGTCGCGCCCGCCTTTCTGCCAGCATTGGCGCTGGTGGCCGATCACCCAGGCCGGGACGACGTGCTCCCACTCGACACGGCCGGCGCGGTTGGCGTCTTTTCGGACCGAATACCCGCAGCTCTTCAGGTCGATGCGGTTTCCTTCGTACTTACAGCCGCAGTAGAAGTCCACCGGTCGCTCGGCGTAGATCGTCCAAGCGATCTCTTTGGCTTCGCGGAACGTGCGGGGCGCTTCGGTAACCTGGAAGGCATGGGAAAGCGGGGCGATGAGGACGAGCAGCAGGGAAGCTGCGAACAATTTGAAGCGCACGGGGGCTTCCTTGCTATGTAAAGAAGAAGGCCTCCCGGTAAAGGCTGGGAGGCGGAGAATATCAATGGCAGTGCTTGACGCCGCTGCGGCGATCAACATGACATCCCTGTGCATCGGTGCCGCCGCTGTGGGCGAGTGCGGCGGCGGTGCCGGTGGCGAGAATGGCGCTAATCAAGAGGGTGATGAGTTTCTTCATGGTTGCTTCCTTCCGTGTGGTGCTGGATCGTCCTGGGTTGGTGCCGCACCGGAGCACGCCCGACTGCAATTCGTTACATTCCAGTGATCTTGGCGTCGATCGCGCGGCCGATGATTTCCCAGGAGCCGTCTAGGGCAACGGTCTGGTAGGCCGGGTTGAGGGGCACGAGGTAGCCGACACCGGCGTCGACGATGTACTGCTTGAAGGTGTATTCGCCCTCTTTGTGGCGGGCGATGTAGAACTTTCCGCTGATCAGCTCGAAGCCTTCTGGGCGGATCAGGATAGGGGTGCCTTCCGGGAAGCTGGGCGGGGTATCTGCCGTCATGGACTTTCCCTTGACCCTGAGCCAATAGCCGCGGGGGCCGGCATTTTCGGTGGAGGACAGCCATTCATCGGCGATGCCGGCGGGGTAGGCTACCGAGGATTCGACACACTCACCGGCGGCGACCCAACTAAGCACCGGATACTCCCTGGCCTCCCGGTGCGGCTGCAGCATGGGGGCGACGTTGCTGTGCTCGGTCACTGCGGCCATTTTGGCTATCTCAGCGGCAAGACGCGGGCTGAAACTTTCCACTGGCTCATTGAGAAGCCGTGCAAGTGCCGCCGCAAACTTGGCATTCAGCGGATTCGTTCCATTCAGGTAATGAGCCACGGCTGCTGGTGAGATGCCTATCTCATCGGCAATTTTTTTTTGGCTGAGCTTCAGCGCGTTCTTTTTCGCAAGGAAAAGAGCGTGAGCGGCTTGGCTCTCGGCCAAAAGTTCAGTGGCTAGAGGCTTCTTCTTGGGCATGCGGCCACTATAAACCGTTGGTTAATAATTTTAATTTACTGGCGGTGTTGATATGGTGGTTACTGGCGGTTAATATCCTCTGCGTCTAAACCCGCTGAGGTGTCGGCATGAATCAAATCTCGTTGCATGACCTAGTCATTCAGATAGGACAGGCAGCGGTTGCCCGGGCAATTGGTGTCAGCCCAGCGGCGATCCATAAGGCGATCATGAGAAATCGCAAGATCACCGTGACCATCAATGATGATGGCTCCTACACCGCTCATGAGCTACGCCCCTTCCCATCCCAGAAAACTGATACCTGACCCGTTCGTCCTGCTGTGCCGGGCGGTAACGGTGCAGCAGGACGTTGGCAGAGTAGGAGCAGCAGTCCAACATGGACACGTCCAACCCACGACAGCCGTCTATCTCGCGCGATCAGGTGCTGGTGGCCCATGCGGCCCTGATGATCGCGCGCACCAATCTCAGCCAGGACGACTTCGCGCAGGCGCTGAGCAGCCGCCTGCATCAGATGATCCCCGAGAAGGCCGTCGCCAAGGACGTGCCGGACTTCGATCTCCTCGCCCGAGGTAATAACACCGGCGTTTTTCTGAAGGCTTCCGGCGCCTGGCTGCGCCGGGTTGGGCGATGGCTGAGCGGTGAGGTTGACCTGCCGGGCTGGATCGAGGAGGCCTGGGTGCAGGCGCTGGATGGCGAGTATCGGGAGTATTGCCTCAACGAGCTTGCCAGCCGTCACGGGCTGACCGGCGCCCGTGCGCTGGGCGGCGATGCTTGCCCGGTCGGGGTGTTCGGTCAACTGGTGGCGCGGCTCGGGCAGACGGTGGAGCTGGGCAGCGAGATTCTGGCCGATGGCCAGATCGGTGCCGAGGATGTGCCGCTGTTGCCGGAGTTCATCGATCGGCTGAAGTCTGTGGAGGCGCGCTGCGGCGAGCTGCGGGCGAAGGCGGAGGATGCCTTGAGCCGGGAAGGGCGGAGTCTCGTGCCGGTCAGGGCGGTTGTCGGCGGGGAGCGTAAAGCCTCCCGATGAGACTGAAGCCTCCCGCCAGTTCGCCCGAGGCCGGCGCCTATGCCGGTCTGTCGGGGCATGCCTCGGCGCCGCTGTCTGCGGCGGTTGCGGGGCATGCCGCCGGGCGACGTCCGCGCGCGCTTTCGGAAAAGCAGCGGCGCGGTCTGCTGGGTACGGCTGCGGCGCGGGTAGCGGAGGAGGCGCGCGAGCGCAAGCGCCGCTGGCTGCGCCGGTTGGATACGATCCATGCCTCTGGCTGCCGGACGAAGCGGCAGCGCTGGGACGCTCTTGCGGCCATGGCGGAGCCGATGCTGGCCCGCCTAGATCTGGCCACCCTGGCACTCGGGTGGCTGGATGAGAACGGGGCGTTCCGTCTGAACCGTCAGCGCGGGCTGGCGGAGGATACGGGGCTGTCCGAGTGCCGTGTGTCGCGGACGCTCTCCGCCCTGGAGGCCGCCGGTTATGTCCGCCGGCGCGTACGCCGCATATTCAAGCATGGGCAGCAGTGGGTCACGCGGGTGACGATCCACCTGCGGCCGCGCTTCTTCATCGATCTGGGGCTCGGCCATCAGTTGGCCGAGGCGCGCACCAGGAAGAAGGCACAGCGCGAGTCCCTGCTGCGCGGAGTGAAGGTGCGCGAGCAGCAGGCTGCCATCCAGGAGCTGGGCGCGGCGATGCAACGCAAGTCGTCGCACCGCAAGGCTCAGGCCGTTCGCAAGGCGAAGGTTGTGAAGCTCGCCGAGGCCCATGAGCTGAATCGTAACCGGGCGAAGGCCGCAGCCGCCCACACTCTGGCGGTGGATAACCCGGACTGGTCGCTCGCCGAGATCCGCGCGGAGCTTGATCGGCTCTTCCCGCCCGCCTGATTCGCCATCCGTCGCCAGCCGCTCCGCGGCTTTCTGTCGTTGTCTACGCTGAGTTTCTGGGGCTTTTTCGGGGCTTCAGGGCTTGAATGCCTGCCGTTTTTTCTTCGTCGCTCGCCATCTGGTTGGTGGTGCTGGCCTGTAGCCGTAATGGCCTCGTGCTGTTATGCAATTTTTAAGGTCTAGTGGTACCACCCTACGGGTGAAAGCAGAGCCTTTGGCCACCCCGCAGCTCTTACCCACGATGTCAGGCGCTACCCATGCAGATGATGGCCCCTCACTTCGCGCCGTTCGGCGCGGAGGGTACCCGGTCGAGGCCGCCTGCCAGCACGGCGTGATCCTGAACCCGGCCCCTTCCAGTCGCTGTACGCCGAGAGGCACCGTGCACCCTTGCCCGTTCAATGCAACGGCGGTTTCGCTCCTTCACGGGCCAGCCTTCGGCATCGGCGCTGACGCGCCGGGGCGAACTCAGTATGAAGCGCGGGATTTGCCGCGGTGCAAGGCGCGCAGGGGCGCGCTCTGGGCGATTTGTCGGGTGGGCGAGGAGCAGGGAATGAGGCGGTCATCGAGGGCGCCGCGCCGCGGATTGATCGCGGGCGGCGGGGCTGTGCCGTTCGAGGCGGCAGCGACTGGTGTTACCGCTTGGACTTGGACAGGGAGCTGCCTATCACCCATTCCGGGGTGGTGTCGTCCGCAGAGATGCGCACCCAATCGGACTCGAACTGGTAGGCATTGACGACCTGGTTCTTCTTCAACTTCCTCAGCACCTGGCCGGAGGTGGCCGGCTCGCTGCGGACGTTCAGGCTGGGGACGGACACGTAGCGCCGGCCCGAGGCGAAGCTGGCGGCAGGTGCGGGGGCGGGCTCGCTGTAGCTGCGGCTCGACGAGTAGGACTTCGAGCTGCCGCCGGACCTGCGTCGGGCGTCGGCATCCATGGCCATGGAGGTGGCAGCGACGAGCATGAGGATGATGGGAATTCGCATGGGGATGTCCTTTCCGGGAAAAATGGAGCGCGGACTATAGCAACTGGCCATCATCAAGGCATCGCATGGGCGTGCCTGGATGCGGGAGATTTGCGCGTAGCCGGCCGGCAGCGCCGGTGAGGGGATATGAAGGTTTTTTCCTCCCCTGAGGTCTCCTGCGCAGCGCACAGCCTGCCTGCCCTGCGCCGCTCCGAAGGTGTGAAGAAAAAGCGACCGATTTAGCCCGCAGGTGCCGTGGGGGGACAACTGCGCGCGCCGGGGGCAGCCACTGCCGCTCCTAAATGAATAGGTCGAACTCATGCGTTGCGAGGTGGGCGAACTGGTCTAGGATGAGCCGAGCCATACTTTGGCCCGGAAGCGATCACAGAGGGAGATGCGGATGAAACAGTACAACGACCCGGCGGAGCGTGTGTCTGTCGAATACAATGGCAAAACCTACACGGCTACCTATCGAGTCGAGCATGGGTGCATCACCGTATCCACACTAAGGGGCGAAAAATCGACGCAACTGGGTGGTCTGACGGCGAAGGCCTTGGCAATCGAGCTGCTGATTGAGCTGATCACGGAAAGTAAGGCCTAGCCTCGGGCAATCAACAAAGCCGCCTCGAGGGCGGCTTGATCGGTAGGGGCAGGCTGTCAGGCCTGGGCGGCCAGCTCGTAGGGCTTGAACCGGATCACCTCCTCTCCAACCCACTCATTCACGGCCAGCATCCGCGCCTGGATCGGCTCCAGCTCGTTGGCCGCGTAGACCAGCGCCGCATCCTTCACCGAACCGAACCCGCCGGCGTTCTGCGGCACAACTCCCATCAACTGCGGCGGGATGCGCAGCCCGGCCAGCATGTCGTCACGCGTTATGTTCTTGATGTTGCTGAACTCGTCCCGCGCCGCCACTTCGCTGATCGGTATCACCTGGATACCGTCCTTCTTGCCGTTCGGGCTGTAGAGGAACAGGTTGCGGAAGTTGCCCGGCCCTTTCGACTTCTTCAGAGCCTCGCGCATCGAGTCGATGTCCTTCTCGTTCTGCGCCGCGTCGCTTACGTAGAGGATGAAGCCGGCGTGGCTGCCGTTCAGGTAGTAGCGCCGCCGGAACAGGGTCGCGCTTTCATTGAGCAGCGCCGACTGCAGCGCCGCCAGCCACTCCGGCAGGCCGTACACCTCCTGGTTGATGTCCGCCTCGCGCAGGTGGCAGATGGTCCCGGCCTCGAATTCGTGCTCATCCTTCCAGCCGCGGACCATGAAGTAGCTGTCCAGGTCCTGCCCGCGGCGCATGTACTTGGCCAGCGCCGGTTGTAGCGACAGCGTGCCGCCCAGCCGGCTGCGCCGCCGCTCTAGGTAGGCATTGCCGCACCACAGCCAATCCAGGGCGAACTGCTCGAAGGCCTCCCGGCTTAGCAGGCGGTGGGGGACGAAGGTGCGGCTGAGCATGTTGCGCTTGAAGGTCAGCCCACTCTGCAGATAGACGCTCGCCCGGGTCGAGCGGGCCAGGCCGTCAAGGTTGATCGGCGGCTCGTACCAGCGGCCGTTGAACCAGCACTCGAGGTAGTCCAGGACCTCATTGCCATCCAGGACCGGCGTCGGATCGCCGAATGTGAAGGCCTCGACACCGCCCGCCGGCGCCGCCGGTTGCCGGGACGTGGGCGCGCGGAATTTTCCAGCCAGGCGGCTGAGCGTGGTCATCATCAGTAGATCTCCATGATGCTGGTATTGGCGGCGGTCTGCCCCTCCAGCGGCTCGTTGTGCAGGGCGTGCATGAGGGCCCAGGCCAGGTCGGCGTGGCCGGTTTCTTCGGTGCGGCCGGCAACGTAGGTCATCTGCCGGCCGCTGGCGGTCATGGTCTTGCGGATCGCCATCAGCGAACTGGTGAGGTCGATCCAGCCGGTGTCGTACTCCAGCCGGCCGTTGTGGATCACGTCCCATGCCTTCATCACCAGGCGGGTCTTCACCTCCGGCGAGTAGCTGAAGGTGGTCAGGTTCGGGAAGAACTGGCGTACCAACTGGGCGACGCCGGTGCCCATACCGGTTGTGTCGAGGCCGATATAGGTCACCCAGTAGCGCTGGGTCACTTTTCGGATGAACTCGGCCTGCGCGGCGAAGTCCATGCCGCGGAACTGGTGCCGCTCGAGCACGCGGAACTTGCCGCCCGGGACCAGCGGCGGGGCGACCACCACCAGGCCGGCGCTGTCGCCGGTTTCGGCCGGGTCATAGCCGACCCACACCTGCCGGTCGCCGAACGGGCGCATGGCGAACGGCTTGAAGTCCTCGGCCCACTCGACCCAGCTGTCGACCTGGCACGGCTGCAGCATCGCCAGCGGGAAGATGCTCGCCCCGTCGTCGACGAACTCGCACATCAGCAGATTGGCGAACTGCTCGGCGTTGTACTCGAAGCGCAGCTCCTCGAGGTCGAACAGATCGCAGCCGCGGCCGCTGGCGTCGAGGATGGTCACGATCTGCCGCCAGATCTTGTCCTCGCACAGCCGGCCCTGGGCCAGGGCGTCGTGGCCGACATCGAGTTTGAGGTGCTGGGCGGTCGGCTTGCCTTCGTTCAGGCGTTCGCCGGTCCACCACCGATAGGCCGGGTGCCCCTTGCTCGACGGCGTCGAGAAGTAGGTCTTGCGCCACTTCTTGTGCAGGGCCATGCCCGAGGCGACCTTGTTCAGCTCGTCGAAGCCGTGGACCCAGAAGAACTCGTCGAAGTAGAAATTTCCGCTGCGGCCCTGCGCGGTGCGGTAGTTGGTGCCGAGGAAATGCAGCTCGGCGCCGTTCCACAGCACGATGGGGTCGCCGCTCAGCTGCCGGCCGAGCACCTCCTGGATGAAGGCCTGCATGTAGTTCTTGAACTGGTGGGCCTGCGCCTTGCTGGCCGACAGGAAGATCTGGTTGCGGCCGGTGGTGATGGCGTCGATCAGCGCTTCCCGGGCGAAGTAGTAGGTCGCCCCGATCTGCCGCGACTTCAGCAGCATGCGCGTGCGCTGGTTGCCGGCCCGGTACCAGTCGAGCTGGTACTCGAAGCAGCCGTCCACGAAGGCCTCGGTGAGCCGCTCGATCTCCTCCTCGCCGAACTCGTTGCGCTTGGGCGGCTTCTTCGGCGCCTCGTTGCGCTTTGCGAGGTTCGGATTCAGATCCGTTTCGCTGCCGCCGCCCTGGTAGCGCTGGATGCGCGCCTGCCGCTCGAGCTGGCGGTGCAGCAGGTCGATTTCCTTGAAGTCGCCGCCGGTCTTGCTCTCTTTCAGGATCAGTTGGACCAGCCGGGCTTCCAGGGCGCCGCCGATGCGCTCGACGCTGTCTGCGCGGTCCCACTCGTCGCGCGACTTCCAGGTGTGCAGGGTCTTTTCCTTCTCGCCGGTGGCTTCGGCGATCTCGCAGATGCGCCACCCCATCCAGTACAAGAATTTGGCCTGGCGGCGGGTGTCGAGGGGGATGAGTTCGATGGCTGTCATGGCGGCGATGCTGCCCGCTCGCGCGCGCCGGCGCTGTCGCTCGCCCCTGTAGCGCGCCGCGCTACAACCCCCCGTCGTTGCCGCTCCCGCGGCGCCTGCCGACCATGCCCTCACTGCATCGCCACCCGGCAAACGCTTTGAGGACAGCCCCGCATGAAGAAGAAATTCCGCTCCAAATGGTTCCGCGTCGCCGTCGAGGGCGCGACCACCGACGGCCGCCAGATCGAGCGCAGCTGGATCGAGGAAATGGCCAGCACCTACGACCGTGCCAAGTACGGCGCGCGGATCTGGATGGAGCACTACCGCAGCGCCCTGCCGGACAGTCCGTTCCGCGCCTACGGCGACGTCCTGGCAGTCAAGGCCGAGGAGGTGGACATCGACGGCCAGAAGCGCCTGGCCCTGTTCGCGCAGATCGAGCCGACCGACGACCTGGTCAACATGGTCAACAAGCTCAAGCAGAAGATCTTCACCAGCATCGAGGTCCTGGAAAAGTTCGCCGGCACCGGCAAGGCCTACCTGATGGGCCTGGCCGTCACCGACTCCCCGGCCAGCATCGGCACCGAGATGCTCGCCTTCGCCCAGCAGAACCCGGACGCCAGCCCGCTCAAGTCCCGCAAATCCAACGCCGATTCGCTGTTCACCGCCGCCACCGAGGCGGTGCTGGAATTCGAGGAGGTCGAGGACAAGCCCGGCGTCGGCGCCGCCCTGTTCGCCCGCGTCGAGGCGCTGCTGAAGGGCAAGCAGGCGAAAGATGACGGCGAGTTCAGCCAAATCGGCCAGGCCGTCGAGGCCATCGCCGAGCACGTCAAGGAGCAGGCCGAGGCCTTTGCCGCCGAACAGCGGACCACCGCCGAGCTGACCACCAAGGTGCAGCAGCTCTCCGCCGACCTGGCCGCCCTCACGACCTCGCTCGGCAACACCCAGGACCACAGCCAGCAGCAGCGCCCGCCCGCCACCGGCGGTAATGGCCAGATCCTGGCCGACTTCTAAGCGACTATCCCCGGAGTCCCCCATGCGTGAAGAAACCCGCAAAGTCTTCAATGGCTACCTGACCCAGGTGGCCAAACTCAACGGCATTACCTCGGCCATCGTGAAATTCAACGTCGCCCCGGCTGTCCAGCAGCGTCTGGAAACCAAGATCCAGGAGTCGAGCGACTTCCTGCGCCGCATCAACATCGTTCCGGTGACCGAGCAGGAGGGCGAGGCCATCCTGCTGGGCGTCAACGGCCCCATCGCCAGCCGCACCAACACCGCGGCCGGCACCCGCCGCAACCCGGCCGAGCGCGTCGTCCTGACCAAGGACAGCTACAGCTGCAAGCAGACCAACTTCGACAGCGCTTTCCCCTATGCGCGGGTCGACGCCTGGGCGCGCTTCCCGGACTTCCAGGTCCGCCTGCAGAGCGCGATTGCCGCGCGGCAGGCCCTCGACCGCATCATGATCGGCTTCAACGGTACCAGTGCCGCCGCTGCGACCGACATCGGCACCAACCCGCTGCTGCAGGACGTCAACATCGGCTGGCTGCAGAAGATCCGCACCGGCGCCCCCGAGCGCGTGCTCGACGAGGTGGTCGACGCCTCCGGCGAGGTCACCATCGGTGCCACCGGCGACTACAAGAACCTCGACGCCCTGGTCTACGACGCCGTGCAGATGCTCGACCCCTGGCATCGATCGCACCCGGACCTGGTCGTGCTGGTCTCCCGCGACCTGCTGCACGGCAAGCTGCTGGCCGCCGTCGAGCGAGGCGCCGCCTCAAACCAGGAAGAGAACGCCGCCGCCGAGATCGTCACCAAGGCCCGCCTGGGCGGCCTGCCCATCGTCGATGCACCGTTCTTCCCGGCCGGTACCGTGCTGATCACCACCCTCGACAACCTGTCGATCTACTACCAGGAAGGCGCGCGCCGCCGGCATATCCGCGACGAACCCGACTACGACCGCATCGCCGACTACCAATCGTCCAACGACGCCTACGTCATTGAGGACTTCGGCCTCTGCGCGCTGGTCGAGAACATCGAGGAGGTCTGAGCATGGCCCTGAGTCCCGCCCAGCGTAGCCAATTGCGCAAGCGCGCAGCCAAGGAGGCCGCGGCCAGCGCCCCCACCCACTCCATGGCCGGCGCGACCACCTACGAGCTGCAGCTGTCGCAGCTCGCCCAGGACCGCGCCCGGCTCAGGCAGATCCAGTCCGAGCAGGGCAAGGCCGAGCTGAAGCGCGAGCTTTTGCCGAGCTATGCCCCCTACGTCGAAGGAGTGCTGTCCGCCGGGCAGGGCGCCCAGGACGAGGTGCTGACCACCCTGATGGTCTGGCGGATGGATGCCGGCGACTACGCCGGCGCCCTGGACATTGCCACCTATGTGCTCCAGCACGGCCTGCTCATGCCCGACCGCTTTGCCCGCACCACTGGTTGCCTGGTCGCCGAGGAGGTGGCCAACGCCGCCCTCAAGGCACAGAAGGCTGGCGGCACCTTCGACCTGGCGGTGCTCGAGCGCACCCAGGAACTCACCGCGGAGCAGGACATGCCCGACGAAGCGCGCGCCAAGCTGCTGCTGGCCACCGCACGCGCCACCCTCGACGGCGAGGCACCGGAGCTGCCGCGCCTGCTGATTGGCATAGACCTCCTCAAGCGCGCCATCGACCTGCATGGCAGCTGCGGCGGCAAGAAGGATCTGGAGCGCGCCGAGCGCCTCTTGAAGAACATCGCGGCCCCGGCCGCGGACTGAGCGTCCCCACGCGAACCCGGCGGCGCGGGGTTGATCCAGGCAGTTCTCTGCCCAGGTGACGTCCCGCCCACCGCCGAACCTGGAGCACAGCATGAGCGGATTCATCGCCAACGGCGGCAGCGCCGAGCCATTCACCCTGGTCAACGACGGCTGGTTCCCGGACATCGACGCCGACCACCTGCGCGCCGCCCTGCGTCTGGATAGCAGCATCACCAATGCCCGCCTCGAGGTCGCCGCGGTCAACGCGATGATCACCGTCAACCGCGAACTCGCCCAGTACAAGGCCCGCGAGCAGGCCAACGGTTACGCGGCCTTGGTCGACGTGCCGGCCGTTTCGATCAAGGGCGAAAGCGAACTCGTCCACCTTTACCGCCGCGCCGTCTACTGCAGCGCCGGCGCCGAGCTGGCCGAGCGTTACCGCAGCTACGACAGCACAGCCGACGGCAACCAGCGCGCCGACGACCTCACCCCCAGCGTCGACGAATACCGCCGCGATGCCCGCTGGGCGATCCGCGACCTGCTCGGTGCCGTGCGCACCACCGTGGAGCTGATCTGATGGCCGAGGTCATCGCCCACCAGGGCGACACCCTCGACGCTCTCTGCTGGCGGCACTACGGCCGCACCGCCGGCGTGGTCGAGGCCGTGCTCGAGGCCAACCCGGGCCTGGCCGACCTCGGCCCCATCCTGCCCCACGGCCAGCGCGTGATCCTGCCCGAGCAGGCGCCGCCGCCGCAGCGGCAAGACCTCATCAACCTCTGGGACTGACAGCCCCTATGAACAGGATGCACCGCATGCCCGACAAACCGGAAACCTGGGCCTGGCTCGCCGCCTGGGTCCAAAGCAACTGGCCGGCCCTCTACGCGGGCGTGCTCGCCTTCGTCGTCGCCGCCTTGCGTATCGCCTACACCGGCGGGCGCCTGCGGCAGCTGCTGCTCGAGGCCCCGCTGTGCGGCTTCATCGGCCTGGGCGTCAGCTACAGCACCGAGCTGCTCGGCGTCTCGCCCGGCGTCGCCCCCTTCTTCGGATCGATGGTCGGCCTGATCGGCGTCGAAACCGTCCGTGCGGCGGCCCGCCGCTTCTTGGAAAAGAAGGTGGACCCCGCATGAATGCCCTTCGCCTTGACGACCGCAACCAGGCAGTCCTGGTCCTGCAGAAGCAACTCAACGCCCAGGGCGCCGGCCTCTATCCCGACGGCCACTATGGCGAGAAGACCGAGCAGGCCGTGCGCGACTTCCAGCGCCGCGCCGGGCTGGTCGCCGACGGCGTCGCCGGTCCCAAGACCATGGTCGCCCTGGCCGGGCAGGACACCGGCCACCTGCTCAAGCAACGCGACCTCGAGCAGGCCGCCGAGCGCCTCGGCGTGCCGCTGGCCAGCGTGCTGGCCGTCAACGTAGTGGAGAGCCAAGGGGAAGGTTTTCTCGCCAACGGACGGCCGGTGATCCTTTTCGAGCGGCACGTCATGCGCGAGCGCCTGTTCGAGCACCGCCATGTCCTGCCCGGCCTCGCCAGTCCAGAGGCGACCGTCGAGGCCCTGGCCGCCCGCTATCCCGCCCTGATCAACGCCCGCCCCGGCGGCTATGCCGGCGGCGTCGCCGAACACCCGCGCCTGGCCCAGGCCCGGCAGATCCACGACAGCGCCGCCCTGGAATCCGCCTCCTGGGGCCTGTTCCAGATCATGGGCTACTACTGGCAGCGCCTCGGCTACGCCAGCGTCCAGGCCTTCGCCCATTGCATGGCCGAGAGCGAGGCGCAGCAGCTGGAGGCCTTCGTGCGCTTCGTCGAGGCCGATCCGGCGCTGCACAAGGCCCTCAAGGCACGCAAGTGGGCCGAGTTTGCCAAGCGCTACAACGGCCCGGCCTACGCCCGGAACCTCTACGACGTGAAGCTCGCCCGGGCCTACGAGCAGTTCGCCGGGCACGCCGAGGAGGCCGCATGATCGCCCGCCTCCTGCAGTGGGCCGGGCCGGTCTGCTTATTGGTCGCCGCCCTCGTCGTCTACATGGTCGCCCATACCGCGGCCACGTTGGCCACCGAGCAACGCGACCAGTTCGCCCGCCAGGCCGACACCCTGGCCACCGAGTTGGCTGCCGAGCGCAGCGCCCAGGCCAAGCTGCGCACCACCCAGGACAGCCTGCGCGCCGAGTTGGCCCGCCGTCACTCCCAGATCGAGGACCTCAAGCATGAAAACCAGGAACTGCGCGACTGGGCTGCTCAGCCTTTGCCTGCTGCTGCCCGCCGGCTGCGCGAGCGACCGGCCCTCACCGGTGCCGACGCTTACCAGGATTGGCTGTCCGGCCGTGGTGCCGTGCCGCTTGCCGGCGACGGCGCCGAGCGATAACGGCGAGCTGCTCGACGACACCGAGCGCCTCGAGGCCGCCTGGGCCGACTGCGCCGCCCAGGTCGACATGCTCTACCGCCACCAACAGACCAACCAATGAGATGCCCGCCATGGACGAGATTGCCGAAAACATCGACCGCCTCGAGGACCTGATCGACGCCCTGCATACACCGTCGATGCCGGTGCGCCTGCATATCCACAGCCTGCAGGAGGACCTGCCGAAGGTGGTCGACGGCCTGCGCGCCGGCTACCTGGCCGCCGGCGGCGACCCCTACTGGGACCCGGAGCGCCCATGAACAAGCCTGGCATCGACGCTTACCGGGACTGGCTGTCCGGCCGTGGTGCCGTGTCGCCCAGCTCGACAGGCTCTACCGCCGCCAACAGAACACCCCCCGAACCCCAACGCTGGAGAAAGCGATGATCCTTCTTTCCCGCTGGAACCTGACCGAGCCTACTGCTCAGATTATCCAGACCGACGATTTGCAGGCTCACCAGTCGAAGTACTTCATCCGCAACGCCGACGCCTCGATCACCTTCTGCGCGCCGTCCTCGGGCGAGGGCATCGACTCGACCGCCAACAGCGCTTACCCGCGCTCCGAACTGCGCGAGACGTTGGAAAATGGCGATGACCGCGAAGCCAACTGGAGCCTGGGCAGCGCACCGCTTCACTGCCTGCGCGGCAGGTTGCGCGTCGATTCTCTGGCCGCGAGCGGCAAGGCGATCGTTGGCCAGTTTCATGGCGAGGGCCATCAGCCGCCGCTCAAGATCCAGGTGACCTTGATCGAGGGCACCGACCGCTTCAAGGTCTACATGCAGCATCGTCCGATGCTCGGCGGCACCGAATACAAGCCGAGTTTTGCGGCCGAGGTCGCGCTTGGCGAAGAGTTCGGCTACGACGCCCGCGTGACCCGCGACGGCGCGCTGTCCGTGACGCTGGACACGGCCGCCGGGGCCGAGACCCTGACCGCGCGGTACGACGTCGCGTCTTACGCCAGCGATCAGTGGTACATGAAGGCCGGCATGTACTCCCAGGAAGCCGTCGGCGGTGTCGGTACCGGCCAGGCGACGTTCGTCGGCCTGCTGCTCCCGTTCCATGGCACGGCAGAGGAACTGGCCGCGCTGCTCGCGCAAGAGTCCAGCGAGCAGCCTGCCGCCGGAGACCTCGAGCAGTTGGTGGCCGCCCCGAGCCAGGACGACGTCCTCGTCGGTACCGAAGCCGACGACATCCTCGACGGCGGGGCCGGGAGGGACAAGCTGGTCGGCGCAGGTGGTGCTGATGCGTTCCTCTTTTCCGCCCGCGCGGACAGCCACCGCACCGCTGCCGCGAGCTTCGCCGACCTGGTCCAGGACTTCGATCCGACCCAGGACCACATCGACCTTTCCGCCCTGGGCTTCGCCGGCTTCGGCGACGGCCGCAACGGAACCCTGTTGGTGCAGACCAGCGGTGACGCCACCCGCACCTATCTGAAGAGCTACGAGGCGGACGCCGAAGGCCGTCGCTTCGAGGTCGTCCTGGACGGCGACCATGCCGGCGCCATCCTGGCCGGCGGTGTCGTCTGGCTGACCCGAGAAGACGCGAACAACGGCCACCGGGCCGACATCAGCCGGCATAACTGCGCCATCGCCTGGCATCAGGCACAGATCGACGCGCACCTGGCCGCTATGCAGCCCCTTGCCTGATCCATCCAAAAACCGTGCTGCCGCCGCCGGAGGCGGCAGCTACGGGAACCTGGCGCACCCATTACCATTCGAGGCCGAGCATGATCAGTCATATGTCCGTTTCCGTGGCGGAAGCCGGGGTGTCCGATCCGACCTATATCTTGGGTTTCCGAGAGACGACGATCTCCGTCATCCCCGCATCCGCCGACGCTTTAGCGAAGTGCCAGTACAGCACTTCAAGCCGAAAGGCCATCCAGGACGGCTCCGCCACCTGGATCGACTGGCCGAAGGGCAACATCTCCCTGCCCGCGACCGACGTCATCCTGTTCCGCGCCACGGCGGTGCGGCTACAGGCCACCGGGGCCGCAGTGATGGAGATCATCGGCAGTGAATAACTTCGACTTCGCCACGCGCCCCCTTTTTGCATCCCAGCGTGCCGCCACCCTGCAGGCGCTTGCCCGCGCCGGCAGACCGCCGCTCGACCGCTTCATCAACATCGTCGGCGATAGCCGGCAGGCGAACGCGATCGGGGGAACTCCGCCCACCGAGACCCACGAGAACTACGGAATTGCAGCCTGGCTACCGTTCTACACCGGTGGCCGGGTCCGCATCGGTGCGGCGCGCAAGAGCGCCACGCCCGGCTATACCTCCAAGCAAGTGCTGGACAACATGGACACGTACATCGCTGCCGGTGGTGACGTGTTTTTCAACCTGTACTGCACCAACGACAGGAACCCCACTAATGCATTCCCGTTGGGGACCAGCAAGAAGAACCTCGAGGCGGGGCTTCGCAAGCAGATCGATGCCGGCAAGATCCCGATCATGCTGGCCGAGCTGCCGCGCGGCGGGGAGTACGCGCTGTCCGGCGAGCAGCTCTCCTATCACCTCGCCATGCGCGAGTGGCAACTTACCCGTCTGCCGGAAATGGGCGTTCGCGTCGGCGATGCCTGGCCATACCTGGTCGATCCGGACAACGAGCATCTCGCGCTGCCTCGGCCGGAACTCTACGTCGACCAGCTGCACCTCAACGGCATCGGGGCGCCGTTGGCCGTTCGCGCAGTCGCTCACCATTTCATCGATCTGTTCGGCGTGCCGCTGGAGCTGCCAACCTACGACTCGCCGTTCGACGCTACCTACAACCCGCGCGGCTGGCTGACCAGCAACCCCCTGCTGCTCGGCACGTCGGGCACCAAGAACGGCACGGCCAACGCCACTGGCCCGCTCGCCACCGGCTTCAGCCTGGCTGGGACGAACTGGACTGGCGCAACCGTCACGCTGTTCCAAGAACCGTCTCCGCTTGGCGGGAACTATCAGGGTTTCGAACTTGGCGGAACTCCGACCGCCGCCGGCAGCACGCTGATCATGGAGCAGGTGATTCCGCTCGCGAACGTCACTGCGGGCGACATCATACGGGCTGTCGCGCTGACTGCATTCGAGAATCTGCAGGGCGTCGGCGGCGTGTCGATCGACGTCCGCTTTGTCCGCGGTGGCAACGTCTACTACGTGAAATCCCTGGACCGCTACGCCGAGGGGAGCCCGATGTGGGTGGGGCCGGGGATTGGTCCGCAAGAGACGCCCTTCCTGACCGCCGACCCAACCACCGATACCGAAATCAAGATGCGCGCCGTTATCTACGGCTGTCAAAACGTGCCGATCCGAGGAACCGTCAGGATCGGGAATCTCGGCTGCCAGAAGGTTCTGTAAAGCCCAACCCATGCCCATGCGGCCGTCTCGCCGCAGTCAGGAGCCCCATGAACAAACCCGAATCCCTGCGCGCCCACCTGCTCGCCGCGGTGCCCGAGCTGCGCCACAACCCCGACCGCCTGCTGATCGTCATCGACCAGGGCCGACTGCGTGCTACGGCCGCGCCCGGCCTGTCCTTTGAGTACAGCTACACCCTGAATCTGATCTTCACCGACTACGCCGGCCACCCGGACGCCATTGCCATCCCGCTGCTGGCCTGGCTGCTGGTCAACCAGTCGGAGCTGCTGGTCAACCCGAAGCGGGGCGAGGACGCTATCCAGTTCGAAGTCGACCCGCTGGCCAACGACAAGGTCGACCTGGCGATCACCCTGCCGTTGACTGAGCGGGTCATCGTCAGGAAGCAGGCCGACGGCACGTTGCAGGTCACCCATGCCGGGGAGCCGCAATACACCGAGCACCTGGAGAGCACCCACCTCGAGGTCTACGCCGACGGCGAGCTGATCGCCGAGTGGGACACGCCGGCGCCGACCGGCGTCGCCCTGGAAACCCCGCACCCAGGACCGACCCGCTATGTCTGACAACCTGCGCGCTATCGAGGACTGGGCCGGCGTCCTGCTGGCCAGGCTTGGCGCCGGCGAGCGCCGCACACTCAACCAGACCATCGCCCGCGACCTGCGCCGCAGCCAGCAGCAGCGCATCGCCACGCAGCAGAACCCGGATGGCAGCCTCTACGCCCCGCGCAAGCCCAGGAAGAACCTGCGCGGCAAGGTCGGCGGCGTGCGCCGGAAGATGTTCGCCAAGCTGGGCAAGGCCAAGCACCTCAAGCTGCAGAGCACGGCAGGCAGCATCGCCATCGGCTTCGTCGGCCGCACCGCGCGCCTGGCCCGCGTCCACCAGTACGGCCTGCGCGATCGCGTCGAGCGCGGCGGCCCAGACGTCCAGTACGACCGCCGGCAGTTGCTCGGCCTGACCGACGCCGACCTGGAGCTGATCCGCGACCGCCTCCTCGAGCACCTTGCCAGCTGACGTCGGCCTGTAGCGCGCCGCGCTACAACCTCCGCCGCACGACAGCCGCGCCCGCGCGGGGCCAGCATGGCGGCCATGAATACCGCCGACCTGACCCGCCGCCTCGAAAACCTGATCCGCTTCGGCACCGTCGCCGAGGTCGACCCTGCAAAGCCGCGCTGCCGCATGAAGACCGGCGGGCTCGTCACCGCCTGGCTGCCGTGCTTCACCCTGCGCGCCGGCGAAGACCGCACCTGGGACCCGCCCAGTATCGGCGAGCAGGGCATCGTCTTCTCGCCGTCGGGCGATCCGGCCACCGGCGCCGTGCTCGTCGGCCTGAATAGCGACGCCTTTCCGGCGCCGGACAACGACCCGAGCCGCCACCGCCGCACCTACCGCGACGGCGCGGTGATCGAGTACGACACCGCCACCCACACCCTGCGCGCCACGCTACCCGGCGGGGGCAAGGTCGACATCGTCGCCCCGGGCGGCGTGACCATCCTCGGCGACGTGACCATCACCGGCCTGGTCACCGTGAGCGAGGACGTGGTCGCCGCCGGCATCAGCCTGGTCCAGCACGTCCACGGCGGCGTCCTGTCGGGCGGCGCCACCACGGGAGGTCCGCAATGACCGGCATGTCTCGCAGCACCGGCCAGGCCATCGGCGACCTCGAGCACCTGCGCCAATCCATCGCCGACATCCTCACCACACCGCTCGGCTCGCGCGTCATGCGCCGCGACTACGGCAGCCTGATCCCCGAACTGATCGACCAGCCGCTCAACGGCGTGACCGTCACGCGCCTGTATGCCGCCACAGCCACGGCGCTGATCCGCTGGGAGCCGCGCGTGCGCCTGTCCCGCGTGCAGCTCAGCCTGGGCAGCGAGCCGGGCAGCGCAGGCCTTGACCTCGAGGGCACCCGCGTCGACGGCAATGCGCCGCTGAGCCTGCGCGTGCCGCTCACAATGGGAGCCAGCACATGAGCCAGTTCGTCGCCATCGACCTGTCGCAGATCCCCGCGCCGAAGGTCGTCGAAACCCTGGACTTCGAGCAGATCCTCGCCGAGCGCAAGGCCACCCTGGTCGGCTACTACCCCGCGGACGAGCAGGCCGCCGTCGCTGCCCAGCTGGAGCTGGAGTCCGACCCGCGCACCAAGATGTTGGAGGAGAGCACCTACCGGGAGCTGGTCCTGCGCGCCCGCATCAACGACGCGGCCAAGGCGGTGATGCTGGCCTATGCGGAAGAAGAGGACCTGGACCAACTGGGCGGCAATTTCAGCGTAAAGCGGCTGGAAATCTCGCCGGCCGATCCCGAAGCCACCCCGCCGGTCGCCGCGGTCTATGAGAGCGACACGGATTTCCGTTATCGCATCCAGCTATCCATGGAAGGGTTGTCGGTGGCTGGTCCGGAGGGCGCCTACATCTTCCACGCCCTGAGTGCCAGCGGCCTGGTGCTCGACGCCAGCGCGACCAGCCCGACCCCCGGCGAGGTGGTGGTCACCGTGCTGTCCCGCGAAGGCGACGGCACCGCCAGCGCCGAGCTACTCGCCAGCGTCGACAGCGCGCTCAGCGCCGAGAGCGTCCGCCCGCTCACCGATTACGTCCAGGTCCAGGCCGCCACGGTCGTTCCATACCAGGTCGAGGCGACGCTGCGCTTCCTGTCCGGCCCGGACCGCACGGTGGTCATGGCTGCGGCCCAGGCGGCCATCGAGGCCTACACCGAGGGCCAGCACCGCCTCGGCCTGGATGTGACCCTGTCCGGCCTCTATGCCGCCCTGCACCAGCCGGGCGTGCAGCGCGTCGACCTGGCCAGCCCGACCGCCAACCTGGTGATCGACCGGCAGAGCGCTTCCTACTGCACCGCCATCACCCTGACCGACGGAGGCCTGGATGAGTGACAACCTGCTGCCGCCCAACGCCACGGTCCTGGAGCGCGCGCTCGCGCAGGCCTCGGCGCCGCTGGGCGAACTCCCGGTGCCGCTGCGCGAGCTGTGGAACCCCGACACCTGCCCCGAGCACCTGCTGCCCTGGCTTGCCTGGTCGCTGTCGCTCGACAGCTGGCAGCCCTACTGGCCGGAGGCGATCAAGCGCGAGCGGATCAGGCAGGCGGTGGAGATCGCCCGCCGCAAGGGCACGGCGAAGAGCGTGCGCGACGTGGTCAGCTCGTTCGGCTCATCGCTGGCCCTGCGCGAGTGGTGGCAGACCATGCCCAAGGGCACCCCGCACACCTTCGAGGTGGTGCTGACCCTCGGCGCCGGCGTGCCCAACACCGCCGCCTACCAGCAGGACATCATCGGCGAGATCGAGCGCACCAAGCCGGTCCGCAGCCATTTCACGTTCACGCTCGGCCTGTCCGCCACCGGCGGCCTCGGGCTGCAGGGTGTCGCCCGCCCCATCGTCTATCGCAGAATCCAGGCTGTAGAGGCCCCCTGACATGGCACTCCAGATCACCATCACCGACGCCGGCCGGGCCGAGATCGTCAACGCCCAGAACACCGGCACAGGCCCGGTCGTCATCAGCCAGGTCGGCGTAGGCACTGGCCAGTACGCCCCCAGCAAGACCCAGACGGCCCTGCAGGGCGAGATCAAGCGCATCGGGACGATCGGCGGCCAGGTCGTTGCCGACGACACTATCCACGTCACCGTCAAGGATGAAGGGGCCGACGCCTACGACGTCGGCGAGTTCGGCCTGTTCAGTGCCAGCGGCACGCTGCTGGCGGTGTATTCGCAGCCGGCCGTCTCGGGCTGGATCATCGAGAAGGCCAGCGCCTCGACCCTGCTGCTGGCCGTCGACATCGTTCTGGAAAGCCTCGACGCCGATACCCTGACCTTCGGCGACGTCGTCTTTATTAACCCGCCGGCCACCACCGAGGTGGCGGGTGTTGTCGAACTGGCCACTGTCGCGGAAACCCTGGCCGGCGAAGACAGTTCGCGTGCGGTCCATCCGGAGGGGCTGGCCGCCGTGATCGAGGCCCTCGGCCTCGGCACGGCCTCGACCCGTGATTACAGTTCGACAAATGTGCCGGGAACCGTCATGTATCGCGATGGCAACGGCAATGTTGCGGTCGCCATCATCTATGGCGATCTGGATGGCCTGGCAGCCGCCGCGAGCAAGCTGGAAACAGCGCGAACCATCAACGGCGTCCCCTTCGACGGCACGGCGAACATCGTCATCGCCGACGGAACCAAGGAGCCAGCCCTCGGCTTCACCCCGGTGCAGCAGGGCGGCGGCGCCGGCATGCTGTCGAACAAGGTCATGATCGGGTACGACGGCAACGGAAACTTGATCTTCCAGGTCGATGCGACGGCCTTTGGCAAGCTGTGGAGCGAGAACAACCAACTGGGGCTTGGCACCACGGCGGAATCCGCCCGTGCGGCGCTGTATCTGGGCGACGCGGCGACCCTGAATGGCACCTCGCTGAATACCCCCGGAACCATTGTCGTGCGCGACGGCAATGGCGATGTTGCCGTGCGCTACCTGGTCGGCGAGCTGGTCGGTCTGGCGGAGAGGGCGACGAAGCTGAACGTCGCACGGACCATCAACGGTGTGCCGTTCGACGGCACGGCAAATATCTCAATCACGACGGTGCCGACCGCGCCGCCCGGATCGAACAGCACCCTGATCGCCAACACGGCATTCGTGCAGGCAGCCATCGCCGCCCTGGTGAACAGCTCGCCGGCCACGCTCGATACTCTCAACGAGTTGGCGGCGTCGCTGGGCAACGACCCGAACTTCGCGACAACCGTCGTCAACTGGCTGTCCGGGAAGGTCAACCGGGACAGCATTACGGATGCGGGGTTTGCCAACGGAGACACGAACTATCCCTACTTCCGTGCTGCAGCCGATGGCGTGGTCCATTATCTGCAGAAAGCCCTGGGCTTCACACCGGTGCGCCAGGGCGGCGGGGCTTACCAGCTGACCAACGTCGTCTATATCGGCTTCGATGGATCGGCCCTGCGCGCTCAGGTTGATGCAACAGACCTCGGGCAGCTCTGGAGCGACTATAACGGTGTCCAGAAAGTTGTCGCTGCCATTGCCGCCATGGCAGTCGGCTCCGTAGCTTCCTATGCCCTCTGTGTTGTGGGCGGCGGCTCGGCCGGTGTCGCCGTTCCGGCCGGCACGCTCGTAGCCGGCAGCAGCCTGCGCTTCGCCGCGGCATCCGGGGACTATTCCAGCGCCCCGGACGGGACCTGGCGCGTCATGGGGCATCTGTTCGACGCAAACCTTGACGACACCAACTCCGTCACGCTGTGCCTGAGGGTTTCCTGATGCAAGTTCGCAACCTGAGTTACAACGCGCGCGGCACCATCGACTGCGAGATCGAGCACCCGGCGCTCGGCTGGATACCGTTCACCGCCTCGCCAGGCGATGTCGAGGAGCTGGGCCGCTCCATCTATGCGGCAGCCATGACCGGCGAGCACGGCGAGATCGCGCCCTATGTCGCGCCGGTGCCCACCGTCGACGAGCTGGCCAGGCAGTATGAACGGGAGGTGCAGCAGCACCTGGACGCCACCGCCAAGGGCTACGGCTACGACGACATCAAGAGCGCCGTGACTTACGCCGACGAGCCGGCGGTGCCCAGGTTCCAGATCGAAGGCCTTGCTTTCCGCGCCTGGCGGTCGCTGTGCTGGGACTACTGCTACAGCCTGCTCGATGCGGTCCAGGCCGGCACGACGCCGCTGCCCGCCCTCGAGGACGTGATCGCCGGGCTGCCGGCGCTGGAGGTCAGCTATGGCAACTAAGCTCGACCTCTACCGCCCCGACCGCCGCCGCCGACCCTATTGGCTCGGCCTGCTGATCGCCCTGGATCAACTGGCCAACGCGGCGCTGGCCGGCTACGTCGACGAGACGCTGAGCAGCCGGGCGCACCGCGAAGGCTGGACCATTGCCGAGCGCCTGATCGACAGCCTGTTCTTCTGGGACCGCCAGGGCGAGATCCGCCACTGCGAACTGGCGTTCTATGGCGAGCTGGTCCGCGAGCACTTCCCGCCATCGGCCGCCCCTGACCCGCTACCGGCCAGCGCCTGACCTCATCCTGTAGCGCGCCGCGCTACAACCCCAGCCGCTACCCGATTCTCCGCCCGCGCGCCACCCTGCGCAGGACTTACCCATCCTGCGCAGGAGCATCCCATGCCCGGTGATTACCATCACGGCATACGCGTCGTCGAAGCCAGCGACGGCACGCGCCCGATTCGCACCGTCTCCACCGCCGTCGTCGGCGTCGTCTGTACTGGCAGCGATGCCGACGCTGCCGCCTTTCCGCTCGACACTCCGGTGCTGGTGACCAACGTCCAGGCCGCCATCGGCAAGGCCGGCACCCTCGGCACCTTGGCCGCGACTCTGGACGCCATCGCCGACCAGACCAACGCCATCACCGTGGTGGTGCGCGTTGCCGACGGCGAGGGCGTCGACGCCGCGGCGAAGGAGGCCGACCAGAACACCAAGATCATCGGCACCACCACGGCCGGCGGCCAGATGACCGGCCTCAAGGCCCTGCTGGCCGCCCAGGCGCAGCTCGGCGTCAAGCCGCGCATCCTCGGCGTACCGGGCCTCGACAGCCTGGCCGTGGCCACCGAGCTGGTCAGCATCGCCCAGAAGCTCCGCGGCTTCGCCTATGTCTCGGCCTGGGACTGCGCCACCAAGGAAGAAGCCGTGGCCTACCGCGACGGCCTCGGCGCCCGCGAGGTGATGGTCATCTGGCCGGACTTCATGGCCTGGGACACCGTCAGCAGCAGCACCGAGACGGCTCCGGCCGTTGCCCGGGCGCTCGGCCTGCGCGCCAAGATCGACAACGAGGTGGGCTGGCACAAGACGCTCTCCAACGTCGTGGTCAACGGCGTCACCGGTATCAGCAAGGACGTGTTCTGGGACCTGCAGGACCCGGCCACCGACGCCGGCTACCTCAACGCGAACGAAGTCACCACCCTGATCCGCCGCGACGGCTTCCGCTTCTGGGGTTCGCGCACCTGCTCGGCTGACCCCTTGTTCGCCTTCGAGTCCGCCACCCGCACCGCCCAGGTGCTGGCCGACACCATCGCCGAAGGGCATCTGTGGGCCGCCGACAAGCCGATGCACCCGTCCCTGGTTCGCGACATCCTGGAGGGCGTCAACGCCAAGTTCCGCGAGCTGAAGCGCCTGGGCTACATCATCGACGCCGAGGCCTGGTACGACCCGGCCCTCAACGACCAGGTCACCCTGTCGGCCGGCAAGCTCTACATCGACTACGCCTACACGCCGGTCCCGCCGCTGGAAAACCTGAACTTCAACCAGCGGATCACCGACCGCTTCCTGGCCGACTTCGCCAGCCGGATCAACGCCTGATAGGAGCCCGCCAGCATGGCACTGCCCCGCAAACTGAAGAACCTGAACCTGTTCAACGACGGCAACAGCTACCTGGGCGTTTCCCGCTCCTGCACGCTGCCGCCCCTGGCCCGCAAGATGGAAAGCTACAGGGGCGGCGGCATGGGCGGCCCGGTCAAGGTCGACCTCGGCCTCTCCGACGACGGCCTCCAGTTCGAGTGGACCCTCGGTGGCCTCGACCTGACCGTGCTGCGCCAGTTCGGCACAACCCGCGCCGACGGCGTGCTGCTGCGCTTCGCCGGCTCCTACCAGCAGGACGACACCGGCGAGGTCATGGCCGTGGAAATCGTGGTCCGTGGCCGCCACGAGGAAATCAACCTGGGCGACGCGGAGGCCGGCGAGGACACCGAGGTCAGCATCGTCACCACCTGCAGCTACTACAAGCTGATCGTCAACGGAAACACCGAGATCGAGATCGACCTGCTCAACATGGTCGAGATCGTCAACGGCGTGGACCTGATGGCCGAACACCGCCGCGCCATCGGCCTGTAAGGCATGCCCGGCCACCTGCCGCCGGCGCGCTCGCCGGCACCACCCAGCACAACCAGGAGCACCCCCATGACCCAGACCACCAAGACCGTCACCCTCGACAATCCGATCGTCCGCGGCGAGCAGACCATCACCACCATCGAGCTGCGCAAGCCGGACTCCGGCAGCCTGCGCGGCGTCACCCTCACAGACGTGCTGCAGATGGACGTCAACGCGCTGTTCGTCGTCCTGCCGCGCATCAGCACGCCGGCGCTCACCAAGCCCGAACTGCTGCAGATGGACCCGGCCGACCTGCTGCAGCTGGGCAGCGAGGTCACCGTTTTTTTGTTGCCGAAGTCGGCGAAGGTGGATGTCTCCCCCGCTGCGTAGAAGACGCCATGGCCGACCTGGCCATGGTCTTTCACTGGGGGCCGGCGGACCTTGACCCGCTGTCCCTCACCGATCTGATGGAGTGGCGCGAGCGCGCTCGGCAGCGCTGGGAGGGCCAGCAGCATGGCACGCGATCTAAGGCTTGAAGTCATCCTGCAGGCGGTCGACCGCGCGACGCGCCCGATCCGCGCTGTAACCCAGGGCGGCAGCGAGCTGGCCAGCACGCTCAAGGCGAGCCGCGAGGCGCTCAAGGGCCTGCAGAACCAGCAGAAGGACGTGGAGAGCTTTCGCGCGGTGCAGGCCGCCTCGAAGCAGACCAGCGAGGCGATCCGGGCCAACCGGGAGCGAATCAAGGCGCTGTCCGAGCAGATGGCGGTGGCGGCCCGCCCCACGCGGCAAATGACCACCGAATTCCAGCGTGCCATGCGCGAGGGCCACAAGCTCAAGGCCAGTTACAGCGAACAGCAACGCCAGCTGCAGACGCTGCAGACCCGCCTGAACTCAGCCGGCATCCAGACCAACCGCCTGGGCGCCGAGGAGCTGCGCCTGCGCCGGCGGATCGAGCAGAGCACGCGCAGCATCACTCAACAACAGGACAGCATGCGGCGCCTGGCCCAGCAACAGGAGCGGCTGGCCAAGGCGAGAGACGCCTACGCGCAGGCCAAGGAGCGTGCTGGCGGTATCGCTTCAATGGGCGCAGTAGGAATTGCGGAAGGCTATGCCCTGTCCCGACCGCTGGCGGCCGTGATGGGCGCCTACGCGCCGGCCGAGGATGCAGCGGCCCAGCTGCGCGCCTCGATGATGGGCGCCGATGGCAGCGTCGCGGAGGACTTCGCCAAGATCAGCGCCTTGGCAACCAGCCTGGGCGATCGCCTGCCAGGCACCACCGCGCAGTTCCAGGAAATGATGACCATGCTGCGCCGGCAGGGTATCAGCGCGCAGTCGATCCTAGGCGGTACCGGCGAGGCGGCAGCCTACCTCGCAGTCCAGCTCAAGATGGGCAGTACCGATGCCGCCGAGTTCGCGGCCAAGATGCAGGATGCCACCCGAACCACCGAGGGCGACATGATGGGGCTGATGGACATGATCCAGCGCACCTTCTACCTCGGCGTCGACTCGACCAACATGCTCTATGGATTTTCCAAGCTCTCCCCGGCGCTGGGCATCCTCCGCAAGAGTGGTCTCGAGGCAGCCAACACCCTGGCCCCGCTGCTGGTGATGATGGACCAGGTAGGCATGAGCGGGGAGCCGGCAGGCAATGCCCTGCGCAAGGTGTTCCAGGCAGGGCTGAACCTGGACAAGGTCAGCAAGGCCAACAAGGAGATCAAGAAGCTCGGCATCAGCCTCGACTTCACCGACGGCAAGGGCGAGTTCGGCGGGCTTGAAAAGCTGTTCGCTCAACTCGACAAGCTCAAGAAGCTGAATAGCGTCCAGCGGACCAGCGTACTGTCCACCGTCTTCGGCGATGACGCCGAGACGCTACAGGTCGTGCAGACCATGATCGACAAGGGCATAGCCGGCTATCAGGAGGTGGCCGGAAAGATGCAGGCCCAGGCCGACCTGCGCAAGCGCGTCGACGACCAGCTCAAGACTCTGACCAACGTCATCGACGCCGCCCAGGGCAGCTGGACCAATGCCATGGCCGAGTTCGGCGCCGCCGTGGCTCCCGAATTGAAAGGCCTGATCCAATGGCTTGGCAGCATCGCCAGCGGCATCGGCGCCTGGGCGCGGGAAAACCCGCAACTGGCCGGGACGCTGGTCAAGGTGACGGCCGGCATCAGCGCATTGGCGTTTGCTGGCGGTGCGCTGGCCATCGGCATGGCCGGGTTGATTGGGCCGTTCGCCATGGCCAAGCTCGCCATCTCGACCTTCGGTATTACCACCGGCATCGCCCTCGGTCCGGTTTTGCTGATCATCGCCGCGGTAGCAGCACTGGCCGGCGGCGCCTACTTGATCTGGAAGCACTGGGGCACCTTGGGGCCGAAGTTCGCCGCGCTGTGGGAGGGGGTCAAGGCCCAGTTCGCCAGCCTGATGACCTGGTTCGCCGGCCTGCCGGAGCGCTTCCGCCAGTTCGGCGCTGACATCCTCCAGGGTCTGGCCAATGGCATCACCGGCGCCCTCGGCAGCGTCAAGACGGCCATCACCGGAGCCGGCGGCGCGGTCATCGGCTGGTTCAAGGAGAAGCTCGGCATCCACTCGCCCAGCCGCGTCTTCGCCCAGTTGGGCGGCTTCACCATGCAGGGTCTCGAGCAGGGGCTGCTGAAAGGGCAGGACGGGCCGCTCGCCGCCGTCGCCGGCCTGGGCCGGCAGCTGACCCAGGCCGGTGCGCTCACTGTTGGCGTGGGGGCGGCCGGCAGCGCCCTGGCGATCGACAGCCGCCCGCCGCTGGCTGCCGGTGGCGCGGCGCCCATCGTCGTCCAGGGCGACACCATCCAGATCATCATCCAGGCCGGCGCCGGCAGCAACACGGGCGACCTGGCACAGCAGATCAACCGCATCCTCGATGATCGCGAGCGCGCCAAGGCCGCCCGCGTGCGTTCCCGCCTGCACGACCAGGAGTAACCCGCCATGATGATGGCCCTCGGGCAATTCGTGTTTTCCCTGTCGACCCTGGCCTACCAGGAATTCCAGCGGCAGACTGACTGGCGGCACGGCTCGACCAGCCGCATCGGCGCCCGCCCGGCGCGGCAGTTCCTGGGGGCTGGGGACGACAGCATCACCCTGCCGGGCGTGCTGCTGCCCGAGCTGACCGGCGGCAGGCCAAGCCTCGACGAGATCCGCGAAATGGCCGACACCGGCAAGGCATGGGTCCTGGTCGAGGGCACGGGGCGGATTTACGGGCTGTGGGTGATCGAGAGCCTGAGCGAGACGCACAGCCTGTTCTTCGCCGACGGCACCGCCCGGCGCATCGAGTTCAGCCTGGTGCTCAAGCGCATCGACGACGACCGGATCGACCAGCTCGGCACGCTGGTCAGCACGGCGGCCGATCAGCTCCTCGAGGAGCTGCTGTGAACGCTGCCTATCCGTACCCGATCTGCCGCGTGGTGGTGGACGGCCGCGACATCACCGCCGCGATCACCCGGCGCCTGATCGGCATCAGCCTTACCGACAACCGTGGCCTCGAGGCCGACACCCTGGACATCCAGCTCAGCGACCACGACGGGCAGCTCGCCATCCCGCCGCGCGGCGCGACGGTGCAGCTCTGGCTGGGCTGGAGCGACAGCGGCCTGGTCGACAAGGGAAGCTACACGGTCGACGAAACCGAGCACAGCGGCGCCCCGGACGTGCTGTCCATCCGCGCCCGCTCGGTCGACCTGCGCGAGGGGCTGAAGTCGAAGCGCGAACGCAGCTGGGACCAGAAGGCCCTGGGCGACATCATCAAGGCCATCGCCACGAGCAACCGCCTCGAGGCCGTCATCGCGTCGAGCCTCGCGCAGATCCCGCTGGCCCACCTTGACCAGGCCAACGAGAGCGACGCCAACCTGCTGGCCCGCCTGGGCGAGCAGCACGACGCCATCGCCACCGTGAAGGCCGGCCGGCTGCTGTTCATGCCCGCCGGCAAGAGCACCACCGCCAGCGGCCTGCCGCTGCCGCACATCACCCTGACCCGCGCGGACGGCGACCAGCACCGCTTCCTGCAGGCCGACCGCGACAGCTACAGCGGCGTGCGCGCCTACTACTACGACACCAACAGCGCAGAGAAGAAGGAGGCGATCGCCGGGGAAAAGGACAACCTCAAGGACCTGCGCCACGTCTACACCGACCAGGCCAGCGCCCTCAACGCCGCCCGCGGCGAGTGGAGCCGCCTGCAGCGCGGCACGGCGACGCTCAGCTACACCCTGGCCCGGGGCCGCCCGGACCTGATCCCCGAGCTGACCTACACCCTGATTGGCATCAAGGACGAGATCGCCGCCATCACCTGGCTGGGCGCCCATGTCGCGCACAGCTTCACCGCCGATGCCTACACCACCAGCCTGGAGCTGGAGTCCAAGCTGCCGGATGGCGAGGAGATCCTCGACCTGGCGGAGGAGGCGACCGACTACACCGGCGTGCTGGCCTGGTACCGGGATGAGAAGACGGGCAAGGAAAGCAAGGTCACCGCCGGCGATCAGACCCGGCCCACGCGCCTGACACCGCTCTACACGAGCAAGGCGGCGGCGGAGAAGGCCGTGGAGAAGGCGTGGAAGAAGATGCAGGCAGCATAAATATAAGAAATGGATATAAGTACTTTAAATTCGGAAAAATAAAATGCTTAGGTTTGTTAGGGCTATATATCGTTTGTTTAGTTTTAAAAACACAAACTTAAGTGAATTATATAAAGGCTCGGCTACCGCTCGTCCAGTAATTCATTCTTCAAGAACTTAATTTCTATGTTTTGCTCTCAATTCATAGGGCAGTTATTTTGCTCTATAAATGCCTGATTAGTATTAAAGCGGCTTGCAATGTAATTATTATATTTATAAGTTAGGGCGTAGATAGGAGAAAATAATCATGACTGAGAAAGATAAAGATAAAGATAAAGATAAAGATAAAGATAAAGATAATAAAGGCAGCATAAGCGTAGAGGAAGCGGGACGTAAGGGGGGAGAAGCGACCTCAAAAAGCCATGATAAAGAGTTCTACCAAGAGATAGGCCATAAAGGTGGCGAAGCAACATCTGAAAGCCATGATAAAGAGTTCTACCAAGAGATAGGCCATAAAGGTGGCGAGGCAACCTCCGAAAGTCACGGTAAAGAGTTCTATCAAGAGATCGGCCATAAAGGTGGTCAAAGCAGCGGTGGAAACTTTGCCAATGATCGGGAGCGAGCATCGGAGGCAGGTCGTAAGGGAGGGGAGAGCCGGGGTGGTGGCTCTAGTGATCGTGAGGATAGCGATGAGAACTTTGCCAATGATCGGGAGCGAGCATCAGAGGCAGGCCGCAAGGGGGGGCAGAGCCGCGGTAGTGGCTCAGCGAGTGATCGTGAGGAGGAGGCCGAATAGGGTAGGAAAAGGTGGAGAGAATAGCCAGGGGGGTGGTTGTGATAGCTGATGCGGCAGAGCGGGAGCGAAAGCTCCCGCACTCATTTAAGTAGCCGTAAGCCCCATCCAAGCGAGGCTGTATATAAAATTGGAGGTTTATTATGACCAGAGGCCTTGGTGGTCAGTCTCCTGCTAATGTCGCTTATTACTTGAAGGGTATTGATTTTCCGGCTAGCCGAGATCAGATTTTGAAGCATGCGGAAGGCAATGGGGCTGAGTCTGCAGTGATAGATAAAATCAATCAGTTGCCAGATGTAAATTATGAAGACATGGCCGATGTTATGAAGGGCTACGGGGAAGAGTTTCAAGATGAGAGATGATGCTTTTATATATACTTGGAGGTTATAAAAATGGCTATGAGTGTCGATGAACAACGCATTCGCGAGAAGGCCTATGAGATTTGGCAAGCCGAAGGCTGCCCGATAGGCGAAGAGACACGCCATTGGGAAAAGGCTTGCAAGCAGGCCGAAGCCGAACTTGAAGCCGAAGTTGGAACTAATGCCGCTGCCAAAGTTGAAGAATCAGAGTTCATACCGATGCCAACATCTTCTCCTGCTGAACAGAGCAGCGCTTCCTTCGAGCAGGATAATCAAGCGGTTTAGTTTAAGCTAATAAGAAAGAGCCTGCGCTACATCTAACCGCCGAGCCAAGCCTCTTGATGCCGTCCGCGCCAATTGCAACTGCCTGCAATTCGGCGCGGTAATCCTCCGGCTACGCCTTGGCCAGGAGCCGGCTGAACTTTGCTGAACCTGATTCTTCAAACCTGCTCGCTGACCGGCGGGGCAAACGTCGGCTGTGAAGCTATGCACGACATAAGCGCCCCATGGCAGGGCATTGCCAGCAGCCGTGGCCACCGGTCTGCGGAGAGGATACGAGGAAAGGGGCCTGCCCGCTGGCGGCGGTGCAGGCTGGACAGATCAGGCGGCCCGTTCGCTAGCCAACTGGCGTTTAAGCTCCTTCTTGCGGCTTTCCATCTGCGCGCCCAGCTCTTCTAGGCGCTCGTCGCCCAGCAGCTCGCTGGCCTTGGGCAGCATTTCCTGCTCCTCTTCCTCGATGTGGTGCTCGACCATGTCCTTCAGCACCTTCACCCGGCCGGCGAACTCGGTGCTGGACGGGTCGGTCTTCTCCAGATCGGGCAGGATCAGCACCTCCACCGCCCGATGCTCCTCCTGCGCCTCGTGGAACAGGACGTCACCTTGCTTGCCGCCCGCCGCCCGGAAGGCGGGGTAGAAGATCTCCTCCTCGACTCGGGCATGGGCCATCAGTTCCTCGTGCAGGTGACGCATCAGCTCTTCGCGGATTTTGACGCCCCGCTCGGTGGTCTTGCCCAGGCGTTCGAAGAGTTGCTTGACCGTTTCGTGATCATGCTTGAGCAGTTCGACAGCGTGCATCGTCGGTCTCCTTGGGTACGGAAGTAGTGTCGTCTCTAAGGTGACTCTTTGCCCGGTCAATAGGTTCGCCGTTTTCCGACCTCCGTTCGTCTCTCTTGTTGTTCGCGGTCTGCAGGGAGTGTTCCTTGGCCTGCAGCAGTCCATGCGACTGCGCACCTGTATGCGAGCCAAAGCAGCACCGAGCGGGCGGTTGAGAGAGTGGATGAAGATAAATTTAGCAAGTTATATGTAATTTAATATGCGAAAAATTCATGTTTTAAGTGGGTAAAAGTTATAAAATAACGGCTGCATTTGCAGTACTATCAAGAAAGAAGTCGGCGGGATAGGTGGTGATGATGAGTGATGGACGCTATAGGCTCGTTTGCCCGCATTGCGGTAAACCGGTCTTTATCCGTACCAGTGAGGGAGAGCACAGGCTGATGCGAACTGCCTACGTGCATTGCAAGAACGGTGCGTGTGGATGGACAGGAATTGCGCGCTTCGAGATCACCCACGAGATGAGTGCGGCGCGCGATCCTAGTCCGTATGTATCCTTGCCGCTCGCTCCGTCGCTGATGCTCCGCAAGTATGTGGATAGCCAATTCCCAACGGCGCAAATGGATCTATTGGAAGCGTAGGCGCAGAAAAAGTAAAAGCCCGGAACCCCAGCGAATACAAGGGTTCTGGGCTTTTTTGTGGCTGTATATATTGGAAGTCTTAAGGGCACCCGAGCGACACGAATCCGACTTTGGGCGTGGAGGATGTGGACATAGGGCAGCTACCTCTGGGCGCCTGGACGGCGCACCTGATCAAAAAGTGCGCAATTCTAGCGATGCGCCGAGCATCTGAGAAGACACCGGAGTGGTGCCCGCTGTCGCGCGGGCCATGAGGGCGTTGTGCAATCCCGACCGGACCCTTGCAGAAGGCTTTGCCAGCAGTAACAGCAGAAGGCCTAAAGACGCTTCTTCTCAAGGCGTTGCGGTCATGCCTGGCGGCGATTTGGGCAGATAGACGATGTAGCTGTCGACGAGAAAGGACTCGGCAGTGGGTTCGCCCCGTGCCAGACGCTTGAGCATCCAGTAGCTCTGGCGGCCGATCTCGCGGCTATTCATGTCCAGATAGGCCTGTACCAGGCCGTCATTGAGCAAGGCGCGCTGTGCCGCGTCCGGCTCGCTCGAGGCGATGATGATGGCCGGATGACTGCGTTTGGCATCGAGCTCGGCGAGCAGCGGGCCGATTTGTCGACGGTAGCTATCGGCATGATGAACCGGCCAGTTACCGAGGCTGATGATGGCATCGAAGTGGCGAGTGTTCAGCAGGGTGGCGAGCTGGAGCAATGCGCTTTCCGGCGTCTCGGCGCGTTCCAGCGGACAACGGTGCGGCTCGCTCCAGCCCTTCTCCCCGCTCAGTCGGTCGACTCCCTGGTGGCTCGGGATGCCGCCGAGCTGCTGGCGGATGCCTTGCAGGCGTTCCTGCTGGTAGATGTCTTGCAGGTCGCCGGTCAAGACACACAGTTTGCCGCCCTGTGGTCTGAGGCGCTGGGCGAGCATGCCCAGTTGGCGGCCGAACGCCAGGTTGTCGATCCCGACGTAGCCTCTGCGCAGGTGCTGCTCTGCGGGGGCCAAGTCCGCATCGAAGGTAATCAGCGGTGTCTTGTCTGTCCGTTGCAGGGCATGCTCGGCCAGCCATTTCGAATGGGTCACCGCCAGGGCGATACCGTCCAGATCCCTTTCGAGAGCCTGCTCCAGGGCTTTGTTCTGCTGGCGAAAATGCGCCGGCCCCGAGGCGCCCAGCAACAAGCAGGTATCGCCCTGAGCCTGAGCGGCCTCGGCACAGCCTTCACCGGCGAGGATGAAGAAGCGCTGATCGACGCGCTTGGCGACCAGCGCAAACTGCAGCGGTTCGGCACCCGCAGGGAGGATGAGCAGCAGCCCGCAGAGCAGGGTGGCTGTGGAGTGGAAGCAGAAAGAGGGCGGCTTTTTCAAAGTGGATCCTTGCCGGCTCCAGCGTGGCAGGGTGGCGTTATTGGTTTTTAGCTGTAATAGGCTCGTTCTGGATGACCTCTATTCTGATCCAAGGGATCAGTGGATAGTTGGCGATTGCAAAAACTTATTGAGATTAGATTCTCTTTGTGGATAAAACTAAGCGGGCGTTCGGTGAGATGTCGCACCAATGCCGGTTCTGGGGACAGGTGGGGGCTGGGTGGTTCTCAGGGCTGGCGGGGATGACTCCTCGCTGAGCGGCTCATCGAGGGCGAGCATGCGCTTGGGGCGATGCCGGCTCGTTGATTTTAGGGAGCGGGCATGCATCGCGACGGAGCTGAAGCCCGCTGATATCGAGCACCGCCACATTTTCCTGTTTTCGCCAACCAAAGGTGCAATGTCTTGGCATCTTGTCCCTTCGCGCGGGTCAATATGCAGCTCCGCTGCCAGGCCGGCGGCGAGCCCGAACGAGGCGTTCCAGCACAGCGGCCTATGCTCAGAGCTTGTACGAGCTGAAGCCGCGCCGGCGCCTATGCGCAGTTCAAGGAGGAATCAACGCTATGAAAATGGAGCAGATCCGAAAATTCGGCCCCCGCGATGGCAGTGCAGCAGGGGAGGGACCGGGCATGACCAGGTCCTCTCTCCTCGTTGCCGCGCTCATGGTCCTGCTCCTCTGGCTGCTCTCTCGCGAAACCGATGCGTTGCGCATCGAGTTGGGGCGGGTGTCCGAGCGTGCCGACCAGGCCGAGCGGCTGGCCAGTCAGCGCCAGGCCGATATCGAGCGCCTGACCGCGCTGCTCGGCAGCGAGCGAGGCAGTCGGGAGCGGCTGCGCCATGAGCAGGACGACCTGCGTGCTGCGCTGGTCGGCCACCAGCAACGGCTCGAAGAGCTGAAGCATGAAAATCAGAAGTTGCGCGACTGGGCTGCCGAGTCTCTACCGGCTGCTCACCGGCTGCGTGATCAGCCAGCCATCACCGATGTCGACGCTTACCGCGAGCACCTGTCCGGCAGTGATGCCCGGCCGGCGGCTGCCGTCGAGCAGTCCGCACAATAGCGGCAACCGAGAACGAGAAGCGGAGGGGGCCTGCCACGGCGATAGACCGGTCGGCGAGGCGCGACAGGCCTGCAGGCGGAACTGCTGCGTGAGTGGAGAGGATGGAGAGGATGGAGAGGATGGAGAGGATGGAGAGGATGGAGAGGATGGAGAGGCGCACAGGCCGGGATCTTCAGAAGCGCCGTCGTCGCTGCGGTGCGCCGACAAAGCAGTGGATCCCACATAGCAATCGGCCCCGCACTGCTGATCGCAGTCGGGGCCGATGCCTGTAAGGTTGGTTGCGGGGGCTGGATTTGAACCAACGACCTTCGGGTTATGAGCCCGACGAGCTACCAGACTGCTCCACCCCGCGTCTGTGTGGCGGCATTCTACAGCCAAACAATCCGCTGTCAAGCGGTATTGCCTGAAAAATGGTTTGGCTTCAATTGTTTAACGCCACAGGCATGGCATCGGCCGCTAGATGCCTTCAGTGCGTGTGTACTCCTCGGTGGCCCGCACCACCTGTTCGCGCCAGTTGTTGTTCTCCTCGCCGAGCAATGCCACGGCTTGGCACATGGCTATAAAGGCTTCACGGTAGAGGGAGGGGTCGTTGCGTGCGACCGCCTGGTCGGCATGCTGCCGGGCTTGTTCGAGTAGGCGGTCGAGGGCGTGCTTATCGAGGGACATGGCGGCCGCTCCGGAGGATTTCTCTTTAGAGGTTAGATCAGCGGTTCTCGCCTGAAATGGCGTTTCGTGCTATTCACGCCGGGCTTTACTCCAATCCGGGAAGTATGGAGAGGTATTTAATATGAGACTTTTTCATGGGCGGATGCCCAGATGTGGGGCTGCCCGATTCGGGGGATGCAATGCAGTCAAGAGTGAAGATTGCGCTGATGGCGCTGCTGTTCTCGGCCGGTGCGCTGGCCGACAATGACATCCGGTTGCGCAACATGCAGTTGATTACCATGAGCCACAAGACCTATCTCCAGGGCACCGGGGTGAACATCTCGGGTCATGATCTGGAGAACGTGGCCATCGATCTCGATATCCTCAAGGCCGGCCAGGTGGTCGGCAGCCGCATCGTCGAGGCACGGGCGATCGGTGCCGACGAGGCCTGGCGGATCTGGCTGCCTATCGACATCGCCGGCTCCGATGGTTTCCGCGTCCGCAACATCCGTTCGACGCGCGCCACCAGCGAAGGCACGGCGGCGCACTGAGCCCGCCGGGGACTGCCAGCGCCACGCTCCGGGCGGCATACTGGCTTCATGAGCGGCAGAAAGATCATTCACGTTGACTGTGCGGGCTATTCGCTGGCGTTTTTTCGCGTCCGATTGGCCCGCGCAGGGCGCGGGATGCGGGGCGTTTGTGTTCGCGATGGTTCGTTGGCGTGCTGTTCCAGTCGTTGAAAAAGCGGGTATTAGAGCGGGGTACTTTCAGGGGAAAGGTTGATACCCGCAATGCCACTCACAGACATCCAGATCCGCCAGGCGAAGCCGGGCGAGAAGCAGCGCAAGCTCTCTGACGAGCGGGGGCTGTTCATCGAGATCCGGCCCACCGGCGGCAAGTTCTGGCGCTACCGCTACAAGATCGATGGCAAGGAAAACGTGTTCGCCGTTGGCCGCTTGCGAGGCCCGCAACGTCAAGCCGTCTATGCCGCGCTCGAGCACGACGACATCCTCGCCGCGGCTTTCGCCCGCCTGCTGCTGTGGACTGATCCGGCACCTCTGCCGGCGGTGGGCGAGGTGGCCAAAAGCTGGGACCTGTATGTCAGGACGTGGCGGCCCGGCAAACCACACAGGAACCGCTGGGATGTCTGCTACGCGCAGGCCATGGATGCGCTGGCGGGCGAGGTGCCGGCATGAGCCTGCTCTCCACCGCCACGGCGCTTCTGCCGACCGTCGCCGGCTTGCTCGATAAGGCGATTCCAGATCCCGAGGCCAAGGCCCGCGCCCAGCTTGAGCTACTCAGGCTCCAGCAGGAAGGCGCGTTCAAGGATCTGGATGCAGCCCTGCAGATCAACCTGGCTCAGGCGAAGATCAATGAAGTCGAGGCGGCGAGCCAGTCCGGCTTCCAGGCCGGCTGGCGGGCTACGTCTGCGTGGCGGGCCTGGCCTACGAGTTCCTGGTCAGGCCGCTGCTGCCCTGGCTGCTGACCGTGGCCGGCGTCGCTGATGTTCCGCCGCTGCCCTCGCTCGATGCGGTGCTGTTCGAGCTGGTGTTCGGGATGCTCGGCCTCGGCCTCGGCGCTCTGCGGACGGCGGATCGGTGGAAGCGGGTGAGTGCAGTTACATCCAGTACCTGGACGGGAGGATGAATAGCCAAGGAGATAGAGGGATTCGGGGGGGAGGCCCGGAAGGTGGAGGGGGACAGGGATTCCCGTCCTGTTGCGTGCGGGCGGGCACGGAAGGGATTGTCCGCGCCTGCTCGTCTTGCGGAGAGATAGCCTGAAGGCTGTTCGAGTCGTCATTCGTTTCGTAGTCGGCCCGACCTTGCAGTACGTGGGATATCAGTCTTATGAGAAGGAGCATCACCGCGGCGGACAGGATCTGGAGAGCAGAACAGCGATCGTGAGTATCAGAATCCCATTCATCATGTGTACGCCTTCAAGCTTGGATAAATTGGGTGGCGTATGAGCAGGGAAGGCTGCCGATATTTGTTTTTGCGCTGCCACGGATCTCATCAACGGGCTAGACACAGGGCGCCCAGAGCCGGCACCTTACGGCACAAGGTTGACAGGATTATTGATATAGGCCAATACCTAACGGTCGATTGCAAGGCAATCCTGCCAGTGGCAGTGTGCAGTAGGAGTTGAGCGGAGCGTTGCTCTACCACTACAGACAGATAGATACAGAAGTGATTGGTAAAACATCTATATAGGGCATGTATAAGCACTATATACATTTGATGGAAGGCTCGTTCGACCATGAATTGTGATGACGTTAATGTAACAATAAATGGCTATTTAATATCAAAATAATGTTATTTATGACACAAAATGATATTGTATTGACAACATTTTTGTCGTGATTGGATAATTTGTAGCCAGGCACCTAAGGGTTGGGTGCGCCGGCTGGCCCCGTGCTTTTCTGGAGGATCACGGCAAAACAAGAATAAAAAAGGATGGAAAATATGATGGGCTGATTTATACAAATTTAGTATTAATTAGTGGAGTGTGTCATGAATCAAGGATGGATTTATTATATTTTGCTATTGATAACAACATTGTATTCCGATAATTGTTTTCGAGATGTGAAGATTAAGTCGCAAAATAGATTAAATGCCTTGGGTGCGGATTTGCGTGAAATAAGAAGCAGCATTGATGTCGTGCCTGTCAGAGTTAATGCGTTAGAGTCCAATGTTATTTGGAAGTCCTATGCGGCTGGCAGGCATTTAAAGGTGGAAGAAAGGATAAGTTTTTGAAAATCCTCGAATAATGCAGGGCATGGAGTGCATGGCACTCTTTGCGCTTGCCTGCTTTCTTCGCTCGTTGAGTGCCCTTCTTGTCGGCACTCAAGCATTGTTTTTTCAAACCGGATACAACGACAAGCACCGAAGCTGGCCGTATCACCTCGTTAATGCTTTCGCTGCCTGTGACCAATAGGGCGCAATGCCCTGCCTGATCCGTTTGAATGCAATTGCCCTGCGGCCGGACTCAACGTCCAGCTCCGGGAACTGGAGCCCCTGCCATCCCGGCGGGGGCTCTTTTTTTGTGCCCGCGATTCAGCGGTGGGAGCTGGAGAGGCGTTCGCCGATGGCTTGCAGCATGGTTGGCAGGAAATCGCGGTGGGCACCGAAGGGGTTGCGTATCCAGTTCAGCAGCGATTCGGGGGTGAAGACGTCGGCCCCGCTGGGAATGGCCCTAAGCTGCGGCTCGCCCCTGTCGTCGAAGGTCAGCACCCAGCGCTTATCGCGGATGAGCAGGGCGGCCATGTTGTCGGAGATGCGCTGGTCGGCCTCGCGGTCCCACTTCGGCAGGGTGCCGCCGGCATCGAGCACGGCCTGACGGCAGCGGTCCAGGTAGTCGAAGGTGAAGTTGCGCACCTCCTGGCTCAGGCTGGCCACGGGCGGGCGCTCGGGTTCGGGCGCGGCGGTGGTGGTGGGCAGCAGGTTCAGCGCCTCGGCCAGCCAGGCGCGAAAGGGCGCCACCCGCTCGGGGTTGGCGTGCAGCAGGGCGAGTTCCAGTCCGGCCCGACTGATGACGTTGAGCGTCTGCCGGCCGACCGGGAGGGTGGCCTTGTGCTCGGGCCGCAGGTGGCGGGTGGCGACGTGGGAGTCGCGCAGGCCGACGGCGCTGGCCACGTCGGCGGGGCGACGAACCAGACCTCGGTGCCGACGGGCACGATGCGGAAGTGGCGGTCATTGTAGGTCAGGCGCAGGGGCGCGGCGGTACCGCCGGCCGGCAGGACCGCGCACGACCGGACGGCCTCGCCCTGCTGCCAGTAGGCGGCGAGGGCGGCGAAGCATTCGCGCTGGTACTGCACCAGGCGCTCGCGGATCTCGGGTTTGACGCGGGAGGCATCCACACCGAACAGCCAGCCGTTGAGGTAGTCGAGGGGGAGGCAGGTGGTTTCCTGTTCGCCGCCGGGGGAAGGGGTGGTCATGATGACCATGCCTTCCTTGAGAACCTGATTGCGTTGAATACGGCTGTATTGCGACTTCCAGTCGAGGCCGATGGCTTCGCAGATGGGCTTCATGGCGACAAGGCGTTCGCCGGCTGGTCCGGTAATTACGGCCAGAGTTTGGCCATGGAAATCGACTGTTCCGAGCTGGAGGTTGGTGTTCGACATGGTGAGTTTCCCGTTTTAGCTTGCTTGCCGCGTCCATCCGCCAAGATGGGTGAGCGGAACCGTGCGGGTTGGCGGACCGGAAACGGGAACCGGCGGGCCGTAAGGCCCCCACACACGGCCCGCCCATAACGGGTGCAGCCATGCCGCGGGCACAAAAAAACCGCTTTTTTACAGCGGTTTCGTGACCGCCCGTTTTATCCGGGCCGCCAAGCCCAAGTCGCTGGATTTACAACGACGGGCAGAAATTAGACCTTGTGGTGGGACGCTGTCAACCATTGAGTCTTTATGCCACTATTCTGTGTTCCTGTTGAAGAGGCTAGGCAATGATCACGGACTGGATAGATGTTGGCGAAGTTTCAGCAGAGCGAGATCCTAATCTTCATAATTATTTTTATGATGCAGGTGTCTCCAAGGAGCTTGTTGATAACAAGAAACAATATCTTCTCTTGGGCCGAAAGGGGGCTGGAAAGACTGCTGTCTTTATCCACTTGCTCAGTAAGCCAAGTAAGATATTTGCTCATGATGACATGGTCGTTGGTATGTCATTGCAAAATTATAAATGGCAGGCCCATTACCTTCTTGGGGATTACCAGAAGATGGGCGGCTTTCAGCATAAAGACTCTTGGCGTTTTGCCCTATATGTTGAGGCAGTGCGGGCGGCGTATAAGAAGCTGACCGAAGATAATGAGGTGGTGCCCAAGGAGCTTCTTGCGGCAGCTAAAACCTTGGAGAAACTTTTTGATCATCCCGTTCCGAATTGGGCTGAGGTTTTAGGAGAGAAGCTCTTCGGTCTCTCTAGCTTTAAGTTGCCAGCTTTGGAAGTTGGGGAGGAGTTAAGCGTCTGTGGCGGCGAAGTGTCGTTTGATGAACTTCGTGCTAGTAGTAGCTTAAAGGCACGCCTCAATCAGAATATTATGAACCTTACTGACTGGCTCGAGAATAGCCTTAAAACCCTACCGGAAAGTACCAAGATATTTTTGGTATTTTATAGGCTGGATGAGGCGTGGGTCGACGGCTTCATTAGTGAGTCAAAGTCCATTGTGACAGGGTTGCTGCATGCTGCTGAGCACGTTCTGCATGCCTTCGGAGGAAGAATTCGCCCTTTGATTTTTTTGCGAGAGGATATTTTTTCGACCTTAGACATAAATGATAGAAATAAGCTACGACTAGATTGCAGTGAAAGCTTGCGATGGACTCAGGATGAGATTGAGCGCTTGGTTCTTGAGCGCATAAATTTTTACGCAAGAAAGGCTGGTGCGTCGCAAGTAAACTCTCTGCAGGATGTTTTTCAAGAGAAAGATATGCGAAGCCGTACGACACCAGTAAAACATATTTTCAATCGGACTATGTGTCGCCCTAGGGATATGGTGGCTTTTCTCGGGCTAACATTCAAAGTAGCTAGGGATGAGGGGTTTCATGGTGCTGGCGGAGATAAGATATCCACTAAGGCGATATATGGTGCAGCCAGTCTATAGCGAATACCTCTATGAGGAGTTGAGTGATGAGTGGCGGAATCAGAGTCCGGAATTTCATGAGTATTTACGGGCTTTTGAAAATCTAAGGTACGCGGCGATTACGGCGGCTGAATTTGAAGATGGGTTGAGGTCGAAAGGATTAATTAAGGATCGCGCTGAATTTCGCTCAGTTACGCGATTTCTTTTTGAGAACTCGATAATTGGGATTACTGTAGGTGCTTCGACGCAGTGGCGATACAGGTGTTTCTGGCCTAACCAAGCATTTATTGATACTGATACAATTAAAGTTCATCCATGGCTTATTAAAAGGCTTGGCTTGACCGAGGGGAGTTCTGAACATGCTTCTAAACTCGGGACGGACAGTATTCAGGAGTGATTTTTGATAGCAAGTAGGGTGGACAACGCTCTGCTCGTCCACCTGCCTCTGGATGCAGGCTTGTGGGGTAGGTGGTCAAGCTTCTTGATGGTTCCCACGCTCCCGCGTGGGAACTACTCCCAGTGCCGCATAATGGCATGTTGGAATTGGAATCGCTTCGACAGAGCCTGTGTCGCGTCAACGGTACAGTGCTGTGGCATCGTGTAGCCGATGGCAGAAATGCCCAGGACTTGGTATGTCCCGGATGCGCTGGGGCGGCGTACTGCCGAAGGGCGGGGGCGCGCGGGAAGCTGGCAGGTAGAGGCGCCACTGGTACAGTGATATTGTACTGTGTGCGCCAATGGCGTACATTGCGCGCATGATATTCATCGAAACCCCATATTCACCAGATGCCTGCGCGAGTTGCTGGATGACGACAGCTATGCAGCCTTCCAGAAGACGCTGGCCGAGCGCCCCGATGTCGGCGATGCCATCGAGGGCACTGGAGGCATTCGGAAGGTGCGTGTCGCCTCGAAGGGGCATGGAAAACGGGGTGGCCCCGGGTTATCTACTATCACTTCGTCTCGGAATCGCAGATCGCCCTGCTGCTGATCTATCCGAAGAACGAGAAGGATGACCTGACTGCCGACGAGCGCAAAGCGCTCAAACGCATCATCGAGACGTGGAGGTAACCATCATGAGTAAGTTTTTCGACGACCTCATGGAAAGCGTCGTGCAAATGGACGAAATCGTTCGCGGCGAACGCCAGCCGTCCCGCGAGTTCACCGTGGATGCCTTGCAGGTGAAGCAGATCCGCAAGGCTACCGGTCTTTCGCAGGTCAAGTTTGCCGCGATGATCGATGTGCAGGTGGGCACTCTGCGCAACTGGGAGCAAGGCCGTCGCGAACCGACCGGCCCGGCCAAGGCTCTGCTGCGCGCCATCCACAATGACCCGGAGCACGTCATTCGAGCGCTGGCGAACTAAGGGTCACAACCATGTCCCTGACCGAGAAGGAACTGCTCGAACGTGACGCCAAGCGCAATATCGGCGAGGAACTGCTGGCCGCCATCGTCGACGTCAAGGCCGGGCACCAGGGGGCTGTACATCGTGTGACCCTGACCGAAGCCGCCGGGGCACGCAGCAAGTAGGGTAGACAACGGCGCAGCCTTGTCTACCGATACAAATGGCGGGTAATCGCTATGCGAGTTACCCAGCCTACCGACCTGACCACCACGCCTTTCATGCCGCTCCACGAACATCCGCTACGCCACGGCCCGCCAAGTGTGCAGTTCGAGGACGGTATGTATTCGCCTCAAAGCCTCCCCAGGCTGCCGACTTGGCGGCAGCGCTGGGAAGGTAGCGCTGGCAGGAGCGGGTTTCCGTTAGTTGTACCCTACGTCGCGCCGGGCGGAGGAAATGGTGACGGTGAATCCAGCCAGCACGTCGATGAAAGACATGAGGGTCATGAGGAAGAACGTCGTAGTCCCCGCCGCGCTATAGCCTATGAACTCGACCAGGAAGGCCACGAACAGCAGCATGGACAGGGCATGGTCGATGATCGAAGCATTGCCGGAGCGGGTGGATTTGACTACTTCGCCGCCCAGAGCGACCAGGGCCAGTGTCAACAGCAAGTCCGAAGTGGTGAAAGTCCAATGTGCGCCGGACAGCAAAGTCCCTTGAAACAGCACGCCATCGAGGTTGCCGGTGCCAGTCATCATGACCGCGTTGTAAGCCAGGAAAACGAACAACAGCAGGGGAATGCTTCTGATCAATTGCATGGGTATGACTTCGTCGAGTGTAAGAGGGCGGCCACTATCCACCACCGGTCGCCGGTGTATCAAGAGAGCAAGGTCTGCTCACGTCACTTACCAACCCGCACGGCGTGGCATATCAGGTCGGGGAATTTCTTCTTGCAGTAGGCGATATCCTGGCTGGTCTGGACCCCGGTTTGGATGCGTTTTGACAGGGCCTGCGGGGTATCAACGGTGCAGTGCTATGGCACTGTGTATTAAGTCGAAGAGGCCCGCGAGCTCTTGCGACGGGCAGGAGTCGAGCCATGAACAGCATGAGTTACAAGGGCTACACCGCCCGCATCGAGTTTGACGAGCGAGACGATATCTTCGTCGGTCGTGTGCTGGGCGTGAGGGACATCATCAGCTTCCAGGGCGCTTCGGTTGCGGAGCTGCGTACCGAGCTTCATCTGGCCGTGGACGATTACCTGGCCGACTGCGCCGAGCAGGGCATCAGCCCGGACAAGCCGGCGTCCGGCAAGATCATGCTGCGCATCCGCCCGGAGGTGCATGCCGCCGCGACCATCGCGACACAAGCGGCCGGCAAGAGCCTGAACCAGTGGGCTGACGAAGTATTCGAACGCGCGGCTCACTCGCAGCCATGGCTGTGGCGGTTCTTGGGCATTGATGCCGTGGCCATGTGCAAGCAGCTGAAAGAGGCCATCGGCGATGGATAAAGGGCTATGGAGGCGCGCGAAGGTCGGTCTGTCGCAGAATGCCTTCGCCGAATTGCTCGGCGTCAGCCTGCGCATCGTCCAGGACTGGGAGCAGGGCCGCCGGCAGCCTACCGGTGCCGCACAGACCCTTCTGCGCGTGGCCGCCCAGCACCCCGGGGCGCTGCGCGACCTTCACGCCTGACCCCCGGCGAAAGCCCCTGCCAGCCGGCAGCGAGTAGGGGGCAATGCTCTGCTTGTCCGTGATTTTGAAATCGTGGACTTCCACTGAGAGGTGAGCATGCGCGAAGCTGCATATCCACGCTTGGCGTCGGGGCTTCGCGGGTGGGCTTGTCCGTCTCGATAGCGCGGGACAGCACGCAAAAAGTCGGGTATCAGAGCGGGTGTCAAATCTGATTTATCGGGGTAAGCCCTTTGAAAATCAGCAAGTTATGAAACAAAGAAAGATCATTCACGTCGATTGCGACTGTTTCTACGCAGCCATCGAGATGCGCGACGACCCGCGGCTGGCTACTCGGCCGCTGGCGGTGGGTGGCGCGCCCGAGCGGCGGGGGGTGATCGCCACCTGCAACTACGAGGCGCGCGCCCATGGCGTGCGTTCGGCGATGCCCGCGCGCCAGGCGCTGAAGCTCTGCCCGGAGCTGTTGATCGTCAGGCCGCGGTTCGAGGCCTACAAGGCTGCATCGCGGGAAATCCAGCGGATCCTGCGCGACTACACCGAGTTCGTCGAACCGCTGTCGCTGGACGAGGCCTACCTGGACGTTTCCGCCAGCCCGCACTTTTCCGGCAGCGCCACGCGCATCGCCCAGGACATCCGCCGGCGCGTCTGGCATGAGCTGCGCATCACGGTATCCGCCGGCGTCGCGCCGAACAAGTTCCTCGCCAAGATCGCCAGCGACTGGCGCAAGCCAGACGGGCTGTTTGTGATTTCGCCGGCCGAGGTCGAGGCCTTCGTCGCCGAGCTGCCGGTGAACCGGCTGCACGGCGTCGGCAAGGTCACCGCCGAGCGGCTCGGGCGCCTGGGCATCCGCACCTGCAAGGAGCTGCGCCAGTGGAGCCGGCTGGCGCTGGTGCGCGAGTTCGGCAGTTTCGGCGAGCGCCTGGGGCAGCTGGCATGGGGGATCGACGAGCGTCCGGTGGAGGTCGACAGCCGCCGCCAGTCGCTGAGCGTGGAGCATACCTACGCGCGGGATCTGCCGGATCTGGCCGCCTGCCTGGAGCGGTTGCCGCCACTGCTGGAGGAGCTCGACGGGCGCCTGGCGCGGCTGGACGACAGCTATCGGCCGGACAAGCCCTTCGTCAAGGTGAAGTTCCACGACTTCACCCAGACCACCCTGGAACAGGCCGGCGCCGGCCGGGACCTGGACGGTTACCGGCGCCTGCTCGGCGCCGCCTTCGCGCGCGGCGCCCGGCCGGTGCGCCTGCTCGGCATCGGCGTGCGCCTGCTCGACCGGCGCGGCGGCGAACAGCTGGAGCTGTTCACCCCGTAGTCCGGGATGCGCTCACCAGGCCCGATGCTGGCGCGGGCGCCGGCTTCCTGCTCAGGCGCCGAATTTCGCCTCGCCGGCCAGGCGGAGGATGGCCGCCTCCAGCTCGTCCAGGGCGGCATCGGCTGCCGGAGCGTGCTGCTTGAGCAGGGTTTCGCTGTGCTGGCAGGCGGCGCGCAGCTGCGGAACGCCGCAATAGCGGGTCGCCCCGTGCAGGCGATGCACCCGTTCGAGCAGCGCGTCGCGGTCGCCGTCCCGGCGTGCCTGGCGGATCGCCTGGCGGTCGGCATCCAGCGAGGCGAGCAGCATGCTCAGCATGTCGGCGGCCAGGTCGGGCTTGCCGGCGGCCAGGCGCAGGCCTTCCTCGGGGTCGAGCACGCTGAGATGGCCGATGGCGGCCGGCCGGGCCTCGTCGGCCTGGCTGTCGGGCGAGCGCAGGTGCAGCTTGGTCCATTTGTGCACGACCTGGGCCAGCTGGCGTTCGTTGATCGGCTTGGTCAGGTAGTCGTCCATGCCGCCCTGCAGCAGGGCGCGCCGCTCGTTGGCCAGGGCATGCGCGGTGAGGGCGATGATCGGCGTGTGGCGCCGCTCCGGCTGGGCGCTCTCCCACTGGCGAATCGCCCGGGTGGCCTGGCGGCCGTCCATGCCGGGCATCTGCACGTCCATGAAGATCAGGTCGAAGTGTTCGCGCTGCGCTGCCTCCACGGCGGCCTGGCCGCTGTCCGCCACGCTGACCGTGGCGCCCATGTCGCCGAGCAGGGTCTGCACCAGCAGCAGGTTGGCCGGGTTGTCGTCGACGCAGAGCAGGCGTGGCGCGCGGTTGCCCAGGGGGCCGGGCGTCTGCTGGCCGGCCGGCTGCGGCGCGAGCAGCTCGCCGAGCGCCGCCTCCAGCTGGTCGCGGCGTGCCGGCTTGCTCTGCAGGTGGATCTGCGTCTCCGGCAGAACCTCCTGGTAGAGCAGCTGTTCGGTGGTGGGGCAGAGCACCAGGCACTTGCAGCCGAGCCGGTCGAGGTCGGCGACGCGCTGGGCCAGCTCCTCGGCTCCGGTGTCGCGATTGGTCACGCCGAGCACCGCCAGGCCGATCGGACGGTTTTCCTGGCGCGCGGCGGCGATGCCGGCCAGCAGGCTGTCCAGCTCGGCGAAGGGCAGCACTTCCAGGCCGCAGTCCTCCAGCTGGTGCTGCATCGACTGGCGGGCCAGCTCGTGCTGTTCGAGCAGGGCCACCCGCTGGCCGTGCAGGGCGCTCGGCGGCTCGTCCTCCGACTGGTCGTCGAGCGGCAGGGACAGACGGATCCAGAACTCGGAGCCTTCGCCCGGCACGCTGTTGACGCCGATCTCGCCGCCCATCTGCTCGATCAGGCGCTTGGAAATGACCAGACCGAGGCCGGTGCCGCCGGCCTGGCGGGTCAGCGAGTTGTCGGCCTGGCTGAAGGCCTGGAACAGGCTGTTCAGTTCCTCCTGGGACAGTCCGATGCCGGTGTCGTGCACACTGATGCGCAACTGGGCGAACTCCTCGCCAATCTCCTCGACCATGGCACGCACGGCGATGGTGCCTTCGTTGGTGAACTTGATGGCGTTGCTGATCAGGTTGGTGAGAACCTGGCGGAGCCGCAGAGGGTCGCCGTTCAGCGCCAGGGGTGTGTCGCGGTAGATCAGGCTGACCAGTTCCAGATGCTTGGCGTGGGCCGCCGGGGCGAGGATGGTGAGGGTGTCCTGGATGAGTTCGCGCAGGTTGAAGGGCGTGTGCTCGAGGACCAGCTTGCCGGCCTCGATCTTCGAGAAGTCGAGGATCTCGTTGATGATGTCGAGCAGGCTGTCGGCGGACTTCTGGATGGTGTTCAGGTAGTCGTGCTGGCGGGGCGACAGCTCGCATTTCTGCAGCAGGTTGGTAAAGCCGATGATGCCGTTCAGCGGGGTGCGGATCTCGTGGCTCATGTTGGCGAGGAATTCGGACTTGATCCGGCTCGCCTCCAGCGCCTCGCGGCGCGCCATGTCCAGCTCGATGTTCTGGATCTCGATGGTTTCCAGGTTCTGGCGGACGTCCTCGGTGGCCTGGTCGATGCTGTTCTGCATTTCTTCCTGGGCGTGCTGCATGACCTCGGCCATGCGGTTGATGCCGGCGGCCAGCTCGTCCAGCTCGTGGCTGCGCAGGGCGGGCAGGCGGGTTTCCAGATGGCCGTCGCGCAGCTGCGACACGCCCTGCTGGATGCGCCGCAGCGGGTCGTTGATCGAGCGGCCCACGCGCATGGCGAGGAGGGCGCTGACCACCAGCACGGCGATGATCAGCACCAGGCTGGCGAGCAGGTTGCGATAGCCCTGCAGGAGGGCATTGTGGTGCGAGATTTCCAGGGCGATCCAGCCGAGCAGGCGGTCGTCCTGGCTGCTGTCGCCGCTGGCCAGGTTCTGGTGATAGCCGAGCACCGGCATCAGCAGGTGGGTGGCCTTGTTGTCGCGGGTCATGGTCGACTGGGTCGGGTCCGCGGGCGGCCGCGCGCCGCTGAGACTCGGCCCGGCATGCACGATGGTTTCCAGCTTGCTGTCGAGAAAGCTCACCGCACGGATGTCCGCCTGGTCGAGCACCCGGTTGGCGATGCGCTGCAGGCGGTTATGGTAGTTCTGCGCCAGGGCCGGTGCGGCCAGGGGGGCGAGCTGCTGGACGGTCAGCTGGCCGCGCTCCACCAGATTGCTTTGCATCTCGGTCAACTGCTGCCAGGTGAAATAGCTGCCCAGGACCAGGGCCAGCAGGCTGCTGGGCAGCAGGGTGAGCATGACGATGCGGGTCTTGATGCTGAAGTCGTGGAACACCCCGATTCTCCGTGAGGGATTTGGGAGGGCAGTGTAGCGACAGAGCCCGGTGGGACAACAGAAGGCAGCCCAATAGCCATTTGGAATATGCATGCGCCCTTTCCAGATGATGGCCTGCAGCGCTTTGCCGGCTATCATAGATGCCCCCTGTGGCCTGGACGGTTCGTCTCTCGAGGTGGCGCGTCCGCTCCCCGATGGACGAGCGGCCTGTGGCAGGCCGGGCGTCGCGGCGCCCACGCAGCATGGCGGCAAGGATGCCGTCCGGACCGAGCAGCCCTTTTCTGATTCAGGACACCGAGCGTTTCCATGACAGTGCATTTCCCCACCATCGCCGAGTGCATCGGCAATACCCCGCTGGTGCGCCTGCAGCGCCTGCCGGGCGAAACCTCGAACACCCTGCTGGTCAAGCTGGAAGGCAACAACCCGGCCGGCTCGGTGAAGGATCGCCCGGCGCTGTCGATGATCATCCGTGCCGAGCTGCGCGGCGACATCCGCCCCGGCGACACGCTGATCGAGGCCACCTCTGGCAACACCGGCATCGCCCTGGCCATGGCGGCGGCGATCAAGGGCTACCGGATGCTCCTGATCATGCCGGACAACATGAGCGCCGAGCGCAAGGCGGCGATGAGCGCCTATGGCGCCGAGCTGGTGCTGGTGAGCAAGGCCGAGGGCATGGAGGGCGCCCGCGACCTGGCGCTGAAGATGCAGGGCGAAGGGCGCGGCAAGGTGCTCGACCAGTTCGGCAACCAGGACAACCCGCAGGCCCACTACGAAGGCACCGGCCCGGAAATCTGGCGCCAGACCCAGGGCACCATCACTCACTTCATCAGTTCGATGGGCACCACCGGCACCATCATGGGCACCTCGCGTTACCTCAAGGAGCAGAACCCGGCGGTGCAGATCGTCGGCCTGCAGCCCCAGGAAGGCTCGGCGATTCCCGGCATCCGCCGCTGGTCGCAGGAATACCTGCCGAAGATCTTCGATGCGACCCGCGTCGACCGGGTGATCGACATGGCGCAGAGCGAGGCCGAGGACTGCATGCGCCGCCTGGCGCGCGAGGAGGGCATCTTCTGCGGCGTGTCCTCGGGCGGGGCGGTGGCGGCCATGCTGCGTCTGTCGCGCGAGGTGGAGAATGCAGTGATGGTGGCGATCATCTGCGACCGCGGCGACCGCTACCTGTCCACGGGTGTCTATGACCAGCCGTAAGCCGACTCCCACGCAACGCGAGGTCCTCTGCCGTGGCTAGACGCACCACCGGCCTGCGCTTCCAGCCCAGCGGCGGCGCCCGTTCGGCGCCCCTGCAGGTGGGCAGGAAGCAGGTCCTGACCATCGAGCGCCTGGCCCACGACGGCCGTGGCATCGCCTTCGTCGACGGGCGCACCTGGTTCGTCTCCGGCGCCCTGGCCGGCGAGCAGGTCGAGGCCCGCGTGCTCGGCGCGCGCAACCGCATCGTCGATGCCCGCGCCGAGCGCCTCCTGGCCGCCAGTCCGCTGCGCCGCGCCGAGCCCTGCGCGCATGCCGGGCGTTGCGGCGGCTGTACCCTGCAGGCGCTGCCGCATGCCGAGCAGCTGGCGCTGAAGCAGCGCACCCTCGCCGAGCAGCTGGCGCGCTTCGCCGATCTGGCGCCGCAGGAATGGGCGCCGCCCCTGGTCGGCCCGGAGTTCGGCTACCGCCGCCGGGCGCGCATCGCGGTGCGCTGGGACGCCGCCGCCGGCCGGCTGGAGGTGGGCTTTCGCGCCGCGGCCAGCCAGGCGATTGTCGCCATCGACGACTGCCCGGTGTTGGTACGTCCGTTGCAGTCCATCCTGCGCGCCCTGCCCGCGCTCCTGCACGGCCTGGCGCGGCCCCAGGCGCTGGGCCATGTCGAGTTGTTCCATGGCAATACAAGCGCCATTCTGGTGCGTCATACTGCGCCCCTTGCGGGCGACGACCTGCAGCGCCTGCGCGCCTTCTGTCGCGAACAGGCCGCCCAGCTCTGGCTGCAGGGCAAGGGCGAGCCGCAGGCGGACGCGCCGGAAGCTCCGCTGGGCTACCGTCTGGAGCCTTGGGGACTCGAGTTGCACTACCGGCCCGGCGACTTCGTGCAGGTCAACGCCGTGGTGAACGAGGCTATGGTCGCCCAGGCCCTGGACTGGCTGGCGCCGCAGCCGGGGGAGCGGGTGCTGGACCTGTTCAGCGGCCTCGGCAACTTCGCCCTGCCGCTGGCGCAGCGCTCGCGCGAGGTGGTGGCGGTGGAGGGCGTGGCGGCGATGGTCGAGCGGGGCAGGGAAAACGCGGCCGGCAACGGCCTGGACAACCTGCACTTCTGCCTGGCGGATCTGTCGAACCCGCTGGCCGAGGCACCCTGGATGGCCGCCGGCTTCCCGGTGGTCCTCCTCGATCCGCCGCGCGACGGCGCGCTGGAGGTCGTGCGCCAGATGGGCGCCCTGGGTGCCGAGCGAGTGCTATATGTTTCCTGCAATCCGGCGACCCTGGCGCGGGATGCCGCGGAGCTGGCCAGGCAGGGCTACCGGCTGCGGCGTGCCGGCATTCTCGACATGTTTCCGCAGACTGCGCATGTCGAGGCCATGGCGTTGTTCGAGAGGGGGCCTGCCGCGCGCTGAGGTCGAGCGCCGGGGCTTGCCGGCTGATGTTGATGCGGCATGGAAGACATGCTGGGGGAAAGGTAGATACATGGTACAGGTGAGAGCGCAGCAGCCGGTCAACACCGACGGCAGCATCAATCTGGAGGCCTGGCTGGATCATGTCCTGAAGATGGACCCGGCCCTGGAGCGCGAGGCGCTGAAGAAGGCCTGCGAATACGCCCGCGAGGCCGAACGGCAGGCGCGGCCGGAGCCGGGCGCTCCTGCCGCGGACACGTCCAGCTTCCTGGTCGGGCTGGAGATCGCGGAAATCCTCGCCGACCTCAAGCTGGACCAGGACTCCCTGGTCGCCGCCGTGCTCTATCGCGGCGTGCGCCAGAAGCAGATCGTCCTGGACGAGGTGCAGCGGCGCTTCGGCCAGCTGGTCGCCAAGCTGATCGAGGGCGTGCTGCGTATGGCGGCGATCAGCGACAGTCTCAATCCCCGCGAATCCCTGGTGCTGGATGCCCAGACCCAGGTGGAAAACCTGCGCAAGATGCTGGTGGCGATGGTCGACGACGTGCGCGTCGCCCTGATCAAGCTGGCCGAGCGCACCTGCGCGATCCGCGCGGTCAAGCACGCCAGCGAGGAACGCCGCCAGCGCGTCGCCCGCGAGGTGTCCGCCATCTATGCGCCGCTGGCCCACCGGCTCGGCATCGGCCACATCAAGTGGGAGCTGGAGGACCTGTCCTTCCGCTACCTGGAGCCCGAACAGTACAAGCAGATCGCCAAGCTGCTCCACGAGCGCCGGCTGGACCGCGAGCAGTTCATCGCCAAGGTCGTCCAGGAGCTCAAGGACGCGCTGGCCGGCGCCGGCATCAAGGCCGACATCAACGGCCGGGCAAAGCACATCTATTCGATCTGGCGCAAGATGCAGAAGAAGGGCCTGCAGTTCAGCCAGATCTACGACGTGCGCGCGGTGCGCGTGCTGGTCCCCGAGGTGCGCGACTGCTATACCGCCCTCGGCATCGTCCATTCGCTGTGGCGGCACATTCCCCGCGAGTTCGACGACTACATCGCCAACCCCAAGGAAAACGGCTACCGCTCGCTGCACACCGCGGTGATCGGTCCGGACGGCAAGACCCTCGAAGTGCAGATCCGCACCCACGCCATGCACGAGGAGGCCGAGCTGGGCGTCTGCGCCCACTGGCGCTACAAGGGCACCGACGTCAAGTCCACCTCCAGCCACTACGAGGAGAAGATCGCCTGGCTGCGCCAGGTGCTCGAATGGCACGAGGAGCTGGGCGACATCGGCGGCCTGGCCGAGCAGCTGCAGGTCGACATCGAGCCCGACCGGGTCTACGTGTTCACTCCCGACGGCCATGCCATCGACCTGCCCAAGGGCGCCACCCCGCTGGACTTCGCCTACCGCGTGCATACCGAGATCGGCCACAACTGCCGTGGCGCCAAGATCGACGGGCGCATCGTGCCGCTCAACTACAGCCTGCAGACCGGCGAGCAGGTGGAGATCATCACCGGCAAGAACGGCTCGCCGAGCCGCGACTGGCTGAACTCCAATCTCGGCTACGTGACCACCTCGCGGGCCCGGGCGAAGATCGTCCACTGGTTCAAGCTGCAGGCGCGCGACCAGAACGTCGCCGCCGGCAAGACGCTGCTCGAGCGCGAGCTGGCCCGTCTCGACCTGTCGCCGGTGGACTACGACCGGCTGGCGGAAAAGTGCAACCTGAAGACCGCCGAGGACCTGTTCGCCGCCCTCGGCGCCGGCGACCTGCGTCTGGCCCATGTGGTGGGGCTGGCCCAGCAGCTGGTCGAGCCGGAGCGCAGCACCGAGCAGCTCGAGCTGATTCCGCGCAAGTCCGGCTTGCTGCACAAGCCGGGCAAGCGCGACGACATCCAGATCCAGGGAGTGGGCAACCTGCTGACGCAGATGGCCGGCTGCTGCCAGCCGCTGCCGGGCGATCCCATCGTCGGCTACATCACCCTCGGGCGTGGCGTCACCATCCACCGCCAGGACTGCGCCAACGCCCTGCAACTGGCCAGCCGCGAGCCGGAGCGGATCATCCAGGTCAGCTGGGGGCCGGTGCCGGTGCAGACCTATCCGGTGGACATCTTCATCCGCGCCTACGACCGCTCCGGCCTGTTGCGCGACGTGTCCCAGGTGCTGCTCAACGAGCGCATCAACGTGCTGGCCGCCAACACCCTGTCGAACAAGGAAGACAGCACGGCGCAGATGGTCCTGACCATCGAGATCCCCGGGTTGGGCGCCCTCGGCCGGCTGCTGGCGCGCATCGCCCAGTTGCCCAACGTGATCGAGGCGCGCCGCCACCGCGCCACTTCCTGATTCCCGGGGGCCGGCAGCACTTGCCGGCCTTCGGGTAGACGTGCTCTGCAGAAAATGAAATAGAATTGTTCTCATTTTGCGGAGCCGCTGGATGACTGCCTTTCCCAATCGCCACATCCTGGCCATCGAGGATGATCCCCTGCTGGGCGTCCACCTGAACGATCATCTGGCGCGCCAGGGCTTTGCCGTGACGCTGTGCGGCGACGGCCTCGACGGCCTGGTGCTGGCCAGCGAGCGCGAGTTCGACCTGATCCTGCTGGACATCCTGCTGCCCGGCCTCGACGGCCTCGAAGTGCTGGCCCGCCTGCGCCAGAGCCGGCACGTGCCGGTCATCCTGATCTCCGCGCTGGGCGACGAGCAGGATCGCATCACCGGCTTCAGCCGCGGAGCGGACGACTACCTGCCCAAGCCGTTCGGGATGGGCGAGCTGCAGGTGCGCATCGAGGCCATCCTGCGGCGCATCGCCTACGAGCGCGGACAGCCCGCGCCCTCGAGCGTTTTTCCGCTGCACTTCGATGAAGGGCGTTGCGACGTCCGCCATGACGATGCCTGGGCCGGCTTGACCCCGACCGAGTACCGTCTGCTGGAGACCTTCTGGCGCCATCCGGAGGAGGTGCTGAGCAAGCCGTTCCTCTACCAGCAGGTGCTGCGCCGCGGCTATTCCCGGCATGACCGCAGCCTGGACATGCATGTCAGCAACATCCGGCGCAAGCTGGCCGCCATCGACCTGCACAGCGTCCGCCTGGAGGCCCTATGGGGCCGGGGTTATCTGCTGAAACTGCAGGTGGCCTGAGTGCCGGGCCGTCATTCGCTGTTCTGGCGGCTGGCTGCGCTGCTGGTCACGTTCTGCCTGCTGGTGATTTCCCTGAGTGTTTCCTGGGGAAACTGGATCGACCTGCAGACCGCCTACCTTTCCGGCGAGGCGCGCCAGACGCTGCAGGCCTATGCCGAAGAGGCCGAGCATGCTGCTTTGCAGGGGCCGCAGGCGGTAGACCGCTTTCTCGACGACATGCAGCGACGGGAGACGGGACTGGTTGAGCTGGTGGACATCAGCCTGCAGCCGCTGGGGAGCAGGCTGCTGATCGATGTGGGGCGATTGACCGCCATGCGCCGGCTCGACTGGCCGATGAGCCGGCGCGCCCGGGAGCGGCCCCTGATCGCGATTCCTCTTTCCGAGGAGCGTGGCTATTTCGTCATCCAGTTGCCCGAGCGCTACCGGCCCTGGCGCTACCGGGCGCTTTTCAGGGCGCTGACCCACTATCTGGTTCCTGCTGGCCTGGCGCTGCTGTTCTGCATCGGACTCTACCGGGTGCTGATCGCCCCGCTGGCGCGCCTGCGCGAGCAGGCCAACGCCCTGCACGCGGACAACCTGGGCGCGCGCGTGGACCCGCGGGTCGCCCAGCGGGACGACGAACTGGGCGAGCTGGGACGCGCCTTCGATCACATGGCCGGGCGCCTGGAGGAGTCGCTGGGCCTGCAGCGCCAGCTGCTGCGCGATCTGTCCCACGAGCTGCGCACGCCCCTGAGCCGCCTGCAGGTGGCCAGCGAGGCTGGGCTGAGCGGCGCCGAACTGGAGGAGAGGGTCCGCCGTGAAGTCGGTGTCATGCGCACCCTGGTCGACAGCACCCTGGAACTGGCCTGGATGGACACCGAGCGGCCGCAGCCGCCGCTGGAGCCGGTGGAGGTCGGCGCGCTGTGGGAGATTCTGGGCGAGGATGCCTGTTTCGAGAGCGGCTGGGGTCCCGAGCGCCTTCCCTGCCGGTTGCCGGCGGACTGCCGGGTCCTGGGCAATCTGAACGCGCTGGCGCGCGCGCTGGAGAACATCCTGCGCAACGCCATCCGTCATTCGCCGGAAGGCGGTTGCGTCTGCCTGGACGGTCGTCGCGAGGGCGACTGCTGGCTGCTGTGGGTCGAGGATCAGGGGCCCGGGGTGGCGGAGAGCGAGCTGGAGCGCATCTTCCAGCCCTTTACCCGGCTGAATGCCGCACGGCCGGGCGGCGACGGCTTCGGCCTGGGACTGGCGATCGCCCGCCGGCTGATTCGTCAGCAGGGTGGTCGGCTATGGGCGGAGAACGGCCATCCGGGATTGCGGATGATGCTGTGCCTGAAAATGTATGTTTCGTAAATGATCTTTACTATCAAATAAGAATAAATAGCATTTACCTCGAATTTGTCATGCGCCGCCGTCTTCGGATCGATAGGTCCGGTCGGGCAGATGGCCGGCTCGCCCATGCATAGAAGTGAGGTAAGGCATGTACTCGCGTTTCAGGCTCGCACATCTGCCCCTGGCATTGCTGGCGGTTTCTTCACCCTCCCTGGAAGCGGAGGAGGCTGCCGAGGAGGGCGCCCGGGACGGCGGCGCCTATCAGGAAGGCGAAGGCAGCGTCCTCGCCCTGGACGACGTGCTGGTCACCGCCGAGCGGGAGCTGAAACAGGCCTCCGGCGTTTCCATCATCACCGCCGACGACATCAAGAAGCGCCCGCCGGTCAACGACCTGTCCGACATCATCCGCAAGATGCCCGGCGTCAACCTCACCGGCAACAGCGCCAGCGGCCAGTACGGCAACAACCGGCAGATCGACATCCGCGGCATGGGCCCGGAGAACACCCTGATCCTGATCGACGGCAAGCCCGTACGCTCGCGCAACTCGGTGCGCATGGGCCGCAGCGGCGAGCGCAACACCCGCGGCGATACCAACTGGGTGCCGGCGGAGCTGGTCGAGCGCATCGAGGTGCTGCGCGGTCCGGCGGCGGCGCGCTACGGCTCGGGGGCGGCCGGCGGGGTGGTCAACATCATCACCAAGGCACCGACCGAGAAGGTGCACGGTTCGCTTTCCTGGTACGCCAACAGCCCGGAAAGCGAGTACGAGGGGCAGACCCGGCGCTACAGCTTCAGCCTGAGCGGCCCCATGGTCGAGGGGCTTTCCTACCGCCTGAGCGGCAACCTCAACAAGACCGACGCCGACGATCCGGGCCTGAACAGCGCCTACGCGACCGAGACCACCATCACCCCGCCGGCCGGCAAGGAAGGGGTGCGCAACCGCGATCTCAACGGCCTGCTGCGCTGGGACCTGAATTCGCAGCAGACCATCGAGGTCGAGGGCAGCTACAGCCGCCAGGGAAACATCTACGCCGGCGACCGGGCCGTCAGCTCGACGGGCTCGGAACTGCTGAACGAGCTGATCGGCCGGGAAACCAACATCATGTATCGGCGCGCCGGCTCCATCACCCATCGCGGCAACTGGGACTGGGGCAGCTCGCAGCTGGTCTTCTCCTACGAGAACACCCGCAACCGGCGCCTCAACGAGGGCCTGGCCGGCGGCAGCGAAGGCAGCATCAACGTCGGCGACATGTCCACCTCCGAATACGACAACTATGCGCTGAGCGGCGAGGTGAGCATTCCCTTCACCTTCGGCTTCAGCCAGGTGGCGACACTGGGTTTCGAATACACCAAGGAGGTGCTGGACGATCCCTACTCGGTGACCCAGAGCACCACCAACGGCGGCGCGCTGCCCGGCACCGGTGCCGGCCCCCGCGACAGCGAGGCGACCAACGAGAACATCGCCTTCTTCACCGAAAGCAATATCCATCTCACCGAGCGCTGAACCCTGACGCCCGGCCTGCGCTTCGACAACCACACCCAGTTCGGCAGCAACTGGAGCCCGAGCCTGAACACCTCCTACCAGCTGACCGATGCCGTCACCGTCAAGGGCGGTCTGGCGCGGGCCTTCAAGGCGCCCAACCTGTACCAGTCCAACACCAACTATATCTACTACACCATGGGCAACGGCTGTCCGGCCGACTCGCCGAACCTGGGCGGCGGCTGCTACGTGCAGGGCAACGACAGCCTGGATGCGGAAAAGAGCTGGAACTTCGAACTGGGCGTCGCCTACGAACAGGCCGGCTGGAACGCCGGGGTGACCTATTTCCGCAACGAATACGAAGACAAGATCGAGGCCGGCCTGAACCCCACCGGCCTCACCGAGGGGACCGCCGGCACCGGGCAGATCCTCATGTGGGAGAACGCGCCCAAGGCGGTGGTGGCCGGCTGGGAAGGCACCCTGAACGTCCCGCTGATGGGCTTCGAGGGTGACATCCTGAGCTGGAACACCAACTTCACCTACATGATCGAGAACAAGAACAAGAAGACCGGCGAGCCGCTGTCGGTCATTCCCAAGTTCACCGTCAACTCCATGCTCGACTGGCAGGCCAGCGCGGCGCTCAACCTGAGCCTGAGCATGACCCTCTACGGCTACCAGGACCCGCGCCAACTGAGCGGCACGGGCGCCGCGGAAAGCGGCGATGCCCTCAAGCAGCGGGGCGGCTACACCCTGTGGGCGATCAACGGCAACTACGAGCTGGACAAGAACTGGAGCTTCGGCGCGGGCATCAACAACCTGTTCGACAAGGAACTCAAGCGCGAGGGCACCAACTCCTCCAACGGCGCCGGGGCGGCCAGCTACAACGAGCCGGGCCGGGCCTACTACGCCTCGGCCAAGTTCTCCTTCTGACCGCCTGCCAGGAGCCGAGCAGCCATGCGGCAAGACACCGGTTACATACTGGACGTGCCCTATCCCCACCATTTCCAGCGCGAGTCGATGCCGCTCTGGCTGTCCTTCGTCGCGACGGCGCTGGGCGTCGCGGCGCCGGACATCACCCGGCCCTATTCCTGGTGCGAGCTCGGCTGCGGCCAGGGACTGGGCGCGGCGCTCAACGCCGCGGCCAACCCCCAGGGGCGTTTCGTCGGCGTCGACTTCAATCCGCGCCATATCGCCCACGGCCGTGCCTTGGTGCAGGCCGCCGGACTGGACAACCTCGAATTCGTCGAGGCCGACTTCGCCTCCCTGGCGCGGACGGCCGAGGCGCAGGGGGCGCAGTACGACTTCATCGTCCTCGGCGGCGTCTATTCGTGGATCTCCGTATCCGACCGCGAGGCGCTGCGTCGCTGCGTGCGCCACTGGCTCAAGCCGGGCGGCATTCTCTACCTCGGCTACATGTGCCAGCCGGGCATGGCCTTCCTGCCCGCGCTGCAGCGCTTTCTGCGCTGCCATGGCGACTCCGTGCAGGGCGACTCGCTGGCCCGGCTGCAGGCCGGCCTGGGTCTGCTCGCGCGCATGGAGCAGGGCGGCGCCGGCTTCTTCCGCGAGCAGCCGGTCGCGGCAAGCTATCTGGCAGCGGGACTGCGGGAAGATCCGCGCCAACTGGCCCACGAGCTGCTCAACGCGCACTGGGAGTCGCTGCACGTGGCCGATGTCATCGAGACGCTGTCCGCCTGCGGCTGCGAGTACCTGGGCAGCGCCACGCCGCTGGAGAACATCGACGCGCTGTCCCTGCCGGGCAACCTGCTGCCCCTGCTGCAGGAACTGCGCACCCCGGCCGAGCGGGAGACCTTCAAGGACCTGGCGCGCAACCAGTCCGAACGCCGCGACCTCTACCAGCGCGGCGTGCGCCGGCTGGACGGGCAGGCCCATCGCCAGGCGCTGCTCGACCAGGTGCTGACGGCCCTGCCGGGAGCGCCGCAGGGCGGCGGCATCGACTTCAACACCCGCATCGGTCCGGTGCAGGGGCAGGCCGGCCTGTTCGGTCCCCTGCTCGAGGCCCTGGCGACAGGCCCGTACTCCTTCGCCGAGCTGGCCCGCCTGCCGGCCCTGCAGGGGCAGACCGGCCTGATCAGCCCGGCCCTGCAGATGCTCGCCTGGGCGGGGCACCTCCATCCGCTGCTGCCGGGCCAGGTCGCGGTCGAGCGTTGCCGGAGCCTGAACCGGGTGCTCTGCGAGGGCGCCTTGCAGGGCATCGATTACGGCCATCTGGCCGCTCCAAGCCTGGGTTCCGCAGTGGCAGCCGACCGTCTGCAGAGGGTGGCCCTGCGGGTCCTGCTGGACTATCCGGGCATTTCCGGCCGCCTCCTGTACGAGACGGTCCGGACCCTGCTGGTGGATGCGGGAGGCGCCGGGGAGGCCGACCTGGAGCGGCGCCTCCGGGACTTCGAGGCCGTCGTGCTGCCGCACTGGCGGCAGATGGGGATGCTGGACGCATGAGCATGGGCGATGCCCGCGGGCCGTCGGGCCTTCACCAGCCGGCCATTCATATGCCGGGAGCCGGCAGGCAATCTGTAAGGAGAAAAACTTGAGCCGTCGATTATCGCTGCCGCCCGCACGGCGGGCATGGCTGGACGTGGCCTTGAGGGTCACGGCAGCCGTCTTCGGGGGATACGTCCTGACCTATGCCGCCACGGCGGCGCTGGCGCGCCTCCTGCCGCTGGCGCGCTTCGATGCGGCCATGCTCGCCACGCTGCTGTCCTTCGCGCTCTATACGGGCTTCGTGCTCTGGGCGTTCGCGGCTGCCTCCGTGCGGCGCGTCTGGCTGGGCATCGCGCTGTCGCTGCCCCTGGCCGCCGTGGGCTTCTGGCCGGTCTGGTTCGGAGGTGCTTCCTGATGTCCGGGAACAGAACCTTCCGGCAGTCCATGAGCTGGCTGCATGGCTGGGCTGGGCTGCTGCTCGGCTGGCTGCTGTTCGCCATTTTCCTGACCGGCACCCTGACGGTGTTCGACAAGGAGATCAGTTGGTGGATGCAGCCGGAGCTGCGCGATACGGGCGTCGACCAGCCGACGGCGGCGCGTTTCGCCCAGGACTGGCTGGCGCGCGAGCACGGCGAGGCTGCGGTCTGGAGCATCGGCCTGCCGACCGAGCGCTCGCCGGTGCTCAAGGTGTCGACCGGCGAGGATCGTCGTGCCGAGCGCCTGGTGCTCGATCCGGAGTCGGGGGCCCGGGTGCCGGTGCGCGACAGCGTGGGCGGCAACTTCTTCTTCCGCTTCCACTACAGCCTCCACCTGCCGCGCACCCTGGGCATCTGGCTGGTCGGCCTGGCGGCGATGGCCATGCTGGTGGCGCTGGTCAGCGGCATCGTCATCCACCGCCACCTGTTCCGCGATTTCTTCGCCTTCCGTCCGGTGGGCAGCCGGCGCGCCTGGCTGGACGGACACAATGCCAGTGCGGTCCTGCTGCTGCCGTTCCATCTGATGATCACCTACACCGGGCTGGTGATCTTCTTCCTGATCTACATGCCGGCGGCGCTGGATGCCCTCTACGGCGGCGACCGCATGGCCATGCTGCGCGAGGCGTCGCCCGGCGCCCAGGCCGTTGCCGGCGGCATGGACAGAGGCGACCAGCGGTCGCGGGACGGGGCGTCGGCCCGCGAGGCGCCCCCTGCCGAGCTGCTGCCGCTGGAGTCGTTCATCGTCCCGGCGGAGGCGCTGTTCGGGTCGGGCATGGTGGCGTCCCTGCGGGTCAGGCATCCGGGACGGGCGAATGCCCGGGTCGAGGCGAGTCCCCTGCTGGGCAGCCGCATTGCCCTGACCAAGGGCGAGGCGGCGGTCTTCGACGGGGTTTCCGGCAAGCTCCTGCAGGCGCCGGCGGAGAAGCGTCCCAGTGCGCTGACCCAGCGGGTCATGGCCGGGCTGCATTTTGCGCAGTTCGGCGGCTATCCGATGCGCTGGCTGTATTTCCTCTGCAGCGCGGTCAGCTGCGCGATGATCGCCACCGGCCTGGTGCTGTTCGTCATCCGCCAGCGTCTCAAGGTGGCCGAGGCGAATGCCGGACAGGGCTTCCTGCGCCTGGTCGAGACCCTGAACGTCGGCACGCTGGCCGGCCTCATGCTGGGCTGCGTCGCGCTGCTCTGGGCCGCTCGACTGCTGCCGGCGGATCTGGCTGGCCGCGCCGGCTGGGAGGCGCGCCTGTTCTTCGCCGTCTGGGCCCTGGCGTTCGTCCATGCCTGGCGGCGTCCGCCGATGGCGGCCTGGCGCGAGCAGCTGTGGGCGGCGGCCCTGCTGTGCATGGGCCTGCCGCTGCTCGAGGGCTTCAGCGCGCCGTCCCTCGATAAGACCCGTCTGCTCCTGGAGCTGTGCGTCTTCCTGTGCGGCGCCGTGCTGGGCTGGGTGGCCTGGCGGGTCGGTAAAGCGAGTGCCGCCGATGGAGTGTCTCGTTCACTGGAGGGAGCCATGCGATGCTGACTGGATTCACTGCGGGCTTGCTGCTCGCCTACACGGGCATGCTCGGCCTCTGTCTGGGGCTCGAGCGCCACTATCGCCAGATCTGGCAGCAGGTGCCGCCGGCCTGGCTGCGGCGGACCCTGCGTGCCGCCGGCTGGCTGGCGCTGGCGCTGGCCTTCCCGGCCTGTATCCAGGCCTGGGGCGCGGCGATGGGGCCGGTCGGCTGGTTCGGCCTGGTGTCCCTGACGGGCTTCGCCCTGGTGCTGCTGCTGCCCTTGGCGCCGCGCCTGGCGCTCTGGCTGCCGGCCGCTGGCGGAGTGCTCTGGGTCCTGCTTCTGGGGGCCGGTCTCTGGCGTGGCGAGCCGTTCTGAGCGGCCGGCGGCAGTTGCGGCCGGATCGCGCTATGCTCGCGGCTTCCGCACCCGGACCGAACAGGAAGACCCCATGTATCGACTCGACGACCTGCTGCACCTCATGGCCCGCCTGCGTGATCCGCGGCACGGCTGTCCGTGGGACCTGCAGCAGTCCTACGCGAGCATCGTCCCGCATACCATTGAGGAGGCCTATGAAGTCGCCGACGCCATCGAGCGCGGCGACTTCGAGCACCTGCCGGGCGAGCTCGGCGACCTGCTGTTCCAGGTGGTCTACTACAGCCAGCTGGCGCGGGAGGAGGGGCGTTTCGACTTCGCTGCGGTGGTCGACGGCATCACCCGCAAGCTGATCCGCCGCCATCCCCACGTGTTTCCCGATGGCGACCTGTACGGCGCGCCGGATCTGCCGAAGCTGGCCGAAGCGGCCATCCGCCAGCGCTGGGAAGAGATCAAGGCCGCCGAGCGGGCGGAGAAGGCCGCCGCGCCCGAGCAGCTGTCGCTGCTCGACGACGTGCCGCAGGCCCTGCCGGCGCTGTCCCGCTCGGTCAAGCTGCAGAAGCGCGCCGCCGGGGTCGGCTTCGACTGGCCGGAAGCGCTGGTGGTGGTGGACAAGCTGCGCGAGGAGCTGGACGAGCTGCTGGAAGCGATGAGCGAGGACGATCCGCAGCACATCGCCGACGAGCTCGGCGATGTGCTGTTCGCCGCGACCAACCTGGCGCGGCATCTCGGCGTCGACCCGGAGGCCGCCCTGCGCGGTGCCAATGGCCGGTTCGAGTGGCGTTTCCGCTTCATCGAGCAGGCTCTGCGTGCCGACGGGCTCAGCCCCGAGGGCTGCAGCCTGGACGAACTGGAGGCCCTGTGGGCAGCGGCCAAGCGTGCCGAACGCGACGAACCGGGCTGCGCCTGAGCCGGGCGGGGGCTTGGCTGCCGCCGGCCATCCCGGACTTGCACTCCAGTCCTTCAGGCCGGAGGATTGACCCTGCCGGCAGGTTGCGGAAGGTGCCAGTTCAGCCTTTCCCCGGTCTGCCCGGATCGCCGAAGTTCGCCCCTGAAAACGAACGCCCGCATCGCCGGGCTGTTGGAAGATCTCTTACGATGAGCATGTCATTGCGCGACCAGCTGCTGAAAGCCGGACTGGTCAACGAGAAGCAGGCCAAGCAGGCCGGCAAGCAGAAACAGAAGCAGGAGCGCCTGGAGCGCAAGGGCCAGGTCGAGAAGGATGACTCTCAGCGCCAGGCGGCGCTCCAGGCCCAGGCCGAGAAGCTCGCCCGCGATCAGGAACTGAACCGCCAGCAGCAGGAGAAGGCCGAGCAGAAGGCGCGGGCCGCGCAGGTCAAGCAGCTGATCGAGGTTTCCCGCCTGCCCAAGCTGAACACCGACGACTACTACAACTTCGTCGACGACAAGAAGGTCAAGCGCCTGCCGGTGAATGCCATGATGCGCGACAAGCTCAGTCGCGGCTCGCTGGGCATCGTTCGCCACGGCGGCAGCTACGAAGTGTTGCCGCGCGAGGCGGCGCTGAAGATCCAGGAGCGCGATCCGCGCCGGGTGGTGCTGCTCAACACCCCGACCGAAGCGCCCGACGAGGACGATCCGTACGCCGCCTACAAGATTCCCGACGATCTGATGTGGTGAGGCCGTAGAAACGACAAAGCCGGCGCGAAGCCGGCTTTGCTGCGGTGTGTTGGGATCAGTCGAGCCGGCCCTTCACCGGGTGGCCGTCGACCGTGCCTTCCTTGAGCATGATCTGGTATTCCTTGCCGTCCTTTTCCACCTGGTGCAGGCGCACCATCAGATAGTCCCAGTCCTTGGCGAGCCAGAACACGGTCTTGCGGCTGCTCTGGGTGGGATCGCGCACGCGCTCGACCTTGACCGCCTCGACCACTCCCACCCGGGTACGCACGTTCTCGCTGCCCAACACGCGAAAGTCGTAGGTCTCGACCTCGTCGCCGTCGAGCACCTGGTAGCTCATGCTCTGCTTGCCTTCGGCGACGTCCTTCTGCAGCGCCAACTGGTAGACGGCCTTGTCCAGCACGCCGCGGTTGATCGGCAGACTCACCGACTTGTCGCGATCGTGGCCCTGGACCTGCTTGGTCTTCCAGTCGAAGTCGTGATCGACTTCCTTCTCCTTGCCCATGCCGCTGCGCGCGTAGCGGTAGGCGAGCGGCAAGAGCTGGCCGCCCTCGACGGTGAAGGTGCTTTTCTCTTTCATGCTGGCGACCAGCATGCTGGCCTCGAACTTGTATTCCCAGCGCATGCCGTCCAGCTTCTTCAGCGAGCGTTCGGCGGAGCCGCTGATCGGCATCTGCTTCCAGTCGGCGGTGTAGCTGGCGGAGAAGGGTTTCAGCTCGAAGGCATAGGTGGGGGCTGCGAGCAAGGCAAGGACGAACAACAGGGCACCACGCATAACGTCTCCTATCCTAGGTTCGAATGAGATGGCCGGTGGCCGGCAGTGTTTCTCCATCCAGCACGGCACCTTGCGGCGTCAGCCGCAGGCGTCCCTCGGCGAACCAGCGCACGGCCTGTGGGTAGATCCGATGTTCCTGCAGATACACGCGCAGGGCCAGCGTTTCCTCGCTGTCGCCCGGCTGCACCGGAACCACCGCCTGGATGACCAGGGGGCCGCCATCGAGTTCCTCGGTGACGAAGTGCACGCTGCAGCCATGTTCGCTGTCCTGGGCTTCCAGGGCGCGGCGATGGGTGTGCAGGCCCTTGTGGCGGGGCAGCAGGGAGGGGTGGATGTTCAGCAGGCGGCCTTCGTAGTGGCGGACGAAGGCGGGGGTGAGAATGCGCATGAAGCCGGCGAGGATCACCAGGTCGGGCCGGAAGACGTCGATCGCCTCCATCAGCGCGGCATCGAAGGCCTCGCGGCCTTCGTAGGCCCGGTGATCGAGCACCTGTGTGGCGATGCCGGCGTTCTTCGCCCGGGTCAGGCCGTAGGCATCGGCGCAGTTGGAGAGTACCGCGCGGATCCGCAGTGGATTGCCTTCGCCCTGGCTGTCGATCAGCGCCTGCAGGTTGCTGCCGGAGCCGGAGATCAGCACCACCGCATTGCAGGAGCCGGCCATCAGTGCGCCTTCAGGTTGTTCAGCAGGACGCGCTCGGCGCCTTCGCCGGCGGCGATGCTGCCGATCAGCCAGGGCTGCTCGCCCGCCTCGCGCAGCACGGCGAGGGCCTGCTCGACCTTGTCCGGGGCGACGCAGACGACCATGCCGACGCCGCAGTTGAGCACGCGGTGCATCTCGCGCTCGTCGACATTGCCTTTCTCCTGCAGCCAGTCGAACACTGCCGGGCGGGTCCAGCTGGCCACGTCGATCACCGCCTGGGTGCCCTGCGGCAGCACGCGCGGGATGTTCTCGGTGAGGCCGCCGCCGGTGATGTGGGCCATGGCCTTGACCGCGCCGGTTTCCTTGATGAGCTTGAGCAGCGGCTTGACGTAGATGCGCGTCGGCGCCATCAGCAGGTCGGCCAGCGGCTTGCCGTCCAGGCTGGCGCTGGCCACTTCGGTGCCGCTCACCTCGAGGATCTTGCGGATCAGCGAATAGCCGTTGGAGTGCGGGCCCGACGAGGGCAGGGCGATCAGCGCATCGCCGGCGGCGACCTTGGAGCCGTCGATGATCTCGCTCTTCTCCACCACGCCGACGCAGAAGCCGGCCAGGTCGTAGTCCTCGCCCTCGTACATGCCGGGCATCTCGGCGGTTTCGCCGCCGACCAGGGCGCAGCCGGCCATCTCGCAGCCTTCGCCGATGCCGGTGACCACGCGGGCGGCAACGTCGACGTTGAGCTTGCCGGTGGCGTAGTAGTCGAGGAAGAACAGCGGCTCGGCGCCGCACACCACCAGGTCGTTGACGCACATGGCCACCAGGTCGATGCCGATGCTGTCGTGCTTGCCGAGGTTCATCGCCAGGCGCAGCTTGGTGCCGACGCCGTCGGTTCCGGAAACCAGCACCGGCTGCTTGTAGCCGGCCGGGATTTCGCACAGGGCGCCGAAGCCGCCCAGGCCGCCCATCACCTCAGGGCGCGCGGTGCGCCTGGCCACGCCCTTGATGCGTTCGACCAGTGCTTCACCTGCGTCGATGTCGACACCGGCGTCCTTGTAGCTCAGGGAGGGTTGCTTGCTCATGAATCAGGCCTTCAGGGAAATTCGGGATTCGACCGGGGCTGAGGACCGGTCTGCAGGACAGGCGATTCTATCAGGCTTGTCCGGCAGCGACCACCGAGCGGCCCGGCCGGCAGCCCCGCGCGCCCTGGCATGCGGGCTGCGGGCAGCTCTCGCGGTTGCCGGAGAATCGGCGGCTGTTTAAGGTATACCCCCATTCGCGGCCTCGGTGCCGCCACGTCGAGATTTCCGTCATGCACCCGATCGCCCGTCTGCTCCTGCTTTGCCTGTCGCTGCTCAGTCTGCCTGCTCTCGCCGAGCAGCTTGGCGGCCTCTATCAGGTCCGCGAGCCGGTCGCCAGCCAGCAGCCGGCGGCGCGCGACCAGGCCCTGCAGCGGGCCCTCGACACCCTGCTGGTGCGGCTGACCGGCGATCCCGAGATAGTGCAGAATCCGGCTTTGGCCGCCGTGCGCCAGGACCCGCAGCAACTGATCCTCAAATATGGCTACGAAGGGCAGGCGCTGGTGGTCGATTTCGATCCGGCCTCCACCCAGAGCCAGCTGCGCCAGGCCGGCCTGCCGCTGTGGGGAGCCAACCGCCCCAGCCTGCTGGTCTGGTGGCTGAACGAGGCCGGCGGAGCCAGCCAACTGGTCGGCGATGGCCAGGACAGCGCGCAGCCGCTGCGCGATGCCGCCCAATACCGCGGCTTGCCGCTGCGTCTGCCGATGGCCGACCTCGACGAGCAACTGGTCGCCACGCCGGAGAATCTGGCCAGCGGCGCGGGGCTGGAGGGGGTGTCCGGACGTTACGGAGCCAATGCCATGCTCAGCGTGCGTGCCCGGCAGGAAGGTGACAAGTGGCTGGCCCAGTGGCATCTGTCCGCCGATGGCGGACAGTCGCAGGGTACCGCCGAAGCGGCGGACAGTACGGCCCTGGCCGATGCCGTGATGCTGGCGGCGAGCGAAAGGCTGGCCGAGCGCTTCATGGGCAAGCAGGAGGCGACCGAGCGCCTGACCCTGCGGGTCGGCGGCGCCAACCTGGCCCGCTACGCCGAACTGGAACGCACCCTCGAGCCCTTCGGCGCCCGCCTGCGTCGGGTCGAGGGCGACCGGCTGGTCTATCAGCTCGAGTCCACGGTCGCCCAGGTGCGTTCCCAGCTGGCGCTGATCGGCCTGCGCGAGGAGGGGGCTGCGGGGGCGGCGTCCGGCCAGGCGCCGATGGTGCAGCCGCGCGAAACGACCTTGAGCTTCCGCTGGTGAGCGGCCGTTGAGGCGCTGAAGGGGCGGGCCAGTGGCCTGAGCCGTCCATGCATCACTTGCCCAATCTGCTGACCCTGCTGCGCTTTCTGCTCGTGCCGCCGGTCGCCTGGCTGATTCTCGCCGAGGCTTACGGCGCGGCCCTGCTGCTGTTCGTCCTGGCCGGCCTCAGCGATGCGCTGGACGGTTTTCTCGCCCGGCGCTTCGCCTGGACCAGCCGGCTGGGCGCCCTGCTCGATCCGCTGGCGGACAAGCTGCTGCTGATCGTCAGCTGCCTCTGCCTGAGCCTGGTCGGGCTGATTCCCTGGTGGCTGACGCTGCTGGTGCTGGCGCGGGATGTACTGATCGTCGCCGGCGCCATCTGCTACCGCTGGCGGGTCGGCTTCCTGGAGATCAGTCCGAGCCGGCTGGGCAAGCTGTCCACCCTCCTGCAGACCGTTCTGGTGAGCGTGGTGCTGCTGCAGGCGAGCCTGCTGCCGGCCTTCGCCGCGTTGCGCCTGCCGCTGATCGCGCTGGTGGTGCTGGGCAGCCTGGCCAGCGCCATCGACTATGTGCGGGACTGGACCGACAAGTATCGCAGGCACAAGGATTCCACATGACTGATTCGAACCGCTGGCTCTGGCTGGCCGGGTTGTTCTTCGCCGGCTGGCTGATCTATCTGCTGATGCCGATTCTTTCGCCCTTCCTGGTCGGCATCCTGCTGGCCTACCTGGGCGATCCCCTGGTCGATCGCCTGGAAGAGCGCGGGCTGTCGAGGACCTGGGGGGTGGTGGCGGTGTTCGTCCTGTTCGGCCTGCTGCTGCTGCTGGTCCTGCTGTTTCTGCTGCCGATGCTGGGTCGGCAGCTGGTCTACCTCTACCAGTTGGCGCCGCTGGTGCTCGACTGGCTGCAGCAGGAGGCCCTGCCGTGGGTCCAGGTGAAGCTGGGGCTGGCCCAGGGGTTCTGGCATCTGGACCAGCTCAAGGCGATGTTCGCCGGGCAACTGGGCAAGACCACCGATATCGTCAGCCAGCTGCTCAGCCAGGCCACCGCCTCCGGTCTGGCCCTGCTCGCCTGGCTGGGCAATCTGCTGCTGGTGCCGGTGGTGAGCTTCTATCTGCTGCGTGACTGGGACATCCTGGTGGCCAAGCTGCGCGCCCTGCTGCCGCGTCGGCGCGAGGGCCTGGTGGTGGAGTTGATCGGCGAGTGCCATGAGGTGCTCGGCGCCTTCCTGCGTGGGCAGTTGCTGGTGATGCTGGCGCTCGGCGTGGTCTATGCGCTGGGACTGATGCTGATCGGCCTCGATCTGGGCCTGCTGATCGGCCTGCTCGCCGGGCTGGCGAGCATCGTGCCCTACATGGGCTTCGTGGTCGGCATCGGCGCCGCCCTCATCGCCGCACTGTTCCAGTTCGGCGGCGATCCCTATCCCCTGATCGGCGTGGTGGCGGTGTTCACCGTCGGCCAACTGCTCGAGGGCATGCTGCTGACGCCGCTGCTGGTCGGCGACCGGATCGGCCTGCATCCGGTGGCGGTGATCTTCGCCGTCCTTGCCGGCGGCCAGCTGTTCGGCTTCACCGGCGTGCTGCTGGCCCTGCCGGTGGCCGCGGTGATCATGGTCTTGCTGCGTCATGTCCACGATTTATATAAACTTTCCGAACTTTACGGAGAGTCCAGCCACGGAGACTCCAGCGGCGGCTCCGCGGAGCCGTCCGGGCCGACATGAAACCGATCCAGTTGCCCCTCGGGGTGCGTCTGCGCGACGACGCCACCTTCGCCAACTACTATCCCGGCGCCAACGCGGCGGCGCTTGGCTATGCCGAGCGCCTCTGCGAGCCCGACGCCGGCTGGACCGAAAGCCTGATCTACCTGTGGGGCGCCGAGGGCGTCGGGCGCAGTCATCTGCTGCAGGCTGCCTGCATCCGCTTCGAGCAGCGCCGCGAGCTGGCGATCTACCTGCCGCTGGCCGAGCTGGCGGACTACGGCCCGGCGCTGCTGGACAACCTGGAGCAGAGCGAGCTGGTCTGCCTGGACGATCTGGAGGCGATCGCCGGGCGGGACGACTGGGAGGAGGCGCTGTTCCACCTGTTCAACCGCCTGCGCGACTGTGGTCGTCGCCTGCTGCTGTCCGCCGCGGTGTCGCCGCGCGAACTGCCGATCAAGCTGCCGGACCTGAAGTCGCGCCTGACCCTGGCGCTGGTCTTCCAGCTCCACGGGCTGTCCGACGAGGACAAGCTGCGCGCCCTGCAGTTGCGTGCCTCGCGTCGCGGCCTGCACCTGACCGACGAAGTCGGGCGCTTCATCCTCACCCGCGGCTCACGCAGCATGGCGGCGCTGTTCGAACTGCTCGACACGCTGGATCAGGCCTCGCTGCAGGCCCAGCGCCGGTTGACCATTCCCTTCCTCAAGGAAACCCTCGGCTGGTAGGGCGGGTTTCTCCCGCCCTACTCCCCGGCCAGCTTGCGGTCGTACTGAAAACGCCAGCGGGTGTAGAGCAGGGCGGCGCAGAACAGGGTCAGGCTGAGCAGCGCCTCCAGCCAGCCGAACAGCTGGCGACCCGGGTCGATCGCGGCGGTCACGCCCTGGATGAAGTACAGGTTCACCACGAAGCAGGCCCAGGCATGGGCGCGCGCCCCGCCGAGCAGCAGGCCCGGGGCGAGCAGCGCCAGGGGCAACAGCTGGATGCCGACGACCACCCAGGGGCGGGCGCCATGCAGGTCGGCGAAGGCCAGGTTCCATACTGCCAGCAGGCCGGCCAGGGCGAGGAAGCTGGCGAGGGTGAGGGCGCGGCTGGCCTTCAGGCGCGGGGCCAGCCATTCCAGGCTGGGCAGCGGTTTCGCCTTTCTAGGCATGCGCGCTCTCCAGGCGTCGGGCCGTCTCCGCCAGGCGCCGGCCGAGGGCGCGGCACAGGGCGGTTTCATGCTCGTCGAGGGCGCGTTTGCCGTCGCCGCCGGCGTGGTGGCTGGCGCCATAGGGCGTGCCGCCGCCCCGGGTCTCGAGCAACGCCGCCTCGCTGTAGGGCAGGCCGCAGACCAGCATGCCGTGGTGCAGCAGGGGTAGCAGCATCGACAGCAGGGTGGTTTCCTGGCCGCCGTGCAGGCTGGCGGTGGAGGTGAACACTGCGGCCGGCTTGCCGACCAGCTCGCCGGTCAGCCACAGGCTGCTGGTGCCGTCGAGGAAGTATTTCAGCGGGGCGGCCATGTTGCCGAAGCGGGTCGGACTGCCGAGCGCCAGTCCGGCGCAGTGGCGCAGATCGTCCAGACTGGCATAGAGGGCGCCTTCGGTGGGGATGGCCGGCGCCACGGCTTCGCATTCGCTGGACACCGCCGGCACCGTGCGCAGGCGCGCCTCGAGGCCGCCGAGTTCGACGCCGCGGGCGATCTGCCGGGCCATCTCGGCGGTGGCGCCATGACGGCTGTAATACAGCACCAGGATGTAGGGCGCGCTCATGGCAGCAACTCCAGGACTTTCTCCGGCGGACGGCCGATCACTGCGCGATCACCGGCCACCAGGATCGGCCGCTCGATCAGCCGGGGATGGGCGACCATGGCTGCGATCAGTTGCTCCTCGCCCAGCGCGGGGTCGTCCAGGTTCAGCGCCTTGTATTCCTCCTCGCCGCTGCGCAGCAGCTGGCGGGCCGGGATGCCGAGCTTGGCGAGCAGCGCCTCGAGTTCCGCGGCGCTGGGCGGGGTCTCCAGGTAGCGCACCACCTTTGGTTGCAGGCCGCGGGCCTCGAGCAGTTCCAGCGCGCCACGGGACTTGGAGCAGCGCGGGTTGTGGTAGAGCGTCAGATCGGTCATGGGCGGATCGCATCCAGCGGGGTGGGGCCGCTATTCTAACTACCCCGGCGCAGGGATGAACCCCGTGTCCGTCATCGCTCACGGTAAGGAAAGGGCATGCGTCAACGCTTCATCGACAGCCTGGATTTCTGGCGTTATCTGTTCGAGCGCTTTCTGGCCGATCATGGCCCGAAGAGCGCCGCGGCACTGACCTATACCACCCTGTTCGCGGTGGTGCCGATGATGACCCTGGTCTTCGTCGTGCTCTCGGTCGTTCCGGAGTTCCAGGGCATGGGCGAGCAGATCCAGGGCTTCATCTTCCGCAACTTCGTGCCTTCCAGCGGTGCGGTGCTGCAGGATTACCTCAAGACCTTCATCGAGCAGGCGCGGCATCTGACCTGGTTCGGGGTCGGGCTGCTGATGGTCACCGCGCTGCTTATGTTGATGACCATCGAGCAGACCTTCAACACCATCTGGCGGGTACGCCAGCCGCGCCGCGGCCTGTCGAGCTTCCTGCTGCACTGGGCGATCCTCAGCCTGGGCCCGTTGCTGCTGGGGACGGGCTTCGCCCTGAGCACCTACATCACCTCCCTGGCGCTGATCTCCGATCCCTATGCCCTGGCGGGGGCGAGGATGCTGCTGAAGTTCACGCCTCTGGTGTTCAGCACGGCGGCCTTCACCCTGCTCTATGCGGCAGTGCCCAACACTGCGGTGCCGCTGCGCCATGCGCTGCTGGGCGGGCTGTTCGCCGCCGTGCTGTTCGAGGCGGCGAAGGCGCTGTTCGGCCTCTATGTCAGCCTGTTTCCCACCTATCAGCTGATCTACGGGGCCTTCGCCACCGTGCCGCTGTTCCTCCTGTGGATGTACCTGAGCTGGATGATCGTGCTGCTGGGCGCCGAGCTGGTCTGCAACCTGTCGGCCCTGCGGCGCTGGCGGCGCAATCCGCTGCCACGCTTGCTGGTGTTGCTCGGCGTGCTGCGGGTGTTCCACGAGCGCCAGCAGTCCGGTCAGGCCGTTCGCCAGCCCGACATGCAGCGCGCCGGCTGGGCGCTGCCCGATGCGCTCTGGGACGAGATTCTCGATTTTCTCGAGCACGAACAACTGGTCTATCGCACCAGCGATGGCGGCTGGGTGCTCTGTCGGGACCTGAGCCGCTATAGCCTGGAGTTTCTGCTGAGTCGCTCGCCCTGGCCGCTGCCGCACCTCGATCAGCTTCCCGAGAGCCTCGACGAGCCCTGGTTCCCGGCCTTGCGCAGTGCTCTGGAGCGGCTCCAGCGGGAGCGCGCGGCGCTGTTCGGCGAGAGTCTGGCGCACTGGCTGCAGCCGCCTCCGCCGGAGCCCTGAGCGGCCGCCTCGGCTGAACCGGGGCGGTTATATTTGTAGGCAGGCCAGCTTGCCGGCGATGCTTGGTTCGGCAGGAAGTCTGCCAGGTCATGGATCATCGTGGAGGGAGCCTTATGGGAAGGCGGGTGGGAATCGTCCTGGCGCTGGTCGCCGGGCTGATGCTGACCGGTTGCAGCGAAGACTGGGGCGTCGACCAGCATGGGCGTCCGGTCACTGCGGAACAGCTGGAGGGGCAGTGGCTGGTGATCAACTACTGGGCGGAATGGTGTTCGCCCTGCCGTAGCGAGATCGCCCAGCTGAACGCCCTGGCCGAGCAGCAGCAGGGGCGCGGCGTGCGCGTCGTCGGGGTGAACTTCGATGGCCTGCAGGGAGCCGAGCTGGCGCGTGCCAGCGAGGCGCTGGGCATTCGCTTCGGCGTGCTGGCAGTGGATCCGGCCGAGCGTCTGCAACTGCCGCCGGGCGAGGTGTTGCCGGTCACCTATATCGTCGACACCCGGGGGCGTCTGCGCGAGCGGCTGCTCGGCGAGCAGACTGCCGCCGGCCTGGCGGCACGCCTGCAGGCACTGCGCGGGGAGGGTTCCTGAGGTGGCGCGCATCGGTGTGCGCGCCCTGGTCCGCGGCAGGGTGCAGGGGGTGTATTACCGGCAGGGCACGGCGCTGCAGGCCGAGCGTCTGGCGCTGGCCGGCTGGGTGCGGAACCTTGCCGACGGGCGGGTCGAGGCCTGGATCGAGGGCGAGGAAGCGGCGGTGCGCGAGCTGACCGACTGGCTCTGGCAGGGCCCCGGGCAGGCCCGGGTCGAGGGGGTGGAGCTGGAGGAGGTGGCCCTGCAGGGGTTCGTGGCGTTCCGCGTGGTGCGCTGAGCGGGACTCGTCGCTACTTGACGTACCAGAAGTCGTGCCACAGCCCGATCACCTTCGACGGATAGCGGTACTGTCCCAGGCTGCCGTTGTAGCGGGCCAGGGCGCGGCTGAGATCGCCCTTCTCCTTCTTCAGGTAGTAGCTGAGGATGGTGCAGCCGTAGCGCAGGTTGGTGGCGTTGTCGGTGAGATTGTCCTGCGGGCGGCCCAGCTCGGCCTTCCAGAACGGCATCACCTGCATCATGCCCTGGGCGCCGACCGGGGAGATGGCGAAACGGTCGAAACGGCTTTCCGCATGGATCACCGCCAGCACCAGATCGGGACGCAGGCCGGCCTTGTTCGCCTCGCGGTGCACCGTGCGCAGCAGGTTCAGGCGCTCGGCGTGATCCGGCAGGTAGCGGGTCAGGCGGGTCGACATGTCCAGCAGCCAGACCTCCGCCTCGAAGCGGTCGCTGAAGCTGTCCGCCTCGGCGACCGTGCGCTGCAGCAGGGTGCGCAGTTCCGGTTCCGGCGCTTGCGGCAGGCTGGCGGCAGCCGGCAGCGGCAGGGCGAGCAGGGCAAGCAGAAGGAGTCGCGGGAGCTGCATGCGGCCGCCCTCAGTCGCCGGAAGGCACTGCCGCCTGACGGCCGGCCTTCTTCCGCAGGTCGGCGAGAAACTCCTGCTGCAGTTCCGGATCGTGGCGGGTCAGTTCGATCAGGCTCTGCTCCAGCTCGCTGGCTTCCTCCTCGAGGCCGAGCTCGGCGAGCCGCTTGACCCGATGCACCCATTGCCCGACCTCATCGCTCTCGAGATCGGCATAGACCAGATCGTGGGCCTCGCGCAGCTTGCTGCCCAGGCTGCGGCTGACCGGCAGGACGGCCTCGGCGCGAGCACCGTCCTGGGGATCCTCGACGTTCAGCAGCAGCCGGGCGACACGGGCGTCCTGCAGGCCGAAGGGACTGTCGAGCAGGTTCAGGTGCAGAATACCGTGACGGTCGGTGAGCAGTTCATAGGTCCGTGCCCCGGCCCTGACCGATACCGGGCGCTCGGCCCAGGGCAGGCTGGAGTGTTCCGTGCGCTCGTCCTTCAGGCGCTCGTCGATGCGGGCCAGGTTCTGCTGGGAGCGGCCGTTGGATTCGATGTTCATCGCCGGGTTGAGCCCGGCAAAGCCGTAGTCGATCCAGCCCTTGGTGGCAAGGTCGGGCAGGTTGCCGAGGGCAATCACGTTGAGCACGTTGGCGGTGATCCCGGCCACCACCGCCACCGCCCCGAGGGGGATCTCGTAGAGTTCCCGCCAGGGCTGGTAGGGGGTGTAGCGGTCGTAGCGGCGGCTCACCTCGAACTCGCGGACCTCGAAGGTCCGCTGGTCATGGATGCGGACGCGCCGCTGCGGCAGCTCCAGCATGGGCGGCTCGCCGAGATCGATCTGCAGGCTGTGGCTCAGCAGTTTGCGTTCGACGCGCTCTTCTTGCTCGCTGCGCTGGGGCAGCTGGTTGGCGCAGCCGGCGAGCAGGAGGGCGCCGCAGAGCGCAGCGCCGAGACGCAGGGAGCTTCGGGTGGGCATGACGTGGGATCAGTGGCCAATGCGGTTGCTAAGGAAGGTCATGAGGTCGGCGGCCGGGATGGCCTGGACATCGGTTTCGCGGCGGTTCTTGTACTCCAGGGTGCCTTCGGCCAGGCCGCGTTCGCTCACCACGATGCGGTGGGGAATGCCGATCAGCTCCATATCGGCGAACTTCACCCCGGGGCTGGTCTTCTTGTCGCGATCGTCGAGCAGCACCTCGTAGCCGGCAGCGACCAGCTCGGCGTACAGACGGTCGGTGGCTTCCTTGACCACGGCGCTTTCGTACTTCATCGGCACCAGGGCGATCTGGAATGGCGCCAGCGCCTCCGGCCAGAGGATGCCGCGCTCGTCGTAGTTCTGCTCGATAGCGGCGGCGACCACGCGGGATACGCCGATGCCGTAGCAGCCCATGATCAGGGTCACCGGCTTGCCGTTCTCGCCGAGCACCTTGCAGTTCAGCGCCTCGCTGTACTTGGTGCCGAGCTGGAAGATGTGGCCGACCTCGATGCCGCGCTTGATCACCAGCGTGCCCTGGCCATCCGGGCTCGGGTCTCCCTCCACCACGTTGCGCAGGTCGGCGATTTCCGGCAGCGGCAGGTCGCGCTCCCAGTTGAGGCCGAAGTAGTGCTTGCCGTCGAGGTTGGCGCCGGCGCCGAAGTCGCTCAGCAGTGCCACCGAGCGGTCGACGATCACCGGAATCGGCAGGTTCAGCGGACCGAGGGAGCCGGGGCCGGCACCGATGACGGCGCGGATCTCGGCTTCCGAGGCGAATACCAGCGGGCTGGCGACCTGCGCCAGGTTGGCGGCCTTGATTTCGTTCAGCTCGTGGTCGCCGCGCACGATCAGGGCGACCAGTTGGCCTTCCTCGACGCCATGCACCACCAGGGTCTTGACGGTCTTCTCGACGGGCAGCTTGAACTGCTGAACCAGCTCGTCGATGGTCCTGGCGTCGGGAGTGTCGACCAGGCGCAGTTCCTCGCTGGCGGCGCCACGCGCGGTCTCGCGCGGGATGGCTTCGGCCTTCTCGATGTTGGCGGCGTAGTCGGAGCTGTCGCTGAAGGCGATGTCGTCCTCGCCGGACTCGGCCAGCACGTGGAATTCGTGGGAGCCGGTGCCGCCGATCGAGCCGGTATCGGCCTGCACCGGACGGAAGTCGAGGCCCAGTCGGCTGAAGATGTTGCAGTAGGCCTGGTGCATGCGGTCGTAGGTTTCCTGCAGCGATTCCTGGCTGAGGTGGAAGGAGTAGGCGTCCTTCATCAGGAATTCGCGGCCGCGCATCAGGCCGAAGCGCGGGCGGATCTCGTCGCGGAACTTGGTCTGGATCTGGTAGAAGTTGATCGGCAGCTGCTTGTAGCTGTTCAGCTCGTTGCGCGCCAGGTCGGTGATCACTTCCTCGTGGGTCGGGCCGACGCAGAACTCGCGGTCGTGACGGTCGCGGATGCGCAGCAGTTCGGGGCCGTACTGCTCCCAGCGGCCGGACTCCTGCCACAGCTCGGCGGGCTGGATGGCCGGCATCAGCACCTCCAGGGCGCCGGCCTTGTTCATCTCCTCGCGGACGATCGCCTCGGCCTTGCGCAGGGCGCGCAACCCCAGCGGCAGCCAGGTGTAGAGACCGGAGGCCAGCTTGCGGATCATCCCGGCGCGCAGCATCAGCTGGTGGCTGATCACCACGGCATCGGAGGGGGTTTCCTTGAGGGTCGAGAGCAGATACTGACTGGTGCGCATGTTGGGCCGTTCTGTCCGTTGCGGGGGCGGAAAAAGTGGCGGGCATTGTACGGCGGCGGATAGGGCACGTACAGAATCGGCGCGGGCGGGCGGGCTGCGCAGGGACGATGAACCATATATAATCCCGTGCTTTGCCGCCGACAGGGCTCGCGGCGCAGTCGTCCCCATGCGTGGAGTGTCCGATGCCTATCTACGAGTATCAGTGCGCTGCCTGTGGCCATCTGCTGGAAACCATCCAGAAGTTCAGCGATGCGCCGCTGGTCGATTGTCCGAGCTGCCAGGCGCCCGAGCTGAAGAAGCAGCTTTCTGTACCCGGTTTCCGTCTCAAGGGCGGCGGCTGGTACGAGACCGACTTCAAGTCCGGCGCGAAGAAGAATCTCGCCAGCGGCGACAGTGCACCCGCCTGTGCGGGCGGCGGTTGCGGCGGCGCCTGCGCGGCGGCCGAGTAAGCCGTTCCACCCGAATTCAAGTATCGAGAGAAGAAGCACCATCATGATGCGCAGCCACTATTGCGGCCAACTGAACGAAAGCCTGGAAGGCCAGGAAGTCACCCTCTGCGGCTGGGTACACCGTCGCCGCGACCATGGCGGGGTGATCTTCCTCGACATCCGCGACCGCGAAGGCTTGGCTCAGGTGGTGTTCGATCCGGATCGCGAGGAAACCTTCGCCAAGGCCGACCGGGTGCGCAGCGAATACGTGGTCAAGATCACCGGCAAGGTGCGCCTGCGCCCGGCCGGGGCGGTCAACCCGAACATGGCCTCAGGCGCCATCGAGGTGCTGGGCTACGAGCTGGAAGTGCTCAACCAGGCCGAGACCCCGCCGTTCCCGCTGGACGAATACAGCGACGTCGGCGAGGAGACCCGCCTGCGCTACCGCTTCATCGACCTGCGCCGCCCGGAAATGGCCGCCAAGCTGAAGCTGCGCTCGAGCATCACCTCGAGCATCCGTCGCTACCTGGACGAGAACGGCTTCCTCGACGTCGAGACGCCGATCCTCACCCGTGCCACTCCGGAGGGCGCGCGCGACTATCTGGTGCCGAGCCGCACCCACGCCGGCAGTTTCTTCGCCCTGCCGCAGTCGCCGCAGCTGTTCAAGCAGCTGTTGATGGTCGCCGGCTTCGACCGCTACTACCAGATCGCCAAGTGCTTCCGCGACGAGGACCTGCGTGCCGACCGCCAGCCGGAATTCACCCAGATCGACATCGAGACCAGCTTCCTCGACGAGCAGGACATCATCGGCCTCACCGAGAAGATGATCCGCCAGCTGTTCAAGGAAGTGCTGAACGTCGAGTTCGGTGAGTTCCCGCACATGCCCTACGAAGAGGCCATGCGCCGCTACGGTTCGGACAAGCCGGACCTGCGCATCCCGCTGGAGCTGGTCGATGTCGAGGACCAGCTGAAGGACGTGGAGTTCAAGGTGTTCGCCGGGCCGGCCAACGATCCCAAGTGCCGCGTAACCGCCCTGCGCGTTCCGGGCGGTGCCAGCATGCCGCGCAAGCAGATCGACGACTACACCAAGTTCGTCGGCATCTACGGCGCCAGGGGGCTGGCCTACATCAAGGTCAACGAGCGCGCCAAGGGCGTCGAGGGCCTGCAGTCGCCGATCGTCAAGAACATCCCGCTCGACAACCTCAACGTGATCCTCGATCGCGTCGGTGCGGTCGATGGCGACATCGTGTTCTTCGGCGCCGACAAGGCCAAGATCGTTTCCGAGGCGCTCGGTGCCCTGCGCATCAAGCTCGGCCACGACCTCAACCTGCTGACCTGCGAGTGGGCGCCGATGTGGGTGGTCGATTTCCCGATGTTCGAGGAAAACGACGACGGTTCGCTGAGCGCGCTGCACCACCCGTTCACCGCGCCCAAGTGCGGTCCGGAAGAGCTGGAGGCCAACCCGGCCGCCGCGCTGTCCCGTGCCTACGACATGGTGCTCAACGGCACCGAGCTGGGCGGCGGTTCGATCCGTATCCACCGCAAGGAAATGCAGCAGGCGGTGTTCCGCATCCTCGGCATCGACGAAGCCGAGCAGCAGGAGAAGTTTGGCTTCCTGCTCGATGCGCTGAAGTTCGGCGCACCGCCGCACGGCGGCCTGGCCTTCGGCCTGGACCGTCTGGTGATGCTGATGACCGGCGCCCACTCTATCCGCGAAGTCATCGCCTTCCCGAAAACCCAGAGCGCCGCCTGCGTGATGACCCAGGCGCCGGGCGTGGTGGACGCCAAGGCGCTGCGCGAGCTGAACATTCGCCTGCGCGAGCAGCCCAAGGCCGAATAAGCCGATCCCACGGGAGCCTGGATTTGCCAGGCTCCTTCGGTTCTGGGGCGGTAAAAGACAAGATTCACACGAGATACAACGGAGCGAGTTATGGCTGGTCATTCCAAATGGGCCAACATCAAGCACCGCAAAGAGCGTCAGGACGCCAAGCGGGGCAAGATATTCACCAAGCTGATCCGCGAGCTGACCGTGGCGGCCAAGCACGGTGGCGGCGTCCCGGCGGACAACCCGCGCCTGCGCCTGGCGGTGGACAAGGCGCTGACCGCCAACATGACCCGTGACACCATCGACCGTGCCATCGCCCGCGGCGCTGGCTCCAGCGAAGCCGACAACATGGCCGAGCTGAGCTACGAAGGCTACGCACCGAGCGGCGTGGCGATCATCATCGAGGCGATGACCGACAATCGCAACCGCACCGCCGCCGAAGTGCGTCATGCCTTCAGCAAGTGCGGCGGCAACCTGGGTACCGACGGCTCGGTGGCCTACATGTTCGAGCGCAAGGGCCAGATCAGCTTCGCTCCGGGCGTCAACGAGGAGGCCCTGATGGAGGCGGCGCTGGAGGCCGGTGCCGACGATATCGTCAGCAACGACGATGGCTCGGTGGACGTGTTCACCAGCTTCGCCGACTTCCACGGCGTCAACGAGGCGCTGACCGCCGCCGGTTTCAAGGGCGACGAGGCGGAAGTGGCGATGATCCCCTCGATCACCGCACCGATCGCCGATCTGGAAACCGCGCAGAAGGTACTCAAGCTGATCGACATGCTGGAGGACCTGGACGACGTGCAGAACGTCTACCACAACGCCGAGATTCCCGACGAGATCATGGAGCAGCTCGGCTGACGACGAGCATGCCGCCTGAAGCAAGGGCTCCGCGTCGGCTGCGGGCGGCCTTCTCATGACGCTTATCCTGGGTATCGACCCCGGCTCGCGGATCACCGGCTTCGGCGTGGTGCGCGACAGCGGGCGTGGCTGCGAATACATTGCCTCCGGCTGCATCCGAACCGGCAGTGGTCCCTTGCCCGAGCGCCTGCAGGCGGTGTATCGCGGCGTGACCGAGATCATCCGCAGTCACGGCCCGGTGACCATGGGCATCGAGCAGGTGTTCATGGCGCGCAATGCCGACTCCGCCCTGAAGCTCGGTCAGGCCCGCGGCGCGGCGATCGTCGCGGCGGCGGAGGCGGGCCTCGAGATTGCTGAGTACACCGCCACCCAGGTCAAGCAGGCCATCGTCGGCAGCGGCAGGGCGGACAAGCAGCAGGTGCAGATGATGGTGATGCACCTGCTCAGACTGGTACAGAAGCCGCAGATCGATGCCTCCGATGCCTTGGCCATCGCCCTGTGTCATGCCCACCACCGGCAGAGCCTGATTCCCCATGGTCTGGATGGCGCCAGGCGACGGGGCGGGCGGTTGCGTTTGTGAATAAGGAAAGCGGATCTTGATCGGACGTTTGCGCGGTACCCTGGCGGAGAAGCAGCCACCGTACCTGCTCGTGGAGGTCAATGGCGTCGGCTATGAGGTCGAGGTGCCGCTGAGCGCCCTCTATCGCCTGCCGTCGCTGAACGAACCGGTCACCCTGCACACCCATCTGGTGGTGCGCGAGGATGCCCATCTGCTCTACGGCTTCTGCGAGAAACGCGAGCGCGAGCTGTTCCGCGAGCTGATTCGCCTCAATGGCGTAGGCCCCAAGCTGGCGCTGGCGCTGATGTCCAGCTTGGAGGTGGACGAGCTGGTGCGTTGCGTGCAGGCTGGCGATACCAAGGCGCTGACCCGGGTGCCCGGCGTGGGCAAGAAGACCGCCGAGCGCCTGCTGGTCGAGCTCAAGGATCGTTTCAAGGCCTGGGAAGATTTGCCGGCCATCGCTCCGCTGACGCTGGAGCCTCAGCTAGGCACCATGGTCACAAATGCGGAAAGCGATGCGCTGAGCGCGCTGGTCGCTCTCGGCTTCAAGCCGCAGGAGGCCAGTCGTGCGGTCGCCGCCGTGCAGGAGGAAGGTTTGAGCAGCGAAGAACTGATCCGCCGGGCGTTGCGGGGAATGGCCTAAATGATCGAAGCCGATCGTCTGATCACCGCGACCAGCCGCGACCGCGAGGAGCAGCAGGACCGCGCCATCCGTCCGCTGAGGCTGGCCGATTACATCGGCCAGCCGGTGGTGCGCGAGCAGATGGAGTTGTTCATCCAGGCCGCGCGCGGGCGCAGCGAGGCGCTGGACCACACGCTGATCTTCGGCCCGCCGGGGCTGGGCAAGACCACCTTGGCCAACATCATCGCCCAGGAGATGGGGGTGTCGCTGAAGAGCACCTCGGGTCCGGTGCTGGAGCGGCCCGGCGATCTCGCTGCGCTGCTGACTAACCTCGAATCCGGGGATGTGCTGTTCGTCGACGAGATCCACCGTCTCTCGCCCGTCGTCGAGGAGGTGCTCTATCCGGCCATGGAGGACTTCCAGCTCGACATCATGATCGGCGAGGGGCCGGCCGCGCGCTCGATCAAGCTCGACCTGCCGCCGTTCACCCTGGTCGGCGCCACCACCCGTGCCGGCATGCTGACCAATCCGCTGCGCGACCGCTTCGGCATCGTGCAGCGCCTGGAGTTTTATTCCGTCGCCGATCTGTCGACCATCGTCAGCCGTTCCGCCGGTATTCTCGGCCTGCCGATCGAGGCCGAGGGCGCCTTCGAGATCGCCCGTCGTGCGCGCGGCACGCCGCGTATCGCCAACCGCCTGCTGCGCCGGGTGCGGGACTTCGCCCAAGTGCGCGGAGAAGGGCGCATCACCCGGCAGATCGCCAACCTGGCGCTGAATCTCCTGGATGTCGACGAGCGCGGCTTCGACCATCAGGACCGGCGCCTGCTGCTGACCCTGATCGAGAAGTTCGATGGCGGTCCGGTCGGCGTGGACAGCCTGGCGGCGGCGATCAGCGAGGAGCGGCATACCATCGAGGATGTCCTCGAGCCCTACCTCATCCAGCAGGGCTACATGATGCGCACCCCGCGCGGGCGGGTGGTCACGCGCCATGCCTATCTGCATTTCGGCCTGAACCTGCCTGCCCGGATGGAGGCTGCAACAGTCAATCCGCTCGCCGGCGAGCCGGCTGACGACGAGTGAGGGGAAATTGTTTTTCCATCCGATTGGCAACCTCGAGGGCTGGCACTAGAGTATGCGCGCGCAAAGCGGAGTATCGCCGTTCATCCATCGCTGTCGGGTGTATTACGAGGACACCGACGCCGGCGGCATCGTCTATTACGTCAATTACCTCAAATTCATGGAGCGGGCTCGTACCGAGCGGCTGCGCGCGCTGGGCCTCTTCCAGTCCCGGCTGGCCGGGGAGGAGGGCCTGCTGTTCGTTGTGCATTCCAGCGAGGCGCGCTATTTCGCGCCGGCGCGGCTGGACGACGAGTTGCTGGTGAGTGCCGAGGTATGCGAATTGAGCCGTGCCAGCCTGCGCTTTCATCAGCAGGTACGGCGCGCCGTGGATGATGCGCTGCTTTGCGAGGGACGGGTTCTGGTGGCCTGTGTGCGCGCCGACAGTTTGAAACCCCGGGCCCTTCCCGAAGCGCTGCGGGCCGCCCTGGCGGGCCCGGGTCCATCTTCAGCAGGAGAGTAAGCGTGGAAGCCAACGCCGTTGACCATATGTCCATGTGGAGCCTGATCAGCAACGCCAGCCTGGTGGTGCAGTTGGTCATGCTCACCTTGGTGGCCGCCTCGGTCACCTCATGGATCATGATTTTCCAGCGCGGCAACATGCTGCGCGCCGCCAAGAAGTCCCTGGATGCCTTCGAGGAGCGCTTCTGGTCGGGCATCGATCTGGCCAAGCTCTATCGCCAGGCGGGCAGCGAGCCGGACCCGGACTCCGGCCTCGAGCGGATCTTCCGTGCCGGCTTCAAGGAGTTCTCCCGCCTCTGCCAGCAGTCCGGGGTTGTTCCGGATGCGGTGATGGAGGGGGTGTCCCGCTCCATGCGCGTGGCGATCTCCCGCGAGGAGGAAAAGCTCGAGCAGAGCCTGCCGTTTCTCGCCACCGTGGGTTCCACCAGTCCCTACATCGGCCTGTTCGGCACCGTCTGGGGGATCATGAACTCCTTCCGCGGGCTGGCCCAGGTGCAGCAGGCGACACTCTCAACCGTGGCGCCGGGGATCGCCGAGGCGCTGATCGCCACCGCCATCGGCCTGTTCGCTGCGATTCCGGCGGTCATCGCCTACAACCGCTTTGCCGCGCGCGGGGAGATGCTGATCGCCCGCTACTACACCTTCGCCGACGAGTTCCAGGCAATCCTGCATCGCAAGGTGCACACTTCGGACGCATGAGGCCTTAGCTGATGGCGAGAATTCGCAACAGGCGCAAGCCGGTCGCCGAGATGAATGTGGTGCCCTATATCGACGTGATGCTGGTGCTGCTGGTGATCTTCATGGTGACCGCGCCGATGCTCAACCAGGGCGTCAAGGTCGACCTGCCCAAGGTGTCCAGCGAGGTGCTGCCGCAGGACAACAATGCGCAGATACTGACCATCTCCATCAAGGCCGACAAGAGCTACTACTGGAACATGGGCAGCGAGGTGGATACCGAGACCGCGCAGGACACTGCCCAGAAGCTGGACGAATTGGTCGATGCGGTGGGCAAGATCATCGCCCAGGCCCGCAGCCAGGGTAAGCAGGTGCAGGTCTTCGTGCGCGGCGACAAATCCGTCGACTACGGGGCGGTCATGGCCCTGATGGGCGGCCTGCAAGGGGCCGACGTGGGCAATGTCGGGCTGATCACCGAGGCTCCCTGATGCAACGGCGCGAGCGCTCTTCCTCGGAAAGCTATTTCTGGCCGGTCGTGCTGGCGGTCGGCCTGCACCTCCTCGTCTTCGCCATGCTGTTCGTCAGCTTCTCTATGGCGCCGGAGTTGCCGCCGGCCAGGCCGATAGTCCAGGCCACGCTCTATCAAATGAAATCGCAGAGCCGGGCAACCACCCAGACCAACCAGAAAATTGCTGGAGAGGCGCAGAAAACCGCTGCTCGCCAATATGAAGTCGAGCAGATGGAGCAGAAGAAGATCGAGCAGCAGCAACTGGCTGTGGCCAAGGCGGCGGAACAAAGGAAAGTCGAGGAAGCTCGAAGGGCGGAAGCGGCGAAACAGGCTGCAGCCGAGGCCGCCAAGCAGAAGGCTGCCGAAGAGGCGAAGAAGCAGGCCGCCGCCGAGGCTGCCAAGCAGAAGGCTGCCGAAGAGGCGAAGAAGCAGGCTGCAGCCGAGGCCGCCAAGCAGAAGTCTGCCGAAGAGGCGAAGAAGCAGGCTGCTGCCGAGGCCGCCAAGCAGAAGTCTGCCGAAGAGGCGAAGAAGCAGGCCGCCGCCGAGGCCGCCAAGCAGAAGGCAGCGGAAGAGGCGAAGAAACTGGCCATGGCCGAAGCGGCCAGGCAGAAAGCCGCGGAAGAGGCGAAGAAGCAGGCGGCTGCCGAGGAGGCCAAGAAGAAGGCTGCAGAGGAAGCGAAGAAGCAGGCAGCTGCCGAGGAGGCCAAGAAGAAGGCTGCAGAGGAAGCGAAGAAGAAGGCTGCAGAGGAAGCGAAGAAGCAGGCGGCTGCCGAGGAAGCCAAGAAGAAGGCTGCAGCAGAGGAAGCGAAGAAGCAGGCGGCTGCCGAGGAGGCCAAGAAGAAGGCAGCAGAGGAAGCGAAGAAGAAGGCGGCGGCCGAGGAGGCCAAGAAGAAGGCAGCAGAGGAAGCGAAGAAGAAGGCGGCGGCCGAGGAAGCCAAGAAGAAAGCTGCAGCGGAGGCTGCACGCAAGGCTGCCGAGGACAAGAAGGCTCAGGCCCTGGCCGAACTGCTTTCCGATACCACGGAGCGACAGCAGGCCCTGGCCGAGAGCCAGGGCGATCAGGTCGCTGGCAGTTTCGATGATCTCATCGTCAGTCTGGTCAGCCAGCAATGGCGCCGGCCACCGTCGGCCCGTAATGGAATGAGCGTAGAGGTGCTGATCCAGATGCTGCCGGATGGCACCATAACCAATGCACGGGTGACCCGTTCCAGTGGGGACGCGCCCTTCGACAATTCAGCCGTCGCCGCGGTGCGCAATGTGGGCAGGATCCCGGAGTTGCGGCAAGTGGATCGTGCCACCTTCGACAGTAAATACCGGCAGCGGCGCATGATTTTCAAACCTGAGGATTTGGATCTGTGAATACCCTGATTCGTCTTGCCCTGCTCGGCCTGGCCTTGCTGGCCGGCATCGCCCAGGCGGCCGATCCGCTGGTGGTGACCAGCGGTACCGCGCGTGCCACGCCGATCGCCGTAGTGCCCTTCGGCTGGCAGGGCGGTAGCGTGATGAGCGACGACATGGCTGAGATCGTCGGCAACGACCTGCGCAACTCGGGGGTCTTCGAGCCGATTCCCCGGCAGAACATGATCAGCCAGCCGAGCAGCGCCGGCGAGATCATCTACCGCGACTGGACGGCGCTGGGCGCCCAGTATGTGCTGGTCGGCAGCATAGTCCCGGCCGGCGGGCGACTGCAGGTGCAGTATGCATTGATGAATGTGGCCACCGAGCAGCAGGTACTGACCGGTACCGTCAGCGGCAGCGGCGATCAGGTGCGCGACATGGCCCACTACATCGCCGACCAGGCGTTCGAGAAGCTCACCGGCATCAAGGGGGCCTTCTCCACACGTCTGCTCTACGTCACCGCCGAGCACATGGGGGGGGGCACCCGCTATACCCTGCAGCGCTCCGACTATGACGGGGCGCGGGCGGTGACCCTGCTGCAGTCGCGCGAGCCGATCCTGTCGCCGCGCTTTGCGCCCGATGGCCGGCGCATCGCCTACGTCTCCTTCGAGCAGAAGCGTCCACGCATCTTCATCCAGCACGTCGATACCGGTCGCCGCGAGCAGATCACCAACTTCGAGGGGCTCAACGGCGCGCCGGCCTTCTCGCCGGATGGTTCCCGCCTGGCCTTCGTGCTATCCAAGGACGGCAACCCGGAGATCTACGTGATGAATCTGGCCAGCCGGCAGCTGCAGCGGGTCACCAACCAGTTAGGCATCGACACCGAGCCTTTCTGGGGCGCAGATGGCCAGACCCTCTATTTCACTTCCGACCGTGCCGGCAAGCCGCAGATCTACCGGCAGACTATCGGTGGCGGAGCTGAGCGGGTGACCTTCGTCGGTAACTACAACGCCAACCCGAAGTTGTCGGCCGACGAGAAGACCCTGGTGATGATCCACCGGCAGGAGGGTTACACCAACTTCAAGGTGGCTGCCCAGGACCTCGAGCGCGGCAGCCTGCGCGTGCTGTCGGAGACCAGTCTGGACGAGTCGCCCACTGTCGCGCCCAATGGCACCATGCTAATCTACGCCACCCGTCAGCAGGGCCGGGGAGTCTTGATGCTTGCGTCGATCAACGGCAGGGTCAGGCTCCCGCTTCCTACCGCGCAAGGTGAGGTTCGCGAGCCGTCCTGGTCTCCCTACCTGAACTGATACGACATTCCAAACCAAACCAACAACCTCACACAACACCTGAGCTTCCTTTAGGAGTTCCATCATGCAAATGCTGAAATTCGGTAAATTCGCCGCGCTGGCGCTGGCCATGGCGGTTGCCGTTGGCTGTTCTTCCAAGGGCGGCGACGCTTCCGGGGAAGGCGCCGGCGCGAATGGCGGCGTTGACCCGAATGCAGGCTACGGTGCCGGTACCTCTGGCTATGGCTCCGGCTCCGGCTCCGGCTCTTACGACGGCAGTATGGGCGGCGATGCGGCTTCTTTGCGCGCCATCACCACCTTCTACTTCGAGTACGACAGCTCCGACCTGAAGCCGGAAGCCATGCGTGCCCTTGACGTGCATGCCGGGGATCTGAAGGGCAATGGCGCTCGCGTTGTGCTGGAAGGCCATACCGACGAGCGCGGTACCCGCGAATACAACATGGCTCTGGGTGAGCGTCGCGCCAAGGCCGTCCAGCGCTACCTGGTGCTGCAGGGGGTTTCCCCGGCCCAGCTGGAGCTGGTTTCCTACGGTGAGGAGCGTCCTGCCGCCGGCAGTGCCGACGAGCAGTCCTGGGCGCAGAACCGTCGCGTCGAACTGCGCAAGTAATTCGCCATGAACCAGTACCGCCGTGTCATGTCCCTGTTGGTGCTCAGTCTGCCGCTCGCAGCCTGGGCAGAGGACCCCGTGGTGGATAACTCTGCCGGTTATGGTTATGCCAGTAACGGTTACCCGCAGGCGATACAGGACGCGAGCGGTGCCTATGCCGGGGGACGGATGACTACGCCGACCTCGGCACAGGGCGAAATGTTCCTGCAGTTGCAGCAGCTGCAGGACGAGGTTTCGCGTCTGCGTGGCATGGTCGAGGAGCAGCAGTACGAGATCCGTCGTCTGAAGCAGGAAAGCCTGGATCGCTATCAGGATCTCGACAGCCGTCTGTCCGCGGGCGCAAGCGCCCCGGCTCAGCAGCAGAACATTCCCGCCGGGGCCATCGATGCCGGCTCACCCGCCGTGTCGCCGGCCACCGAGGCCCCTGCGAGCGGCGGGCCTGCCGATCCTGAAAAGGAAAAGCTGTATTACGATGCGGCCTTCGACCTGATCAAGGCCAAGGATTTCGACAAGGCCAGCCAGGCATTCACCGCCTTCCTGCGTAAATATCCGAACAGCCAATACGCTGGCAATGCACAGTACTGGCTGGGTGAGGTGAATCTGGCCAAGGGTGACCTGCAGGGCGCGGGGCAGGCCTTCGCCCGGGTCAGCCAGAACTACCCGAAACACCCCAAGGTGCCCGATTCGCTGTACAAGCTGGCAGACGTCGAGCGTCGCCTAGGCAATACGGAAAAGGCGAGGTCTGCCCTGCAGCAGGTCATTGCCCAGTACCCCGGCAGTTCGGCAGCCCAGCTGGCTCAGCGCGATCTGCAGAATCTGCGCTGAAGCCCGCCATCTAAACCCGCGCCTGTCGCGGGTTTTTTCGTTAAAATCCACGTCCCCTATTTCCCGCAACGGAGGCGGATGGCCTGTTTCGCCGTCACGCCCGTGGCTGATATGCAAGAAACCCTGCGAATTACCGAGATCTTCTACTCGTTGCAGGGGGAGACGCGTACCGCCGGCTTGCCGACGGTATTCGTGCGCCTCACCGGCTGCCCCCTGCGCTGTCATTATTGCGATACCACCTACGCCTTCAGCGGCGGAGAGATTCTCTCCTTGTCTGCGATCCTTGAGCGCGTGGCTGGCTACAAGCCTCGTTATGTCTGTGTCACTGGTGGCGAGCCGCTGGCCCAGCCGAATGGCATTGCGCTGCTGCGCCGGCTTTGCGATGCGGGCTACGAGGTTTCCCTGGAAACCAGCGGGGCCTTCGATGTCTCGGCCGTGGATGGTCGGGTGAGTCGGGTGCTCGACCTGAAGACGCCGGGCTCGGGGGAAGTCGCCCGCAACCGCTACGAGAACCTGGCCCTGTTGACCCGCAACGATCAGGTGAAGTTCGTGCTCTGCTCCCGCCAGGATTATGATTGGGCGGTTTCCAAGCTAATCGAATATCGCCTGAATGAACGTGCCGGAGAAGTGCTGTTCTCGCCCAGCCATGGTCAGTTGGACAGCCGGGAGCTGGCAGACTGGATCGTTGCCGACAACCTGCCGGTGCGCCTGCAGCTGCAGTTGCACAAGATCCTCTGGAACGATGCTCAGGGACGCTGAGCGATGGTGTTTCCCGCCAGCTGGAGGTCCCGGCTTTGCAAGCCCTAGCGAGACGATACGAAATGAGTGAGAAGAAAGCGGTCATCCTGCTGTCCGGCGGTCTCGACTCCGCCACTGTGCTGGCCTTGGCCCAGGCCGAGGGTTATGCCTGCTACAGCATGAGCTTCGATTACGGCCAGCGTCATCGTGCCGAGCTGCGGGCTGCCGAGCGGGTGGCCCGTCAGCTTGGTGTGGTGGAGCACAAGGTGATCGGCTTGAATCTCGATGGCATCGGTGGCTCGGCGCTGACCGATTCCTCGATCGCGGTGCCGGAAATCCCCAGCGAGGGCATTCCGGTCACTTATGTACCGGCACGCAATACCGTGTTCCTCGCGCTGGCGCTGGGGTGGGCCGAAGTGCTGGAAGCGCATGACATCTTCATCGGCGTCAATGCGGTGGATTACTCAGGCTATCCGGATTGCCGCCCCGCTTTCATCGAGGCCTTCGAGCGGCTGGCCAACTTGGCGACCAAGGCCGGTGTGGAAGGGCGGAGTTTCCACATTCAGGCGCCGCTGCAGAATCTCGGCAAGGCCGAGATCATTCAGGTCGGTCTGCGCCACGGGGTCGATTATGGATTGACTGTGTCCTGCTATCAGGCCGATGAGGAGGGCCGTGCCTGTGGCAAGTGCGACTCCTGTCGCTTGAGGGCGGCAGGCTTCGCTGCAGCCGGCATTGCCGACCCTACCCGTTATATTTGAGTTTTTTTGAGAGGGTGTTGAAATTCTGAGATAAATCAGTATTATACGCCTCGCGTTGGGTCGTTAGCTCAGTCGGTAGAGCAGTTGGCTTTTAACCAATTGGTCGTAGGTTCGAATCCTACACGACCCACCATCCTTTCTTTCGATTCACTCATCGGTAGTGGTAAAGGCCTTGATCTTGCCGAGATGAGTGCTTCGTCTATCTCAGGCGCAGCTTGGATCTTTGTTGCTGTGCTCCGAAGTTGTGTTCTGGCCGATCATTTGTTGTTTGCGATGAGTTCTCCAGCCGGACGGGTTTTCTATACTGTTTTTCCAGTAGAGTTCTAGGTTGTCGCTCTTGGATTGCCTGTGGCGTATTGCGGGCGGTCGCTGGATGCCTGTCATGACCCGATTGCTGGAGGACAGTATGGCTCGAGTTCATCGTCGAATGAATCGCGTTTCCAGGCAGGCCGTCGAGCTTGCAGTGGTGGTGCCTCAAGTGGTTGTTCAGCGCATGGCTCGTATGGCCATGGCTGGGGTGAATCCGTCTGCCAGGGAGCGACGCGAGTTTCGTTTGATGGGGCTGGAAAAGATGGCTGCCTTCAGTGAGTCCTGGGTGGCCATGCACCTGCAGATGTTCCATGCCAGCCAGGAGCTCGCCTTTTCGCTGATGAAGGTTTGGAATCCGATGCTGGGCGGAAAGGATGCGTGGTTCAAGTCGGCGCAGGCATATCAGTCCGCCATGCTGGGTGTGCTGGGCAAGGGCATGGCTCCACTACATAAACGGGCAGTGGGGAATGCCAGACGTCTGAGTCGGACCAGGTCGTGAGCCTGCCGGGCTCAGTGCGTGGCGAATGATCGACGCGCAAGTCTGAGGCGGATTTCTCTCTGCTTTTCCTCGAGCGTGCTGACCTCCCGGCGAATCCTTTCCATCATTTGCGCTGCCCTTTGTCGCGGGGTTGCAGGTGATATACTCGCTCTCCGCGCACGTGCCTGCAGGTCCAGCGAATATGACGTATATTTCCGAACGCTTCCTTGTCCAGGCTCACCTCGATGCCAAGCAGATCAAGCCGCTGAGTGCCGAGGAGGAGGCCTATTACCGCCGCGAGATCGCTGCCGAGTTGCACAGGCAGAATGCCGTACTGGTAGCTCACTACTATTGTGACCCGGTACTGCAGGCGCTGGCCGAGGAAACCGGTGGCTGTGTCGCCGACTCTTTGGAAATGGCTCGGTTCGGCAGCCAGCATCCGGCGCAGACGCTGCTTGTCGCTGGCGTGCGCTTCATGGGCGAGACGGCGAAAATCCTCAATCCGGAAAAGCGCGTACTGATGCCGACTCTGGAGGCCACCTGTTCGCTGGATCTGGGCTGTCCGCTGGAGGAGTTTTCCGCCTTCTGCGATCAGCATCCGGAGCGCACCGTGGTGGTCTATGCCAATACCTCGGCGGCAGTCAAGGCGCGGGCCGACTGGGTGGTCACTTCCAGTTGCGCTCTGGAGATCGTCGAAAGCCTCATGGACAATGGCGAAAAGATCATCTGGGCGCCGGATCGCCATCTGGGTCGCTACATCCAGCGTGAAACCGGTGCCGACATGCTGCTCTGGGACGGCGCCTGCATTGTCCATGAGGAGTTCAAGGCCAAGCAGCTGCTCGACATGAAGCAGCTCTATCCCGACGCTGCCGTGCTGGTTCACCCGGAGTCCCCGGAGGCGGTGATCGAGCTGGCCGATGCGGTGGGTTCGACCAGTCAACTGATCAAGGCCGCCCAGGTGCTGCCCAATTCGACCTTCATCGTCGCCACCGATCGCGGCATCTTCTACAAGATGCAGCAGCTCTGTCCGGACAAGCGCTTCGTCGAGGCGCCCACGGCGGGGAGCGGGGCGACCTGCCGCAGCTGCGCGCACTGCCCGTGGATGGCGATGAACACTCTCGAGCGTACCTTGGCGAGTCTGCGTGGCGGCACCAACGAGATCTTCGTCGATCCGGCGCTGATCCCGCGGGCGGTCAAGCCGCTCGCGCGGATGCTCGACTTCACCCATGCCGCCCGTCTGAAGCAGGCCGGCAATGCCTGAGCAGAACTGCAGGCGTTCATGCTGAAAAGGGCGAAGCCCGGCGGGAATACTCTCGCCGGGCTTTTTCCTTCCTGTCGCCCAATCAGCGCAGCATTTCCTCGATCATCTTCTTTTCTTCCTTCAGGGCCCGCTGCCGGGCATCCATGCGCGCGGCCAGCTGGAAGTTGCCGCTGGCGCGGCGCTTGGCGAAGTCCAGTTGCTCGATGGCCTGATCGTAGTTGCCGACCAGTGCGAAGTACTCGGCGCGGGCCTGGTGCACGCCGACGATGTCACCGGACAGGCCGCGGACTTCGGCGGCCAGATACCAGATGTCCGGGTCCTCGGGGCGGCTGGCGAGCAACTGGCTGATCACTTTCTCCGCTGCCGCCGGCTGGTTTTGCTTGAGCAGCAGGTCGGCCTGGGCCTGTCGCAGCGGGTAGTTGCCCGGGTACAGGGCAAGCAGGCGCTTGACCCGCATTTCGGCTTCCTGAATACGGTTGGCCGTGATGTCCAGGGCGACCGCGGCGAGGTTGTAGTCGATATCATTGGGCACCTGGTTCAGCAGCGGCAGCAGCACTTCCCGGGCCTCGTTGAGCTGGCCGCTTTTGGTCAGGGCCAGACTCAGGCCGTAGCGCGCAGCGACGGATTTCGGGTTTTCATCGAGTAGAGCGCGAAAGCGTTTCACCGCCATGCCGGAGGTCTGTTCGTAGACGAGCTGTACACGGGCGCGCATCAGTTGGTAGCGGTGGTCGTCCTGACGGCCGCCGGGACGGTATTGCTCGGCGCGGTTGCGGGTGTCGGCGATGCGCGATTCGGTGACCGGGTGGGTCAGAAGGAACTCCGGCGGCTTGGCGTCATAACGGTACTGGCGCATCAGGCGTTCGAACATGCTCGGCATGGCGCGTGGATCGTAGCCGGCCTTTTCCAGGTTGAGCAGGCCGATGCGGTCGGCCTCCTGCTCGTTCTGGCGGGAGAAGCGCCGCATTTCCTGCATCGCTGCCGCCTGGCTGGAGGCGATCGCCGCCATGCCGGCATCGCCAGCCCCTGCGGCGGCGGCGATGATGCCGGCAAGCATGGTGGCCATCATGGGGAGCTGGAGGCGCTGCTGGGCTTCGAGTCCGCGAGCAAAGTGGCGCTGCGAGAGGTGCGCCAGTTCGTGGGCCAGCACGGCGGCGTATTCGGCCTCGGTCTGGGCGTAGAGGAACAGGCCGCCATTCACGCCGATGATGCCGCCGGGCGCGGCAAAGGCGTTCAGCTGCGGGCTGTCGAGCAGGACGAACTCCAGGCGCCGGTCCTGCAGCTGACTGGTTTCGCTCAGGCGGTAGACGCTGGTTTCCACGTAGTCCTTCAGTTGCGCATCGGACAGGTGGGGAACCTGTCCGCGCAGCAGGCTGAGCCAGGCTCGGCCGAGCTGGTGTTCCTGCTCGGGAGATACGATGGCCGAACTGGCATCGCCCAGCGACGGCAGGTCGCTGGCCGTGCCGGGGGGCGCGAGCAGGCAGGCGAGGGCGAAGAGGCTGGGGCGCAGGAGATTCATGCGGCAGGTTCTGACGTTCAAAGGCATGGCTGTATCCATTCAAGTTTAGGCGCGCGGACGTCATTGGGCGCACCTGGCAGGCGACTGGTCAGGTCTTTGCCGGCTTGGTTATCCTTGGGGCCTTTTCTGGAGAGCCCTATGACTGATGCCGAATGGCAGGCCGATGCCTGCGACGCCGAGTTGGATGCCAGCGGTCTGAATTGCCCGCTGCCCTTGCTCAAGGCCAAGCTGGAGCTGAACCGTCTGCCTTCCGGGGCGGTGCTCAAGGTGACTGCGACGGATCCCGGTTCGCAACGGGACTTCCGTGCCTTCGCCAAGCTGGCCGGTCATTGCCTGCTCCGCGAGGAGGCTGAAGGCAACTTCTTCCGTTATTGGCTGCGCAAGGCATGACGGGTGTTCGTCAGTCTGGCGGCGCTCACCCGGCCTGATTCAGGGCCAGGGCGGCGGCCAGCACGGCATCGACGTGGCCCGGGACCTTGATGCCGCGCCATTCCTGGCGCAGCACGCCATTCCTGTCGATCAGGAAAGTGCTGCGGTCGATGCCCAGGTATTCCTTGCCATAGAGCTTCTTCAGCTTGATCACCTCGAACAGCTGGCACAGCTGCTCGTCCTTGTCGGAGATCAGTTCGAAAGGGAGGGCCTGCTTGCTCTTGAAGTTCTCGTGGGATTTCAGCCCGTCGCGGGAGACGCCGAAGACCAGCGTATTGGCCGCCTGGAATTCGTCATGGCGATCGCGAAAGCCCTGGCTTTCCGTGGTACAGCCCGGAGTGCTGTCCTTGGGATAGAAGTACAGCACCACCTGTCGGCCCCTGAGTTCGGCGAGCGAAACCAGCCGGCCACTGGTTGCCTGGGCCTGGAAGTCGGGGACGGACTGCTCGAGGGCGACGGGCATGAGGACTCCTTAGGGGTTCTGGGGGCGCCAGGGCTCGATCAGTGCATCGAGGTTCAGGGCATCGGCGAAATCGAGGAACTGGTCGCGCAGCCAGCTGATCTGGGTGCCGGCCGGCAGGGTGACGGTCAGGGTGGCGTTGAGCATGGTGCCGCCGGTCTGCGGTGCCTGGTAGGTGTCGCAGGTAAGGTTTTCCAGTTCGACGCGGTGGTCGATGAAGAACTGGCAGAGCTCGGCGAGAATGTCCGGGCGATAGGCTGCGCTGACATAGGCGACATAGGGCAGCGCCTGGGGTCGATTGTCCAGGGGCAGGCTGCGGGTCAGGTTGTAGGTGAAGTCGTGGCGCTTGGCCAGAGTCGGCAGGCCGGTTTCCATGCGCGCCAGTCCGTCCCAGCTGCCGGCCACCTGCACGACCAGGGCGCAGACTTCTCCATGGCGAGTCAGGCGGGTGCTGACAACCGAGCAGCGGCTTTCCTGGCTGGCACGGCACAGCACGTTGGTCAGCTCCATGGGGGCGCTGCCGAGAACGCTGATGACGAGGAACTGTTCGCGAGCGGGAGGGGTGGACATGCAGCTTTCCTAAACGATGGACCGTCGTCGCAAGAGGCGCCGAGCAAAGCCGGAAGGGTAACGAAAAGCGGCGCCGAGGGGAATGCTTGGCCTTTGTGGTCAACTTGTACAAGGCAGATGGCGACAGTACCATTACGACTCATTTTTCCGGCAGGAGTGGTTGCATGATTGCGGGCAGCATGGTGGCTCTGGTCACCCCCATGGATGCGCAGGGCGGTCTGGACTGGGACGGCCTGGGCAAGCTCGTGGACTTCCACCTGCAAGAGGGTACCAACGCCATCGTCGCGGTCGGTACCACGGGCGAATCCGCGACTCTGGACGTCGCCGAGCATGTCGAAGTCATCCGTCGCGTGGTCGATCAGGTCAACGGCAGGATCCCGGTGATTGCCGGTACCGGTGCCAATTGTACCCGCGAGGCGATCGAGCTGACGGCGAACGCCAAGAGTGTTGGCGCCGATGCCTGCCTGCTGGTGACCCCCTACTACAACAAGCCGACCCAGGAAGGCCTGTATCAGCACTTTCGCACCATCGCCGAAGCCGTGGCGATTCCGCAGATCCTCTACAACGTGCCCGGACGCACCGTCTGCGACATGTTGCCGGAAACCGTGGAACGTCTTTCCAAGGTGCCGAACATCATCGGCATCAAGGAAGCGACCGGCAACCTGGAGCGTGGCCGCGAAGTGTTGGCGCGTGTGGCCAAGGACTTCCTCGTCTATTCGGGCGATGATCCCACCGCCGTCGAACTCATCCTGATGGGCGGCAAGGGCAATATCTCGGTGACTGCCAACGTCGTTCCGCGCGCCATGAGCGACCTCTGTGCCGCGGCCATGCGTGGCGAGGCGGCTATCGCCCGGGCGATGAACGAGCGTCTGATGCCGCTGCACAAGGCGCTGTTCCTGGAGTCCAACCCGATTCCCGTGAAATGGGCGCTGCACGAGATGGGCCTGATTCCCGAGGGCATTCGCCTGCCGCTGACCTGGCTGAGCTCCAGTTGCCATGAACCGCTGCGCCAGGCTCTTCGCCTGGTCGGCGCCTTGGCTTGATCATCAGGAAGCATTGCGCATGAAGCGACTGGCCGGGATTTCCGCCCTTGCCGTGATCTTTTCCTCCGTCAGCGGTTGTGGCTGGCTGTGGGGGGAGGAGGGGTACTTCCGCGACCGTGGCAGCGACTATCTCGATGCGCGCCAGACTGCTCCGATGCAGTTGCCGCCGAATGTCGAGATCCGTCGCCTCGACCCCTTGCTGCAGGTACCGCTGAACGTGGCCGACTCGCAGCGTGGCAGCGATTTCGATGTGCCGCGTCCGCAGGCGTTGCGGAGCACGCAGGAGGCCAGCGAATTCAGCCTGCAGCAGAGTGGCGACTCGCGTTGGGTCGTGGCCCAGCGGGCGCCGGCGGAGATCTGGCCGATGCTTCGGCAGTTTTTCGAGGACAATGGTTTTCGGATTGCCGAGGAGCGTCTGCAGGTCGGCGAGTTCATCACGGCCTGGCAACCGCTCGATGCGCTGTCCGCACCCATGGCGCGGCGCCTGTCTGGTCGCGCTTCCGAGCAGGCGTCGAGTGGCGAGATCCGGGTGCGTGTGCGTGTCGAGCCAGGAGTCCAGCGCAACTCCAGCGAAATTTTCGTGAGCAGCGCATTGCGTCCGTCCGGCAGCGCTTCCCTGGGCGGGGCGGCTGGTCGCGGCGATGCCGGCCTGGATGCCGCGCTGCTGGACGAGATGACTGCCAGCCTGGCGAGCAGCGCCGAGCGGGGTGGTTCGGTTTCGTTGCTGGCGGCCCGCGACTTCGATGCGCCGAGCCGTGTCAGTCTCTCCGAGGACGGCAATGGCAATCCCTTCCTGAGTCTGGATGCCGACTTCGACCGGGCCTGGTCGAGCGTCGGTCGCGCTTTGGAGATGGGCAATGTGCGGGTCGACGACATCAACCGCAGCCTTGGCGTGTACTACATCAATCTCGCCGAGAAGGCCGACAAGGACGAGAAGTCGGGCTTTTTCGGGCGCCTGCTCGGCAGGGGCGAGGATCCGGAGGACGTGGAGGCGCGCGCCGAACGCTATCAGGTGCGCCTGACTCGCGTCGCGGAGGGTGTCCAGGTCACGGTGGAAAAGGATATGAATACCTTTGCTCCGGAAGAGGTGGCACGCCGGGTACTGAGCCTGCTTCAGGAACACCTTGGTTGAATGGCTGCCCGGTGGGTCGCTCCTGCGACCCCTCCTTCGGCAATGGCACGAATCGATGGGCGAAACCTCTCCGGTTTCGCCTGTTTCGTTTGATAAAGGCGGAAAGACGCGATGAGCACAACTACCACCCTGAGTCTGAAGAAGATCTATTCGGGCAAAGTCCGCGATCTCTATGAAGTCGACGCCAAGCGCATGCTGATGGTGGCCAGCGATCGGTTGTCGGCCTTCGATGTGATCCTCGCCGAGCCGATTCCGGACAAAGGCAAGATTCTCACCGCCATCTCCAATTTCTGGTTCGACAAGCTGGCCGGCGTGGTGCCGAACCATTTCACCGGCGATCGGGTCGAGGATGTGGTTCCGGCCGCCGAGCTGCCGCTGGTCGAAGGGCGGGCCGTGGTCGTCAAGCGCCTCAAGCCGGTGGCGGTGGAGGCCATCGTGCGTGGCTACATTGCCGGTTCCGGCTGGAAGGAATACCAGAAGAGCGGTACCGTCTGCGGCATCTCGTTGCCGGTCGGGCTGAGGGAGGCGGCCAAGCTGCCACAGCCGATCTTCACGCCCTCGACCAAGGCGGCAGTGGGCGATCATGACGAAAACATCACCTTCGTGCAGTGCGAAGCCATCATCGGCAAGGAGCTGGCGGCAAAGGTGCGCGACACCGCCATCGCCCTGTACAGCGCCGCCGTCGAATACGCCGCTACCCGGGGCATCATCATCGCCGATACCAAGTTCGAGTTCGGCCTGGACGAGGATGGCACTCTGACCCTCATGGATGAAGTGCTGACTCCGGACTCCAGTCGCTTCTGGCCAGCCGACAGCTATGTGGAGGGGCAGAATCCGCCGAGCTTCGACAAGCAGTTCGTGCGCGACTGGCTGGAGTCCACCGGCTGGAACAAGCAGCCGCCGGCACCGGCATTGCCGCTCGAAGTGGCCCAGAAAACTGCCGACAAGTACCGCGAGGCATTGACTCGGTTGGCCTGCTGAGAAAAAGGGCTGCCGCTTTGTCGCGGTATTTTGCCGGAGTGAGCCAATTCCCTGAAAGCACACAAAAAATTCCGTATGGGGGTTCGCCAAAGACATTCAAGCTGGTATCATGCGCGCCGCCCAGGGGAGATGCCGGAGTGGTCGAACGGGACGGATTCGAAATCCGTTGTATCCGCGAGGGTACCTAGGGTTCAAATCCCTATCTCCCCGCCATACTCAAAAGCCTTGCAGTTTTCGAACTGCAAGGCTTTTTTATGGTGCGCAGAATTCCCCCGCTCTCTATTCAATTCGAGCGGGCTATGGCGAACCTCAACTGACTCTCGGTCAATGGGCTTGGGCTTCAGTCCGGGCAATCAGACAATCTTTCCCGCGCTGCCAGTGGCAGGCCGTCCGGTGGCCCTCGGAAGGTCAAGAGGTCTGCTGGTTCACTCGCTGACCTGCCGGACATCAAGCACGGCCCAGACTTCAAGTCCTTTCTTGCGCACGGCTTTTTCCGCTTCGAGTTTTGCTTCCAGGGTGCTGAGCGAGCGAGACTTGTATTCGAACCGGAAGGCTGGGCCTCCGCTCAGTTTGCGCACACTCAGCTCTACCAGGATATAGCTGGAGGGGTGCTTGCGTTTCTCCGCGGCGGGTTTTGTTGGTGCAAGACCCAATGCTTCGCGCATTTCGGCTTCGGTAATTTGCTGTGAGTTCAATGGGCTTACCCGTCAATTCTGAACATTGAGCATGGAAAAGTTACCCTTATGGATGTAAGTGCTCATCCCTTGAATGGGGGCACAAGTTATATTCATAGGGCAACGGAGCTTCAACAACGCGTGTTTTCGTTATTTTAGACTGTTGTCGGCATGGGGAGCCGTTTCATACATGTCGGCCTGGCTGGATTTCATCATAAAAACGAAATCTGTTTCGTAACAGGATGGCACTTACTGAAGAGTCCTTCATATTGTATACGAATCACGATTCAGGGGTAGTTGTTGCCATTCCCTCATCTTTTCAAGGGGTAACTTTGCCATTATGGGGGATGGCCGGCTTGGCAGGGGTTGGATGGAGAAGGCCCGAACAGCAGCGGGTATTGTCATGCGCCAGTGTTGCGGCTCGACGGCCGCCTGCCTCATTCGATATCCCGGCCCGCCGGGCTTCTCCAAGCCTGCTATTTTCGTGGCTCTTCCGTCGCCTCACCGGCTGTCGCCGAACGCCTTCCGTCGGCTGGGCAGCAGCCAGCCGGCGCTGACTCCCTGAGACTTGCTGTCGTCACGCCTTCGGTTTGCGCCAGACGCTGGCGAGCCAGGGCTGCTGGTCGCGCGGCAGGCCGGCAGGGCGGTAGTAGTGCTCGAGTTCGACGAAGCCGGCTGCGCTCAGGTGGCGGCGCCAGGCATCTAGGTCGTGATAGCTGCCATAGCGGTTGCCATTCCAGCCTTCCTCGTTGTGGCCGCGGGGGTTGGAGCTGAACAGCACGCCACCGGGCCGGAGTGCGGCGTACAGCTTGCCGAGCACCTTCGGCAATTCCTGGGCGGGAACATGGAACAGCGAGGCGTTGGCGAAGATGCCGTCGAAGCGTTCGGCCGGTAGCTCGAGCTGTAGGAAGTCCTGCTGCCAGACCTCGCAGCCCGAGTCGGCACGGGCCATTTCGACGAAGCGGGGACAGCCGTCCAGCCCGACGGGCTGGTGGCCGAGGGCGCGGAGGGTCTTGAGATCACGTCCCGGGCCGCAACCGAAGTCGAGGATGGCGAAGGGCGGTGGCGCCTCGATGTGGCGCAGCAGGGCGGCGATGTTCTGGCTCACGTCGTGGTCGCGAGTACCCTCGCGGAAGGCTTCGGCGGATGCCGCATAGTGCTGCAGGGTAGTTGCCGTGATCTGCTCGAGGTCGCCGGCCTCGAGTACCGGCGGGGCTTCGCTGGGGGGATTCATTTGCGTATCCACTTGCCGTTGAGCTGGATGTACTGGCCACTCGGAGTCTTCTCCAAGGCCTTCTGCCCGGCGATGGCTTCCACGTCGCCTAGTTGGATGCCGTTTTCCCTGGCCAGGCGCTGGTATTCGGCGCGTCGCGCCTGGTTGATCAGGCGGGCGATCTCCTCGGCCTGAGCGCTGGCGCTGACCACGCCGAGGTAGCCGTTGGGCATCTCGCCCAACTGGCCGCGGGTCTTGGCGCCAGAGAGGGCACCCATCGCCTCGTTGAGGTTCATCGCCAAGGCCGGCAGGGCAAGGCCCAGGGCGATCAGCAGGATTGCGATGCGTGTGCAGATTTTCATGGGGGGTCCTCAGAACAGGCCGCTATCCTTGTCAATGATGTCGTCCAGCTCCTTGTCCACCTTGACGTAGATTTCGTGCTGGATTTTCACATTGAGGTTGATGTTGATCGGCTCGTCGGGGACGGCCAGCTGTACCGTTGGTGTACAGGCGGCGACCAGCAAGCCCAGCAGCGGAACGGCGAGCAGGTGGTGCGGGCGCATGAGTCTCTCCAGTCAGGGGGCGTCGGAGTTCTTTCGCAGGCTTTGCTGCACGCGTCGGCGAATGCTTTCGCTGACGCGGTCGGTGAGCTGCAGACTGGTCAGCAGGGCCGGAATATCCTCTTCCAGGTTGATGTTGAAATGGATCGGCCGGCCCTTTTCCATGCTGGGATTGCGCCCTTCGAGGCGCAGGGCCATGCGCAGCTTGCCCTGTTCATCATAACCGAGGTCGCTGGACAGCCGGGTGAAGTGGAAGTTCTCCAGCGCTTCAGCCACCAGTTGCATGGCCGGATTGGCACGGCCTAGGGCGCGGATCTTTTCGGAGCGGAACTGCAGCACGCCGGGGCCCCGATTGGCCAGGCGGCCCTGCTCGATGCGTACGCCGGGCGGTCCGATGACCAGCGGCAGGCGTCCGTCCAGGCGGCCCTGTCCGGCCAGTCCCTCGGCTGGGTAGAGGCGGAACAGCTCGCCGAGCTGCAGGCCTTCGAGTTGCACGGTGAGGGCTGTCTGAGCCGTCGACAATTCCCGGCTGGTGGGTGCCAGCCAGGCACGCCCGCCGAGCAGGGCGAGCTCTGCCTGCTGCCAGACGAGCTGGCCGTGCAGCGGTTGCGTCAGACTTGTCGAATACTGGCCGTGCAGGCGCAGCGGGCCGAGCGGGAGGCCTGGGTTGAGACGTGCCACTTCCAGCCCGGCCAGCTGCAGCTCCAGGCGTGGCCCGTGCAGTTGTGCCAGCAGGCGGCCGCTCAGGCCGCTCAGCTCGCTGCGGTCGTAGATGCCAGCAAGGCCCTTGGGTTGTAGCTCCAGCTCGGCCCGCAGCGACATGCCGGGACGCAGCCGCAGGTGGGCGTTACCCTGTAGACGGCCCTGGTCCAGTTCGAGTCGTGTGGGCCAATCGAGCAGCGTCGCGGCCAGGGGATTGCCGGCGCGCAGGAAGATTTCCACCAGGCGGGCATCCAGGGTCAGTTCGCCATTGCTTGTACGCTGCAACTGCAGGTCCATGCCCAGTCCCTGCTTGCCCCGCAGCATGCCGCTGAGCTGCTGGCGCTCGCCTCTGGCGTCGAGGCGGCCCTGCCAGTCCCAGCCCTGGGTCTGCAGCCGGGGGTGCTTCAGGCGCGATGTCTGCAGGTGTAGCGGGCCGCTCAACTGCTGGGCATGCAGCGCTCCATCGACGTGTTCGGCGCTGAGGCGCAGGCCGGCCAGCTCGCCCTGCAGTTCTTCTAGGCGCAGCTCGGCCAGGGCCAATTGCCCGAGGCTGAAGCGCGAGCCCTTGCTCAGGGTCAGCTGCAGGCGTTGGTGATCGAGCTGGCCAGCCAGCAGCAGGCGGGCGTTCAGCCGTTTCAGGTGGCTATCGGAAAACTGCAGGTGCGCTGCCTTGAGCTTGATCTCGAGGGTCTTCAGCTCGGCACGCCAGTCGGGCAGCCGAGGCGTGATGTTCAGCTCGCCTTGCAGTGAAGCCCGCAGCGGACCCTGGCTGCGCAGCTGCAGGGCCAGTGGCAGGCGTGGCATGTCGTTCGACGCCTTGCTGGAGCGGACGGCGAGGGGCGTGATCCGCAACTGCATTGCCTCGGGACGCAGGGGCTCGGGAAGCCTCTCCAGCCAGGCGCCCTGTGGCTGGCTCAGGCGGAGATCGGCCTGCAGCTGGCGCGGCAGCCAGTCTCCTGTGTTGCCAGCCAGGTCCAGGGCGAGATCGCCCTGCAGCAGGCCGACCCCGGGCAGCGGCCAGGGCTCGGGCAGTTGGGCGCGGAGACGGACCTCGCCCTGCGCCGCCTTGCGTAGCCGCTGCAGCTCCAGCGGACCCTGTGGCCAGCGGAGCTGCCAGTCGGCCTCCAGCTGCATGGCCTGGGGGGCTGCGGCGTTCGGCGGCAAGGCGCCCAGCCACTGCCCGAGCCAGTCTCGCAGCCAGGGGGCCTCGGGCAGACCCGGTATGGCCAGCTCGCCCTGCCAGGCCTGTTCCGTGCCTTCGCTGCTCAAGGTGGTGGAAAGCCGGGCGCGCAGCTGCTCGTTGAGCAGCAGGCGAGCCTGCAGTGCCAGTTCCTGGAGGTCGGGGCGCCCCTCGAGATCGGCGTGCAGTGCCAGGCGCTGTCCCTGGTGCTGCAGTCGCAGCTCGAGGCTGGCCGGCAACAGGCGGGCGCCGGCATGGCGTGCCTGCAGTGAGCCCTGCAGGAGACAGCGTCCAGTGGCGCAGGGCAGCGTGACGTTGAAGGCATCGATCGTCAGGGCCCGGGGGAGGGCGGCCAGGTCGTGCAGCCTCTGGGGATCGGCCGCGGACGAGTCGCCGGTGGAGGGCGGGGGCTGCCAGTCCAGTTCCAGATGGGCGATGCGCAGCTGCGACAGCTGCCAGCCCTGATCGTCGTGCACGGGCCAGTCGAGTGCCAGGCGCTCGGCGACGATCTGCAGGCGGCCGCCATCGCCCCGTCGCTGCTCCAGGTGCAGGTGCTGCAGGACGAGACCGCTGAAGGTGACGCGCAAGCCTTGCCAGGCGAGCCGCTCGATGCCCTGGGTGTACAGAAACTGCTGCCAGCAATGGTGGCCGTAGGTCAGGACGGCGATCAGGACGGCACCGACCAAAACGATACGTCCGGCGCTGCGCCATCCTGGATGGCGAGCCGTCATCCGCGGGCTCCTTTGCACGCCTGGTTTCGGCCGAGGATGGCTCTCCGCCAGAGCAAGATCAAGGCGCGCGTTTGTGTCCAATCGATGAAAGATGCCGGCAAGGTTCCTCCGGCTCGGCCCGGATCATCTTGTTCATGAGCTTCATGAGTGCATCTAACTAAGTGAAAATCAAGAAGTTTTCCTGGCGAAAAAAGCATCAGTTCGAGTCGAGCCCAGAAGGCATCAACCCTTGGAAAAGATGAGAGAATGTTGTCCACTGTGTTATCCACAGCTTCTGTGGATTTCCCTTGTGAGGCCTGCAGAACTTCTTCGTCATACTTTGGCAAGTCTTTACTCGGCAGCAAAAAGGAGTACAGTGCGCGCCTTCTCAAAATAGCCTGCTGTTCGCCATGAGAATTCGTGTCCAGTCCTCTTCGCCTGCCAGTGTCCAGATGCGTCTGCCGGTAAGGGTGGCATCCTGGCTGCTGGACAGTCCGGGTATCGGCAAGACCCATAGTGCCAAGCGTTTCGCCGGACATCTGCTCAAGCAGCCGGCGCGCCAGGGCGTGGTGGCTGCCCAGAGCCGTCTTGGTCGGCTGCTCTGTCGCGACTGCCGCACTCCCCGCGATCGTCGCTTTGGCCTCGAGCTGTTGCGCCAGGCTGCACGCGCTGGCGATATTCAGGCGCAGCTGGAGCTCGGCCGTCATTGCTGCGAAGCGGGGCCGCTGGAAGTGCAGCAGGGGCGCTACTGGCTGGAGCAGGCGGCCGCCCAAGGTTCGGAGGAGGCACTGCGATTGCTTGGCAGCCTCGTCGCGCCCTCCTGAGGGTTCGGCTCGGAGGATCGCCAGCCTGCCGCAGAGCCAGTTACTCCATGCCCAGCGAGGTTTCCGGCGATCTGCCCAATCGGCTGCTCGGTGAGCGCCAGAGGGCTGCCGGCTGGTGCGGCCCATGGCCGGCCAGTACTGGCCAGTTTCCTCACTGCAGCCAGAGCGTTGCCAGTCCGGCGAGCAGGCCGGCAGCGATCACCGGCAGGCTGAGCAGGGCCAGTCGGGGGCCGCCGACCATGGCGATCAGTCCTCCCTTGACCAGACTGTTGCTCATGGCGGCGAGGAAGATGCCCTGTATTGCCACCCGATTATCCAGCTCGCCCAGGGCGTTGCGGGCCAGCGACAGGGTGATTGCATCCACGTCGGCCAGTCCGGCCAGCAGCGCCACCAGATAGACTCCGGCATCGCCCAGCCAGTAACGGCCCGCCTCCACCAGGAAGAGGATCAGCACCAGCAGCGCGGCGAAGCGCAGCGCCGGTCCCAGTTCGAAGGGATTCTGCAACGGCGGCTCGCCGTCGGTGGCCGACTCTCGTCTGGATCCGTAGTAATGAAAGAGGGCGCCCCCGGCATAGACCAAGGTGGTGACGCCCATCGGCCAGAGCAGGCTGCCGAGCAGGGCTGGGTTGATCACGCCGACCTCCAGCAGCACCCGCGGGAACATCAGCGCCGAGGTGGCCAGCAGGCCGCAGGCGAGCAGGCGGTGCAGTTGCACCTCCCGGTGCAGACGGGACAGGGTCAGGGTCATCGCGGTGGAGGACACCATCCCGCCGAGCAGGGAGGTGAGCAGCAGTCCGTGGCGGGTACCGACCAGGCGGATCGCTATATAGGCAGCGAAGCCGATGGCGGCGATCAGTACCACCATCCACCAGGTTTCGTAGGGGTTGAACGCCTGCCAGGGCCCATAGCCCCGGTTCGGCAGCACTGGTAGCAGCACTACGGAAATGAACAGCAGCTTCAGCATGCCGGACAGTTCCTGGGCAGTCAGCCGGCGCAGGGTGGTATGCAGGGCTTCCTTGAGGCTGAGCAGCAGGGCTACCACCACCGCGCCGGCGGCGGCCAGCGCCTGGTGCTCTTCGGTCTGCGCCAGGCTGCCGAGCAGGAAGGTCAGCAGCATGGCGATTTCGCTGGTCATGCCTTGGTCGCCGGTGTTGCGCAGGTCGCCGAGGTAGCCGGCCACCAGCAGCAGGCCGAACACCAGCAACAGGACGATCCAGGCGGCCATGCCCAGTTGCTCGCCGAACAGCGCCGCCATGCCGCCGAGCAGGCCGGTCAGGCCGAAGGTGCGAATGCCGGCGGCCAGGTGCGAATCGTCGATGTCGCGGGCGCTCCAGCCGCGTTCGGTGCCGATCAGCAGACCGACGGCCAGGGCGACGGCCAGGTCGAGGAGGACATCGAGGTTGCTGGGCATGTCGGTGCTACTCGCGGAGGGGTGGGCGTGCGGTCCAGCGCTTGAGCGGGGTGTCGGCCGCCTCCGTTCAGCGCAGGGCTAGGTGGCGGCTGAGCAGAGCGCGCAGCGCTGCCGGCTTGACCGGCTTGCCCAGGTAGTCAAGACCGGTGGCATGGATCTTGGCCACGGTTTCGGGGCGCGCGTCGGCGCTGATCACCACGCCGGGCAGCGGCTTGCCGAGGCGGGTGCGCAGCCAGGCCACCAGCTCGGTGCCGGTTTCGCCCTGGTCGAGGTGATAGTCCACCAGCGCTACCTGCGGGCGCAGCTCGCCCTCCAGCAGCTGCTCGCACTCCAGGCGATTGCGCGCAGTCCACACCTGGCAGCCCCAGCGCGAGAGCAGGCTGTGCATGGCGGTGAGGATGCTGTCCTCGTTGTCCACGCAGAGGACCTGAGCGCCGGCCAGGGTGTGGGCATTGAGCGGCAGCGTGCCGTCGGACTTGGCTGTGACGGCAGGGGCGACGCTGCGGGCCAGCGGGACGGTGACGCTGAACACGCTGCCCTTGCCGAGCCAGGAGCGCACTTCCAGCCGATGGTTGAGTACCCGGCAAAGGCCGTCGGCGATCGCCAGGCCGAGACCGAGGCCTTTTTCCGCACGGGTCTGGTGGCTGTCCAGGCGTTTGAACTCCTCGAAGATCTCCTGGCGCTTGTCTTCCGGGATGCCCGGGCCGCGGTCCCAGACCTCCAGGCGCAGCTGGTCGCCCTGGCGGCGCACGCCCAGCAGCACATGACCCTTGGCGTAGCGGAAGGCGTTGGTGAGGAAGTTCTGCAGCACCCGGCGCAGCAGTTTCATGTCGCTGTTGATGCGCAGGCGGCTGCTGCGCAGGTGGAAGTCGATGCCCTGTTCCTGGGCCAGTGCCTTGAATTCGGTGCCGAGGGTGTCGAACAGGTCGGCGATGGGGAAGTTGGTGCGCTCCGTGGTGATGCGCCCGCTTTCCAGGCGGGAGACGTCCAGCAGGTCGGTGATCAGGTCCTCGGCCGAGCGCAGCGAGCAGTCCAGGTGCCGCACCAGCTTCTGTGCCTCGGGCGGCAGGACGGGGTCCTGATGGGCGAGGGACGCGGCGAACAGGCGCGCAGCATTCAGCGGCTGCATCAGGTCGTGGCTGACCGCGGCGAGGAAGCGGGTCTTCGACTGGTTGGCCGATTCGGCATGGGCCTTGGCCTCGACCAGCGCCTGGTTCAGCTTGGAGAGTTCCTGGGTCCGCTCGGCCACGCGTTGCTCAAGGCCTTCGTTGGCCTCCTTGAGAGCACGCTCGGCTTCACGGAACTCGGTGATGTCGGTGAAGCTGGTGACGAAGCCGCCGCCAGGCATGGGATTGCCGATCAGCTCGATGACCCGGCCGTTGGGGAACAGCCGTTCGAAGGTGTGCGGCGTACCCAGGCGCATCCAGTACAGCCGTTTGCTGACATGTTCCTCCACATCGCCCGAACCGAGCAGGCCGCGTTCGGCGTTGTAGCGGATCAGGTCGGCGATCGGCCGGCCGACGTAGATCAGGCCTTCCGGATAGTCGAACAGCTCCAGGTAGCGGCGGTTCCACGCCACCAGGCGCAGGGAGCCGTCGATCACGCTGATGCCCTGGGTGATGTTCTCGATGGCGCCCTGCAGCAGGGCGCGATTGAACTGCAGCACCTCGGAGGCCTCGTCGACGATGCGCACCACATCCTCGACTTGCATTTCCCGCCCTTCGATGGCCGCCTTGACCACCGCTCGGGTCGATGAGGCGCCAAGCACCCCGGCGAGCAGGCGCTCGGTGTGATCGATCCACTCGCTGGTCGCCGCCTGGTTGGGATTGAACTCCTTGCCCTGGCGCTGGGCGAAGCGCTCGAACTTCCGGCGCGCATGCTCCTCGCCGACGAAGCGCGCGGCGAGTTCGAGCAGATCCTGCACCTGCACCGCGAGTAGGGACCGGCCGCCGGAGCGCCGGTTGATTTCCTGGCCGACGAAGCGGCTGGCCTGCCAGTGCTCGGAAACGCGGGTACGCGAGAGCATGGAGACGATAGCGAAGACTGCCCAGTTGCCGGCCAGCGAGATCAGCATTCCCAAGGTAATCGAAGTGATCGGCAGGCCCAGCGGTCGGCTCGCCAGCCACTCGAGGCCGGGGAGTTCGCGCAGTGGCCAGCCCATGCGCTGGGCGATCAGCGGCAGGACCAGGGTATAGCTCCACAGCAGCGCGCCGGTGGCGAGCCCGGCGAATACGCCGCGGCGGTTGGCCTGCTTCCAGTACAGCGCGCCGAGCATGGCCGGTGTCAACTGGGAGATCGCGGCGAAGGCGAGCTGGCCGATGGTCGCCAGGCTGGTGGTAGGGCCAAGCAGGCGATAGATGACATAGGCCAGCAGCAGGATGCCGACGATGCTGGCCCTGCGCACGCTGAGCATCCAGTGACGGAAGGCTTCGAAGGGGCGCTCGGTGCTTTTGCGGCGCAGCAGCCAGGGCAGCATGATGTCGTTGGAGAGCATGGTGGAGAGTGCCACGCTGGCAACGATGACCATGCCGGTGGCGGCCGAGGCGCCGCCGATGAAGGCCAGCAGCGCCAGTGCCGGGTGGTGCTCGGCCAGGGGCAGGCTGATCACGAAGGTGTCGGGAATGATTCCGGCCGGCAGGCGCAGCTGACCGGCCAGGGCGATGGGGATCACGAACAGGGCGGCGAGCACCAGGTACAGCGGAAACACCCAGCGTGCCAGGCGCAGGTCGTGTGGCTCGGTGTTTTCCACTACGGTCACATGGAACTGTCGCGGCAGGCAAACGATTGCCATCATTGCTACGCCGGTCTGCACCAGCAGCGCCGGCCAGTTCGTCCCCTTGTCCCAGAATTCCGCCAGCTGCGGGGCGGACTTGGCCTCCTCGAGCAGATGGTCGAATCCGTCGTACAGGCCGTAGGTGACGAAGGCGCCCACCGCGAGGAAGGCGAACAGCTTGACCAGCGATTCGAAGGCGATGGCCAGCATCATGCCGCGATGGTGTTCGGTAACGTCCAGGGTGCGGGTGCCGAACAGGATGGTGAACAGTGCCAGGCACAGGGTTACCACCAGCGCCGTGTCCTGGGCGCGGGTGCCGGTGCTGTCCGGTCCGGCACCGATCAGCAGGTTGACGCCGAGCACGATGCCTTTCAGCTGCAGGGCGATGTAGGGGAGCACGCTGACCATGCAGATGAGGGTGACCACCACTGCCAGCGGTTGCGACTTTCCATAGCGCGCGGCAATGAAGTCGGCGATGGAGGTGATGTTTTCCTGCTTGCTGATCATCACCATTTTCTGCAGCATCCACGGCGCGAAGAGCAGCAGCAGTACCGGACCGAGGTAGATCGGCAGGAAGTCCCAGAGCTGTTCGGTGGCCTGGCCGACCGCACCGAAAAAGGTCCAGCTGGTGCAGTACACGGCCAGCGAGAGGCTGTAGACCCAGGCGCGCATGCGCGGCGGCAGGGGCGCGTTGCGGCGGTCCCCGTAGAAGGCAATGGCGAAGAGTGTGGCCATGTAGGCCAGGGCGGCCAGGGTGATCACCCCGATGGACAACGACATGTTAGCTCCAAACAAAGCGGTAGCTCCCGGGACGACTTGACTACAAGTGTGGCTCGCCGAGCATTTTCGGCAATGGCGAAAAATCGTCCGGGAGTTGAGAGTCTTGCAGCAAAACGCCCCGTGATCCGCGGTTTGCGACCAAGGTAGCAAGCGACCTGCTGTCGCTTGCGGGGATCTGTCGCACCTCGTGGATCCGCACCAGTCGGCATCTGTCCGCAGGGCTGCCTGGGTCTCTGGTAAGACTACGCCGTCTGCGATTCATTTCAGGAGTTCGGCGAAGATGAGCTCCCATTCGCATTGGCGCTATTGTGCAAGTGGTCGATCCTGCAGCTGTATCCGGAGCGTCACGAGCCGATGGGGACAGCGCCTCGGGGGAATAGGGTCCACCCTGGCCATCCTTGGCGGTACCATCGGTGCCGGACTGCGAGGGCCCGGTGGCTCTACGGACGCTTGGTCCGGACTGGCTTTCGCCCGTTCTGGACAATCTTCCAGCCTCGGCTGCTGGAGCGGCTGCGCGCCGTGTCACGTTCGCGGCTCGGCAACCTGCTGGTTCTTCGGCGCGACCTGGCTGACGCAGACCCCGGTGCTTTCTCGAGGGCAATTCCTGGGCTGGCTGTTGGGTCAGGAGCGCCGGCGGACGGCCGGCGCCGGCCGGTAGGGGTCAGATGCCCTGGGGGATCTCTTCCCCGCCGAGGGCCTCGAACAGCGCCGGGAGGAACTCGGCGAAGGTCATCATCATCAGGGTGAAGCTGGCATCCAACTGGGCGAGGGCGTCGTCGCCACCATCCTGCTCGGCCTGCTCCTGCAGCAGATCCTCGAAACGCAGGCGCTTGATCGCCAGCTTGTCGTCGAGGACGAAGGACAGCTTGTCCTGCCAGGCCAGCGCCAACTGGGTGACCAGCTTGCCGGTGCTCAGGTGCAACTGGATCTCCTCGCCGGTCAGATCCTGACGCTTGCAGCGGACCACGCCGCCATCCTCGTGGGTATCGCGCAGCTCGCACTCGTCGAGCACATGGAAGTCCGCGGCGGCCTGCTGGGCCTTGACCCAGTTGGTGAGGGTGGCGCTCGGTGCGGTCTTCACGCCCAGCGGCCGCACCGGCAGCGAGCCGATGGCCTCACGCAGGGTGGAGAGCAGGTCCTCGGCTTTCTTGGCGCTGGAGGTATCGACCAGAATCAGCCCCTGTTTGGGCATGATCGCCGCGAAGGTGGTGGCGCGGCGAATGAAGGCGCGCGGCAGGAAGGTCTGGACGATGTCCTCCTTGATCCGGTCACGCTCCTTCTTGTAGACCTTGCGCATCTGCTCGGCCTCGATTTCCTCGACCTTTTCCTGAAGCGCGTCGCGCACCACGCTGCCGGGCAGGATGCGCTCCTCCTTGCGTGCCGCGATCAGCAGAAAGTCCTGGCTGGCGTGGACCAGGGGCGCATCCTCGCCCTTGCCGAAGGGGGCGGCGAAACCGTAGGTCGCCAGTTCCTGGCTGGCGCAGGGGCGGGCTGGCTTGGCTGCCAGCGCCTCTTCCAGCGTTTCGGCGGCGAAGGGGACATCCTGGGTGAGACGATAGACGAGCAGGTTGCGGAACCACATGGGGCTGGCGATCTCCGTTGCGCAAAGCACGCATTATTCTCTCCCCGAACCGGGGGGCCAACCCTAACCCTTTGGAACATCTGAAAATTTTTTTTCATCGAGGGGTTGCCAAGGTGAAATCGGCTCTCTAGAATGCGCCCCACTTCGAGAGTGAAGGGTGATTAGCTCAGCTGGGAGAGCATCTGCCTTACAAGCAGAGGGTCGGCGGTTCGATCCCGTCATCACCCACCATCGAGGTTATGCGCAGCGGTAGTTCAGTCGGTTAGAATACCGGCCTGTCACGCCGGGGGTCGCGGGTTCGAGTCCCGTCCGCTGCGCCACATTAAATCGCCATGCTGGACAGAGCTTGGCGAAACGAAGATGGCGGCCATTTGGCCGCCTTTTTCGTTTTGCAGACCGCCTGGACCGGGTCATTCAGATGGTCTCGGGCGTCCTGCCAGCTCCCTTCGAAAACCTGAACTTATCGCTGTTGCCGGGCTCCTATCTCCATAGCCAGTGGTCGCGGCCGCCTGTTAAGCTTTCGCCTTCACTGATAGCCCTATGGCGAACGAACAAGGAAACAGCATGAGACAACATCGGTTGGCCGCTGCGATGGCCTTGGTGGGTCTGGTTCTTTCGGGTTGCGATTCGCAAACCAATGTGGAACTCAAGACTCCCGCACAGAAGGCCTCCTACGGTATCGGCCTGAACATGGGCAAGAGTCTGGCCCAGGAGGGCATGGATGATCTGGACTCGAAGGCGGTGGCCCAGGGTATCGAGGATGCGATTGGCAAGAAGGAACAGCGCCTGAGCGACGAGGAGCTGATCGAGGCCTTCGCTGCCCTGCAGAAACGGGCCGAGGAGCGCATGGCGGCTCTTGGCGAAGAGAATGCCAAGGCCGGCAAGAAGTTCCTCGAGGAGAACGCCAAGCGTCAGGGCGTGACCACCACGGCGTCCGGCCTGCAGTACGAGGTGCTGAAGAAGACCGAGGGCGCCCAGCCCAAGCCCAGCGATGTGGTGACTGTGCACTATGAGGGTCGTCTGACCGACGGCGTGGTGTTCGACAGCTCCATCGAGCGCGGAAGTCCCATCGACCTGCCGGTCAGCGGCGTTATCCCCGGCTGGGTCGAAGGCCTGCAACTGATGCATGTCGGCGAAAAGTTCAAGCTGTACATTCCCAGTGAGCTGGCCTATGGCGAGCAGAGCCCCAGCCCTTCAATCCCGGCCAATTCGGTGCTGGTGTTCGAACTGGAACTGCTGGGCATCAAGGATCAGCCGACCGAGCAGGAAGCTGAGCCCGAACCCGAAGCAGGGCAGGCTGAAGCCCAGGGCGAGTGAGTCGGGAACGCCTCAAGACAACGCCCCGCTTCGTGTGGGGCGTTTTCATTTCTGCAAGAGAGTCATGCTGCTGAGTTTTATACGCATTGTCGTTATTTGCCGCCTTTCGTTGATATCGCTTCTGTCTATTTACGACGAACCCTCAACTTTCTGATTCAAATTGGTTTTTTCATGAGTTGGAAAATGTCCGATTTGTTGTCGAGGCGCATGCTGCGGAATTTTGCCAAGCTGTTATAGCCTTTGCCCACATCGTTGCCGACAGACTTTGTGGGTAAGTCGGGAAATCGCACCTTGCGGAGTGACGATCATGAAAACACCCTGGTTTTTCTTTCGATTTCTTCGTCTTGCCCGATCCTTGCTGGCTGACGGACGGCTGAGCGAGTTCCTGCTGGATGTGGCGCGCAAACGAGAGCGCAAGGGCCGATGGCTGGCTGGTATCCAAGAGGAGTTGCGCCTGCTGCAAATGCTCTGTCTGGCCTGGTGGCGTGGTGAATACCGGCAGATCAGTCAGCAGGCGTTGCTCGCAGCGGTCGCCGGGTTGCTGTATTTCCTGTCTCCGCTGGATGTGATTCCAGACTGGTTGCTCGGTCTGGGGTTTCTCGACGACATCGCGGTACTTGCTTGGGTGGTGCGCAGCTGGCGCGGTGAGTTGGAGGCTTTCCGTGCCTGGTTGGCTGCCCAGTCGCCACAGCGCCAGGTGGAACTGGAGCGGCTGCCGGCCGCAAGCCGTCCGGAAGGACGCTGATTCGCGCTGCTCTGTTCCTCGGTTGCAGAGGGCGTGAGCTCGGGTGGCAGGCAATTTGTCAACATTCGGATCGGATCGATGCACGAGAAGAAAAGTACCAACGTTCAAGTGATCATGCGCGATGGCGAAGCGGAGTATGCCGTGCTGCCCTGGGCCGACTACCAGGCCTTGCTGAGGGCTGCCGGGCAGGGTGGCGAGGTGCTTGAGAGGCCCGCGCCGCCTGCTGTGACTCCGATCCTTGCGGAATTGGTTGCCCTGCGCGAAGCTCAAAACATGTCGCAGGAGCAACTGGCCAGAGCCGTGGGCATCAGTCCGTCTTATCTGGGCATGATAGAGACGGGTGAGCGACAGCCGGATTCCGCGATCCGGCGTGCCTTGGCGCGGGTCTTGGGCATTGCGGAATGGGAGGAGGACTCTTGACCATTCGCATCAGTCGCCAGCACTGGCAGGCGCTGCTGGGCGAACTGGATGACGCGCGTCAGAGTCGGCATCTGCTGACCTATCGTGCGCTGATCGAGCGCCTGCAACTGCCGCCGCCAGCCATGCAGACGCTGGCTGCCGCACTGGAGCACCTGGCGGCCCTGGATGCGCGTGCCGAACGGCCACTGCGCAGCTCGCTGGTCATCAGTCAGGGGGCCAGCCGTCTGCCGCGTCCCGGCTTCTTCGACTGTGTAGCGCGACTGGGGCGTTTTTCGGGGGCTCCCGACGGTGTGGCGGCCGCGTCTTGGCATGCAGCGGAGGTGGTGCGGGTCTTCGAGTTCAGTTACGAGGAGCAATGAAGGGCATGGATAGGCTGTATGCCGTGTTATCGCTGGCTTCCGGCAGGTTTTGCCAGCAGTGAAAAACAACGGGGCCGCATGAGCGGCCCCGCTTTGTATCGGCCCGAGCGTATCAGTGTTTGGCGAGGGAAGCGCTGAGGCCCAGGTAGTCGAGCAGGATGCGTCCGGTTTCCGCCAGATAGGCATCGTCCTCAGGCTTCTTGCTCGTGTCGTCCGTCAGCGGCAGGGCGTTTTCGTCCTCTTCCTTCAGTTCGGTCAGGAGTTCCTCGCCCTTGGCCTTGCGTCGCTCGTTTTCGATGGCCAGTTGCCTGGACTCGATGGAGTCGCGTTGGGCGCGCCGCTTGCTCTCGTTCAGGCTGACGCTGGTTTCCTGCATCAGCTGTCGGCTCAGGTCGAGACGATGGCGGGTGAAGACGAAGTCGGGATCCTGCGCCGTGCGGTGGTCGTGACGAGCCTTGAGTTCGTTTAGATACGGCTTGAAGGGGTCGGCCTCCGGGCGAATCGCCGGGCGGATGCTGTCCCAGGGCATGGCTTCCGGCAGGGCGCTTTCGCCGATTTCCTTGGTGTCGACCTCGTCCGGATAGCTGATGTCCGGAATCACGCCCTGATGCTGGGTGCTCTGCCCGGAAACCCGGTAGAACTTGGCCAGGGTCAGCTTCAGTTCGCCGTGGTTGAGCGGCTGAATGGTCTGCACCGTGCCCTTCCCGAAGGTCTGGCCGCCGATGATCAGGGCGCGATGATAGTCCTGCATGGCACCGGCGAAGATCTCCGAAGCCGAGGCGGAAAGGCGGTTGACCAACACCGCCATCGGGCCGGTGTAGTAGGTGCCTTTGTTCTCATCGGCGAGTACGTCGACTCGGCCGTCGTTGTTGCGGACCAGCACGGTAGGCCCCTGTTCGATGAACAGCCCGGTCAGCTCGGTGGCTTCCTGCAGCGAGCCGCCACCGTTGTTGCGCAGGTCGATGACCACGCCGTCGACCTTTTCCGCCTTCAGTTCGCTGAGCAGGCGCTTCACGTCGCGGGTAGTGCTCTTGTAGTTGGGGTCGCCTGCGCGGAACGCCTTGAAGTCCAGGTAGAAGGCCGGGATTTCGATCACGCCGAGCTTGTAGGAGTGTCCTTCGTGGGGCAACTCGAGCACGGACTTCTTCGCGGCCTGTTCTTCCAGCTTGACCGCTTCGCGGGTGATGGCCACCACCTTGCTGGTTTCGTCGTTGGGAGCGTTGCTGGCCGGAATGATCTCCAGGCGCACCACCGAGCCCTTGGGGCCGCGGATCAGCTTGACCACCTCGTCCAGGCGCCAGCCGATCACGTCGACCATTTCGCCGTTGGCCTGGGCGACGCCGACGATCTTGTCCGCGGGCGCGAGCTGCTTGCTCTTCTCCGCCGGGCCGGCCGGTACCAGGCGAACCACCTTGACGTGCTCGTTGTCGCTTTGCAGCACTGCGCCGATGCCCTCGAGCGACAGGCTCATGTTGATGTCGAAGTTTTCCGCGTTGTCCGGCGACAGATAGTTGGTGTGCGGGTCGTAGGTCTGCGCGAAGGCATTGATGTAGGTCTGGAAAATGTCTTCGCTGCGGGTCTGCTCCAGGCGCGACAGCTGGTTGCGGTAGCGCTTGATGAGCAGTTCCTGAATCGCCTTCGGCTCCTTGCCGGCGATCTTCATGCGCAGCACCTCGTCCTTCAGGCGTTTGCGCCAGAGGTCGTCGAGGGCGGCCTTGTCCTTCGCCCAGGGGGCGTTCTCGCGGTCGATCAGCAGGTGCTCGTCGCGGGCGAAGTCGAAGCTGTCCACGCCCTTCTCGAGCAGGCTCAGGGTAAAGTGCAGGTGCTCCTCCAGACGGGTGAGGTGGCGCTTGTAGATGGTGAAGCCGGGCTGCAGGTCGCCGCCTTTCAGGAGGTCGTCGAACTGGGTGCGCCAACGGTCGAATTCGGCGATATCTGCCGCGGTGAAATAGCTGCGGGCCGGATCGAGCAGCTTGAGGTAGCTTTCATAGATCTTTTCCGAGCGCGCATCGTTGAGTGGCGGTTTGCTGTAGTGATGGCGCTTGAGCAGCTCCACCACGTTCAGGCTGGCGATCACCTGGTCACGGTCCGGTTGCAGGGCGTCCCAGTTGCCGGCGTCAGCAGTCTGGGCCAGCAGCGAAGCACTGAGGCCGAGGGTGAAGGCGAGGAGAGTGCTGGGGAGAAGGCGCTTCATGTCATTCGACTAGTGGGGGAGTGATAACGCATATTAGGCCGTCAGGCAGGGTCCCGGGTTCCTTTCTTGATGGAAGGGAGCAGGGCCTACGGCAAATTGACTCAGGGACCTACTATGGAGGCAGCATGAAGGCATTGCAAGGTATCGAGGGAAGTGTGGAGTGGGTCGAGCGGCCTGCGCTTTCCTGTGACGTGGGGCAAATCAGGATTCGTGTGGCGGCGGCCGGCCTGAACCGGGCCGATCTTCTGCAGCGTGCCGGGCTCTATCCGCCCCCGCCTGGCGCCAGCGACGTGCTCGGGCTGGAGTGCGCCGGCGTGGTCAGCGAGGTCGGGGCGGGCAGCCACTGGCAGGTTGGTGACCGGGTCTGTGCGCTGCTGGCCGGTGGCGGCATGGCCGAGGAGGTGGTGATCGACGGACGGCATGTCCTGCCGGTTCCGGAGGGACTGTCGCTGGTCGAGGCGGCGGTGTTGCCGGAGGTCTATGCCACCGCCTGGCTCAACCTGTTCAAGCTGGGTGCCCTCAAGGCGGGAGAGAAGGTGTTGATCCACGCCGGAGCCAGCGGGGTCGGCTCGGCGGGCATCCAGCTGTGCAAGGCATTCGGCAATCCCTGCTGGGTCAGCGTCGGCTCTCCCGAACGCCTGGCCTACTGCGAGTCGCTGGGCGCGCAGGGCGGTGTGCTGCGCACCCAGGATCTCGAGGGGCTGCGCGACTTCGCCCCCTTCGACGTGATCCTCGACCCCATCGGCGCGCGTTACGCGGCATTGGATCTGGACGTGCTGGCGCGCGACGGGCGCTGGGTGATCATCGGTCTGATGGGCGGGCGCGAGGCGCAGCTGGATCTGGCCAAGCTGCTGGGCAAGCGGGTACAGCTGATCGGTTCGACCCTGCGCAACCGCGACGATGCCTTCAAGGGCGAGCTGATCGACGAGCTGCGCCGGCAGGTCTGGCCGCTGTTCGCCGAGAAGCGCCTCGATCCGCGTCTGGAGCACAGCTTCGCCGCCAAGGATGTCGGCGCGGCGTTCGAGATGCTGGCCAGCAACACCGTGTCCGGCAAGGTGGCGCTGGTGATTGACGACAGTCTGGTTTGAGTCGGAGGGCGGCTGACCCTGCTCCGGGTGGTTGACCGCCGCTCCGCCCGGCCCTGCTCCCGGGAGGAGCAGGGAGAGGGCTGGAGCCGTCAGGGCAGTGCCGGACTCGAATAGAAGGCCGTCAGGACCTTCACCAGATGCGTCAGGTCATGGCTGCCGGCCAGCTCGCGAATGGAGTGCATGGCGAAGGTCGGCAGGCCGATGTCGACGGTGCGCACGCCGAGCCGGCTGGCGGTGATCGGGCCGATGGTCGAGCCGCAGCCCAGGTCGCTGCGCACCACGAAGCTCTGCACCGGAACCTCGACGTCGAAGCACAGGTGACGGAAGAAGCCGGCGGTTTCGCTGCTGGTGGCGTAGCGCTGGTTGCTGTTGACCTTGATCACCGGGCCGGCATTGAGCTTCGGACCATGGTTGGCGTCGTGGCGGTCGGCGTAGTTGGGATGCACGCCGTGGGCGTTGTCGGCGGAAACCAGCAGGGATTGCTGCATGATCCGCACGAAGGCATCGCCATCCGGCAGCAGGCGGCCGAGCACCTGTTCGAGGAAAGGGCCATCGGCGCCACAGGTAGAGCAGGAGCCGATCTCCTCGTGGTCGGTACAGACCAGCACGCAGTTTTCCGTGTCGCCGGCAGCGAGTAGGGCCTGCAGGCCGGCATGGCAGGACAGCAGGTTGTCGAGGCGGGCGCCGGCGATGAAGTCCTGGTTCAGGCCTATCAGCGCCGCGCCCTGGGTATCGTAGAAGCAGAGTTCGTAATCCAGCACCACGTCGGCGTTGATCTCGTGCTCGCGCTGCAGTTGCTCGGCCAGCAGGGCGCGGAAGTCGCCCCGTTCGTCGCCGGCGACCTGCGCGAGGATGGGCGGCAGTTCGTTCTGCGCGTTGATTGCCCAGCCCTGGTTGGCCTCGCGATTGAGGTGGATCGCCAGGTTGGGAATGATCGCGATCGGCTGCTTGAAGTCGATCAGCTGACTCTCGACGCGGCCGGCGCGGCGGAAGGTCACCCGGCCGGCCAGCGACAGATCGCGGTCGAACCATGGGGCGAGCAGGACACCGCCGTAGACCTCCACGCCAAGCTGCCAGAAGCCCTGGCGGCTCAGTTCCGGCTGCGGCTTGACGCGCAGGCAGGGGCTGTCGGTGTGGGCGCCGACCAGCCGCAGGCCGCCCTCCAGCGGCGAGCGTCGGCCGAGCTGGATGGCGATGATCGAGGAGTCGTTGCGGGTGACGTAGTAGCGTCCGCCGGGCTGGGCCGGCCAGGCTTCGCGCTCGTCCAGGCGCTGGTAGCCGGCGGATTCGAGGCGCTGGGCCAGGCTGGCGCAGGCGTGGAAGGGGGTGGGGGATGCCTTGAGGAAGTCGATCAGGCCCTGGTTGAGTTCTGTACGCATAGTGGACTCCGGACAGCGTTGCGGCGGAGTGTATCGAAAAGGGCGCCGGGCTGCAGTCAGACGTCCGGCGCGTGGGGCGAGGCGTTCAGAACGGTGCAGGGCTTTCGAAGCGCAGGCGCTCGCCGCTCTGCGGGTGGCCGAGGACCAGCAGGCTGGCATGCAGGCACAGGCGTCCGGCGGCGGCCAGGGCCTCGTCGTGGGCATAGAGGCGGTCGCCCAGCAGTGGGTGGCCGATGGACAGCATGTGTACGCGCAACTGGTGGGAGCGGCCGGTGATCGGCGTCAGTTCGACACGGCTGTAGTGGCCGCAGCGCTCCAGCACCCGCCAGAAGGTCAGGGCGTGGCGGCCCAGTTCATGGTCGACCACATGGCGCGGCTTGGTCGGCGGGTCGTAGCGCAGCGGCAGCTCGATGCGTCCGCTGTCGGCTTCCGGTTCGCCCCAGCAGAGCGCGGTATAGGCCTTCTCGGTTTCCCGGTCGTGGAACTGGCGGGACAGCTCGCGGTGGCTGTCGGCGTCGCGGGCCAGCACGATCAGGCCGGAGGTTTCCCAGTCGAGACGATGCACGATGCGCGCCTCGGGGTAGCCGTTGTCCTGCAGGCGGGTGACCAGGCAGTCCCGGTTGTCTTCGGCGCGGCCCGGCACCGAGAGCAGCAGGGTGGGCTTGTTGACCACCAGCAGGGCCTCGTCCTGGTGGACGATTTCGATGTTCGACAGGGGCATCGGGATATCCGGAGGCGACGACGGCGACCGGCAGGCGTTGTGAAAACGCCTGCGCTTTCACTCGACCTGCAGGGTCGCCGTCGTCGCAGGGCGGTCGCTCAGCGATCCGGCAGGGTGACGTTGAGTTCGAGGATCGAGCAGTTGCCCTGGTCTTCCAGGACTACCTGCACCTGATCGTTGTCGATGTTGACGTACTTGCGGATCACCTCGATCAGCTCCTTCTGCAGGTCCGGCAGGTAGTCCGGCGCACTGCGCTGGCCGCGCTCGTGGGCGACGATGATCTGCAGACGCTCTTTCGCAATGGACGCAGATGTTTGTTTCTTGCGTTCGCGAAAGAAGTCAAAAATGTTCATTCACGGCCTCCAAATAGGCGTTGCAGGAATCCCTTCTTCTGCACATCGAGGAAGCGGTGCGGCGTTTCCTTGCCCAGCAGTCGCTCCACGGCATCGCTGTAGGCCAGGCCGGCATCGCTCTGTTCGTCGAGGATCACCGGAATGCCCTGGTTGGAGGCCTTGAGGACCGACTGGGACTCGGGAATCACCCCGAGCAGGCGGATGGCGAGGATCTCCTCGACGTCCTCCACCCCGAGCATCTCGCCCTTGGTCACGCGGTCGGGGCTGTAGCGGGTCAGCAGCAGGTGCTCCTTGATCGGCTCCTCGCCGTTCTCGGCGCGCCGCGACTTGCTGGCGAGCAGGCCAAGCATGCGGTCGGAGTCGCGTACCGAGGATACTTCGGGGTTGGTCACCACGATCGCCTCGTCGGCAAAATACATGGCCAGGTGGGCGCCCTTCTCGATACCCGCCGGCGAGTCGCAGATGATGTACTCGAAAGACTCGCGCAGCTCGTCCATCACCCGGCCCACGCCCTCGCTGCTCAGGGCGTCCTTGTCGCGGGTCTGGCTGGCCGCCAGCACGTAGAGGTTCTCCAGGCGCTTGTCCTTGATCAGGGCCTGGCTGAGCGTGGCATCACCTTGGATGACGTTGACGAAGTCGTACACGACCCGGCGTTCGCAGCCCATGATCAGGTCGAGGTTACGCAGACCTACGTCGAAGTCGACGACGACGGTCTTGTGCCCGCGCAGGGCGAGGCCGGTACCGATGGCGGCGCTGGTCGTGGTTTTGCCGACGCCACCCTTGCCGGAAGTGACTACGAGGATCTTGGCCAAGGTGATTCACCCCAAGTGAAGAAAAACGGGAGCGTTGAGCCGCGCGGGTGGCTTGTGGAGTCCAGTCCGTTAAAGCCCCTGAGAACGCGCGAGTATCCGTTAAAGGCGAGTGATGTTCAACACGTCGCCAGCCAGATGAATGTGCACGGCCTCGCCCCAGTTCGGATCGCGTCTGAGGTCTTCGGCAACCTTGTAGCGGCCGGCGATGGAGATCAGCTCGGCGGCCAGCATCCGGCAGAAAATCCGCGCCTGGCTGTTGCCCTTGATGCCGGCCAGGGCACGCCCCCGCATCGGTGCGTACACATGGATGTTGCCGTCGGCGAGCAGTTCCGCACCGGCGCTGACCGGGGCCAGGACCAGCAAGTCGCCGCCCGGTGCATAGATCTGCTGGCCGCCGCGTACCGGGGTGGTGACCACCCGCGTCGGACGCACCGCCGGCTCGGCCGGTTTCTCGGCTTTCTTCGCCGGCGCCGGTGCGGCGCCGGGGGTGAGCGGCCGCTCCCGCGCGCTGGAAGGCGGCAGGACCGGCAGGTCCAGCGCCTGGGCGGCGGCGAGGTGTTCGGCCAGGCTGGCGCGGATCGCCAGGGTACGCAGGCCGTGGCGCCGGCAGACCGCCAGCAGGGCGCGCAGATCGAACTGCTGCGTGCCGGGCTGGAGCTTGTCCAGGGCCAGGACCAGCGGGGTGTTCTGGAAGAAGTTGGGGGCCTGCGCCACCTTTTCGCTCAACTGGTGGTCGAGACGGGCCAGGTCGTTGTGCGCCAGTTCCAGTACGGTGATGGCGAGCATGCTGCCCTTGAGCTGGAACACGGGGGCTGGGTCGAGGAGGTCGGCTTGGCTCATGATCTGCCCATTGCAATGAATGCCGGTCTTATAACGGGAAACGTCGCATCAGGCTAGCCGGGCGGAAGAAAACCGCCCCCTGGGCCGACGATGCGCCGTATGGCGTGCCCGTGGCGCGTTGCCGCAGGCTCGGCAGCGGGCGGAGGCCGGCCCCCCGGGCGGCCGCTCTTCGCGTCGGTCGTGGCCGGCATTTTCCCGCTAGAATGCCGGCCTTTGCCGTTTGGGGGCCGTTAATGGATCGTCCACGCTTTCGTGCCTGTTTTCTCCATCCGCGTTTCTGGGGCCTCTGGCTGGGGCTGGGACTCTTCTGGCTGATTGCCCGGCTGCCCTATGCCTGGCTGCTGCGGCTCGGCCGCGGGCTGGGCGCGCTGACCTATCGCCTGGCCGGCTCGCGCCGGCGCATCGCCAGGCGCAACCTGGAGCTGTGCTTCCCCGAGCGGTCCGCCGCCGAGCGCGAGCGTCTGCTGAAGGAGAACTTCGCCTCGATGGGCATCGCCTTCTTCGAGATAGCCATCAGCTGGTGGTGGCCACGCCAGCGGCTGGCCCGGCTGGCGCACATCGAGGGCCTCGAGCATCTGCAGCGGGCCCAGGCCGAGGGCCGGGGCGTGATCCTCATGGCCCTGCACTTCACCACCCTGGAGATCGGCGCCGCCCTGCTCGGCCAGCGGCAGACCATCGACGGCATGTACCGCGAGCACATCAACCCGGTCTTCGACTACGTCCAGCGGCGTGGTCGCGAGCGGCACAATGCCGATGCCACCGCCATCGAGCGCGATGACATCCGCGCCATGCTCAAGGTGCTGCGCGCCGGGCGCGCCATCTGGTACGCGCCGGATCAGGACTACGGGCGCAAGCAGAGTCTCTTCGTGCCCCTGTTCGGCATCCCGGCGGCGACCGTGACGGCGACGACCAAGTTCGCCCGCCTGGGCAAGGCGTTGGTGATGCCCTTCGTCCAGAGCCGTCTGGCCGATGGTTCCGGCTACCAGCTGACGATTTACCCGCCGCTGGAGGATTTTCCCGGCGAGAGCGAGGAGGCCGACTGCCTGCGCATCAACCGCTGGGTCGAGCAGGCGGTGCGCCAGCACCCCGAGCAGTACCTGTGGGCACACCGGCGCTTCAAGAGCCGCCCGAGCGGCGAGCCGAGTCTCTACCAATAGGGCGCTCTACTCCTCGATCTGCAATTGGCGGGCGCGGGTATAGACGTAGCGAATCTGGTTGTACTCGAACGGCGAGTTGAGCTGTCCGTAGCGGAAGGGGATGCCGTCGCGCCTGTCGACGGCCTTCAGCGCGGAGATTTCCGGGTGGGCGCCGCTGGCTGTGGCGACGTTCAGGTAGTCGACCCGGTTGGCGGTCAGGAAGTCGGTCAGCTGGCCGCCGGCATCGCGCAGGTTGGACGGACCGAGGATCGGCAGCATCAGGTAGGGTCCGGTGGGCACGCCGTAGGCGCCGAGGGTCTGGCCGAAATCCTCGCTCTGCCTGGGCAGTCCCATGCGGGTGGCCGGGTCCCACAGGCCGGCGACGCCCAGAGTGGTGTTGAGCAGCAGACGGGTCCCGGTGTCGAGGGCGCGCCGGCCGCGCAGTTGCAGCAGGCTGTTGAGCAGGCTGGGGATCTCGCCGAGATTGCCGAAGAAGTTGCGCACGCCGCTGCGCACGAATTCCGGCGTGACATAGCGATAGCCGCGCACCACCGGCAGCAGCACCCACTCGTCGAGGCGATAGTTGAAGTAATAGACCCGCCGGTTCCAGCGCTCCCAGGGATCAGGGACGTTGAGGGTGGCCAGGCTGGCACGCTCGAACTCGCGTTGGTCGCGGCCGCTGTTGAACTGCAGGCTGTCGAGCGGGCGCTTGAAGCCGTCGCCGTCAGCAGCCGGGGGCTCGGCGGCGTGGGCCAGGTTGCCGAGGAGCAGCGCAGCGGCGACGAGCCTCGCGCGTTCAGTCACGGAGGAACTCCAGCATGGCCTGGCTGTTGACCCGGTAATTGAGATTGCCGCAGTGCCCACCGAATGGATAGAGGGTCAGCCGCTCGCCGAAGGTGCGGCGCAGGAAGGCGAGGTCGCCGGGGCCGAGGATGAGGTCATCGGCATTGTGCATCACGGCGATCTTGCCGCTGCCAGCCAGGTAGTCCTGCAGGGCTTGCAGGCTGATCTGGCCGATCAACTGGGACAGGCTGCCGCCGTTGTGGCGCAGGCGCCACTGGGGGATCAGCTGCTCGTTCAGGTAGCAGCCGAAGTTGCACTGCAGGGCGCGGATGAAGAAGGGCGCGAGCGGGGTGTCCTCCTCGACCGGGTAGTTCGGCGGGGTGATCAGCCCGCGGCGGTTGAGCAGGTCCGAGGTATAGGCGATGTCGGCGGCGGCGAAGCGGAACACCGAGCCGATCAGCATCGCCATTTCCTCGTCCGTCAGGCGTTCCTTCGACTGCTGCAGGTCGTACAACAGGGCCTCGTTGAGGTCGATGTAGCCGCGGCGCTGGAAGTAGCGGGTCAGCTTGCCGAGGATCAGCTCGTAGAAGGTCAGGTCGCCGGTGATGCCGGGGACTTCGGTCTGTACCAGGCGGTCGAGGTTGCGCACCGAGTTGTAGGGATTGACCGGCGGGTTGAGCAGCAACACGCGCTTGAAGCCGAAGCCTCGACGGCTCTCGTCCAACTGGCTGACGAAGGCCGCATGCAGGGCGCCGAGGCTGTAGCCGGCCAGGTGGTAGGCGGTGACCGGCAGGTCCGCCTGCTGCGCCCGCACCGCCTCCATGACCCGGTACAGATCGTCGGCGTCCTCGCGGCTGAGGCCGGGCGTGGCGGCGCGCGAGGCGGCGGTCATGAAGTCGTAGCTGGTCGGCGAGGACAGCTGCACCACATGGAAACCGGCCCCGTAGAACAGTCGCTTCAGGTATTCGGTGAGACTGCTGGCGTAGTGCGCACCGGTGCCGGAGATGACGAAGATCAGCGGCGCGGCATGTGCCTGGCGGGCCAGGCGATAGCGCAGGTCCCGCACCTGGCGCAGGTTGCCCGGCAGGGCGAACGGGCGCTCGGGGCGCAGGCTCAGGCTGTAGTCCCGTTGATCGATCTCGCTGTCGGGCGGCAGGGCAGGACGCAACTCCGGCGGCGTGGTGGCGATGGTCGCCTCGAAGGGGTTGTGCAGCGGAAAGCCGTAGCTCGCCGGATCGATGTCGACCGCCGGCGCGCTGGAGCAGAAGAGGAGGCCGCCGAGCAGGGCGGCGAAGGCGGGCAGGCGGGGCATGGGAATCCAACCTCGTCGGGGATCTGGCCATGGGACTGCTTTTAACGCAGCGAGTGCAATCAGGCTAGTCCCGCGCCGGCGCTTGCTTCCGGGCGGGCGCTGGTTATGCTGGCGGACATTTGTCCCTGGAGTGCCCCGATGTCCTCGCGCCTGTCCCCGATTGTCCCGCTGATTGTCCTGTCGCTGTGCCTGGCGTCCAGCTACGGGCTGCGTTTCGGCTTCATGGAGGATGGCCAGTGGGTCGGCCTGTGCGCCGAGCAGGCGCAGCGCTGGGAATGCCAGCTGCGCACCGGGCTGGGGCTGATGATCCACTTCCGCCTGCTGGCCTGGAGCGCCCTGGCCGCAGCGCTGGCCGGCTTCCTGCTGCCCGGGCGCGCCGGCTGGGGGCTGGCGCTCGCGGGGCTGTGCCTGGGGATTCCGGCGCTGGTGCTCTACACCGCCAGTCTGGCGGTGTTCGCCGTGGTCATCGCCGGGCTACGCCTGGTTCGCCGCTGAGGCGTCCTTCGTCGCCACAGCCTCCGGAGCGGGCTGGCGCAGCCGCAGGCTGCGGCCGAGGGCGACCGCCAGCAGCAGGCTGACAAGGGCCCAGCCCAGTGCCTGCCGGTTGAGCAGGGTTTCCTGATACAGCTGCGGCAGTATGCCGAGACCGATCAGCGCCAGCAGCAGGGCGAGCTCCCGGCGCGGGCCGGCCACCGGGCGGCAGCCATAGAGCAGCGCGGGCAGCAGCAGGGCGACGCTGGGGAAGCTGCGGTAACGGGCATCAAATACCAGCGCCAGCATCATCACCGCCCCGGCGAAGCCGGCGGCGGCCAGCCACCAGCCGCCGCGCGCGTCCAGCCAGGCGAACAGCCGGGCGCGGAAGCCCTGGCGGGCCGACAGCAGCAGTACGCCATGCAGCAGCACGATCAGATTCAGGCCGACCAGCAGGGCAGCCCACAGCCACTCGCCGGGATAGCGGCTGGTGACCCGCGCCAGCTCGCCCCACAAGCCGATGCAGGCGCCGCCGAGCGCGGCCAGCGGCGGCAGCAGCAGGGCCGCGGCGGTGGAGGCCGGACGTCCGGCGACGACCAGCGCGCCGGCCATGATCAGCCCGCCGACTCCCAGCCAGAACGGCCAGTGCGGCAGGTTGGAGATCGGGCCGGCGAGGACCTGCTTGTCCTCGCGGTCGGCATCCAGCAGCCCCCAGTAGCCGCCCACCGCACCTTCGCTCTCGCGTTTCCACGGCTGGTCGAAGGCCTCGATCAGGTTGTAGCGCCAGCCATGCTGCTCGGCCATGGCGACGAAGCCACGGATGAACAGGGCCTGGTTGACCCGGCTGGGCAGGGCGGTTTCGCGCTGGCGGCCCTCGCTGGGCCAGCCGGTTTCGCCGATCAGGATGTCCTTGGGCGCGAAGCGCTGGCCGAATTCCTGGCGGACCCGGGCGACCTGGGCGAGTGCCCTGTCGATTCCGGCCGGGTCGTCCTCCCAGTAGGGCAGCAGGTGGATGGTCAGGAAGTCCACCGCCGGGGCGACTTCCGGATGCTTCAGCCAGAACTCCCAGACATCGGCATAGGTGACCGGCTGGTCGACGCTGCGCTTGACCCGCGCGATCAGCGAGGCCAGGTGGCTGGCGGTGACTTCCTTGCGCAGCAGCGTCTCGTTGCCGACGATCACCGCCTCGACAATATCCGGGTTGGCCCTGGCCGCCTCGATCAGCTGCGCGATTTCGCTCTCGGTCTCCACCGGGTCGGGGTTCACCCAGGCGCCGAGCATCAGCTTCAGGCCGTGCTTACGGGCCAGGGCGGGGAGTGCCTGCATGCCGGTCATGGAATAGGTGCGCACGCACTGGAAGCGTTCGGCGAGCAGGGCCAGGTCGGCGTCCATGCGCGCCTCGCGCAGCACGAACGGCTGGTCGAAGGGCGACTGGTCCTTGTCGAACGGGCTGTAGGACACGCACTGCAACTTGTGCGTGGGACTGACCACGTCCGCCAGCACGACCGGCTGGCCGGCGCTGTACCAGATGCCACTCAGGGCCAGCAGGGCGAGAAGGGTGGCGAACAGGTAGGGGGGGAGCGGAAAGCGCGAGGTGGCGGGCATGGTTCGAGATCATCTGACGGCCGGGCCGCGCATCTTAACCGCTTCCGCCCGCGTATCGCACCGGCCTCAGGCGTGGCGGTGCCGCCAGCCAGGCTGCGAGGCTCCGGCCGGCGCGCCGCGGGCCTTGTCCAGGCGCTGCCAGATTCTTTCGTGAACGTAGAAGCCCACCGAGTTGCACAGGGGTTCGACCGCCGCCACCAGCCCGCCCACCGCGACGCTGCCGGTCAGCGCGTAGGCGACGGCGAAGGCGATGCAGAAGTGCATCAGCGTGAAAGTCAGGGTCTTGAGCATGGCACACCTCGCAGGAAGTCGTTCCTTGATGAAACCACGATAGCGGCGGAACGGCTGGTGCGGAAATGGCCGCTCTACATGGCTCCGATAGGGGCCGTCAATCCCGCTGCGCACTCTGTCGGTGTCGACGATCGGCAGGCGTCCCCGGGCTGGCCGTCCGGGCGCGGAGCAGAGCCCTGCGAAGGCCTTCACACAGGGACTTCGGGGCATTGGGCCGGCGAGCTAAGACTAAGGTCGTCTGTTGTCCGTTGGCGGGCGATCTAGAGTGTGCCTACCCCGCAACTCCGTGAGGATAATAAAAGAAATGAACGACGACGGTATCTACAAGCGGATCGAGCAGAATCCGCGCTTCAGAGAACTGGTGGCAAGGCGCGAGCGGTTCGCCTGGCTGCTCTCATCCATCATGCTGGGCCTCTACTTCGCCTACATCCTGATCATCGCCTTCGTGCCGCAGGTCCTGGGTACCAAGCTCAGTGCCGAATCCGCCACTACCCTGGGCATGCCCGTCGGTGTCGGTCTGATCCTCCTCGCCTTCGTGCTGACCGGTGTCTACACCTACCGCGCCAACGGCGAGTTCGATCGTCTGAATCAGGAAGTGCTCGACGAGGTGCAGAAATGATGAAGCGTTTTCTGACCGCTGCTGCCTTGCTGGCAGCCTCCCCCCTGCTGATGGCCGACGCCATTACCGGCGAAGTGCAGAAGCAGGCCACCAACTGGACCGCGATCATCATGTTCGTGGTGTTCATCGCCTTCACCATGGGCATCACCAAGTGGGCGGCCAAGCGCAACACCTCCACCTCCGACTACTACACCGCCGGCGGCAGCATCACCGGCTTCCAGAACGGTCTGGCGATCGCCGGTGACTTCATGTCCGCGGCGTCCTTCCTGGGTATTTCCGCCCTGGTGTTCACCTCCGGCTACGACGGCCTGATCTACTCGATCGGCTTCCTGGTCGGCTGGCCGGTGATCCTCTTCCTGATGGCGGAGCGTCTGCGCAACCTCGGCAAGTTCACCTTCTCCGACGTGGCCTCCTACCGCCTCGGGCAGACCCAGATCCGTGTCCTGTCGGCCTTCGGCTCGCTGATCGTGGTGGCCTTCTACCTGATCGCCCAGATGGTCGGTGCCGGCAAGCTGATCCAGCTGCTGTTCGGTCTGGACTACTACGTCGCGGTGGTACTGGTGGGCGTGCTGATGGTCATGTACGTGCTGTTCGGCGGCATGCTGGCCACCACCTGGGTGCAGATCATCAAGGCGGTCCTGCTGCTCTCCGGTGCCACCTTCATGGCCATCATGGTGATGAAGCACGTGGGCTTCGACTTCGGCACCCTGTTCACCGAAGCCGTGAACATCCACACCAAGGGCGCGGCCATCATGAGCCCCGGCGGTCTGGTTTCCGACCCGGTCTCCGCGATCTCCCTGGGCCTGGCCCTGATGTTCGGTACCGCCGGTCTGCCGCACATCCTGATGCGCTTCTTCACCGTGAGTGACGCCAAGGAAGCTCGCAAGAGCGTGTTCTACGCCACCGGCTTCATCGGCTACTTCTACATCCTGACCTTCATCATCGGCTTCGGCGCCATCCTGCTGGTCGGCACCAATCCGGAGTTCAAGGACGCGGCAGGCGCCATCATCGGTGGCACCAACATGGTGGCCATCCACCTGGCCAACGCCGTCGGCGGCAACCTGTTCCTCGGCTTCATCTCCGCCGTGGCCTTCGCCACCATCCTTGCGGTGGTTGCCGGTCTGACCCTCGCTGGCGCCTCGGCCGTGTCCCACGACCTGTACGCCTGCGTGATCAAGAAGGGCAAGGCCAAGGAAGAGGACGAGATGCGCGTGACCAAGATCACCACCCTGTCCCTGGGCGTCGTGGCGATCCTGCTCGGCATCATCTTCGAGAAGCAGAACATCGCCTTCATGGTGGGTCTGGCCTTCTCCGTCGCCGCCAGCTGCAACTTCCCGGTCCTGTTCCTCTCCATGTACTGGAAGGACCTGACCACCCGCGGTGCGCTGATCGGCGGTACTCTGGGGCTGTCCGTCGCCATGCTGCTGACCATCCTCAGCCCGACTGTCTGGGTTGACGTGCTGGGCAATGCCGAGGCGATCTTCCCCTACAAGTACCCGGCGCTGTTCTCCATGCTCGCGGCCTTCGTTGGCGTGTGGTTCTTCTCGATCACCGACAAGTCGAAGTCTGCTGCAGAAGAGCGTGAGCGCTTCCTGCCGCAGTTCGTCCGCTCGCAGACCGGCCTGGGAGCCAGTGGCGCCGTCGCCCACTGATTCTTCCCTAGCAGGTCGGAAAGGCAGCCTTCGGGCTGCCTTTCCTGTTTCTGTGGCAGGGCTTTTCCGCCCCGAGTCATCCGCCGGCCGGCGATGCTATGGTTGTCTCGACGAGTCGACAGCGAGGTCGCACCGCCAACGGTGTAGGGTGGTCGTAGCGATGGAAACGGGCCTGCTCCTGCTGCTGATCCTGCTCAACGGTATCTTCGCGATGGCGGAAATCGCCGTCGTGTCCTCGCGCAAGGCCCGTCTGCAGAGGCTTGCCGACGAGCGGCGGCACGGCGCGCTGGTCGCCCTGGCGCTGCAGGAGGACCCTTCGCGCTTTCTCTCCACCATCCAGGTCGGCATCACCACGGTCGGCATCCTCAGCGGCGCGCTCGGCGAAAGCCTGCTGGCCCGGCCGCTGGCGGAGCGGGTCGCCGGGCTGCCGGCGCTGGCGCCCTATGCCGAGGGCATCGCCCTGGTGCTCACCGTGGCGGCGATCACCTACCTGTCGGTGGTGCTCGGCGAACTGCTGCCCAAGCGCCTGGCACTGCTCTCGCCCGAGGCCATCGCCGCCACCATCGCCCCGCCGATGCAGCGTCTGGCGCAGATCGCCGCACCGCTGGTATGGCTGCTGTCGTGCTCCTGCGACCTGCTGCTGCGTCTGCTCGGGGTCAAGCACCGCGACGAGCCGCCGGTCACCGACGAGGAGATCAAGGTGCTGATGGAGCAGGGCGCCGAGGCCGGGGTCTTCCACGAGAGCGAGCAGGCACTGGTCGCCAATGTCCTGCATCTGGACGAGCAGCCGGTCGGCGCGATCATGTCGCCCCGCCAGCAGGTCTACGCCATCGATCTGGACGAGCCGCGGGAGGAGCAGCTCAGGCGACTCGCCGAGAGTCCCTATAGTCGCGTTCTGGTCTGTCGGGGCGGTCTGCAGCAGGTGGTCGGCGTGCTGCAGCGCGGCGACCTGCTCGGGCCGGCTTTGCAGGGACAGGCGCTCGATCTGCAGCGGAGCATCCGCCCGCCGCTTTACGTCGAGGAGCGCGCGAGCAGTACCGGCCTGCTGGAAAGCTTCCGCCGGATGCGCTGCGAGTTCGCCGTCGTGGTCGACGAGTTCGACGACCTGCAGGGCATCGTCACCCTCAAGGATGTGCTCACCGCGATCGTCGGCGAGATTCCCGGCACGCTGGAGGATGGCGAGCCGGCGATCGTCCGCCGCGAGGACGGCTCCTGGCTGGTCGACGGCGGCATGGGCATCGAGCGGCTGAGGGCCGCGCTGGACATCGCCAGCGGTTTTCCGGGAGAGGCGGAGAATGCCTATCACACGCTCGCCGGGCTGGTCATGCACCGCCTGCAGCGCGTGCCGAAGGTCGCCGACCACTTCGAGCACGACGGCTGGCGCTTCGAGGTGGTCGACATGGACCGGACGCGCATCGACAAGGTGCTGGTGGTGCGTCTGGCCGCGTCCGCGGCCTGAGCGCCGGGGAGGCCGGCATGCTGTACCGGTTGGCCGCGGATGCCCTGCTGGTGGTGCATCTGCTGTTCATAGTCTTCGTGCTGCTGGGCGGCCTGTTGCTGCTGCGCTGGCGTATCCTGGCCGTGGTGCACCTGCCGGCGATGGCTTGGGGGGCGGCGACCGAATTCTTCAGCCTGCCCTGTCCGCTGACCGACTGGGAAAACGCCTTGCTCCGGGCGGCCGGGGAGTCCGGCTACAGCGGCGGCTTCATCGAGCATTACCTATGGCCGCTGATCTACCCGGCCGGCCTGACGCCGGGCATCCAGGTCTGGCTGGGCGCTCTGGTGCTGCTGGTCAATGCGCTGGTCTATCTGTGGGTGCTCGGGCGGCGGCACTGAGCGCGTGGCTCAGTCCAGCCACTCCTTCGGCACGTCCCGTTTCGCCATCAGCAGGCACTGCTGGCTGTCCGGCTCGAAGACGATCACTGCCTCGCCGCGCTCCAACGCCTGGCGGACGCGCTGCATGCGGGTCGCCAGCGGGGTTTCGTCGCCGTTGTCGGTGCCTTCGCGGGTCACGAAGTCCTCGATCAGCCGGGTGAGGGTGTCGGCCTCCAGCAGGTGGTGGGGGATGAGCATGGGAGTCTCCGGGGCAAGGTGGGCGGTTCGCCCGCCTCAATTGTCCACCAGGGTCCGGGTCGACAGGTAGCGCTCCACGGTGGCGTGCAGCAGCTGCTTGTCCACCGGCTTGCCGAGGAAGTCGTTCATGCCCACCTCGAGTCCGTATTCCCGGTGCTCGTCGAGGGTGTGCGCGGTGAGGGCGATGATCGGCACCGCCGGCCACTTGCGCAGGCGCTCCAGCAGGCGGATCTGCAGGGTGGCTTCGAAGCCGTCCATCTCCGGCATTTCGCAGTCCATCAGGATCATCTGGACCGCGCCGGGCGAGCGGTGGTATTCGGCCACCGCCTCGGCGCCGTTGCCCGCCAGGCGCACATGGTAGCCGCGCTTCTTCAGCAGTTCCTGGACCACCAGCTGGTTCACCGGATTGTCCTCGGCGATCAGGATGCAGGGCACCTGGCTGTCGCCTGCGGGGTCCTCGATCGGCACCAGCGGATGGGTGGGCTCCATGAGCAGCTCCACCAGCTTCTTGCGCAGCGCCGCGACGCCGACCGGCTGAGGCAGGCCGAGCATGTGCAGGCTGCTGCGGCTGGCCGGCAGCTGCCGGCACTGTTCCGGCGGGCAGACCAGCAGCAGCCGCTGGCCGGGCGCCAGGTGCGGATAGAGGGCATCCAGCCAGTACTCGACGCTGCCCGGCCAGGGCGCGATCAGCAGCAGCAGCGGCGGCTCGTCGAAGCCGGTCAGCTGCTCGGGCAGTTTTTCCGGAATCCGGCAGCGCTCGGTGTGCATGCCCCAGCGGCCGAGCAGGCGGCCGATGGCGTCCAGCGCGAAGCCGTCCAGCGAGGCGAGCAGCGCGGTGCGTCCGACCAGCAGCTGGAACAGCTCGTCGCGCGCCTCGCCGCAGCGCTGCAGGGGAATGTTCAAGGTAAAGCGGCTGCCGAGGCCGGGGGTGCTCTGCGCCTCGATGTGGCCGCCCATCATTTCCACCAGCTCCTTGCTGATCGCCAGGCCCAGGCCGCTGCCGCCGTAGCGGCGGGTGGTGCTGGAGTCGCCCTGGCTGAAGGATTCGAAGAGCCGCGCCTGGGCCTCCTGGCGGATGCCGATACCGCTGTCGCTGACGCCGAAATACAGGCGCTCGGAGCCGTCGCTCTTGCGCCGGCGGCTGACGTCGAGCCGCACCTGGCCCTCGGAGGTGAACTTCAGCGCGTTGCTCAGCAGGTTGGTCAGCACCTGCTTGAGGCGGGTCGGATCGCCCTGGATGTGGCGCGGCACGCCCTCGTCGAGGCTCATGTGCAGGCGCAGGCGCTTTTCCATCGCCTGGGCGGTGAACAGGTTGAGGGTGTCGGACAGCATCTCCTCGAGGTCGAACTCGATGTGCTCCAGGCTGAGCTTGCCGGACTCGATGCGCGCGTAGTCGAGGATGTCGTTGATCACCGCCATCAGGGTGCTGCCGGAACTGGCGATGGTGTCCACGTAGAAGCGCTGGCTGTGGTCCAGACGGGTTTCCTTGAGCAATTGCAGCATGCCCAGCACGCCGTTGAGCGGCGTGCGGATCTCGTGGCTCATCTTGGCCAGGAAGCGGCTTTTCGCCTGGTTCTGCAGGAGCGCCTCCTCGGCGGCCTGGTGCGAATACAGCCCTTCCTTGCGCAGCTGCTGGAAACGGTCGGCCAGGCCGACGGCGAGAACCAGCAGATTGACGGCAAGACCCAGCTTGGCCAGCGTCGTTCCCTGTTCGCCGAGCAGGCCCAGGCCCAGCTCCGAGCAGGCCAGGCCAGCCAGCAAAACCAGCAGGAACGCCCAGGCGGCGAGCTGGTAGGTGCCGGCGCGCAGGCGCTTGCGCCACACATGGGCGCCGCAGGCGGGCAGCAGCAGGGAGCCGATCAGGGTGGCGAGCGTGGCGAGCACGCCCCAGGCCGGCAGGCCGATCAGCGGAGCGGCGAGCAGCGCGGCGGCGAGGACCAGCATCCACAGGCGCAGGGCGCGGTCGAGCAGGGGGAAGTACTGGGGGATATTCAGGAAGTGCCGGGTGAACTGGGTCGCACTCAGCCAGAAGGTGAAGGTCAGCAGGTACACGGCTACCTGCTGCAGGACGGGCGACCAGTGGAACAGGAAGCCGTCGAAGCTGAACGGCAGCAGGATGGCGTTGAGGCTGTAGAGCAGATACCAGCCCTGACTGGGCTCGCGCAGGAACAGGAAGAGGAGCAGCTGGTAGCAGAACAGGGCCAGCAGCACGCCGTAGAGGACACCGTTCAGGCCTTCCTGGCGCTCCTGGGCAACCACGCTGGCCCCGCTGGTGCTGAAATACAGTGGCACGGTAATCGCACTGCTACTCTTTACTCGCACCAGCAGGGTGCTGCTGCCCGGCGGCAGCTCCAGGGGGAACCAGAGGTTGCGCACCGGCACCGGACGCAGCTGGGACGCTCGGGCGTCGCCGCTCTCCTGCTGCTGCAACTGGCCGTCCGGGCTCAGCAGGCTCAGTCGGACATCGTTGAGCAGCGGATAGTTGACCTCGAGAAAGCCGGACAGGGGCTGGGTGCGGGTGTTCTGCAGGTCGATCCGGAACCACCAGACCGAGCGGCTGCGGCCCAGGCTGGCCCGGTCGCCCTCGACCGGGCGGAAGGCCGTGTCGGGCAGCGCCAGCACTTGGGTGGCATCGAGGCTGGCATCGCGGTCCTCGAGGTAGCGGGTATGTGGCCCCAGGGACAGGCGGACCTCCTGATCGGCGAGCACGGCCGGCTGGATGGCCCAGGCCGATGCACCAATCAACAGCAGCAACAGCATCCAGATGATGCGCACCATCCCATTCCTCTGCTAGTAGGGCCTGCCATCAAGAGGGGTTTCCGAGTGCCTGATCGCCTCGATCGGCCGGGGCCGGCACCCGCTGCAGGCAAAGTCATTTCTTGGTCGAAAACGGCAACGCTGCGCGCCCTGGCGCTCGGGCGCGATTTCAGGCGCAGCCCGAAAGGCCAGAGGTTCTGGACACGGATTCAGGTTGTCCGTCGTTCCTGTGGAATGACCAAACCAGTCTTCTCATGCGATTCACAGGATGCATGAATGCAACAAGCCTGCCGGGAGCGGCACTGCCTTGCCCTGTAGCCGAACAGGCTCCATCGCAACGTGGAAGACCTTGATGACGAGCCTGGCTGGCACGAGTTTTTCGGTTGGGAATTCCGTCTCAGGGTGAGACTTTGCCCGGATGCGGCGAGCGCTTCAAGCGTTCGGTTTGTGCCTGAGCAGGCTGTCCACGGCGGGAACGCGGGTTTCGCTTTCCATCTGGGCATCGTGTTCCAGCTGACGGCTGAACCGTTTCAGGGAGCCGCTCTGCGGGCTGGCGTCGCTGGCGAACACCGGCGGGCTGAGCAGATAGGCGCCGATCAGCCGGCTCAGGGCGGCCAGACCGTCGAGGTGGGTGCGCTCGTAGCCATGGGTGGCATCGCAGCCGAAGGCCAGCAGGGCGGTGCGGATGTCGTGGCCGGCGGCTACCGCCGACTGGGCGTCGCTGTGGTAGTAGCGGAACAGGTCGCGGCGCACCGGGATCGCGTGGTTTTCCGCCAGGCGCAGCAGATGGCGCGTCAGGTGGTAATCGTAGGGGCCGCCGGAATCCTGCATGGCGACGGTCACCGCCTGCTCGCTGGACTGCTGGCCGGGGGCGACCGGCGCGATGTCGATGCCGACGAACTCGCTGACGTCCCAGGGCAGGGCCGCGGCCGCGCCGGAGCCGGTTTCCTCGGTGATGGTGAACAGCGGGTGGCAGTCGATCGGTGGTTCCTGGCCGCTGTCGAGCACGCTCTTCAGCGCGGCGAGCAGGGCCGCGGCACCGGCCTTGTCGTCCAGGTGGCGGGCGCTGATGTGGCCGCTCTCGGTGAACTCCGGCAGCGGGTCGAAGGCGACGAAATCGCCGACCGCCACCCCGAGGGCCTGGGTGTCGGCCTGGCTGGTGGTCATGGCGTCGAGACGCAGCTCGACGTGGTCCCAACTGATCGGCAGCTCGTCCACCTGGGTGTTGAAGGTGTGTCCGGAGGCCAGCAGCGGCAGAACGCTGCCGCGCAGCACGCCGCGATCGCTGAACAGGCTGACCCGGCTGCCCTCGGCGAAGCGGCTCGACCAGCAGCCCACCGGCGCCAGGCCGATGCGGCCGTTGGCGTGGATCTCGCGCACGATGGCGCCGATGGTGTCGAGGTGCACCGCCATCGCCCGGTCCGGGCTGTAGCGGCGGCCCTTGAGGGTCGCGCGGATGGTGCCGCGGCGGGTCAGCTCGAAGGGAATGCCGAGCTCCTCCAGCTGCTCGGCGACATAGCGCACGATGGTGTCGGTGAAGCCGGTCGGGCTGGGAATGGCGAGCATTTCCAGCAGCACGCGCTGCAGGTAGTCGAGATCGGGTTCGGGAAGCTGGCCGGGCATGGGCGACTCCAGAGGCGTGTGGCCCGTTCAGGCGGGAAGGGGGCCGGGGCGTTGGAAGGGGCCGGCGCCTACTTCGGCGCCTGGCTGAGCGGAAACAGCAGATCGACGAAGCGCGCGGCGGTGGGCTGGGGCTCGTGATTGGCCAGGCCGGCCCGTTCGTTGGCCTCGATGATCACGTAGTCCGGGCGGTCGACCGCCTCCACCAGCAGGTCGAGGCCGACCACCGGGATGTCCAGGGCCCGGGCGGCGCGCACGGCGGCCTCGGCCAGCGCCGGGTGCAGTTGCTCCGTCACATCCTCCAGGCAGCCGCCGGTGTGCAGGTTGGCGGTACGCCGCACGGCCAGATGCCGGCCCTCGGGCAGCACGCTGTCGTGGTCGTAGCCGGCCTGGCGCAGGACGCGCTCGGTCTCGGCATCCAGCGGAATGCGGCTCTCGCCGCCGCTGGCGGCCTGGCGGCGCCGGCTCTGCGCCTCGATCAGCGCGCGGATGCTGGTGTGCCCGTCGCCGATCACCTCGGCGGGGTGGCGCAGCGCGGCGGCGACCACCTCGAAGCCGATCACCAGGATGCGTAGGTCCTGGCCGCTGTGAAAGCTCTCCAGCAGCACCCGGCTGTCGAAGCGGCGGGCCGCCCGGATGGCCTTTTCCACCTCCTCGGAGGTACTCAGGTCGACGGCCACGCCCTGTCCCTGCTCGCCGTTCACCGGCTTGACCACCAGGCGCCGGTGCGCGGCGAGAAAGGCCGCGTTCTCCGCGCGGCTGCCGGCCAGGCGCTGGGCCGGCAGGTTCAGCCCGGCGCGAGCCAGCCAGCGCTGGGTCAGCTGCTTGTCCTGGCAGAGGGTCATGCTCACTGCGCTGGTCAGGTCGGACAGCGACTCGCGGCAGCGGATCCGCCGCCCGCCATGGATCAGGGTGAACAGGCCGGTTTCGGCGTCGTCCACCTGCACCTCGATGCCGCGGCGGTTGGCCTCGTCGACGATGATCCGCGCATAGGGGTTGAGCCCGGCGGCCGGGCCGGGGCCGAGGAACAGCGGCTGGTTGATGCTGTTCTTGCGCTTCACCGCGAAAGTCGGCAGCTCGCGGAAGCCCAGCTTGGCGTAGAGGTTCTTCGCCTGGCGGTTGTCGTGCAGCACCGACAGGTCGAGGTAGGCCAGCCCGCGGGACATGAAGTGCTCGATCAGATGGCGCACCAGGGCCTCGCCGACCCCCGGGCGCGTGCAGGTCGGCTCCACCGCCAGGCACCAGAGGCTGCTGCCGTGCTCGGGATCGTGGTAGGCCTCGACGTGGTTGAGTCCCATGACGCCGCCGATCACCGCCTTGCTGTCGTGGTCCTCGGCCAGCCAGTAGACCGGGCCGCCGTCCTCGCGCGGGGTCATCCGCCCGGGCTCGACCTGCAGCATGCCGCGGGTCTGGTAGAGGCGGTTGAGCCCGTCCCAGTCCGCCTCGCTCTGCACCCGGCGGATGCTGAAGCCGCGGAAGATGCGCCGCGCCGGACGGTAGTCGGAAAACCACAGGCGCAGGGTATCCGACGGATCGAGGAACAGCTGCTGCGGCGCCCGGGCCAGCACCTGGTGCGGTGCGGCCACGTAGAGCGCGATGTCGCGCTCGCCGGGCTGCTCCCCGAGCAGGTCGTCGGCCAGGCTGGCCGGATCGGGGTAGGTGTGCCCGATCAGCAGGCGGCCCCAGCCGCAGTGCAGGGCCACCGGGGGCTGCCGTTCGCTCTGGCCGTCCTCGGCCATGAGCGCCTGCAGGCGCTGGTAGGATGGGGTCTGGCCGCGCAGCAGGCGCTGGCCGTAGGCAGGAGATTTCATGGTTAGAGTCCCTGTTCGCTGAGCCAGAGGTTGAGTGCCGCCAGCTGCCAGAGCCTGGAGCCGCGCAGCGGCGTCAGCTGGCCCTGCGGATCGCTCAGCAGGCGGTCGACTGCGGCCGGCTCGAACAGGCCGCGGTCCTGGCTGGGATCGAGCAGCAGCTCGCGCACCCAGTCGAGGGTCGCGCCCTGCAGGTGCTTGAGGCCGGGCACCGGGAAATAGCCCTTGGGCCGGTCGATGACCGCTGCCGGGATGACTTGGCGGGCGGCCTCCTTGAGCACGTGCTTGCCGCCGTCCGGCAGCTTGAAGCGCGACGGGATGCGCGCCGACAGCTCGACCAGCCGGTAGTCGAGAAATGGCGTGCGCGCCTCCAGGCCCCAGGCCATGGTCATGTTGTCGACCCGCTTGACCGGGTCATCGACCAGCATCACGGTGCTGTCCAGGCGCAGCGCCTTGTCCACCGGATCCTCCGCGCCGGGCCGGGCGAAATGCTCGCGCACGAAGGCCCCGGCATGGTCCTCGCCGCGCCACTTCGGCTGCACGGTGGCCAGGTATTCGTCGTGCGTGCGGTCGAAGAAGGCGGCTCGGTAGGCGGCATGGGGATCGCTGGCGCCTGCCAGCGGCGGATACCAATGGTAGCCGGCGAACAGCTCGTCGGCGCCCTGGCCGCTCTGCACCACCTTGCAGTGCCGGGCGACTTCCCGCGAGAGCAGGTAGAAGGCGATGCAGTCGTGGCTGACCATCGGCTCGCTCATGGCGCGGAAGGCTGCCGGCAGCTGCTCGATGATCTCCCGCTCGTCGATGCGCAGCTGGTGATGGCGGGTGGCGTAGTGGTGGGCGATCAGGTCGGAATACTGGAACTCGTCGCCCCGCTCGCCGCCGGCGTCCTGAAAGCCGATGGAGAAGGTCGAGAGGTTCTCCACCCCGGCCTCGCGCAGCAGGCCGACCAGCAGGCTCGAATCGACCCCGCCGGAGAGCAGCACGCCGACGTCCACCGCCGCGCGCTGGCGGATCTCCACCGCCGCGCGCAGGCTGCCGAGCAGGGCCTCACGCCATTCCGGCAGCTCGAAGCCGCGCTCGTCATCCCGCGGGCCGTAGTTCAGCTGCCACCAGGTGCATTGCTCGCGCCTGCCGTCGGCGTCGACGCGCAGCCAGGTCGCCGGCGGCAGCTTTTCCACCTCGGCGAGCAGGGTGCGCGGCGCCGGCACCACGGCATGGAAGTTGAGGTAATGGTTGAGCGCCACCGGGTCCAGCGCCGCATCGATGTCACCGCCCGCCAGCAGGGCCGGCAGGCTCGAGGCGAAACGCAGGCGATGGCGGCTGCGCGTCAGGTACAAAGGCTTGACGCCGAGCCGGTCGCGGGCGAGGAACAGCCGCTGGCGGTCGCGCTCCCAGATGGCGAAGGCGAACATGCCGTTGAGCCTGGGCAGCAGCGCCTCGCCCCAGGCGTGATAGCCCTTGAGTAGCACCTCGGTGTCGCCGTCGGAGAAGAAGCGGTAGCCGAGGCCTTCCAGCTCGCCGCGCAGTTCCGGGTAGTTGTAGAGGGCGCCGTTGAACACCAGGTCGAGGCCGAGTTCGCTGTCGATCATCGGCTGGCCGGAGGCTTCGGCCAGATCCATGATCTTCAGCCGGCGATGGCCCAGGGCGACCGGTCCCCGGGCGTGTACCCCCCAGGCGTCGGGGCCGCGGGGGCTGAGGTGATGGGTGATGCGCTCGACCGCCGCAAGGTCGGCCGGGCGCTTGTCGAAACGCAGTTCTCCAGATATGCCGCACATGGGTCCTTACCGGTTTTGCCGTTGGGGAATGTGTCCGCGCCCTTCGGGGCGAGGCCGTGGCCAGCCTGGCGAGGTTGTGACAGGAATCGCGCCGGCCGGTTGCAGACCTTTACACCAAAGCAAGAAAATACTTTGATGTCAAAGATTGATTGCCAATGTTTACGACGCCATGAACGCAGAGAAAGTTTTATATCAAAGTGATATTTCAGCCTTTGAAGTGCCGCTGTTTCAGGCTATGAGGCGCCTGCAGCAGGCCGGGGAAGTGCATGCCAAGCGGGTGGCGCGCCATGGCCGGCTGACTCCGATGCAACTGCTGATCCTCCGGGTGCTGGCCGACGAGACGCGGCTGACGGCGAGCGCCCTGAGCCGGCGGGTCAGCCTCACCGCGGCAACCCTGTCCGGCCTGCTCGACCGGCTGGAGGAGCGCGGCCTGCTGCAGCGCCAGCGCGACGAGCAGGACCGCCGTCGGCAGTGGCTGGTGCTCGCCGAGGCTGGGCGCACCCTGCTCGAGGAGGCGCCGCCGTTGCTGCCGCCGGAGTTCCGCGAGCGCTTTGCCGCGCTGCCGGAGTGGGAGCGGCATGCCTTGACCGCGGCGTTGCTGCGGGCGGCGGAGTTGTGTGGGGGAGAGTAAGAGGGGAAGGGAAAGCGTCTTTGGCTTCGTTTATGGCATGGTAACTCGGCACCTTCCTCGGCTCGACCCACAGATTTCGCCTTGCACGGCGAGTCCCTTTCTTCTTGCTTGCCCAAGAAGAAAGGAACCAAAGAAGAAGGGCACCCGACATCCGGCCCTTCACTGCGCTGCGCTCCGTTACGGGTTCCCTCGCTTCGACACTGCTCCGGAGGCACGCCACGAAGGGACGTCCCTGTCCCTTCGTGCCTCGCTCGGCGTCCATGCCTCGCGTCCCCCCTCCACAGCGCCTGCGCTCGGCCTCCTGACGGGACCGGGGAGTTGGCTGGCAGTTGGGAAGAAAGTTGGAGAGCTTCGCTTTGCTTTTGACGCCCAAATCATCAGGCAGCGCCAAACGCCCCTTTCAGGAGGGAGGGGACCCGGAGCGAAGCGCAGGGCCGGATGACAGGGGCAAGCGTTTTTGCTTACTTTTTTCGCGACTGAAAAAAGTGAGTCGCCGTGCGAGGCGAAACCTGTCGCTCGAGCCGAGGAAAGCGCTGCATCCTCATACCGAAAATGAGGCCCATACCCAACTGCCCGACGCTTTACATCACGGCCAAGGCCGCTCCCACCGGGGCGGAGTAGCCCCGGCTCACTTCCCCCGAATCAACCTCCGCAACCCGAACCGGTTGGGATGACAGGCCTCCGCCACCGCCCTCGGCACCGGCAGCGGCTCGTCGTCCAGCCAGGCGGCCAGCAGTTCCCCGACCAGCGGCGCGCTGAGCAGGCCGCGCGAGCCGTGGCCGCTGCTCACGTACAGGCCCTCCAGCCAGGGACAGGGGCGCTGCGGCACCTGGCGGGCGTCCTTGCCGAGCACGGCGTAGGCCTCGGCGAAGGCCGCGGCGTCGGCCAGGGGGCCGGCGATCGGCAGGTAGTCCGGGCTGGTACAGCGAAAGCCGGCGCGGCCGTCGAGGGCCGCCGGATCGAGCCGGTCGAGCTGCAGCCGCTCGGCCAGGTTGGTGGAGATCTCCCGCAGCAGCTGCAGGTTCTCCGCATGCTCTTCGGTAGTCAGCTCCAGTTCCGTACTGTCGAAGCGGAAGCTGGCGCCCAGGGTGTGCTCGCCGTCGCGCGGCGGGGCGACGTAGCCTTCGGCGCAGAGCACGGTCTGCAGGTCGCGGCTGGTGGCGGTCGCCGGCAGGCGGCTGATCTGCCCGCGAATGCGCTTGAGCGGCAGCCCGGCGGCCTCGGGAAAGCGGGCGATCTCTGCTCCGCCGCAGAGCACCGCGACCGGCGCCCGGGCGAGCAGCGTCTCGCCGCTGCGGGCGCACCACTGGCCGTCCTCGCGGCGCAGGTCGAGGACTTCCCGGTGGGTCAGCAGGCGGATGTTCGGGTGTTCGGCCAGGTGCGCGCAGAGCGCCGGCGGATGCACCCAGCCGGCTTCGGGATAGAACAGCCCGCCGCTGTCCAGTGCGACTCCGGCCAGCTCCTCGGCTTCCGCGCGGCCCAGGCCGTGCAGCAGGTCGGCGGGGAAGGCCGCGGCCAGTTCGGCCTGGCGTGCCGCCTCCCTGGCGTCGAAGGCCAGCTGCAGCACGCCGCAGGGGGACCAGTCGCGGCCCGGCTCGAGCCGCTGCAGCAGCCGGCGGGTGAAGCCGAAGCCGGCGAGGATCAGCCGCGAGAGCGCCGTGCCGTGGGCCGAGAGCTTGAGGTAGAGCACGCCCTGCGGATTACCGGAGGTTTCCTCGGCGACGGCGTCGCGGCGTTCCAGAAGGGTCACCCGCCAGCCGCGCTGGGCCAGACTGGCCGCCGCGGCGCAGCCGGCCAGGCCGGCGCCGATCACCAGCGCCTCGCGGAGGCCAGCGGGATGCGGCGGGCGGGCGAACCAGGGTTTGGCGGCCTCCTGCGGCGTCCCCTCGAAGCGGCCGGCGAGCATCTCGCGCTTCTGCCCGAAGCCCTTGACCCGCTGCATGGCGAAGCCCGCCGCGTTCAGCCCGCGGCGCACGAAACCGGCGCTGGTGAAGGTGGCCAGGCTGGCGCCGGGAGCGGACAGCCGGGCCAGTTCGGCGAACAGCGCGGGCGTCCACATCTCCGGGTTCTTCGCCGGGGCGAAGCCGTCGAGGAACCAGGCGTCGATGCGCGCATCCAGCTCGGGCAGGCGCTCCAGCACATCACCGACCAGCAGGGTCAGCACCACCCGGCCCTCCGCGAAGACGAAGCGCTGGAAGCCCGGATGCACGGCGACGTACTGCGCCAGCAGGGCGTCGGCCCAAGGGGCCAGCTCCGGCCAGAGGGCCAGGGCCTTCTGCAGGTCGGCGCGGGTCAGGGGAAAGCGCTCCACGCTGACGAAGTGCAGCCGGGCGTCGGCCGGCGCCGTGCGCTCGAACAGCTGCCAGGCGCAGAGGAAGTTCAGCCCGGTGCCGAAGCCGGTCTCGCCGACGCTCAGTCGTCCGCCGGCCGGCAGGGCGGCGAAGCGCAGCGGCAGTTCGTTGTGGGCGAGGAACACGTAGCGGGTTTCCTCCAGCCCCGAGGCGCGGGAGAAGTACACGTCGCCGAAGCCGCGCGACAGCGGCTGGCCGTGCTCGTCCCAGTCGAGCTGGGCGTGCTGGAAGTCGGACATGGACGCACTCCTGGAAAATCGGCGACGCATTCTACCCGAACCCCCCGGCCAGGGCCGGACAGGGCATCGTTCATCCGTTACGCTGAGAACATCCCCGTTGCAAGGAGCCGTTCATGTTCGAGTCTGCGGAAATCGGCCACACCATCGACGATGATACCTACGATGCCCAGGTCCCGGCGCTGCGCGAGGCCCTGCTGGAGGCCCAGTTCGAACTCAAGGAGCAGGCGCGCTTTCCGGTGCTGGTGCTGATCAGCGGGATCGAGGGCGCCGGCAAGGGCGAGACGGTCAAGCTGCTCAACGAGTGGATGGACCCGCGGCTGATCGAGGTCAGCACCTTCGACCAGCCGACCGACGAGGAACTGGCCCACCCGCCGGCCTGGCGCTACTGGCGGCAGCTGCCGCCGAAGGGACGGATCGGCATCTTCTTCGGCACCTGGTACAGCCAGATGCTGCAGGCGCGGCTCGGCGGGCGGATCGACGACGCCCGTCTCGACCAGGCCATCGGCGTCGCCGGGCGCCTGGAGCGCATGCTCAGCGACGAGGGCACGCTGATCTTCAAGTTCTGGTTCCACCTGTCGAAGAAGCGCATGAAGGAACGCCTCAAGACCCTCAACGACGATCCCCTGCACAGCTGGCGGCTCAGCGAGCTGGACTGGCAGCAGTCGAAGACCTACGACAAGTTCGTGCGCCACGGCGAGCATATGCTGCGCCGCACCAACCGGGACTTCGCGCCCTGGTACGTGATCGAGGGCACCGATGCCAACTACCGCAGCCTGAGCGTCGGACGCATTCTCCTCGAGGGCCTGCAGGCGGCCCTGAAGCATAAAAGGTCGGTGCGCAGCAGCCCCCATGCGGCGCCGCTGGTCGCCAACCTCGACAACCGCGCCCTGCTGGACGCCCTGGACATGACCCAGGCGCTGGACAAGGCCGTCTACAAGGAGCAGCTGCTCGCCGAGCAGGCGCGCCTGGCCGGGCTGCTGCGCGACAAGCGGATGCGCCGGCATGCCCTGCTGGCGGTGTTCGAGGGCAACGACGCGGCGGGCAAGGGCGGGGCGATCCGCCGTGTCACCGGAGCGCTGGACCCGCGCCAGTACCGCATCGTGCCGGTCGCCTCGCCGACCGACGAGGAGCGCGCGCAGCCCTACCTGTGGCGCTTCTGGCGGCACATTCCGGCGCGCGGCAAGTTCACCATCTTCGACCGCTCCTGGTACGGGCGGGTGCTGGTCGAGCGGGTCGAGGGGCTGTGCAGCGAGGCCGACTGGCTGCGTGCCTACGGCGAGATCAACGATTTCGAGGAGGAGCTGGCCGGCGCCGGGGTGGTGGTGGTCAAGTTCTGGCTGGCCATCGACCAACAGACCCAGCTCGCGCGCTTCAAGGAGCGCGAGCTGACCCCCTTCAAGCGCTTCAAGATCACCGAGGAGGACTGGCGCAACCGCGACAAGTGGGACGCCTACTGCGATGCGGTGGGCGACATGGTCGACCGCACCAGCACCGAGATCGCCCCCTGGACCCTGGTCGAGGCCAACGACAAGTACTTCGCCCGGGTGAAGATCCTGCGCACGCTCAACGAGGCGCTGGAGAAGGCGTTCCGCGCAGGAGTCGCGTCCTTCCCTTGATCGTTCGTCGGATGTCCGGATCCCGGCGCCATTTCCGACGAACGGAAATCCCATTCTCTGCGGCCGGCGGCGCTGGGCGGGCTTCGGTCAGGCAATGAAGCTCCACCTCGGCACTATGCTTGTGTGGGTTGACTGACACTGGGCATAGCAAGGCGATATCGCTCCGCCAGCCGCCCTGCCCACACGAGGTCGACGGACTGCCAGTCCGTGTCCCGGATGTCTTTCGGGAATGACCGCTCGGCTCGTTGCATCGCCCCGGCCAATACCCCCCCATGTATGCACGGCTGGTACACCCTCAATGTCGGATGGACGAGAGAGAGGTGGCTACCATGCCAACCCGTCAGGTTCTGTTCGGGCTCGCCCTGCTCGGTGCCGCTGGCACCGGCTGGGCCGATGATTCCATGTTCCATGTCGCAGCCGGGCGCAGCGCTCCGGCGGGGGCCGGCTCCGGCGCTGTCGTTCCGCCGCCGGGCAATCCGGCCGCGCTCGCCGCCCTGTCCGCGCGTCCCGGCAGTCCCGGCGCCTGGCCGGCGCCGGTCGGCTCCGGGCGGGTGGCCGACCCCGCTCTCGCGGCGGTGGCGGGCGGCGCCAGTCCGGTCGGAACCCAACTGATCCCGGAGCCGGCGCTGAGCGGCGTGGCCGTGCAGCCGGCCTTCGCCTACCGGATCAGCGATGCCCTGTCCATCGGCGTCGGCCCGCGCTTCGTCCACGGCGCCGTACTCGGCGACACGCCGCCCGGCCAGGACCCGGCCAGTGCGCCGGCGACCTACCGCGACAGCGACACCACTGCCGGCCTCAACCTGGGCCTGCTGTACCGGGTGGGCGACAGCACCTGGCTGGGACTGGCCTATGCCAGCGGTTACGAGCTGGACCTTGACACCCATGGCGCTGTCGGCAGCCCCGTGGCCAATGTCGCCCAAGGGCGCCCGGAAACCAACCGGCTGATCGTCGACACGCGGGCGCCGAGCACCGTCACCGCGAGCATTGCCCACCGGCTCGACAACGACTGGATGCTGTCGGCCAGTCTCGGCTGGATGGGCTGGAGCGGGCTGGAAAGGGCCGACGGCACAGCGCCGGCCATCGGCGCGGCGAGCGAGCAGCGCTATCGCGACACTTGGCGCCTCGCTCTGGGCGCGGAGCAGCGGCTCGACGAACACTGGCGCTGGAGCATGGGCATGACCTACGACTCCTCGCCGCTGGCCGGCCCCCAGCACAATCTGGACGACCCGTTGCCGGAGAACCTGCGCCTGGCCGCCGGGCTGAGCTACCAGATGGACGAAGGGATGGAGCTGCAGTTCGGCTACAGCCTGATCTGGCTCGGCGGTGAATCGCAGGACCGGCAGAACAACCGCACGCGCAACAACAGCTTCCTGTCGGGCGAGCCGCCCAGCAGCACCCTGCACGTCATCGGCGGCGGCATGGTCTGGCGTTTCTGAGGGCTGGCAGCCGGGCGGTGGCCCGGCGCGCCGGAGCCGCCGGCCTGCCGGGTGCGGCGCTTAGCGGGACTGTCGTGCCTGGCACTGGCGGATATAGTCCTGGACGCCCTTCAGGGCCTCCTCGCGGCTGGCGTAGGGCCCCATCAGTTGGCCCTCGCGGGTGTCGAAGAAGAACTCATGGTTGACGGCGCAGACGCGCTCGGTGCGAAAGCGGGTGGCGAGGGCCGTGTCGGTCGAGCGGTGTGCGGACATGGCGGGGCTCCTTGCTATGGCGGTTGCTGGCATGGGGGAGGATCGGGGGCTTGCGCCCCCAGGAACTGGCTCCATGCTATCAGAGCCGCCCAGCGGCCGTCCTGCTGGAAAACAGGCCAGGACTTTCCGGCCCCTTTGCGCTCAATACACCGCCGGCACGAAAATCTCCTTGGCCTGGGGGGCACGCAGGTAGTCCGGGTGGTAGACGCGTTCGGGCAGGGCGATGGCCGGGTGGTCGACTTCGCCGTAGGGCACTTGGCCGAGCAGGTGATGGATGCAGTTCAGCCGCGCCCTTTTCTTGTCCACTGCCTCGACGATCCACCAGGGCGCCTCGGCGATGTGGGAGCGCTCCAGCATGACCTCCTTGGCGCGGGTGTAATGCTCCCAGCGGCGGCGCGATTCCATGTCCATCGGACTCAGTTTCCACTGCTTGAGCGGATCGTGGATGCGCATCAGAAAGCGTTTCTGCTGCTCGTCGTCGGTGATCGAGAACCAGTACTTGACGAGGATGATGCCGGAGCGGACCAGCATCCGTTCGAACTCCGTGACGCTGCGGAAGAATTCCTCGTATTCCGCGTCGGTGCAGAAGCCCATCACCTTTTCCACGCCGGCGCGGTTGTACCAGCTGCGGTCGAAGAGCACGATCTCGCCGCCGGCGGGCAGGTGCGACACGTAGCGCTGGAAGTACCACTGGCTGCGCTCGCGCTCGCTCGGCGCAGGCAGCGCCGCGACGCGGCAGACGCGCGGGTTCAGGCGCTGGGTGATACGCTTGATGACGCCGCCCTTGCCGGCGGCGTCGCGTCCTTCGAACAGCACCACAAGCTTGAGTTTCCTGTGCTGGACCCAGTCCTGGAGCTTGACCAGCTCGCCCTGCAGGCGCAGCAGCTCCCGGAAGTAGATACGCCGGTCGAGGTCGCTGCCGGTCTGCCGGGCGGCGGCGGTGCCGGCGACCAGCGCTTCCAGGCGCTGGTCGTCGAGCTCCATTTCCAGCTCTTCGTCGAGGCTGTCGAGCATCTCGGCATAGAGCTGTCGGGAAAGGGGATCGGACGAGTGGATGGGGTCATCGGTCATGGGAAATCCTCCCGGTATGGCGCGCTATGGCTGCTTGAGCGGATGGGAAAGGCGAACCGTGGCGGGCCCGCCTCGCTTGTTCCATGGATTGGCGTGTGGATCGGAAGACGCTCCTCAGCACCACGAAGGCGATGGCGCTCAGGATGGCCGCCGCCGGCAGGGTGATCACCCAGGCGTGGGCGATGGGCTTCATGAGGTCCCAGTTGTTCTGCCGGTTGACCAGGCCGATCCCGAGCACGGCGCCGATCAGGATATGGGTGCTGGAGACGGGCAGGCCGAGCAGCGAGGCCAGCATCACCACTGCCGCCGCCGCCAGTTCCGCGGTGAAGCCCGAGGCTGGGTGTATCTCGGTGAGGTTGGTGCCGACGGTCTGGATGACCTCCTTGCCGATGAACCACAGGCCGACGATCAGCGCCACGCCGAAGGTGATCATCGCCAGGTGGGGAACCGCGGCCTGGCTGCGACCATCGCCCCCAGCGCGGCGATCAGCGGCACCCAGCTTTCCAGCGCGCGGGTGGCCTGGATTTCGTTGCGCTTCTGCTTGATGGCGTGCAGGCCGCGGTAGTAGTCGGACTCCAGATCCTCGGGGTGGAAGTTGGGATCGTTCATCACGTCGGCATCGCGCACCATGGCGTGGGTATAGGCGATCTGCTGGAGTTCGGAGAGGCGCTCGAAGGCTTCCTTGTGCCTTTTCTTGTAGGCCTTCTTCTCCTGGCGGAGGCTCTTGAGCTGCTGATCCATCTCGTCGTTGTAGACTAGGTTCTGTTGACGTATCAGCGTAGCCATAGCAGAGCAGCCGCAAAGGCCAGCATTCCCTTGAAATGGCTGGCCTTCTTCTCATAACGTGTGG
>NZ_SMMU01000008.1 GCF_004339665.1 Azotobacter chroococcum
TTCAGCTGCTCACGCTGTTCTGGGCTGAGGCTGGAGAGCTGAGCGATCCATCGCGTGAACTGACTCGCTTTCATGATCCACCTCCCGCATGCGGAAACGTCATGATCAGCTTAGCCTGCTGCAACAGCTAACTCAGACATAGCCTTTTCAATTTGTGGTAGTCGGCCAGTATCCAGACCAGTAAATCGCGAGGCAGGCGCCAACCGATCCGGTAGCGGTGGCTCGACCTGATCCTGTTCGTGTCTGGCGCTGGTGGCCAATGGGGAGGGGGAGGCTCGAAACTTTCAACCCTCACGCACCCAGACCGCGCCCTGAAGTCTTTTTTCACGCCCGCGAAATTAAAAATTCAGGAGTTGGCCGATGGCAGGCCACCGCGAAGGACGCAGGCACAGCCGGGGGACCCTGGCCCCCCTCCCACCCCCGCGAGGAAGGCGTCGAGCCGCGCGGTAACGGACAATTTTTCGATTTTTCGGATGCGCCACCACAACCCTTCCTTCGATCCGCTGGAGGCCGCGCAGCTTCTGGCTTTCAGGCATTTTGCCGGGGTGTGCAGGTTGTGCATTTTCAGAAAGTCAATGTACAAGAGGAGCACTGCTCACGAATCGCCGAAAGCCCCGCCATTGCTGGGCTGGCGCCGATCCGCTGGCTTGTGCGACTTGTACATCGGCACCGCGATGCCGACCACATACCCGGATTTCTGGGTATCTACCCGGCCCGTCTGCGCCTGGTGCTGGTCCTGCTGCCACTTCTGGCGCTTGGCCGGCGGGCGGCTAGCCGATCACTCGAAGGAGGCCCATACCTGAGGTGCTCGCGCCATCCAGCACGCTCTGCTGGCACACTACGCCGACCACGATCACCAGCGAGGCCCACATGAGCATCATCCGTCGCGACTACCTGGACGATTTGCCGAAAGAGCCGCCATTCCCCCGCGCTCTGGCCGCACTGATCGTCCGCAAGGCCGACAGCATGGCTCGCCACTTCGAGGCACAGGCAACCGAGCAACTGACCAAGGCTGCCCGGTCGGCCTGGCGGCGAGGCATGAGCGCCGAGGAGATCGCGCACCAGTTGGGGCTGTGATTGGCCATCGCCCGAAGGGAACCCCCGGCACAGGATGCCACTTCGATCACCAGCGCCAGCAGCGTGTCACCCTGGCGGGCGATAGCCTCAGCAGGAAGTAACGCTCGTAACGTTACTTCGCCGTTACCAAACCGTTTCCCAGCTGTTGTTGCTGGCGCTCGATTGCGACGCATGCTGTCGCCCTGCCGTGGTAGCCGGAGAGCTACCGGCGAAATCTGCCGGTAGGCTCCTGATAGCTGACCAGTCAAACCGATGACGCCCCAGCTCCCTGTCGAGTTTCGGTAGCAATACGCGCGCGACGCATGGCGGCGACAAACTGCGCAGAGCCTACCGACCCAACAGCCAGAACTGGCGAATGCTGAGGCTGTACGAACAACCAGTGCGCGCCAGTGTCAGCCAGGAAGGAGGCGGCAACCAGCCGCCCCCTGATCGCTTGGGATTACATGGCACTTATAGGGAAGAAAACAGGCCAAAAAGGGGGGTACTTTTCGTTTTGGGGGCATATTTGGGGGCATGACAAAAACCGCACTTGGCGCAAATCCAGTAATGGCGCGGCATACAGCGATTGGTTCTAGTCCCTCCCGGCCACACAATCTTTTCGAGCCTTCCCAAGAAAGCCCGAAACCCACGAAGAACCGGCCTTAGAGCCGGTTTTTTGTTGTCTGTGATTCCCCCACGCCCGAAGTTTTGGGGGCAAGCTTTGGAGCATTGCGAGTTCGATAGTCTTCCATGCCCCCTACGAAGCTGCCGCCATGCCCCGCAAAGCCACGCCGCCGGCAGACTACTCTGCCCCGAAGGTCGCCAAGCCCAAGGACAAGCCCTACAAGCCGAGCGACGGCCATCTGTAAGCCATAACCTACAAAAGATCGGGAGCTTTCCCAATTTATCCAGACCAGCTACCGCGGTAGATTTACTTCCACACCGACATCGACGGATCGATGAAGGCCACCAAGGATGGAAGCCAAGGGACTGTCGCAGGATCGCGATATCATCAGGATGATGGCCCACGGAAGAAAGGAAGAACATGAAGCGACAAGGCGATCCCTTGTCGCTTTTTGTTTGCGTCGAATAAATGCGACTCAGCAACCATCTCGTGATAACAGCCCTAATACCGACCAATCCGAGGATATACATTCGGTTTGCCGCTGACCGATCTGCGATCCACCTGTAAAACGCGCTTACAGTTCCTCAGGGTTGCCTGCTGTTTGCAAAGCGGCCCACATCAAGCCCCGGAAGGGCCGCCCAGCAAGCATCAACGCCCCTCCCCCTGTAGTCGATAGCCCAGGCCGAAGGTGCCGAAAGCCATCTGCGGAAACCGCCGGGAGGGACGAGGTACCCCCTCCCCATCAGTCCCCCAAGCGCCAGCCGGACGTGATCGGATAGCGCCGGTCCCGGCCGAAGCCGCGCTGGGTCACCCGCACCCCGACCGCCGCCTGACGGCGCTTGTACTCGTTGAGATCGACCAGCCGCAGCACCCGCCTGACGGTATCCTCGTCGAAGCCTTCGGCAATGATGGCGTTGGCCGAGAGGTCGTACTCGACGTACAGCTTGAGGATCTCGTCGAGCACCGGATAGGGCGGCAGCGAGTCCTCGTCCTTCTGGTCGGGGGCCAGCTCGGCTGACGGCGGACGGTCGATGACCCGCTGGGGAATCACCGTCCCCAGGCTGTTGCGATAGTCGCAGAGGCGGAACACCAAGGTCTTGGGAACGTCCTTGAGCACGTCGAAACCGCCGGCCATGTCGCCGTAGAGGGTCGCGTAGCCCACCGCCATCTCGCTCTTGTTGCCGGTGGTCAGCACCAGATAGCCCTTCTTGTTGGAAATGGCCATCAGCAGGGTGCCGCGGCAGCGCGCCTGCAGGTTCTCCTCAGTGGTGTCCCGGCCGAGCCCCTCGAATACCGGCGCCAGGGTACCCATGAAGGCCTCGACCATCGGCGCGATCGGCAGTACCCGGTAGGTCACGCCCAGGGCGCGGGCCTCCGCCTCGGCGTCCTCGAGGCTCATCTGTGCCGTGTAGTGGTAGGGCATCATCACCGCCTCGACCCGCTCCGCGCCGAGCGCATCTACCGCTACGGCCAGGGTCAGCGCCGAATCGATGCCGCCGGACAGCCCCAGGATCACCCCCTTGAAACCGTTCTTGCGCACATAGTCGCGCACCCCCAGCACCAGCGCCTGGTAGACGCTCGCCTCCAGTTCGGGCAGCGGCGCACAGTTGGCGGCGCGCGGCAGCACCGCTCCGTCGTCCTCGATGCAGAGATCGACCGGGTAGAGCCCTTCGGCGAAGGCTGGCGCGCGCTGGACGACCTGGCCGTCCGCCGCGGCCACGCAGGAGCTGCCGTCGAACACCAGCTCGTCCTGGCCGCCAACCTGGTTGACGTAGACCACCGGCATGTCGCCCTCGGCGGCCCGGGTGGCGAGGATCTCCTCGCGCTCGCGCTGCTTGTCCAGATGGAAGGGCGAGGCGTTCAGGCTGAGCATCAGCCGCGCACCGGCCTCTTTCGCCTGGCGCATGGGGCCGGGGAACCAGATGTCCTCGCAGATCGACAGGGCCACCGGCACGCCCTTGATATCCAGCAGGCAGGCCTCGCTGCCCGGCTCGAAGTAGCGGCGCTCGTCGAACACCCGGTAGTTCGGCAGGTGCTGCTTGTAGTAACGCGCCAGCAGCTCACCATCGGCGATCACCGCGGCGGCGTTGAAACGCTGCCCGTCCTCCAGCCAGGGGTAGCCGAGCACCAGATAGATGCCCCGCACCTCGTCCTTGATTCGCTGCAGGCCCTGCTCGATACGCAGCTGCATGCTCGAGCGCAGCAGCAGATCCTCCGGCGGGTAGCCGCACAGCGCCAGCTCGGGAAACACGATGACATCCGCGTCCCAGTCGTCACGGGCGCTGCAGGCCGCCTCGACGATGCGCTCGACATTGCCGTGCACATCGCCGACGCGCAGATTCAGTTGGGCCATCACGACCCGCAGGGTTTGGCTCATGGCCGTCTCCACCGATGAATGTGACGCGCCCGGCATGCACACGGGCGCGCTCCAAAAAATCCATTCTCCCGCATCGACGCCTGCGGAAACAACGCGCGCAGGCCAGTAACGGGCGAACCGGCATGGCCCCGGAAAACCCCGGCTTGCTAAAATGCCGGCCCTCCTTCGAGTAGAGCACTCCATGGGCCTGTTTCGTCTGCTGTTCTGGATTCTCGTCATCATCGCCGTCATCTGGCTGTGGCGCCGGCTGACGCGCCCTGCCTCACCCCCCGCCACCCGGGCCGAACCCGAAACGCCCAAGCCCATGGTGCGCTGCGCCCATTGCGGCGTGCATCTGCCGCGAGAGGAGGCGCTGGCCGACGGCCGCCTCTGGTACTGCAGCCAGGCGCATCTGACCCAGGGTCCGCGCCACGGTGAGCGCTGAGCCCCTGCCGCCAGGCGGCGATCTCCTGATCGGCACCCCGCTGGACGGCCCCCAGGGCGGCAACGTCCTGCGCCTGTACCACCTGTACCGGCTGGTCATCGGCCTGCTGCTGGTGCTGCTGATCTCCAGCAATCTGGACGAGCGGCTGCTGCAGGTCGCCCACCCGGAGCTGTTCCACCACGGCAGCTGGTTCTACCTGATCCTGAACATTCTGGTCGCCGTTCTGGTGCACCACCCCAAACCCCTGCAGATCTTCAGCCTGGCACTGGTCGACGTGATCCTGCTTTCGGGCCTGCTCTACACGGCCGGTGGCCCGTCCAGCGGCATCGGCAACCTGATCATCGTCTCGGTGGCCGTCGCCAACATCCTCCTGCACGGACGGATCGGTCTGCTGATCGCCGCCGTGGCGGCCAGCGGCCTGGTCTACATGACCTTCTACCTGGGCCTCAACCGCCCTGCAGCCGCCAGCCAGTACGTGCATGCGGGAGCGCTGGGCTCGCTGTGCTTCGCCAGCGCGCTGCTCGTGCAGAGCCTGACCCGCCGCCTGCGGCGCAGCGAATCCCTGGCCGAACGACGCGCCGCCGAGGTCGCCGACCTGCAGGCCCTGAACGCGCAGATCCTGGAGCGCATGCGGACCGGCATCCTGGTGCTCGACCCGCAGCAGCAGGTGCTGCTGGCCAACCAGAGCGCCTTCACCCTGCTGGGCAACCCCGCACTGACCGGACAGCCGCTCGCCGCCCACTGCCCGGAACTGGTCGAGCGCCTGCAGCAGTGGCAGCAGAACCCGACCCTGCGCCCGCAGGACCTGCACACCCTGCCCCACGGTCCGTTGGTGCAACCGAACTTCGTCGCCCTCACGCGGGGCGGACGGCGGGGCATCCTGGTCTTCCTCGAGGACATCTCGCAGATCGCCCAGCAGGCCCAGCAGCTCAAGCTCGCCTCGCTCGGCCGGCTGACCGCCGGCATCGCCCACGAGATCCGCAATCCGCTCGGCGCCATCAGCCACGCCGCCCAGCTGCTGCAGGAGTCCGAGTGCCTCGACGGCCCCGACCGGCGCCTGGCGCAGATCATCCAGGACCAGTCGCGGCGCATGAACCTGGTGATCGAGAACGTGCTGCAGCTGTCGCGCCGGCGCCAGGCCGAACCGCAGCTGCTCGACCTGAAGTACTGGCTGCACCGCTTCGCCGGCGAATACCGCGCCTCGGCGGCGCCGAACCAGATCCTGCACCTGGAGTTCCGGGACGGCTCCCTGAAGACCCGCATGGACGCGAACCAGCTGATCCAGATCCTCACCAATCTGGTGCAGAATGGCCTGCGCTACAGCGCCCAATGCCACCCGCAGGGACAGGTCTGGCTCAGGCTGTTCCGCGCCCCGGAAAGCGACCTGCCGGTCCTCGAAGTGCGCGACGACGGCCCCGGCGTGCCCGCCGAGCAGATCGAGCACATCTTCGAACCCTTCTTCACCACCGAAAGCAAGGGCACCGGGCTGGGCCTGTACATCTCCCGCGAGCTGTGCGAGAGCAACCAGGCCCGCCTCGACTACCGCGGCGGCGAAGGTGAAGGCGGCTGCTTCCGCATCACCTTCGCCCACCCACGCAAGCTGACTTAGGCACGCCACGGATGACCCACCCTTTCCCAACCTTTGCCATCTGCAACCGAGTCCGAGCATGAGTGCCCGACAGAAAGCCCTGATCGTCGACGACGAGCCCGACATCCGCGAACTGCTGGAAATCACCCTGGGCCGGATGAAGCTCGACACCCGCAGCGCCCGCAACCTCCAGGAGGCGCGCGACTGGCTGGGCCGCGAGCGCTTCGACCTGTGCCTGACCGACATGCGCCTGCCCGACGGCAGCGGCCTGGAGCTGGTGCAGTACATCCAGCAGCGCCACCCGCAGGTCCCGGTCGCCATGATCACCGCCTACGGCAGCTTGGACACCGCAGTCAATGCCCTCAAGGCCGGCGCCTTCGACTTCCTGACCAAGCCGGTCGACCTCGCCCGCCTGCGCGAGCTGGTCGCCACCGCCCTGCGCCTGCATGCACCGGCGGTCGAGGAGGAAGCGGTGGACAGCCGGCTGATCGGCGACTCGCCGCCGATGCGCACGCTGCGCAAGCAGATCGCCAAGCTGGCGCGCAGCCAGGCGCCGGTCTACATCAGCGGCGAGTCCGGCAGCGGCAAGGAAGTGGTCGCCCGCCTAATCCACGAACAGGGGCCGCGCGCCGAACGCCCCTTCGTCCCGGTGAACTGCGGCGCGATTCCCTCGGAACTGATGGAAAGCGAGTTCTTCGGCCATCGCAAGGGCAGCTTCACCGGCGCCATCGAGGACAAGCAGGGCCTGTTCCAGGCCGCCAGCGGCGGCACCCTGTTCCTCGACGAGGTGGCCGACCTGCCGCTGCCGATGCAGGTCAAGCTGCTGCGCGCCATCCAGGAAAAGGCCGTGCGCGCGGTCGGCGGCCAGCAGGAGGTGGTGGTGGACGTGCGCATCCTCAGCGCCACCCACAAGGATCTGGCCGCCGAGGTCGCCGCCGGCCGTTTCCGCCAGGACCTCTACTACCGCCTGAACGTCATCGAGCTGCGCGTTCCGCCGCTGCGCGAGCGCCGCGAGGACATTCCGGCGCTGGCGGCGATCATGCTGGCGCGCCTGGCGGAGGAGGCCGGCCAGCCACCCGCCCGGCTCGGCGAGGAAGCCCTGGAAAAGCTCCGCAGCTACCGCTTCCCGGGCAATGTGCGCGAGCTGGAGAACATGCTGGAGCGGGCCTACACCCTCTGCGAGGACGACCTGATCCAGGCCCGCGACCTGCGCCTCTGCGACACCCCGAGCCCGGGCGAGAGCGGCGAAACCTCGCTGGCCGGCATCGACAACCTCGAGGACTACCTGGAGGAACTCGAACGCAAGCTGATCATGCAGGCTCTCGAGGAAACCCGCTGGAACCGCACCGCCGCCGCCGAGCGCCTGGGCCTGAGCTTCCGCTCCATGCGCTACCGCCTGAAGAAGCTGGGTATCGACTGAGGCCCGGCTTTGGCGCCCTCCTCGGGGAGACAGGCCTTCGCCTTGTCCGGCGGGTTGCAACCCGCCCTACGCATCGCCGCCATGGGATACCCATACAGGGCAGGTGCAACCCGCCATCCCGCCCAGGCCGAGTTCAGCGCCGGCCGAGCCGCCCCGCCGGCGCATAGGGTGCCGGATCGACGATCGGCTCGCGTGCCAGCAACAGATCGGCGAGCAGCTGGCAGGAGGCCGGCGCCAGCACCAGCCCGTTGCGGAAATGCCCGCAGTTCAGCCACAGCCCCTCGAAGCCTGGCACCGGGCCGATATAGGGAATCCCCTCGGGGGAGCCCGGGCGCAGGCCCGCCCACTGCTTGACCACCTCGGCACCAGCCAGCGCCGGCAGCAGCGCCTCGGCGGACGCCTTGAGGCTTTCCAAGGCCTCCCCGGTGGGCGTCTTGTCGAAGCCGACATCCTCCAGGGTGCTGCCCACCAGAATGTGCCCGTCCCGCCGCGGAATCGCGTAGCGCCCGTCGGCCATCACCATCCGCGGCAGGAAATCCTCGGCGCACTTATAGAGGATCATCTGGCCCTTCATCGGCTTGACCGGCAGCTCCAGCCCCAGGGTGGCGAGCAGCTCGCCGCTCCAGGCGCCGGCCGCAACCACCACACGGTCGGCCCGCAACTCACCGGACGCCGTGCGCACCCCGACCACCCGCTCGCCCTCGCGGACAAAGCCGGTCACCGGCAGATTCTCCTCGAGGCTCACGTTGGGCAGGCGCACCAGCGCCTCGCGCAGCGCGGCGAGCAGGCGCGGATTGCGCACGTTGGCCACGCCCGACATGAACAGCGCCCGCGAGAAACCCGGCCCCAGCGCCGGCACTGCCTGATGGACGGAGTCGATATCCACCGCCGCCAGCGGCCGGCCCTCCCGCGCCGCCCAGGCCAGCGCCTCGGCCTCGTCCTCCAGATCCAGCCAGTAGAGGCCGGTGACATGCACCTCGGGATCGATACCGGTCTCCTGCCGCAGGCGCTCGCCCAGCGCCGGATAGAAATCCTGCGACCAGTGCGCCAGCGCCGTCACCGCCGGGCTGTAGCGCCAGGGATAGAGCGGCGACACGATGCCGCCGCCGGCCCAGGACGACTCCCGGCCGAGCGGCCCCTGATCCAGCAGACGGACCTCCAGGCCGGCCTCCGCCAAGCGCAGAGCCGACAACATACCGATGGCGCCACCGCCAACCACCAGGACTCGCATCGCATCCTCCCCAAAAGAAAACGGGCCGTAAATCGGCCCGTTATACGCCTGCGGGGCACGGCATGCCAGGCTTCGCCGCATATGCACGACCGGGAAATGCCGCCTGCTCGGCATACCGCCGACAGGTCGCTTTGTATTCTGCACGACCGGCATGGAGCCGAAATCCAGGGAGGGAAACCATGCACCTCATCCAGCGACGATACGAACAAGGCTTCACTCTGGGCGAAGCCCTCACCTCGACGGCTATCCTCGGCATACTGTTGAGCCTGGCCGTACCCGCCTTTACCCACCTGACCCTGAGCAGTCAGAAGAGCAGCGCGGCACAGCAGGTCAGATCCCTGCTGAACCACGCCAGAAGCATTGCCGTCACCCAGAAAGAGACCACCGTCCTGTGCGGCAGCCAGGACGGTTACACCTGCGCCAAAACCGGTGCCCGGTTCCTCATCGTGTTTGTCGACCACAACCTGAACGGTCGAGCCGACTCCGGAGAGTTCATCCGCCAGGAACCGGTGCCGTCCGACACCCGTTATCAGCTGAACGCATCCAGCCTCGACAGCATTCGCTTTCGCCCGAACGGCACGGCGAGCAGCTACGGCAGCATCGCGCTCTGCCCCTCGGCAGACAACCGATATGCCGCCAGGCTGATCGTCAGCAGCATGGGTCGCGTGCGCAGTGCCCGCGACAGCGATGGCGACGGAGTGATCGAGGGTGCGGACGGCAGGCCGCAGAGCTGTCCGGCCTGACCACAGGGAAAAGGGGCTGCCCGTGCGGCGGCACGGGAAGTGCCGCCGCCGTGGCGGCCTATTTGGCGTACCAGTAGGCGCGCTTGCGGTTGTTGCTCAGCTCGATTTCCGGGATGGACGGGTCGAAGGTCGTGGGGCCCGAGCCACCGATGATGAAGGGTACCGTCTCCTCCCCGATGTTGACCAGACCGGTTACCGGTGACGGCGGCAGACCGCCCCCGACGAACTTGGTGAAGTCCAGCTTGCCGGTGTTGAAGTCGAGCGTATAGGCCAGGGCGATACCGAGGTCGGCGGTACAGGAGCTTGCACTGGGCTTCTCGGGATAGTTGGTCCCGAAATAGGTCTTGCCAGCCACGGTGACGGGGGCATTGACGCCCTTCTCGCCGTCGTTGGGAAGGTCGATGTAATAGCCCTTGACGCTGTCGGCCGTGGCATCGAAGGACAGGGTCTGATCAGGGTTGGCCATCAGGTTATCATGGGTCAGGGCGGTGAAGCCGGTGATCATGAGCGCGCCGGTCTGCGTGTCCTTGATCATGTAGATCCGGTTCTGCACGTTGTAGGCCATTCCCGCAGTCGTATCGGTGGTATAGAGCGGGTGCTCGCGGTCACCGGATACCGCCATGACGGCATCGAAACCGCTGGTCGTGACCACATCCGGAGCGAAGAGGAACTTACGCGCGTCGTTTCCTGCTCCGCCCAGTGCCGCCAGCTTGGTGATTTTCCAGTCGGCGGGCGTGGATGCCAGTCCAAAGCCATGCGGGTCGAGATCGACACGCCAGATATTGCCTCCCACGTCCGCGGCATAGGCCCGGTCGACATAGCCGTCCGAGTTGCGGTCGACTAGGGTGACGTCGGCGGCCACGGCATCGGTCGGCGCGCCGGTCGAGACGCAAACCCCGTCGCTGGCCAGATCGACTCCCGAACAATTGGCGAGAGCGCCCCAGACCACCTTGCCGGTCACCGCATCCAGGATCAGCACGCCACGGCCCATGGAGTCATCACTCGCGACCGGGTCGGCATCCTGCTCCGGCGCATAGCCGGCGCCCATGATCAGCACCGGATCGGTACGGCTGCTCAGCACCGCCACCTTGGGCTGCGACCAGGTCTGCCCCAGTTCGGGAATGTCGTCCTCGGTCTTGCGCCAGAGGAATTTCGGCTGCATCGGGTCCGACACGTCCATGGCATAGATCAGCCGCCCGCCGCGTCGGGCCGTCATATAGATATAGGTCTTGCCCTTGGTGGACGCTGTGGTGGTCGAACGCGTGTCGCGCAGGACGGTGGTCGAGCCGTCGAAGAAGTAGTCCTTGGGCTGCTTGTTGGTATCCATGACACCGGCGATATCGATCAGCGGCGAATTCTGGAACAGCCGCTTGAACTTGCCGTGGAATTCGGGTGCGATGAAGCTCCAGAGTTCGCCGCCCGGACGGACACCACTGATGTCACCATCGTCACCATCCTGGTTGCCGTTCACGGCCCGGAAGATGCCGTCGTTGGCGCCATAGAACACCACCACGCCCGTATCGCCTCCATAGTTGACCACCGCCGGCCGGGAATGCAGCACGTCACCATGCAGGGAGGGACGCACGGTGACCGGGGCGCCCGGTCCGGCCATGTCCTCGTTGCCGGCGATATCCCAGCCACGTACCCAGTTGATCAGGTTGCTGGCGGTCAGGGCCGGCTCGACTTCGCAGTTGACGGCCGCAGAGGGCAGGGTCAGGGCGGTATTGTCCCACTTGAAGGCGAAGGTATTGGTGGTAATGCCCGTGACGGTCACGTTCCGCCTGCCACTGCCGGCAGGCAGGGCGGACAGCCCGGACACATACGCGCCATCGGCCTGCCCGGTACAGTTCTTGAGAATCGCGGAATCACCGACACTCAGGCCATGGGCCGTGGCGCTGCTGTTGACGGTCACGGTGCGGTCAGGCTTGTAGAACACCGTGCCATCCGGGATGGAATAGGACGCGCCGGTCTGCAGTCCTTTGACAGTGAAGGTGAAGGCACTGGCCGAGACAGTCTCCACAGTGCAGCCGGAAGACAGGGCACAAGCACCTTGGAAATTTGCCGTCTTCAGCTCGTTCACAATGACATCACCGGCACTCAGCCCTGGATCGGCATCGGCGAAAGGCACCACAAAGGTGCAGCTCTTGTTGTCCGCCTTGCACTCCGCCGCACCCACCTTGAATGCCTCCCCCGCCGAGAGCGAAGCACCATAGGAGGAGGTCGGTCCCACGCCGAACAGGTTGGAGGCATTGGCCATCAGCGTCGCATTCCCAGTGGAAAACTCGGTCAGTCCCGAGCCACAGCCGCCGATGCTGTCGCAGGTCAGCAGGTTGCGCCCGTTGTCGCTGCTGCTATCGGCGTAGGTAGCCGTCAGGTTGTCGGCACGCGCCATCTGCGCGGCACCGCCCTTCTCGACCAGATCGCCATCCGGAGAATCGAATTGCAGGCCTTCTCCGGAGGGGCTGTTGATCCAGAAACCGGTGCTCGGCCAGTCCGTTACGCCGGGCGAATTAGTTGTCCAGAAGCTGACCGCCTCCGGCGAGATGGCCCCGGTCGTCGGGTTGGTCTTCGAGGTGACGGCCCCGGTATCGGGATCTTCCGTGGAGTCGGTCAGGACGATGTTGTTGCCGGAATCCAGGCCCAACTGATACTGCTTGAGGTTCCCGTACCAGCGTGGGTTGGCATTGTCGTCCGGACGGAACATGGCGACGAACACCTGATTCAGGTAGGTGCCCTGGGTGTTCGCCGTCACCGGCAGGGTGGCGGAAGCGAAGACGCTGTTCTTGGCCTGCACGTCGTTGAACACGGTGAACAAGGCATTGGAAAGACCATCGGTGTCCTTGACATCGACCAGAAAGCTCTTGCCCCCGCCTTGCTTGGCCATCTCAGCGTAGTAGTTGATTGTGCTCTGGGCCTGGGCCTGGTTGGCCAGGTCGCTCACCGAAATGGTGTAGGTCGTGACGTTCTTGTCGGCGGCGGTACTATCGATCACCGAGACCCGCTTCATGAAACGGGCCCATTCGTCGGCCCAGAAATCGTTGTTGGTGTTGCCCGAAGTATTCAGCAGGGGCACCGCGATCGGCTTGCTGAACAGGGAATATGCGTTGGAACCGGAGGCATAGCCGAAAACCTCGCTCAGCTCCTGCTTGAGAATGGCATCGGCATCTCCGCCATCGCCCGGGTTGCTGTTGGTGAAGGCATTGCCGATATAGATCAGCACCGCATCGCGACACTGGATCGCCACCTCGGCGAGCGTGGAATAATTCACGCCCGAACAGGAAGCGCTTCTACCGTTCAGTGCAGCCCAGGCCTCAGCCATGGTCGCGCCTACCGCCACGCTATTGGTCTTGATGGTGCTGGAGCCGGTATCCGTGAACGCCTTGATCTTCGCCATCAGGCTATCGATCCCATCCTTGTCCATCAGTTGGGGCGCATGCACCAGGTAACCGCACTGACCGTTGCCACTCTTGAAGTCGTTCTTGTTGAAGACCATCAGGCCGATCTTGATCATGCCCAGCAGATTCGGGTCGCTGCGCAGGGCATGCAGGGCGTTGACCATCGCGCACTGCTCCATGCCCGCGGCCGTCGCGGTCCCCAGACTTGGTGCGCCACTGCCATCGGCATACTGAGTGCAAATCTCTTCGGCACTGGCACTGTTGTTCGCCGCATTGTCCCAGACCAGCAGGACCGTCGGCACGTTGCCGCCCGCCGGGTTGATGCCGGTATAGATATCGATGTCCTGCGCGAAAGCACTGTGCGTGCCCAACAGCATGGGCAGAACCGCCGCAGCACACCAGATTGAAAACCTCTTCACGACCACTCTCCCTGCCGCTACTACTTCGAAAGAAAGGCTCAGGGGCACGGCGTGCCCAGCAAAGTCCTGAGATAGACGCCCTGATGCACTTCGACCCGGGCATTCGTCAGTCCGGTGTCTTCGACGCTGGAATGCACATCCCACATCATCTTCGAGCACCAGGAGTTGCCGGTCGCCACCCCATCGCTCAACAGACCGCTCTCCTGTACCGCACCGCTGCCGTAACAGGAGGCGTCGTCCGCGTTCTTCACGTTCAGCTCGGTCAGCTTGATGGGAATGGAGCGCAGGCAGACCGGCGGCTCCACGACGGCGGAAAACTCATCCACGCCATCGCCATCCAGGTCCGAGGGAATGCTGATCGCAGCCGTCGGCAGCGGAATCGTGAAGTTGGCCTCGTTGCTGATGTATTCCTCGATCGCGTTCTGCGCGGTCAGCTGGGCTTCGCTGCGGTATTGCTGGTTGCCGGCGATGCGGAAGTTGATGTTCGAGCTGTTGACCATGGCCGCGACGATGAGGGTCAGGATGCCCAGCATGACCAGGACCACGACCAGCACCGCCCCCCGCTGCCGCTCGGGCCGGCTCTGCAGACGTCTGCTCATTGTTCGCGTACCCCCGAGACATTCGGCAAGGTCACCACGGCGCTGTATACCTGCCTTCTGTAGCTGTCGTTGAAAGGCCCCTCCAGGTCGCTATTTCCTTCGGCGTCCTTGCGCCCGAGGTCATATTCGCGCTCGTCCTTCCAGCCGGCACTGGACTCGGTGCTTCTGGCCAACAAGTTGACCCTGACGCTGACCACATTCGACCAGTTCGGCGCATCCGCGCTCGACCAGCCGGTCATCGGACAATTCGCGGCAGCCGGCGCTGTATCGACCCTCGGATCCGGGACATAGCAGTCGGGCGCACCATCGGTATCCAGATCCATTCCATATTCGAAATGGATGTCCTCGATGCCCTCGGCCAGCGACTGGGTGACGATGCTCAGCGCTCCGCCCACCTCCTGCAGCTCGGCCATCTTCAGGGTGGGAATGCCGTCACTCGGACTGCAGATGTCACAGCCGCTCAGGTAGTAGGTGCGCAAGACATAGGGCCACAATTCCGCTTTCTGAGTCGTCGCGCAGTCCTTGCCCAGGAGATCGAAGCCTGTGAATCCGGAATCCATGTTGGCGGTCATCGGCTTCGCATCGGTCTGGCACTGCGACAGCTGTATATAGGGAACACCTGCCGTGGTGGTCGCCACACTGCTCGTCTCGGCGCGGCGAACCAGCAGGGCTTCGCTGTCGCTGTGCGCATTGGTAAGGCAGGAGACATCGTCACCGGTCGTGGACAGGGCGGCGTATCCCTGTAGCGCAGCAGGAAGCTGTGCGTTGAAGGCCCCGCCGACATCGGTAAAGGCAAATCCGAGACTCGTCATGGCAGTCGTACAGGGCGAGGGCGCACTATAAGACGATGCTGCGACCTGGGAGGCTCCGTAGAAGCCCGCAAGGCGCAGTTCGTCGCTCAACAGCTGGATGGCATAGCGACCGTTCTCGATCTGCTCGGAGGTCTTGTTCAGTTCCGTGCGGGCCTGGCTAACCCAGATCACCAGACTCAACACGCCGCCGAGCATGAAGGCCCCGATCGCCAGGGCGACCATGATTTCGACCAGGCCGAGACCGGCCTGGCGCGAAGGGCTTGGCATGGCGGAGTTTCCGGAATATCGGGCGAAACGGACAGGTATCGGCAAAGCAGACGGCTTCATGAAGAGAGTTTCCCCAAGCGCACCAGCGCACTGACGGTTCGACGTAGAGTTTCCGCTCCATAACTGCCCTTGCCGCAGTCGTTTCCTGGCGCGACGGTGTCTCCCAGGCCCTGCCAGGCGACGGTGATGCGGTAGGTTCTCTCGTCGGCGTCGACCAGGCGGATGCAGCCTCGTGCACCGATCAGGGCTCCCACGTTGGTGGTACCGTCCTTTTCTGCCGCCCCCTTGAGAATGCTGTCCCAGCGCTGCAGATCGGCAACGGCGGTGGCCTGCTGGGCAGTAGAACCCGTACTGCAGCTGATGCTGCTGTCGAAGCCGGTGCCCAGAGTCTCCGTGCTGGCATAACAAGCGGCGGCCTGGCGGTTCGCCCCGAGCTTTTCCTGCATGTCCTGCAGCAGGATAAGGGCCTGCACCCGCTGATAGGACTCGCTCTCCTGCTGCACCGTGCGCGTCACCAGGCCGGCAATTCCAAGCGAGCTGACCATGAAGATGAGCAGGGCCACCAGAATTTCGATCAGGGTGAAACCCGCGTTGCTCGATTGCCGGCTCATCCGCTGCATGCCCCCGTACGGTTGTTGGGCTTGCCGCTTCCCGAGATTCTTACGCATTGCGCCGTCACTCCCTCAGCCAGGGGGGTAATGTCAAAGGTTGCTCCGGCAGTCGCGCGCCCCGTGCCCTTGTAGGTAATCGCAGTCACATCCGACTCGATCGTCACGCCTGAATGGGAGGCGAACTCTCGCAGCGTGAGAGTCCCGGCCTTGACGACCCACCCGCCGTCCCATGTGCTGTTGGCGGAAACCGTTACGTCCGTGTTGCGCTTTACCGCCTCGCTGCGGGCGAAGTTCATGGCGAAAACCAGATCCGACGCGGCATTTCGCACGGACTGGGTAGCCTGATACTGATTGAAGGAGGGAACTGCCAGCGTCGTCAGAATCCCCAGAAGCACGATGACGACCAGCAACTCGACCAGGGTAAAACCGCCAACCGGCTTTTTTCGCGAAGCCATACTGCCGAACTTCATGGCCTTCACCTTATTTCCAGCAGCGCGAACCGCCGCCTGCCGCCGTTTTGGCACCCAGTTGATCAAGGGTGAGCACCCCGCACTCCGTATCGCTGGCTAGCTGCGAACCGATGGGAGTGGCGGTGATGGTGTAGGTCAGGCCTGCACTGGATGAACTGGTGACCGCGACCGTGTAATTCGAAGAAACATCCGCTCCCAGAGACATCCCCAGGGTGCTGAGGCTGTCGGCATAAGTGCGCTTGTCGAGAAGATAGCGTTCCTGTCTGTTGGCCGCTTCGAGCATGAAGGCCTCGACCGCCGCACGATTCGACCTGACCACATGTTGTCGATAACTCGGCAGTGCGATGCCCATGAGGATGGCGACGATCACCACCGTGATCATCAATTCGATCAGCGTGAAACCCGACGAATACCGCGCACGAGCCAAGCGGCTTCGCTCAAAGACCATCAAACACCCCCATCCAAGGCACAAGTCGGTGCGTACGCCCAGTCGCAGCGGCGTGAAACCCCAGCCACGGTCAAACCGCGGCGTGCGGGAGTTCGCCAAGAGCCTGAACCTGAAAAGCTCTGGCTCCGCACGGCCCATGACGCTGCCGGGCATGAATGGAGGTGAAGATAGCGCCCTTACCCTGCCCGTTCTCAGGATAAGTGCGCAATTCTGACGTGGCGCTGCAAGGCAGCTACCAACTTGAGAAATGAAGAGGTGTCCTTACTCGGTCTCCGCAGCGGAATATCGATGCAAACGGTTCAGTCCACCCGCACCACCCGCAACTCCTTCGGCATCGAGAAGGTGACGTTCTCCTCCCGGCCGGCCAGTTCCTCGACATCGGTGACACCCCACTCGCGCAGGCGCTCGATCACGCCACGCACCAGCACTTCCGGTGCCGAGGCACCGGCGGTAATGCCGACGCGCTGGATGCCCGCGAACCATTCGCGGCGCAGATCCTCGGCACCGTCGACCAGGTAGGCCGGGGCGCCCATGCGTTCGGCCAGCTCGCGCAGGCGGTTGGAGTTGGAGCTGCTGGGGCTGCCGACCACCAGCACCAGCTGGCACTCGCCGGCCAGTTGCTTGACCGCGTCCTGGCGGTTCTGGGTGGCGTAGCAGATGTCGTCCTTGCGCGGGCCGCCGATGCCCGGGAAGCGGGCACGCAGGGCATCGATCACCCGGGCGGCGTCGTCCATCGACAGGGTGGTCTGGGTGACGAAGGCCAGGGATTCGGGATTGCGCACCTGCAGGCGGGCGACGTCCTCCTCGTCCTCCACCAGGTAGATGGCGCCGCCGCTGGCGGTGTCGTACTGGCCCATGGTGCCCACCACTTCCGGATGCCCCTGGTGGCCGATGAGAATGCACTCGCGGCCGTCGCGGCTGTAGCGGGCGACCTCCAGGTGCACCTTGGTCACCAGCGGGCAGGTGGCGTCGAATACCTTGAGCCCGCGCCGCTCCGCCTCCCCGCGCACGGCCTGGGATACGCCGTGGGCGCTGAAGATGACGATGACGTTGTCCGGCACCTGGTCCAGCTCCTCGACGAAGACCGCGCCGCGGGCACGCAGGTCCTCGACCACGAACTTGTTGTGCACCACTTCGTGGCGCACGTAGATCGGCGGGCCGAAGACCTCCAGGGCGCGGTTGACGATCTCGATGGCCCGGTCGACGCCGGCGCAGAAGCCGCGGGGATTGGCGAGTTTGATGTGCATGGGGGCCTCGGCGGGAAATGGCGGGTGACAACCATGGCGGGCCTCGCCCGCCGGGTTTCCGGCGATCAGACCGGCTTGACCTCGAGGATCTCCACCTCGAAGGTCAGTTCGCGGCCGGCCAGCGGATGGTTGAAGTCGACGGTGACCTGCCGGTCGTCGAAGGCCTTGACGATGCCGGGCATCTCGCTGCTGGCGGCGTCATTGAAGATCACCAGCAGCCCTTCGGACAGTTCCATGCCCTCGAACTGGCTGCGCGGCATGACCTGCACGTTCTGCGGGTTGGGCCGGCCGAAGCCCTGCTCCGGGGCGATCGGCAGGGCGCGCTTGTCGCCGGCCTTGAGGCCGTAGAGGGCCAGCTCGAAGCCGGGCAGCAGGTTGCCGTCACCGATCCGGAAGGTGGCCGGGCGCTTGTCAAAGGTGGTGTCGACCAGGTCGCCCGAGTCGAGCTTGATGGCAAAATGCAGGGTGACTTCCCGATCGGGACCGATGCGCAGTTCAGTCATGGGCGGTTTCTCCGGACTTCTTGCTGATGAACATATCCAGCGCCAGCATGATGGCGCCCACGGTAATGGCACTGTCGGCCAGGTTGAACGCCGGGAAGAACCAGCGATCCTGCCAGTGCACCAGGATGAAGTCGATCACATGGCCGTAGGCCACGCGATCGAACAGGTTGCCCACGGCGCCGCCCAGCACCAGGGCCAGAGCGACGGCCAGCCAGGTCTCGGCGGACTGCAGGCGCTTGAGCCAGACCACCAGCACGGCGCTGACCGCGACCGCGATCAGGGCGAACAGCCAGCGCTGCCAGCCGGACTCGCCGGCCAAGAAGCTGAAGGCGGCGCCGGTGTTGTAGGCCAGGGTCCAGCTGAACAGCCCGGGAACGATCTCGATCTGCTGGTAGAGTCGCAGGGCACCTTCGAAATAGAGCTTGCTGGCCTGGTCGAGGACGAAGACCAGCAGGCTCAGCCAGAGCCAGGGGAGCTTGCCGAAACGGGAAGTCATGGGCGGACACCTGCCCCCTCTTCCCTGCCACGCGCATCACGCATGCCGGCGGACCTCGCCTTCGCCCTGGATGTTCTCCACGCAGCGCCCGCAGATTTCCGGGTGGGCCGGGTCGACGCCGACGTCCTCGCGGTGGTGCCAGCAGCGGGCGCACTTGGCGTGGGCCGACTTGACCACCCTGATCCGCAGACCGCCGACCTCGGTTTCCACCGCGTCCGCCGGGGCGGCTTCGAGGGGCTGGACCTGGGCGGCGGAGGTGATCAGCACGAAGCGCAGCTCGTCGCCCAGCAGGGCCAGGCGCTCGGCCAGGGCCGGCTCGGCGAACAGCGTGACCTCGGCCTGCAGGTTGCCGCCGATGGCCTTGGCCACGCGCAGATTCTCCAGCTCCTTGTTGACCGCGGCCTTGACCACCATGACCTGCTCCCAGAAGGCACGATCCAGCGCGAAGCCTTCCGGCAGCTCGGAGAGGCCCTGATACCAGGTGTTGAGCATCACCGATTCGTTGCGCGCGCCGGGCAGGTACTGCCAGATCTCCTCGGCGGTGAACGCCAGGATCGGCGCGATCCAGCGCACCAGCGCCTCGCCGATGTGGTACATGGCGCTCTGGCAGGAACGCCGCGCCACGCTGTCAGCGGCGCAGGTGTACTGGCGGTCCTTGATGATGTCGAGGTAGAAGCCGCCCAGCTCCTGCACACAGAAGTTGTGCACCTTCTGGTAGACGACCCAGAAGCGGTAGCTGTCGAAGGCCTCCTCGATCTCGCGCTGCAGCAGCAGGGCGCGGTCCACCGCCCAGCGGTCGAGCGCCAGCATGTCCTCGGCGGCCAGCAGGTCCTTGGCCGGATCGAAGCCGTTGAGGTTGGAGAGCAAAAAGCGCGCGGTGTTGCGGATGCGCCGGTAGGCGTCGGCGCTGCGCTGGAGGATTTGCTTGGACACCGCCATCTCGCCGGAGTAGTCGGTGGCCGACACCCAGAGGCGCAGGATATCGGCGCCCATGCTGTCGGTGATCTCCTGCGGGGCGATGACGTTGCCGAGGGACTTGGACATCTTGCGGCCGTTCTCGTCCACGGTGAAGCCGTGGGTCAGCAGGCCGCGGTACGGCGCATGGCCGTCGATGGCCGCGCCGGTCAGCAGCGACGAGTGGAACCAGCCACGGTGCTGGTCGGAGCCTTCCAGGTAGAGGTCGGCGCGCGGGCCCTGGTCGTGGCCCATGGGATGCGAGCCGCGCATCACGTGCCAGTGGGTGGTGCCGGAGTCGAACCAGACGTCCAGGGTGTCGGCGATCTTGTCGTACTGGGCGGCTTCCTCGCCGAGCAGCTCGGCCGGCTCGAGCCTGAACCAGGCCTCGATGCCCTCCTGCTCGACGCGCCGGGCCACCTGCTCCATCAGCTCGACGGTACACGGATGCAGCTCGCCGCTTTCCTTGTGCAGGAAGAAGGGAATCGGCACGCCCCAGTTGCGCTGGCGCGAGATACACCAGTCCGGACGGCCGGCGATCATCCCGTGCAGGCGCGCCTGGCCCCAGGCAGGGACGAACTGGGTCTGCTCGATGGCGGTCAGGGCGCGCTCGCGCAGCGTGGTGCCGTCGTGGGCCTGCTTGTCCATGCCGACGAACCACTGGGCGGTGGCACGGTAGATCAGCGGGGTCTTGTGCCGCCAGCAGTGCATGTAGCTGTGCTGGATGCTCTCGTGCTTGAGCAGGGCGCCGACCTCGGCGAGCTTGGCGACGATGTTCGGGTTGGCCTTCCAGATGAACTGGCCGCCGAAGAACGGCAGCGACTCGGCATACACCCCGTTGCTCTGCACCGGGGTGAGAATGTCGTCGTTGTGCATGCCGTAGTGCTTGCAGCTGCGGAAGTCGTCCTCGCCGTAGGCCGGCGCCGAGTGGACGATGCCGGTGCCGGCGTCCAGCGCCACGTAGTCGGCCAGGTAGACCGGCGAGAAGCGCGCGTAGAACGGATGGCGGAAGCGGATCAGCTCCAGGGCCTCGCCTTTCGCGGTGGCCAGCACCTCGCCCTGCAGGCCGTAGCGCGCCAGGCAGCCTTCGACCAGCTCCTCGGCCAGCACCAGCAGCCGCTCGCCGGTATCGACCAGCGCATAGGTGAATTCCGGATGGACGTTGAGCGCCTGGTTGGCCGGGATGGTCCAGGGGGTGGTGGTCCAGATCACGATGCCGGCCGGCTTGGCCAGGCTCGCCAGGCCGAAGGCGGCGGCCAGCTTGCCTTCATCCTCGACCGGGAAGGCCACGTCGATGGCGTCGGACTTCTTGTCCTGGTACTCGACCTCCGCCTCGGCCAGCGCCGAACCACAGTCGAAGCACCAGTTCACCGGCTTGAGCCCCTTGAACACGAAGCCGCCCTCGACCATCTTCGCCAGCGCACGGATTTCCCCGGCCTCGTTGGCGAAGTCCATGGTCTTGTAGGGGTTGTCCCAGTCGCCGAGCACGCCGAGGCGGATGAAGTCGGCCTTCTGCCCCTCGACCTGCTCGGCGGCGTAGGTGCGGCAGCGCTCGCGGGTCAGGTCCGCTGGCTGGTTCTTGCCGAAGGTGGTTTCCACCTTGTGCTCGATGGGCAGGCCATGGCAGTCCCAGCCCGGCACGTAGGGCGCGTCGAAGCCGGCCAAAGTCTTCGAGCGGACGATCATGTCCTTGATGATCTTGTTGACCGCATGGCCGATGTGGATGTTGCCGTTGGCGTAGGGCGGGCCGTCGTGCAGGATGAACTTCGGACGCCCCTCGCCGATCTGCCGCAGCTTGCGGTACAGGCCGATGCTGTTCCAGCGCTGCAGCGTCTCCGGCTCGCGCTGCGGCAGGCCGGCCTTCATCGGAAACGCCGTTTCCGGCAGATTGAGGGTCGCTTTGTAGTCGGTCATCGTCATTCGGGCTCGTGAGTAAGCGGTTTACCCTGCCAGTAGGCACGGGCGGCGGCGATATCCGCGTCGATCGCCGTTTTCAGCGCTTCCAGGGAAGAGAAACGTTCCTCGTCGCGCAGCTTGTGATGGAAGGTGACGCGCAGGTGCCGACCGTACAGGTCACCGGCAAAATCCAGCAGATGCATTTCCAGATGGGCGCGGCCATCGCCCGCCACCGAGGGTCGGACGCCGATGTTGGCTACTCCCGGCCAGCAGCGCCCGTCCAGCTCGGTGCTCACCAGGTACACGCCGCTGAGCGGCACCCGGCGGCGCTTGAGCTGCACGTTTGCGGTCGGCGTACCGAGCTGGCGGCCCAGCTTCTGGCCGTGCAGAACCCGCCCGCAGAGGCTGAACGGCCGGCCGAGCAGGCGCTCGGCCAGAGGCAGGTCGCCATGATGCAGAGCCGCGCGCAGCCGCGTGCTGCTGACCCGCAGGCCGTCCACCTCGACGGTGACCGCCGCCTCGACGGTGAAGCCTTCGGCAGCGCCTGCCTGACGTAGAAACGCGAAGTCGCCGGCGCGGTCGCAGCCGAAGCGGAAGTCGTCGCCGACCTCCAGATGGCGCACGCCCAGGCCGTCGACCAGTACGGACTGGACGAAGGCCTGGGCGCTCAACTGGCAGAAGCGGCGGTTGAACGCCAGGCAGAGCACCCGGTCGACCCCTTCCGCGGCGAGCAGTTCGAGCTTTTCCCGCAGGCGGGTCAAGCGTGGCGGAGCGCTGTCCGGGGCGAAGAATTCCCGCGGCTGGGGTTCGAAGATCACCACGCAGCCGGGCAGGCCCAATTCGGTCGCACGTTCGCGCAGGCGTGCAAGGATCGCCTGGTGGCCACGGTGGACACCGTCGAAATTCCCAATGGTGACGACACAACCCCGATGCTGGGGCCGCAGATTATGGAGGCCTCGAACCAGCTGCATAGGAAACATCTTGCTTGCAAAGTGGTCGATTATACGCACAGCCGGCGCCGGGCAACAGGCCGGCAAGGCGCCCCGGCCGGCGGATCGCCGCCGGTACGGCAACCTGTGCGGCGCATCCCAGGGCTAGGCGATCGACTTGCGGGAAAAATCCCGCAACCGGAAGCCGAGCAGCGCCAGCATGCCGAAATAGGCCACGACTCCCGCCAGCACCAGCGCGCCCAGGCGCAGGAAGCGCTCTGCCATCCCGCCCTGCTCCCAAGGCGGCATCAGCGCCAGCATGCCGAGCAGCACCACCACCATCACCAGCACCGCCAGCACCAGCTTGACAAGGAACCTTCCCCAGCCGGCCTGCGGCTCGAAGCGCCGCTGCTGGCGCAGCTTCCAGTAGAGCAGACCGGCGTTCAGGCAGGCCCCCAGGCTGATTGCCAGCGCCAGGCCGGCATGCTTGAGCGGGATGATGAAGACCAGGTTCATCAGCTGGGTCGTCACCAGGCTGAAGACGGCGATGCGCACCGGCGTGCGGATGTTCTGCTGGGCGTAGAAGCCCGGCGCCAGCACCTTCACCAGAATGATCCCAAGCAGGCCGACCGAGTAGGCGATCAGCGCCTGCTGGGTCATCAGGGCATCATGGGCGGTGAATTTGCCGTACTGGAACAGCGACACGGTCAGTGGCTCGGCAAGGATCGCCAGGGCCAGCGCGCAGGGCAGCACCAGCAGGAAGCACAGACGCAGCCCCCAGTCGAGCAGCTTCGAATACTCGCAGCGGTCCTGGCAGGCATGGGTCTTCGACAGGGCCGGCAGCAGGATGGTCCCCAGCGCCACGCCGAGCACCCCGGACGGCAGCTCCATCAGGCGATCGGCGTAGTACATCCAGGACACCGAGCCAGCGGCGAGAAAGGACGCGAAGATGGTGTTGATGATCAGCGAGATCTGCCCCACCGACACGCCGAGAATGGCCGGCAGCATCTGCCTGAGCACGCGCCACACGCCAACATCGTGCAGGTCCAGGCGCGGTAGCACGAGCATGCCGATCTTCTTCAGGTGCGGCAGCTGATAGAGCAGTTGCAGCAGGCCACCGACCAGCACCGACCAACCGAGCGCCAACACCGGCGGATCGAAATAGGGGGCGAGGAACAGCGCGAAGGCAATCATGCTGAGGTTCAGCAGGGTCGGCACGAAGGCCGGCACGCTGAAGCGGTTCCAGGTGTTGAGGATCGCCCCGGCCAGGGACGACAGCGAGATCAGCAATATATAAGGGAAGGTGATCCGCAGCAGCGTGGTGGTGAGTTCGAACTTTTCCGGCGAATCGGCAAAACCGGGCGCCGAGATCCAGATGATCCAGGGGGCCGCCAAAATGCCGAGCAGGGTCACAACTGCCAGCACCACGGTCAGCAGGCCGGAGACGTAGGCGATGAAGGTGCGCGTCGCCTCCTCGCCCTGCTGGGTCTTGTACTCGGCGAGAATCGGCACGAAGGCCTGGGAGAAGGCCCCTTCGGCGAAGATGCGCCGCAGCAGGTTGGGCAACTTGAAGGCGACGAAGAAAGCATCGGTGGCCAGACCCGCACCGAAGATGCGCGCCACCAGGGTATCGCGCACGAAGCCCAGTACGCGGGACAGCATGGTGATGGAGCTGACCGCTGCCAGCGACTTGAGTAGATTCATGGAAAGCGAGGTTCGGGGCCTGACAGGAAGATGACGGGCTCGGCAGTCATGCTATTGCATCGCTATCACAGGCGACAGCGGCGTCTGGCACCGAGCGGAGCTCGCGAGTGTAGAGGCCGCCGGCAACCACCGCAATGTGATGCGCGCCAGTCGTTTCCCTTGACATCCCCCCCACATCTCGGCATGATTCGCGGCCTTATTTGCTTGTATCCCAGATTTGTTCGTATCCCCCAGTTTCGAGGAGCTTGACGGTGGCCAACTCACCTTCTGCCAAAAAACGCGCCAAACAGGCTGAGAAGCGTCGTAGCCATAACGCCAGCCTGCGCTCGATGGTTCGTACCTACATCAAGAACGTGGTCAAGGCTATCGACGCCAAGGACCTGGACAAGGCCAAGACCGCCTACACCGCTGCCGTTCCGGTGATCGACCGCATGGCCGACAAGGGCATCATCCACAAGAACAAGGCCGCTCGTCACAAGAGCCGCCTGAACACGCACATCAAGGCCCTCGGCGTAGCCGCTGCCGCCTGATTCGGACGCGCTCCACGAAAAACCGGCCAATGGCCGGTTTTTTGTTGCCTGCGATTTGGGCGGGAGAGAACCACCCACTCCCCCTCATTCCCCCCAGGGCAGAATCGGGATCGCCGTCACCGCATTCTGCGGGCTGCCCTCGATCACCCGGTCGCTGTAGACCAGATAGACGAGAGTGTTGCGCTTCTCATCGAAGAAGCGCACCACCTGCATGCTCTTGAACACCAGCGAGGTGCGCTCCTTGAAGACCACCTCGCCATCCTTCAGCTCCTCGCGGAAACGGATCTTGCCGACTTGGCGACAGGCGATGGAGGCCTCGGCACGGTCCTCGGCCAGCCCCAGCCCACCCTTGACGCCACCGGTCCGCGGGCGTGACAGGTAGCAGGTCACCCCCTCGACCTTGGGATCGTCGAAGGCCTCGACGACGATCCGGTCGTTCGGCCCGAACCACTTGAACACAGTGGACACCTCGCCGATCTCCTCGGCCAGGAGTTGGGACGGCAACAGCGCCGCCAGCAACCATGGAATCCTGCGCATGTCGCCTCCTCAGACCAGGATCAGATTGTCGCGATGCACCAGCTCCGGCTCGTCGACATAACCCAGCAACTGCTCGATCTGCTCGGAAGCCCGACCGATGATCTTCTGCGCCTCGGCAGAACTGTAGTTGACCAGGCCACGGGCGATCTCGCCCCCCTCCCGATCGACACAGACCACCATCTCGCCGCGGCGGAAATTTCCCACCACGGACTTGACCCCCACCGGCAGCAGGCTGCGATGATGACGGGTCAACGCCTCCACCGCCCCGGCATCCAGCACCAGGGTGCCACGCATCTGCAGATGCCCGGCCAGCCACTGCTTGCGCGCCGCCAGCATGCCCTGCTCGGGCGCCAGCAGGGTACCGAGCCGCTCGCCAGCCTTGAGGCGGTCCAGCACCCGCTCGATGCGCCCGCCGATGATCACTGTATGGGCGCCGGAGCGGGCCGCCAGCCGCGCCGCACGCAGCTTGGTCTGCATGCCGCCGCGCCCCAGGGCGCCGCCGGAGGAACCGGCTGCGCCATCCAGGCGCGGGTCGTCGGCACGTGCTTCGAAGATCAGCTGCGCATCGGGATTGCTGCGCGGGTCGGCATCGAACATGCCGTCGCGGTCGGTGAGAATGACCAGCAGGTCCGCCTCCACCAGGTTGGCCACCAGCGCTGCCAGGGTATCGTTGTCACCGAAGCGGATCTCGTCGGTGACCACGGTATCGTTCTCGTTGATCACCGGGATGACACCGAGATCCAGCAGGGTGCGCAGGGTGCTGCGGGCATTCAGGTAGCGCTTGCGGTCGGAAAGGTCGTCATGGGTCAGCAGGATCTGCGCAGTGTGCCGACCATTCTCGGCGAAGCTCGATTCCCAGGCCCGCACCAACCCCATCTGCCCCACCGCGGCCGCCGCCTGCAACTCATGGATGGCCTTCGGCCGCACATTCCAACCCAGCTGGCTCATGCCGGCCGCCACGGCACCGGAAGACACCAGCACCAGCTCCACGCCAGCCTCGCGCAGCGCCACCATCTGCTCGACCCAGACCGCCATCGAAACACGGTCCAGGCCGCGACCGTCGGCAGTCAGCAAGGCACTGCCGATCTTCACCACCCAACGCCGCGCACCCGTCACCTTATCGCGCATCATCTCCGCCTTTCCGCTCTGTCAGTCAGACGGCGAGCCCGACCCGCCGCCAATCCGGACGGACCCCGTCCGCCCCGCAGGATCACCGCACGTAGAAGATCTCCGGCCCGTCGCCGTCGTCCTCGTCGTCGAAGTCGTCTTCGTCCTCCAGCGCATCGGCGCTCTTCAGGCCGGCGCGGCGCAGGGCACGCTGGTCGTCCAGTGCCTGCAGACGTGCGCGCGCCTCGTCCTCGATGCGCTGATCCAGCTCGACCAGCGCCTCGGCGTATTCCGGCTCCTCGGCGATGCGCAGGGCGCGCTCGTCTAGATACTTCATGATGTCCTGGCAGAGCGCCTCGGTGCCCTCGCGCTCCAGCGCGGAAATCACATATACCGGCCCCTGCCAGTCGAGCCGCTCGACCACCGCGCGCAGCCGCTCCTCACGCTCCTCGTCGAGCAACTGATCGGCCTTGTTCAGCACCAGCCAGCGCTCGCGCTCGGTCAGCGCCGGACTGAACTTCTCCAGCTCGTGCAGGATGGTCTCCGCCGCATCGGCCGGATCGCTCTCGTCCAGCGGCGCCATGTCCACCAGATGCAGCAGCAGACGGGTACGCGCCAGATGCTTGAGGAAGCGGATGCCCAGCCCCGCACCTTCCGCCGCGCCCTCGATCAGCCCGGGGATGTCGGCAACCACGAAGCTCTTGTAGCGCCCGACGCTGACCACCCCGAGATTCGGCACCAGGGTGGTGAAGGGATAGTCGGCGACCTTCGGCTTGGCGGCCGACACCGCACGGATGAAGGTGCTCTTGCCGGCGTTCGGCAGACCGAGCAGACCGACGTCGGCCAGCACCTTGAGCTCCAGCTTGAGATCCCGCGCCTCGCCCGGCTTGCCCGGTGTGGTCTGCCGTGGCGCGCGGTTGGTGCTGGACTTGAAGCGGGTGTTGCCCAGACCGTGCCAGCCACCCTGGGCGACCAGCAGGCGCTGCCCGGCGCGGGTCAGATCACCGATGATTTCCTGGGTGCCGGCATCGATCACCGTGGTGCCGACCGGCACCGGCAGGATCAGGTCCTCGCCCTTGGCCCCGGTGCAATCGGTACTACCGCCCTTCTCGCCGCGCTGCGCCTCGAAGCGGCGGGTATAGCGGTAGTCCACCAGGGTATTGAGATTCTCGTCGGCCTCCATGTACACGGAGCCGCCATCGCCGCCATCGCCACCGTTGGGGCCGCCCTTCTCGATGAACTTTTCGCGACGAAAGCTCATCATGCCGTTGCCACCGTCACCGGCCTTTACAAAAATCGAAACTTCATCGACGAATTTCATGGGTACGCCTCCCGCCAATGGGACGGGCTGAATGAAACAAGTGATACAGGATACAGAAACAAAAAAGCCCCGTCGCATGACAGGGCTTTTCCGGCGATGCCGCGATCAGGCCGATACGACGCTCACGTAGCGACGACCGAAGGCACCCTTCACTTCGAACTTGACCACGCCTTCCACTTTCGCGAAGAGGGTGTGGTCCTTGCCCATGCCGACACCGAAACCGGCGTGGAACTGGGTGCCACGCTGACGCACGATGATGTTGCCGGCCTTGATGACCTGGCCGCCGAACATTTTCACGCCAAGGCGTTTACTTTCCGAATCGCGACCGTTGCGGGTAGAACCGCCAGCTTTTTTGTGTGCCATGAGTGCGTTACTCCAAATAGCGGGTATTCAGGCTCAGGCCTGGATACCGGTGATTTTGACTTCGGTGAACCACTGACGGTGGCCCTGGTGCTTCATGTGGTGCTTGCGGCGGCGGAACTTGATGATGCTCACCTTGTCGTGACGGCCCTGGCCCACGACCTCGGCGGTCACCTTGGCACCCTCGACCACGGGAGCGCCGATCTTCACGTCATCACCGTTGCCGACCAGCAGCACGCGATCGAAGGTCACGGCTTCGCCAGTGCCCACTTCGAGCTTTTCGATCTTCAGGAATTCGCCTTCGGCAACCTTGTATTGCTTGCCGCCGGTCACGATTACTGCGTACATGGTATGTCTCCGTTGATCCTGCTCACCCGGCGCTTTATAGAAGGAGTCGTTGGCCGGCATGGCTGCACGGACTGGATGACCGCCCGCGCAATTGCGTAAGACAGGGAAATACCCAGGGAAGTTAGGGCCCGCGATTGTACGCAAGCACCAGAAGCCACGCAAGCGCCGCCAGCCCTCGCCTTGACAGCCCATACCCTGCCACCTAGCATGCCGCGGCAACTGATCAGAAGCTCGAGGCGTTGATGCAACCCCAGGCCTTTTACCGCGTGGTCGCGGACGATTTCAGCGCTGTTGACGGCATCATCCGCAAACAGCTCACCTCGCGGGTCCCCCTGGTGGAGACGATCGGCGATTACATCATCTCCGCCGGCGGCAAGCGCCTGCGCCCGCTGCTGGTGCTGCTCTGCGGCAACGCCCTCGGCAAGTGCGACGAGCAAATGCGCCTGCTGGCCGCCGCCATCGAGTTCCTGCACACCTCCACCCTGCTGCACGACGACGTGGTCGACGACTCCGACCTGCGCCGCGGCCGCTCCACCTCCAACGCCCTGTGGGGCAATGCACCGAGCGTGCTGGTCGGCGACTTCCTCTATGCCCGCTGCTTCGAGATGCTGGTCGAACTGGCCTCCATGCCGGTGATGCGCATCATGTCCCAGGCCACCCGGGTGATCGCCGAAGGCGAGGTGCTGCAGCTGTCCAAGGTGCGCGACGCCAGCACCACGGAAGAAACCTACATGGAAGTCATCCGCGGCAAGACCGCGATGCTCTTCGAGGCCGCCAGCCACGGTGCCGCCATCCTGGCCGGCGCCAGCCCCGCACAGACCGAGGCACTGCGCTGCTTCGGCGACTCGCTCGGCGTCGCCTTCCAACTGGTAGACGACCTGCTGGACTACCGCGGCGATGCCGAAACCCTGGGCAAGAACGTCGGCGACGACCTGGCCGAAGGCAAACCGACCCTGCCGCTGATCTATACCATGCGCGAAGGCACCCCCGAGCAGGCCGCCCTGGTACGCCGGGCGATCCAGAAAGGCGGCATCGAGGACCTGGCCGCCATCGTCGCCGCCGTGGAGGCCTCCGGTGCCCTGGACTACACCGCCCGCCAGGCCCGCGAGCACGCCGAGCGCGCCATCGCCTGCCTGGACGTGCTGCCGGCTGGCGAATACCGCGATGCCCTCATCGAGCTGAGCCGCTTCGCCGTGGCACGCACCCACTGACGACTCTCTCGCGGCATCACAACGAAAAAGCCGGACCATGAGGGTCCGGCTTTTTCGTTTCCGCTCGCGCCTGTCCGCGGAGCCCGATCTTACAGCACGTCCAGCAGCTCGACGTCGAACACCAGCACGCTGTGCGGCGGGATGCTGCCGATGGCCTGATCACCGTAGGCCAGCTCGCTCGGCACATAGAGGCGCCACTTGCTGCCACTGTTCATCAGTTGCAGGGCCTCGGTCCAGCCGGCGATCACCCCGCCGACCGGGAACTCGGCCGGCTGGCCGCGCTGATAGGAGCTGTCGAACACGCTGCCGTCGATCAGGGTGCCGTGGTAGTGGGTCCGTACATGGTCTTCGCGGCTCGGCTTGCGGCCCTCGCCGACCGTCAGCACCTCGTACTGCAGGCCAGAGGCCAGCACAGTGACGCCTTCGCGCTTGGCGTTCTCGGCGAGGAAGGCGACGCCTGCGGCAGCCGCCGCCTCGGCCTTGGCCTGGGCTTCGGCCTGCATGCGGTCGCGGATGACCTTGAAGCTGGCCGACAGTGCAGCCGGCTCGACACGGCTGGACTGACCGCCGAAGGCATCGGCCAGGCCGGCGAGCACCGCCTCGAGACTGACCCCCGGCGGCGGGTTGTCACGGATCTGGTCGCCCAACTGGCGCCCGATGCCGTAGCTGACGCGGGCTTCGTCGGTGGAAAGGTTGAGTTCGCTCATGACGGAGTTCCAGTCGGTGAAAAGGCCCGACAGACTAGCACAAGCATAGGAGCGGGACGGGAAAGTTGATCGGCGGGACGCATCCGCAGGCATGCCGGCGCACAGGGAAAAGGCGCACAGGAAACGCCCACCTCAATGGGCGTGCTTGACCATCTTCTCCAGATAGCTCATGACGAAGGCAGAAATGACGAAGGTCATGTGGATGAGCACATACCACAGCAGCTTATCGTTGGGGATCTTCTGCGCATCCATGAACACGCGCAGCAGGTGGATCGAGGAGATGGCCACGATGGAGGCGGCCACCTTCAGTTTCAGCGAGCCGGAGTCCATCTTGCCCAGCCAGTCGAGCTTTTCCTTGCCCTCGTCGATGTCCAGCTGGGACACGAAGTTCTCGTAGCCGGAAATCATCACCATCACCAGCAGGCCACCGACCAGCGACATGTCGATCATCGACAGCAGGACCAGGATCAGCTCCGCCTCGGCCATCTCGAACACGTGCGGCAGCAGATGATAGACCTCCTGGAAGAATTTCAGGGTCAGCGCCAGCAGGGCCAGGGACAGGCCGAGGTAGATCGGCGCCAGCAGCCAGCGGGAGGTATACATTGCATTTTCGAGAAAACGTTCCATGGGGCATCCACTCAGCCAAAAACGGCGGCGAGTATACCCATGGGCATGATCGGGACAAAGACACCCACCTGCACTGGAAACGCCTGGCAACATATCCCCATTTGCTGTGGATAACCCTGTGAACGAAGAGCGGATGAACGGCTCCGAAGCCCGGCGGACGGCTCCCCACGCCCGCCGTACAAATCTCGAACAGTGCGCACTCAGACTTCCGGCTGGGACTCGCGACCTTCCGGGCGACAGCGTCGCGGGCCGTTCAGCCGACGCAGTTCGGCCTGCAGATGGAGGCACCAGATGAGCGGGTCCGAGCACTCCTGATAGCCCACCCCTGCCAGGGTCGAGGCCACCTCGTCGAGCACCCGCTCTGCCGCCACAGGCCCGCGAAACGGCCCCTGTGCCTTGACCGAGGACGGCTGCGCGCCGGACAGGCCGGCGGCGAAGAGCAGCGTCCACAGCCCCTGCTCTCCTGCCAGCGGACGGGTTGCCAGTTCGATGCGAACGGTCAGTCCCAGGCAGTTCCGGATCAGACAAAGCGTGCGTGACATAGGGCAATCCCCCTTCAGGGTCGTGCTTTCAGCGTACACTCCACACGACAACCCAGAAAGATTTTTGCTCTAGCCAATCCGTGGATAAGTCGGTGAACAAAACCAGGACAAGCAGAGACCGGCCTGCGGCATTCGGCCACCCCGGCCTGCCAGGCAGGCCGGGGCCCTCTCATTCCTGAACGCCGATCTGCGGCTCCTTCGGCTTGCCGGAATCCTCCTCCATGCCCATCTCGGCGATTTCCCGCAGCCGCTCGACCACCCGCGCATTGACGCTGCCGGTCGGGAAGCGGCCCTGCTCGTCCGCTGCGCCGGCCGGCTCGCCGAGCAGCAGGCTGAGCGCCTCGTCCACCTGGCGCACCGCATAGACATGGAAGCGTCCGGCGCGCACCGCCTGCAGCACGCGCTCGTCGAGCATCAGGTTGGTGACGTTGGCGCGCGGGATGATCACCCCCTGCTCGCCGGTCAGTCCGCGCGCCTCGCAGAGCCGGAAGAAGCCCTCGATCTTCTCGTTGACCCCGCCGACCGCCTGCACCTCGCCGAACTGGTTGATCGATCCGGTGATGGCGAAGCACTGCTTGAGCGGCGTGCGCGACAGCGCCGAGATCAGCGTGCAGACCTCGCCGAGGGAGGCGCTGTCGCCGTCGACGTAGCCGTAGGACTGCTCCAGGGCGATGCTCGCCGAGATCTCCAGGGGAAACTCCTGGGCATAGCGGCTGCCGAGGTAGCCGGTGAGGATCATCACCCCCTTGGAATGGATCGGCTGGCCGAGGTTGACCTCGCGCTCGATGTCGACGATCCCCGAACCGCCCGGATAGACGGTGGCGGAGATCCGCGCCGGCACGCCGAAGACGGAGTCGCCGATCTCCAGCACGGTGAGCCCGTTGCACTTGCCGATCGCCGCGCCCTGAGTGTCGATCAGGATGATGCCGGCGAGCATGTCGTCGAGAATCCGCGCCGAAACCCGCCCGGTGCGGGTTTCCTTGGCCTTCAGGGCGCGCTCGATGTGGCCGACGCCGGTCAGCGCCTCGCCGGCCAGCTGGCGGACGAAGTCGGCCTCGCTGACCAGCTGGAACAGATCGCCGATGCGCGCCGACAGGCGGCCCTGGTGCTCGGCCAGGCGCGCGCTGTAGGTCGCCAGGCGGGCCACCGCCGGACCGGACAGGGGCGCCATGCCCTCCTCCGAAGTGCGCGTCTTGAGCAACTGGGCGAACTGCTCGAGGCTGTCCTCGGCCAGCGGGATCTCCTCGTCGAAATCCACCAGCACGCGGAACATCTCCTGGAAGTCCGGATCCACCTCCTGCAGCGCGTAATAGAGCTGCCGCGAGCCGACGATCACCACCTTGACCTGCAGCGGGATGACCTGCGGGGTGAGGGTCACGGTGGCCAGCCGGCCGAGCTCGGCCAGCGGCGACTCCATCTTCAACTGACGCGAATGCAGGGCGCGCTTGAGGGCATCCCAGACGAAGGGCTCACCGAGCAGCCGCTCCGCCTCGAGGATCAGGAAGCCGCCGTTGGCGCGGTGCAGCGCGCCCGGGCGCAGCTGGCGATAGCTGGTGTAGAGCGCGCCCTGGTCGGTGCCGTACTCGATGCGGCCGAACAGGTTGTCGTAGGTGGGATGCGGCTCGAACACCACCGGCGCGCCCCCCTGGCAGTGATGGCCGACCACCAGGCTCGGGCAGTACTGCTCGACCACCAGCGCGCGCCGCTGGGCATCCGTGACGTTCTCATCGCCCAGCTGCTCGACCACGGTGCGCAGCAGGTTGACCTGCATCGCCTGCAGATAGGCGCAGACCCCGGCACTTTCCGCGTATTTTTCCGAGAGCGGCGCGAGCAGCGGCTGCAGGGCCAGGGTGATGGTTTCCTCGTTGAGCTGACGCAGCTGGTTGCTCGATTCGCGCTTCCACTGCGGCAGGCTGGACAGCTCCTCGTTGAGGCGCTCCTCGAGGTAGCCGATATCCTCATGGAAGCGCTCGCGCTCGGCCTCCGGCAGTTGGGCGAACTCACCCTCATCCAGCGTCTTGCCATCCTTCATCGGGGTGAAGGCGATATTCGCACTGTCGCGGTACAGGGCGATGCCCTTGTCCAGCGCCTGCCGCTCGATGCTGTCGAGGGCGCGGTCGTAGCGCTGGTTGAAGCCGCGGTCGATGGCGCTCTTCTTCTGCTGGTAGGTCGGCGTCTCGAACACCGCCGGAAAGGTCGCCAGCAGATTGTCGATCAGCAGATTGATGTCAGCGATGAACTCGCTGGCGCTGCCTGCCACGAGCTGCAGCGAACGCGGCTCGCGGGGCTCCTCGAAATGATTGACGTAGACCCAGTCGGGCGGCGTATCCAGGCGCTTGGCCTCGGTCTGCAGGTAGCGCCTGACGTAGGAGAAGCGGCCGGTGCCCGGCTCGCCCATGACATAGACGTTGTATCCCGGACGCGGCATCGCCACGCCGAACTGCAGCGCTTCCACCGCGCGCTCCTGACCGAGCACACCGCGGAAGGGCTCCAGCTCGTCGGTACTGGCGAAGGCGAACTGGGCGGGATCGAAGGGACGGGTCAGCTCATCGGGTGCCAGGCGCAGGCCGGCAGCAACGGAGTCGGGCATCGGGAGTCCTTACATCGGGCGGCCAAGGCCGCGGAGAGGGGGAAAACAGTCGCCATTCTGGCCTTCGCACCGACCCGCCGCAAGGCGCCCCATCGACAGCGCAGGGCGGACGATGCCTTGCGTGCAGGCGAACGGCTACGAGGAACTCAGTGCTCCAGCCCGGCGCAGTGCAGGCAGAGTTCGGCGACCGGCAGCGCGGCCAGGCGTGCCGGCTCGATCGGCTGGCCACAGCGCCGGCAGAGGCCATAACGGCCCTCCGCCAGGCGCTGGCGCGCCCGCTCGACCTGGCGCATGCCCGCCTCGGCCTCGGCCAGCAGGGCCTGCAGGACCTCGTCGTTCTGCCGCTCGCCGGCCCGCTCGGTGGCGTCCGTGTCGTGCGGCCGGGCCAGATCGTCGCGGATGGCCTCGGTGCGCTGCCGATAGTCCCGGTGCAGACGCTCGAGGGTGCCCTGTGGATCGAAGACGCCGGACATGTTCACTCCCGCGAATCAGCCATACTCCTCTTCAGTGTGGCCCAGACTGGACGATATGCAGTGATCTGCATCAAGTGCCCGACCGCCACCGGAAAGGCCGGCTTGACAGCCCCACGGCATTGCAAAATGCTGCGCACCGGCCGGCGAGGACCGGCCCGTTTCTCCACATGAAGAAGAGATCATCAATGAAAAGGATTCTGCTGGGTTCCCTGTTCGCCATCGCCTCCGTCAATGCCTTCGCCGAGGCACCGGGCGGCCCGAGTTGCGGCTGGGGGAACATGCTGTTCAAGGGACAACGCGGTCTGGCCTCGCACCTGGTCGCCTCGACCACCAACGGCACTTCGGGCAATGCTACCTTCGGCATGACCTCCGGCACCAACGGCTGCCGTACCGACGGCGCCCTGACCTACTCCGGCAAGCCGATGCTGGTACTGGGCAGCATCATGGACGAGCTGTCCGAGGACATGGCCAAGGGCGACGGCGAAGCCCTGACCACCTACGCCGTGGTGCTCGGCGTGCAGCCGGAAGACCGCGCCCACTTCGCCGCCGTGACCCATGAGCACTTCGCGGAAATCTTCAGCTCCGCCGACGTCACCGCCGAGGACGTGCACAACGCCACCCTCGCCCTTCTGAAGAAGGACGCCCGCCTGGCCAAATACGCCGAGCAGGCCTGACCCGGCCCAGCGACCCGCCTCCGCCTCGTGCCCGCTCCGGCGGGCACTTTTCTGTCCGACCGTCCCAGTCCCTCATGCTCAAACGCCTGCTTCCCCTGCTGCTGGGCGGCGCCTGCGCCGCGCTCCAGGCCGCTCCGCAACTGCCGGCGACGCGCCTGCACGAGCTGGCCGCAGACCCCTTCTGGCTCGCTCTCGGCCACTACCAGCGCGACCGGCTGGGTGGCTGGCGCAGTCATGTCGACGATGACGAGTTCTTCCTGGCCGAACGGGGCGAGCGCGATCCCACGGCGGAACTCGCCGCCACCCTCGCGGCCCTCTACCAGGAGCCGGCCCTCGCCGACCGCCATCCGCAGTGCCGCTTTCCGGCCCGCACCCGCTGGCTGCGCGAGCGGCTGAACCTGGACGACCTGCCGCAGCCGCAGTGCCGCGAATACGCCGACTGGCATGCCGACATCGCCCCGCACAGCACGGTGCTGGTGTTCCCCGCCGCCTACCTGAACAGCCCCTCGTCGATGTTCGGCCACACCCTGCTGCGCATCGATCCGCCCGGCATCGACACCCAGGGCAGCCCCCTGCTGAGCTATGCGCTGAACTTCGGCGCCTACATCGAGGGCAGCGACAACAGCATCCTGTACGCCTGGAAGGGGCTGATGGGCGGCTATCCCGGTCTCTTCGCCCTGCTCCCCTACCGGGAAAAGCTCGCCGAATACAGCCGCCTGGAAAACCGCGACCTCTGGGAATACCGGCTGAACCTCAGCGCCGCGGAAACCGGACGGATGGTCGAGCACGTCTGGGAACTGCGGCAGATCCAGTTCGACTACTACTTCTTCGACGAAAACTGCTCCTACCGCCTGCTCGAGCTGCTGGAGATCGCCCGCCCGGGCCTGGAGCTGACCGACCCGTTCCCGCTCACCGCCATCCCCGCCGACACCGTGCGCGCGGTGCAGCAGGCCGGGCTGGTCGAGCGCACCGACTACCGTCCGTCACGGGAAAAGGAGCTGCTCGCGCGCGCAGAGCCGCTGAACGGCACGGAACTGGAGTGGACGCGGCGCCTGGCCGAAGACAGTGCCGCGCTCGCCAGCCCGGCCTTCCAGGCGCTGCCGGCCGAACGCCGGGCACTGGTGCAGGACGCCGCCTACCGGCTGATCCGCTACCGCAAGAGCGGCGAGGAGCGCGACGAAGGCAGCGCCCGCAACAGCTACCGCCTGCTGCAGGCGATCAACCGCAACCCGCCGCCGCGCCTCGCCGTGGAGCGCCCCATGCCGCCGGAGAACGGCCACGAATCGCGCACCTGGCAGCTCGCCCTCGGCAGCCGGGAAGACCAGAGCTTCGCCGAATACGGCCTGCGCATGGCCTACCACGACCTTGAGGACAACCTCGACGGCTTCCCCCTCGGCGCACAGATCGAGATCGCCCAGCTCAAGCTGCGCCAATACGAGGGCAATCACTGGCAGCTGCAGCGACTGGACCTGGCCAACATCCGCTCGCTGACTCCGCGCAGCGCCCTGCTCTCGCCCTGGTCCTGGCAGGTCGGCGGCGGCCTGGAGCGGGTCATCGGCAAGGGCCGCCACGACGACGAACAGCTGGTCGGCCACCTGAGCGGCGGCGCCGGCGTCACCTGGCCGCTCGCCGAAGGACTGCTCGGCTTCGCCCTGGCCACCGCCCGGCTGGAACAGAACGAGGACTTCGCCGCCTTCATCAGTCCGGCCGCCGGCTTCAACGCCGGCCTGCTGTGGCGCAACCGGCTGGGCAACCTCGGCCTCGAGGCCAGCGCCGACTACTTCCACAACGGCGAGGTGCGCCGTGACCTGAGCCTGGTCCAGCAGTGGGAAATCGCCGCCAACCTCGGCCTGCGCCTGGCCGCCCGCCGCGAATTCAGCCAGCAGGGCGCACCGGCCAGCGAGCTGAGCCTGCAACTGCGCTGGTATCACTACTGAGGAGACCAAAAGGTGTGCGCGAGGCCTGCGGCTCTGCCGCCCTACTCCTTGCTCGCCGCCGACCCATCGAGACGGAGCGGACGCCCCGCTCCATCGCTCTCGAGCACCTTCCTGGCCGGCTCGACGACCTGCTCGAGCGGCAAGGCGGCCACCGCCTGCTGCGCCTGACGGTCGGCGCTGCGCCGCACGCCCTCCAGCTCCGCCTTCAGCGCCTCGTTCTCCTGACGGAACATCTCCGCCACCTCGCGCCAGACCCGCGCGACCGCCTCCTGCTCGCGCGCCTCGTCCGGCGTGCCGGCCCGGCGCGCCCGCTCGTCCGCCTGCGCGGCGCGGGCCTCGGCCTTGTCCAGGCTGGCCGCCCGGCGCCGGCGCAGGATCTCCCGGAGCCGCTCGAACAGCCAGTCGCAGAACTCGTCCAGGACCTTGCCGACGAGCACCTTGAGTGCTGGCCCGAGCAGGCCGATCAGGAGTTTGGAAAGCATTGCCGTCTCGCTCCGAAGAATGTCCGCGTGCGGCCGGAACAGCCCGGCCCATCGGCGGCGCAGCTTGCCGGAAACGCAGTCCGGCGCGCAATTTCAGCACGCCTCGATGTCAATCTCCACCTTCGCGCCCTGAACCAGCGTGTTGTAGACCGGCGAGAACGCCGCCAGCTCCTTGAGCAGCGCGAGGTTTTCCGGGGCGGTCTTCACCCGGAACTTCACGCGGATGTTCGTGTAGCCCTTGGGCACGGCGGGGTCCAGTCCGAGGAAGCCGCGCAGGTCGATGTCGCCCTCCAGCTCCGACTCCAGCTCGTCGATGGAGATGCCGTGCACCGCCGCATGGGCGACCATGCTAGTGGTGATGCAGCCGGCCAGGGCATTGAGCAGGTGCTCGACCGGGTTGGCCGCCTTGTCCCCGCCGGCGAGCACGGCGGGCTCGTCCGCATTCAGCAGGAACGGCTCGGCGTGCACCATCTCCTGCCCGGCGCCATGGAAGCCGGAGATCGTGCTGCAGTTGCGCGTGCCTCCGAGCCAGGCGTTGCGCGCCCGGAACCGACAGGCGCCCAGCGCGGGATCCTTCTGGATGGCGCCGATGGTTGCCTTGAGAACCTCCAGGTCGATGCCGTTCATGCGGCTGACGTGCTTTTCCGCTGTCATCGTTTTCCCCTCCGTTTCAGCAGTGGAGCGGCCAGCGGCCCCGGAGGGTCAAGCGCTCTCGCAAACCCTCGGCAAGCCTCCCTGCCAAGCCTCAGCTCCTTGCGCGGCCACCGACCCGCGAAGGGTCGCGAGGCGACCCTATTGGGTATTAGCCGCTTTTTCACCCCCCGGCCAGGCAGGCTCGTCCGGTCGCCGCCCTTCGCGGAGAAACGCGCGGCCCTCAGTCATCGCACTTGACCTCCTCCTTGAACTCGTCGCGCTTCGCCTCCTGCTTGACCCGGCAGCGGCCGTCGCGGAACTCCTCCTTCCATTCGCCGCGCCAGCGGGCCCCGATCCCGTCCTTGCATTTCACCTCCCGCTTGTACTCTCCGCGCTTCGACTCGATCTTCACCTCGCACGGACCGTCCCGGAACTCCTCCCTCCGTTCATCGCCCCACCAGCGCCGCCATTCATGATGATGGTGGTCGTCATGGGCGGCCACGGAGTTGCCGAAACCGAGGAGCATTACCAGGGAAGTTGCCAATACCGCTGCCTTCATCATCACCACGCTGAAAATTGACTGACGCTTTCCTGCCGGGCCGGCGCAATGGCGGAGCCCCGCCGCACGGCCCGTGCTTTGTGCGATCATCGCGCCTTCGCAAAACCACACCCGATGAGAGGACACATGAGCAGCGAAGCTTCCGGCACCTGCCGTCACTTCGTCACCTACAGCGGCATCAAGCTGCCGCTGAAGCTGATGAACGAACTCGACGAGGCCGGTCTCCACAACCGCAACACCTTCTTCCGCGGCCACTTCGACGCACAGGACCGCCTGATCAAGATGGAGAAGATCGTCTATGGCGAACTGGAGCTGCAGCACGTCTACAGCTACCACGCCAACGGCGCCCTGCGTCAGGCCGAGATCACCGACGCCGACGAGGAAGTCACGGTGCTCGACTTCGACGAGAACGGCCAGCCGGCGTAGGGCGGTGCAACCCGCCATTGCGAGTCAGGCCCGTGCCACGTCTGGCGGGTTGCCTCCGCCCTACCAGCGCCGCGCCGCCGCCTGGTCGCTGTCGCGGCCCTCGACCCAGCGCGGTCCCTCGCCGGTATCCTCCTTCTTCCAGAACGGCGCACGGGTCTTCAGGTAGTCCATGACGAACGCGCAGGCGTCGAAGGCCGCCTGGCGGTGGGCGCTGGCGGTGCCGACGAAGACGATCGGCTCGCCCGGCTCCAGCCGGCCGATGCGGTGGAGGATCTCCAGCCGGAGCAGCGGCCAGCGCTGCGCGGCCTCGTCGGCGATCTTGCCCAGGGCCTTCTCGGTCATCCCCGGATAGTGTTCGAGGAACATCCCGCCGACCTCGCGGCCCTCGTTGAAGTCGCGCACGTAGCCGACGAAGCCGACCACCGCGCCGACCCCGACGTTGGCCGCGTGCAGCGCATTGAGCTCAGCCCCCGGATCGAAGGCCTCGACCTGCACCCGAATGCCCATCTCAGCCTCCGGTGACGGTGGGGAAGAAGGCGATTTCGTCGCCGTCGGCCAAGGGCTCGTCCAGGCCGCACAGCTCCTGGTTGCGGGCGCACATCAGGTTGCGCTCGCCGAGCACCGCCCAGTCGCCGCCGCGCGCCAGCAGGTGGCGGCGCAGGTCGTCCAGGCGGGCGAAGGCCTCGCTCCAGCCAAGCTGCTCGGAATCAACGCCGAGCGCCTCGCGGTAGCGGGCGAAGTAGTGCACGTGAATCATGGGAATACTGCTCTCCGTCGGAATCAGGCATCGGCCCGGTAGTGGCCACTCTTGCCGCCCTGCTTTTCCAGCAGGCGGATCTGCTCGATGAGCATGCCGCGATCCACCGCCTTGCACATGTCGTAGAGGGTCAGCGCGGCGACGCTGGCCGCAGTCAGGGCCTCCATCTCCACGCCGGTCTGCCCGGCCAGCTTGCAGCGGGCGGTGATGCGCACGCGGTCCTCGCCCTCGGCCGCCAGCTCGACCTTGATGCCGGTCAACAGCAGCGGATGGCAGAGCGGAATCAGTTCGTGGGTCTTCTTCGCCGCCATGATCCCGGCGATGCGCGCCACGGCGAACACGTCGCCCTTGGGATGGCCGCCCTGCTGGATCAGCCGCAGGGTCTCCGGCAGCATGCGCACCCAGGCCTCGGCCTCGGCCTCGCGGGCGGTGTTCGCCTTGTCGGTGACGTCGACCATGTGCGCATGGCCCTGGGAATCGAGATGGGTGAGCATGACAGCGGCTCCTGGCGCGAAAGGAGGCCAATTGTATACCCAGCCGGCCCGCCAGGCAGGCCGCGGGGTGCCGACGGCAGCCCCGCGGCCGCGGCCGCTACATGTTCGCCTCGGCGTACTCCGCCAGGGCCGAGCGCGGCACCCCCTGCAGGGTGATGTGCACGCCGTGGCGGAAGTCCTTGAAGCGCTCGGTGAGGTAGGTCAGCCCGGAACTGGTGGCCGACAGGTAGGGGGTGTCGATCTGCGCCAGGTTGCCCAGGCAGACCACCTTGGAGCCGCTGCCGGCGCGGGTGATGATGGTCTTCATCTGGTGCGGGGTGAGGTTCTGGCACTCGTCGATGAGGATCAGGCTCTGCTGGAAGCTGCGCCCGCGGATGTAGTTCAGCGATTTGAACTGCAGCGGCACCTTCTGCAGGATGTAGTCGACGCTGCCGTGGGTGTTCTCGTCGTCCATGTGCAGCGCCTCCAGGTTGTCGGTGATGGCGCCGAGCCAGGGCTCCATCTTCTCCGCCTCGGTGCCGGGCAGGAAGCCGATGTCCTCGTCCAGCCCCTGGACGCTGCGGGTGGCGATGATCCGCCGGTAGCGCTTGTTGACCATGGTCTGCTCGATGGCCGCGGCCAGGGCGAGGATGGTCTTGCCGGAGCCGGCGGCGCCGGTCAGGTTGACCAGATGGATGTCCGGCTCGAGCAGGGCGAACAGCGCCAGGGCCTGGTAGATGTCGCGCGGCCGCAGCCCCCAGGCCTCCTGGTGCAGCAGGGGCTCCTGGTGCAGGTCGAGGATCAGGAGCTCGTCGCCCTTGATGCCCTTGACCCAGCCGACGAAGCCCTGCTCGTCGAGGATGAACTCGTTGAGGTGCAGCGACGGCAGGTTGTCGGTGAGCTGCACCCGGTGCCAGGCGCGGCCGTGGTCCTGACGGGTATCCACCTTGCTCACCCGGTCCCAGAAGGAGCCGCTAAGGTTGTGGTAGCCGCGCGGCAGCAGGCTGACGTCGTCGATCAGCTGGTCGGTGTGGTAGTCCTCGGCCGCCACCCCGCAGGCGCGCGCCTTCAGACGCATGTTGATGTCCTTGGTGACCAGCACCACCGGCACCTCCGGCCGGCGCCTCTTCAGATCCACCACCAGGTTGATGATGCGGTTGTCGTTGCTGTCGTCGTCGGGCAGCCGGTCGTCAGCGCCGACGCGGCGGCTCATGAGGATCGACAGCAGGCCGCAGGGACCGCTCTTGCCGCGCTGGATGGGTACGCCCTGCTCGACCTCCTCGGGCGTCGCCTCGCCGAGCACCTGGTCGATCAGCCGGATTGCCTGGCGGCACTCGGCAGCCACGGTGTGCTTGCCGGTCTTCAGCTTGTCCAGCTCCTCCAGCACCGTCATCGGAATGCCGACCTGGTGTTCCTGGAAATTCAGCAAGGCGTTGGGATCGTGGATCAGGATGTTGGTGTCGAGGACGTAGAGGGTCGACTGGGTGGGGTGGGCGCATCCGTGGTCATCCATAATCGGTCACCTTTTTCTGGCCGGGGGCAGGCGACGGAATGCCGGATACAGCGCTCCGCCGCGAAGAACCGCCGTCCTCTCCGGCACCGGGCGGGAGAAGCCGGGCACGCCGCCGGCCGGAGCCGCCGGGCGTGCGCACGCATGCGACAGACCGTGGACAATCACACGACGCGCAAGCGCTTTCCTTGGTCTGTCAGGCGGTCTGGCTTTGTTGATACAGCAAAACGGATGACAGAAAAAAGTACTTTTCAGCGCCTGCCAGGGTTTTTTTATCCCGTTGCGGAATAATCTTGGCGGTCCCGCCGGGGGCCGCTAGAGTGGGGGGATTCACTCCCGCCCGCCTGACTGCCTCCCCCCGCAGCGGTTCACCTCCACGGTCACGTGGACCAGCCCGGAAATGCCCGTCAGACAGGCCTTGTAGCGGTCTGCGCTGCCGTCGCCGTGGGTCACCACGCTGAGGATGCAGGCGTACTGGGCGCGGCCGACGCGCCACAGGTGCAGGTCGGCCACCTCGGTATCCGGCTCGCGCTCCAGGGTGGCGCGCACCCGCTCGACCATTGGACTGTCCATCTCCCGGTCGAGCAGCACCTTGCCGGTTTCGACCAGCAGCCCCCTGGCCCAGACACCGATCACCAGCGCGCCGACGATGCCCATCAGCGGGTCCAGCCAGCTCCAGCCGAAGAGCTTGCCGCCGAGCAGCGCGACGATGGCCGCCACCGAAGTGAGCGCATCGGTCAGCACATGCAGGTAGGCGGCATGGCGGTTGAGATCGCGGCCGCCCTGGGCATGGCCGTGATCGTGATCGGCATGGTCATGGCCGTGCGCGTGGCCATGGTGATGGTGGTCGTGCTGGTCGCGCAGCAGCCAGGCGGACAGCAGGTTGACCGCCAGACCGACCACCGCCACCCACAACGCCAGGTCGAAGGCGATCTCGCGGGGCTGCCAGAGCCGCCAGAGCGACTCGCCGAGCATCAGGACGGCCACCATGACCAGCAGCAGCGCACTGGCGAAGCCGGCCAGCACCTCGATCTTCCAGGTGCCAAAGGCGAAGCGCGGGTCTTGCACGTAACGCCGGGCGAGCAGGTAGGCCACCGCGGTCAGGCCGATCGCCAGCATGTGCGAAGCCATGTGCCAGCCGTCGGCCAGCAGCGCCATGGAATTGAAGGCATAGCCGGCGGCGATCTCCACCAGCATGGTGACCCCGGTCAGGGCCACCACCAGCCAGGCCTGGCGCTCGCTGCCCGCCTCCAGCGGACGATAGTCGTGGGAGGACTGCCAGTGTGCATGGTTGCATTCGATCATCGGGTGACTCCGGGAAAGCGAGGGGCGCGGGCCAAAGACGCTAGAATCGCCGCAGATCCGAAGGAGAGCAACGATGCTGATGGTGATTTCCCCGGCCAAGACCCTCGACTACCAGAGCCCGCCGGTCACTGCACGCCACACCCTGCCCCAGTACCTGGACCACGCCGCCGAACTCATGATCCGGCTGCGCGAGCTGACCCCGCAGGCGATCGCCGAGCTGATGAGCCTGTCCGACAAGCTCGCCGGGCTCAACGCCGCGCGCTACGCCGAATGGACCCCCGACTTCAGCCCGGCCAACGCCAAGCAGGCCCTGCTCGCCTTCAAGGGCGATGTCTACACCGGGCTCAATGCCGAGGACTTCGACGAGGCCGACTTCGACTTCGCCCAGGCGCATCTGCGCATGCTCTCCGGCCTCTACGGCGTGCTGCGCCCGCTCGACCTGATGCAGCCCTACCGCCTGGAGATGGGCACAAAGCTGGCCAACGCCCGCGGCAAGGACCTCTACGCCTTCTGGGGCGAGCGCATCAGCCTCTGGCTGAACGAGGCGCTGGACGAACAGGGCGACGACCTGCTGCTCAACCTGGCCTCCAACGAGTACTTCTCGGCGGTCAGACGCCCGCTGCTGCGCGGCCGGGTCATCGACACCGAATTCCGCGACCTGAAGAACGGCCAGTACAAGATCGTCAGCCTCTACGCCAAGCAGGCCCGCGGCCGCATGGCCCGCTACGTGATCAGGGAGCGCCTGCGCGACCCGGAAGGCCTCAAGGACTTCGACGACCGGGGCTACCGCTTCTCGGTCAGCCACTCCACGCCCGAGCGCCTGGTGTTCCTGCGCGACAAGCCGATGGACTGACGGCCGTCATGGCCCCGGGCCGGCCGCCGAGGCGCTGCGGCGCAGCAGACGCTGCCAGCAGCGCAGCCCGCACCAGAGGGCGGCGAGCAGGTAGACCAGGCCGCCCGGCACCCACATCAGCAGGCCGGCCAGCTGCTGGTCGCCCAGATCGCCCGTGGCGCGGTAGAGCGGCACCCGGGCGAAGCTCAGCAGGGCGCCGAGCAGGCCGGTATGCATGCTGGTCAGCAGCAGAGCCAGCAGCGCCTGCCCCTGCTGGCGCGGCCCGGCGCGCAGCACCGACCACCAGAACAGCCAGGCGCTGAGCAGGAAGCAGGCATGCTCGACGAGGTGCCACCAGAGGTTGTCCAGCGCCAGCCGGTAGGGCCCCGGCGCGTGCCAGATCCAGATCAGCGAACCGTGCAGCACGGCGCAGGCCAGCGGCCGCCGGGCCAGGCGCAGCGGGCCGCGCCACAGAAGGTCCAGGCGCGGGCCGCACAGGCTGTGCCACTGCGGCAGCGGCCGGGCCAGCACGGCCAGCGGGGCGACGGCCAGCATCAGCAGCATGTGCTGCAGCATGTGCAGGGCGGCGCTGGTTTCGGCGGCTTCGTCGAGGGGACCGAACAGGCTGAGGGCCGCGAGCAGGAAGCTTCCGTGCAGCAACAGGCGCTGGCGCAGCGCCGCCGGCCGGCGCCGGCAGCCTCCCGCGTAGCCGATCCAGGCGGCGGCCAGCAGACCGGCGCCGAGCAGCACCGGCAGCCGCTCGCCCAGCAGTTGGCCGAGGCCTTGGTCGAACAGCCCGTGGGCCTGCGCCCCGGCCGGCAGCAGCAGGAGCAGCAGAGCGATCAGAGGCATGGCGGCAGCGTCAGAATCGGCAGGCCGACGAACAGCGTGGCCAGGGCCGCCAGCAGATGGACCGCGGCGCCGACCCGCACCACGAAGCGCCGCGCCGCCAGCGCGGGCGGCGGCGCCCGCCACAGCCACCAGGCGCAGCCGAACAGCCAGGCCGCGGTGAGCAGGGTGAAGAGGCCGAGCAGACCGTTGAGCCAGGTGGCCGGCAGCCCGTCGCCCGGCCGGGCCAGCAGGCAGCCCAGCGACAGCCCGGCGTACACGGCGACCAGCCACAGGCTCCAGACGATCAGCCCGAGCGCCAGCTGCAGCGGATGCCCCGGCCTCACGCGCCGATCCCCCGGGGAAACAGCACCAGGGCGAAATAGCTCGCCCAGAAGGTCAGCAGGCAGTAATCCCACCACTGGAGGACCACCGCCGGCTCGTAGGGCGCCCGCTCGCCGACCAGCCCCAGGCGCACCCGCCAGGCCTGCAGCGCGGTGAACAGCGGCGCCAGGGCACAGTGCAGCAGCAGGTAGCCGAGGGTCACGGCGATCAGCGCGTCGTGGGCGCTGGCAGTGGGCGCCAGGGGCGTCGCGGCGAGAACCCAGGAGAGCCCTGCCGCCTGCAGCAGGCCCAGCGCGGCGAGCATCCAGAGCGCCCCTTCCAGCCGACGGTGGTTCCCTCGGCGCAGGCGCCGCACCAGCCAGCGGAAACCCAGCACGATGGCGCCGAGCAGCAGCCCGTCGAGCAGCAGCGCCAATCCCGGCAGCGGCGAGCGCGCTGGCGGCTGCCAGTTCGGCGCCACGGTCCACAGGTAGAACCAGGCGAAGATCAGCGAGAAGAACAGCACGCCGTTGGCCAGCAGCGTAGTGCCCATGCCCCACAGGCCGGGGCCGTCGAAGGTGCGCGAATGCAGCGGCGGATCGCCCGGCCGGGTGCGCGCATCCGGCGCGGCCAGAGGGTGGGCGCCGTTGACCCAGGACCAGCGCAGCAGGATGCCCAGGGTCGCCAGCGCCGCCACGCCGGCCAGGGCATAGGCGCCGTTCAGGAGAGACAGGCAGACCACCGTCAGGACCAGCGCCGCATACAGGGGCAGCCAGCTGTTGCCCGGCAGGTGGATGATCTCGCGCACCTGCCCGCTCAGCGGGTCGCTGCCCCAGGTTTCGCGACGGCCGTGGTCGATGGTCGGCAGCCCGTGGCGGCCCTCGGCGATGCTCTGGCCGAGGGCCGGGTTCTCCCACAGCGGATGGCGGCTGGTGCAGGCCGGCAGGCTGACGAAGTTGTAGGCGGCCGGCGGCAGCGCGGTGGCCCACTCCAGAGTATCGGCTTGCCAGGGGTTGTCGCCGGCGCGGCGGCCGAAACGGAAATGCAGGCCGATGTCCAGCAGCACCATGGCCACGCCCATGGCCATCACGAAGCTGCCCACCGAGGAAATCAGGTTGGGCAGCGCCCAGCCGAGCCCCGCCGGGTAGGTGTAGACCCGCCGCGGCATGCCCAAGAGGCCGGTCCAGTGCATCACCAGAAAGGTCGCGTTGAAGCCGACGAAGGTCAGCCAGAAGCCCCAGCGGCCCAGGCGCTCGGACGGCAGGCGCCCGGAGAAGTGCGGCAGCCAGTAGTAGAGCCCGGCGATCAGCGGAAAGAGCATGCCGCCGACCAGCACGTAGTGCATGTGCGCCACCACGAAATGGCTGTCGTGCACCTGCCAATCGAAGGGCACCAGCGCCAGCATCACCCCGGTCAGGCCGCCGGCGACGAAGATCACCAGAAAGCCGACCAGCCAGAGCATCGGCACGTTGAACAGCGGCCGGCCGGTCCACAGGGTGGCCAGCCAGGCGAACACCTGGATGCCGGTGGGCACCGCCACCAGCATGCTGGCCGCGGAGAAAAAGGCCTGCCCCAAGAGCGGAATGCCCACGGTGAACATGTGGTGCACCCACAGGCCGAAGCTGAGGAAACCGGTGCCGATCACCGCCAGCACCAGCCAGCGGTAACCCACCAGCGGACGGCGGGCGAACACCGGCAGCAGGGTGCTGACGATACCCGCCGCCGGCAGGAAGATGATGTAGACCTCGGGGTGGCCGAACAGCCAGAACAGGTGCTGCCAGAGCAGCGGGTCGCCGCCGCGGGCGACGTCGAAGAAGGCGAAGCCCGCGGCGCGCTCCAGCTCCAGGAGGATGCTGCCGAGGATCAGCGGCGGGAAGCCGAAGACGATCATCAGCGACGTCACCAGCATGTACCAGGCGAACAGCGGCATCCTGTCGAGACTCATGCCGGGCGCGCGGCTGCGCAGGATCGACACCGCCAGCTCGACGCCGCCGGCCACCGAGGAGATTTCCACGAAGGTGATGCCGATCAGCCAGAAATCCGCATTCACCCCCGGCGAGTGGGCCGCGCTGCTGAGCGGCGTGTACATGAACCAGCCGCCGTTCGGCGCCAGACCCAGGGCCAGGCTGGAAACCAGGATGGTGCCGCCGAACAGGTAGCACCAGTAGCCGAAGGCGCTCAGGCGCGGAAAGACCAGGTCGCGGGCGCCGAGCATCTTGGGGATCAGGTAGACGGCCAGCCCCTCGACCATCGGCACGGCGAACAGAAACATCATCACCGAGCCGTGCAGGGTGAACAGCTGGTTGTAGGTCTGGTGATCGATCAGCGGCAGCTCGGGGCGCGCCAGCTGGGCGCGGATCAGCATCGCCAGCAGTCCGCCGATGAGGAAGAACACCGTCCCCGTGAGCATGAAGCGCAGGCCGATGCTGGTGTGGTTGACGATGGACAGCGCCCGCCAGCCGGTCGGATTGCCCCAGACGGCATGGAAGTCCTGATGCAGCCGTTCGGGGCTCTGCGCGCGGGTTTCGCTCATGGGGCGAGGGTCTCCAGCCAGGCGGCGATGGCATCGAGGCTGGCCTCGGGCAGATGGTCGTGACGGGGCATGCCGTTGTGCGGCTTGAGCCTCTGGTGCTCGCGCAGCCAGCGGCGCATGGCGCCCTCCTCCCTCGCCAGGGTGCCGGCGCCGAGGCTGGGCCGCGCGCCGACGTCGCTGAGGTCCGGCGCCCGGCGGCCATCGCTGACCCCGGCCACCCGGTGGCACTCGCCGCAATAGGGACGGAAGGCCTCCACCGCCGCGGCATGTTCCGGCGCGATCGGAGACGCTGTCCGGCGGGCGGCCTGCCAGGCCTCGAAGGCCGGCGTTTCCAGGGCCTCGACGGCCAGCGCCATGTGCGCGTGCTGGGCGCCGCAGAACTCCGCGCACTGGCCACGGTAGCGGCCGGCCCGGTCGGCCTGCAGGCGCAGGGTCGCGCGGCGCCCCGGCAGCATGTCGAGCTTGCCGCCCAGGCGCGGCACCCAGAAGGCATGGATCACGTCGGCGCTGGCGACCTCCACGTCCACCGGCCGGCCGACCGGCAGGATCAGCTGATTGGCGGTGACCACGCCGGTCTCCGGATAGCGCACCGCCCACCACCACTGATGGCCGGTCACCTCGATGCGCAGCGGCGGCGGCCCGTCCAGCGGCAGCGGCAGCATGCGCAGGCCCAGCGGGATGCCGAAGGCCAGCAGCACCAGGATGCTGAAGCCCGGCAGCAGCACGCCGCCGGCGATAATCCAGCGCCGGCCCAGGCGCCGGGCCTGCTCGGGCGTGTAATGGCGCGGCGCCCGGCGCAGGGCCAGCAGCCAGAGGAACACGACCAGCAGCAGCACCAGGCCGAACCAGGCGAACATGCCCCACCACAGCCAGGCCGCCGCCTGCGCCGCCGGCCCGGCCGGGTCGAGCGCGGACTGCGGCCCCTGGCAGCCGGCCAGGAGCATTGCCGCGCCGGCCGCGGTCAGATGCCCGTATGCGGTCCGCCGCCTCTCGCCGAGGAAATCCCGATGCCCGAGCAGACCATCCGCAGCCGCGCCGCCCTGGGCGGCCACCCGCTGCATCCGATGATGATCCACTTTCCGGTCGCCGCCCTGTTCGGGCTGGTCGCCAGCGACCTCGGCTACCTGCTGAGCGGCGACCCCTTCTGGGCCCGGGCCAGCCTGTGGCTGGCCGGGGTCGGCGCCTTCGGCGGCTGGCTCGCCAGCATCGCCGGCCTCGTCGACCTGTTCAGCGTGCGGCGGATTCGCCGCCTGATCACCGGCTGGTGCCATGCCATTCTCGCCGTGATGATGCTCTCGCTGGCCTCGCTGAACTGGCTGCAGCGCTACCTCGCCGCGGAGCAGATCTTGCCCTGGGGGCTGTACCTGTCCCTGCTGACCGCGCTGCTGATCGTGCTGGCCGCCTGGCTGGGCGGTCGCCTGGTCTACGAGCATGCGGTGGGGGTCGATGTGGAAGGTTGAACAGTCCGCCACCGGGAGCCTCCTCAGACGGGCCTGGCCAGGACCAGCCAGACGACGCAGAGCACGGCCAGCGCGGAGGTCACCGCCAGGGCGACGCAGAGGGAGGTCACCACAGTCTGCGGCTCGCGCTCCAGGCGCAGGATCAGCGCACCGTACAAGGCATGGCAGACCACCATGACCACCACGGCGGTCAGCTTGAGAATCAGCCAGATGCCGAGGGTGCCCTGCACGAGAAACAGCAGGGTGCCGCTGGCGATGGTGAAGAGCGCCGCCGGGGTCGCCAGCAGGTTGAACAGCTGGCGGACCGGCAGGCCATGGCCGCGGGAGGAAAGATCGCGATCGCCGCCGGCGCGGCCGGCGATCAGCCCCGGCAGATAGAACAGGGCAGCGCACCAGATCAGCAAAAAGACGATATGCACGCTCAGCAGCCAGGGCATGGCGATCTTTCCTAATTCATTTCCTGTTTCCCTGATTCCATGCCGGCGCGCAGAGTTGGCCGAAAACACGCATGCCATTCAATATCCAAACGAGTGTAGTAGCCGGGGCCGGATATAACAGCCGCGCACAATTTCCATATTGCGGACGCGTACCGTTTGTCCGCTGCGCATTATCGCCATGGAAATTCCGGAACTCTCGCCAAGGGGTGTTTTCAGTATCCATGCAGGGCGCGTGAACACCTGCTTTTTTCAGCCTTCTTCAAGGAGAAAAAACATGCCCAAGAACACCAACCCCGGCAACTTTGCCAACGATCGCCAGAAAGCCTCGGAAGCCGGCCGCAAGGGTGGTCACAACAGCGGCGGAAACTTTGCCAACGACCGCGAGAAGGCTTCCGAAGCCGGCCGCAAGGGAGGCCAGCACAGTCACGGCGGACAGGCTGGCAAAGAGGGTGGCAAAGAGCGTCGTTGATCTTTGCGCCTGGCGGAGAGCATCGCCCGATTCATCCATAATCGGGCGATGCTCTCGCCATTTATATTTACCGCATTGATTGTCCGTAGCCGTGCGTGATGGTCATTGCCGGCCGGCAACCATTCGTCCTGCCGGCGTCACAGGCCGAAATGCTTGCGCTTGCGATACAGCGTCGAGGCGTCGATGCCGAGCGTTTTGGCGGCCTGTTCGAGGGTTTCGCTGGTTGCCAGCACGGCGGCGATATGGGCCCTCTCCAGCTCCTCAAGCCGCAGCGGCATGCCCACCCGCGGCACGCTGCCGACCGGCTGCTCGCCCAGCCCCAGATGGGTCGTCTCGATCAGCTCCTGCGGGCAGATGATGCTGGCCCGCTCGACCACGTTGCGCAGCTCGCGGATGTTGCCCGGCCAGTGGTAGCCCAGCAGGGCCGCCTGTGCCGCCTCGCTGAAGCCGCGCGCCGGGCGGCCGTAGCTCCTGACGAACATAAGCAGGAAGCGTTCGGCCAGGTCGCGGATGTCCTCGGGACGTTCGCGCAGCGGCGGCAGATGCAGGGTGATCACGTTGATCCGATAGAGCAGGTCCTCGCGAAACTGCCCCGCCCGCACCATGGCTTCGAGGTCGCGGTTGGTGGCGGCGAGGATGCGCACATCGGCCTGGCGCGTCACCGGATCGCCGATCCGCTCGTACTCCTTGTCCTGGATGAAGCGCAGCAGCTTGGGCTGCAGGGACAGCGGGAAATCGCCGATCTCGTCGAGGAACAGGGTACCGCCGTCGGCCTGGCTGACCCGTCCCAGGGTGCTGTCGGTGGCCCCGGTGAAGGCGCCGCGGTTGTGCCCGAACATCTCGCTTTCCATCAGCTCGGCGGACAGCGAGGGACAGTTGATGGTCACGAAGGACTTCTTTGCCCGCCGGCTCCAGCCATGGATGGCGCGCGCCAGCTCGCCCTTGCCGGTGCCCGACTCGCCGAGAACGAGGACGTTGGCATCGGTGTCGGCCACCTGCCGGGCGGTCTCCAGGACCGCCATCATCGCCGGATTGTCCGAGCCGAAGACATCGCTGGGCGGGCGCAACTGGCCCTCCAGGACCGCCAGGCGCGTTGCCAGCTGGCCGATCTCCAGCTGCTTGGCCGCGGCCAGACACAGCTGGTCGGGACTGCACGGCTTGACCAGGTAGTCGGACGCGCCGGCCTTGATCGCCTCGACCGCCGTATCCACCGCACTCAGGGCGGTGACGATCACCACACGCATCCAGGGCGCCTGGCTGCGCAGGCGCTGCAGCACCTCCAGGCCGTTCTCCTCGCCCAGGCGCAGATCGAGAAAGCACAGATCGAAGACCTGGCGTTGCAGCAACGCTTCCGCCTGCGCCCCGCTGCCGGAACTCATCACGCTGTAGCCACGCTCCTCGAGACAGGAGCGGAAAGTTCTCAGTATTGCCGGCTCGTCATCCACCAAGAGTATCCGGCCGGTGACTTCCGTCGTGGATTTCATTCTCCCCCTCGTGTGTCTTCGTGGTGCCAGGTTCAGGCCTACAGCGTAGTTGCAAACGTTCGGTAACGTTGCCGCTGCACGGAGGCCGAATCCTCTCCGGCGGACAGGCCGGGAAGGAAGACCGCGAGGGGGGAATGCGCCAATCCGTCAGGAAAATGAAGGCAAATTGCTGGGTATGCACATCATCCTGACACATGCGCCATGCGGGATCGCGCGCCGGGGCACCGACCGACGGCGTGCCGGTGGCGGATGGGGCAGGACAGCCGGGCGAGCGGAAAGGGATGGCGGGACGCTGCACGGCAGGGCCGGCGCCCCGGGCGCGGAGGCCGGGGCCCCGGCCTGTGCGTCAGTCGTGCTTCTTGTGGGTGGCCGCCAGCTGTTTGGCCTTTTCCCAGTGTTGCTCCAGGGTCGGCAGGGACTTGCTGGCGAAGGCCTTGAGGTCCGCATCCTCCACCTGCTGCGCGGCCTTGCGGTACAGCTCGACGGTATTCTCGTGGGAGGCGACCTGGTTGTTGGCATAGGCCTCATCGAAGGATTCGCCGTCGCGCAATTGCAGAATCCACTTCTTGGCCTTGCTCATCAGTTCGGCCTCGGTGGCCACTTCCAGCTGCTTGGTCGTGGCAATCTGCGCCAGCTGTTGGTTCGCCGCGGTATGTTCGTCGATCATCTGCTGGGCAAAGGCCTTGATATCCGGGGAAGTACTTTTCTCCAGGGCAAGTTTGCCGCTCTCGATTTCCGCAATGCCCTTTGCCGACGCCTCGTCGACAAAGTCATCGGCATCCATGCTATCGGCGGCATATAGGCTGCCGAATACGGCAAGCAAGAGCGCAGCGAAAAAGGCTTTATATATTCTCATCATGGCTTATTACCTCTTTAGAAAAGATTCCCATATAGGAAGTTTTCCGACAACGAACAACCTGTCCCGGCAAAGGTACGACTTACCCGATGGGAGATAGTTCTGAAATATCGGACGCCCAGACGCCCCCCTGTCAATCAAGCGGTATTGCTGCGTACCGGAAAGTTCTCGAAAGTTGAATCCCACCCGTCAGCCGGGATGAACTTTGGAAGTGCCGGCGGATTCTACCCAATGCACCCATCATCCCCCATCAAGGAGATCGTCAAATGGCAACTGTCCACGAAAACCTGCTTGATTGGCTGCGCGATGCCCATGCCATGGAGCAGCAGGCGGAAAACATGCTGGAGTCGCTTTCCGACCGCATCGAGCATTATCCCCAGTTCAAGGTGCACATCGACCAGCACCTGCAGGAAACCCGCTGGCAGAGGGACCAGATCGAAAGCTGCATCAGGCGCCTGGGCAGCAGCCCTTCGGCATTCAAGGACATGGCCGCCAAGGTCGTGGCCTTCGGCCAGGGGCTCAGCGGCGTGGTCATGAGCGACGAGGTGGTCAAGGGCGCGATCAGTACCTATGTCTTCGAGAACATGGAGATCGCCTCCTACCGGACGCTCATCGCCGCCGCCGAAATGGCCGGAGACGCGGAAACCAAGCGGGTCGCGCAGGAAATCCTGATGCAGGAGCAGGCGATGGCCGACTGGCTGCTGAACTATCTGCCGGAAATCACCAGCGATTTCCTGAGCCGCTCCGAAACCCCCGACGTGGCCGCCAAGCGCTGAGGCGGCTGCCAGGCGAAACCGCCTGCGCGCCTTCGAAGCACCTCCCCCAGCAACGAGCCCGGTACCGAGCAGCCGCCCGGCACCGGCTCGCCATATCACCCCGCCTCAGCCATTGACCACCGTTCCGCCATTGACGTGCAGCACCTGCCCGGTCACGTAGGAGGAGTCGTTGCAGGCGAGATACACGTAGGCCGGCGCCACCTCCTCCGGCTGCCCGGGACGCTGCATCGGCGTCGAGGCGCCGAAATGCGCCACCTCCTCCGCGCTGAAGGTGGAAGGAATCAGCGGCGTCCAGATCGGCCCCGGCGCCACCGCGTTGACGCGGATGCCGCGCGGCGCCAGGTTGGCCGACAGGGCGCGGGTGAAGGCGGTGATCGCCCCCTTGGTGGAGGAATAGTCGATCAGCTTGGGATTGCCCTTGTAGGCGGTGACCGAGGTGGTGTTGATGATCGCATCGCCCTCCTTCATCGACGGCAGCGCCGCCTTGGTCAGCTGGAACATGCCGAAGATGTTGGTGCGGAAGGTCTTCTCCCACTGCTCTTCGCTGATGTCCTCAAGCCGCTCCTGCGGGTGCTGCTCGCCGGCGTTGTTGACCAGCACGTCCAGATGGCCCCATTGGCCGAGGGTTTCCTCGACCACCATGCGGCAGAACGCGGCATCGGCCACGTCGCCGGCCAGGGCCAGGCAGCGGCGGCCGTGCTTCTCGATTTCCCGGCGGGTCTCCTCGGCATCTTCCGGCTGGTCCAGATACAGCAGGACGATGTCCGCTCCCTCCCTGGCGAAGACCACCGCTACGGCGCGACCGATGCCGCTGTCGGCGCCGGTGATGACCGCGACCTTGCCCTCCAGCTTGCCGGCCGCCCTGTAGTCCTCGGCCTTGTATGCCGGCCGCGGATGCATTTCGCCTTCCTTGCCGGGCCGTTGCGCCTGGTGCTGCGGCGGCAGGGTTTGGTTGTTTTCAGCCATAACGTTCACCTTACGTCTTGGATAACAGGTGGATGGGATGCCACGGAAGACTCGGACGCGCCGGAGACAAGGGCGTGGCGTTCCTCCCTTCAGCAGACTCGGCCGGTTTTTCCAAGTTCGGGCGAAGCGCCGGACTCGGAAAAACCGCCCCCGGCACTCACGGCGAGCCACCGTGCATGACGCATGTCGCGCCGGCGGGACAAAAGCCGAAAACGGTGGTCGGACTCATCAAGCAGCAAGACGCACAGGCCACTGCCATGACCGATGCCCCGCCGGATACTCCCGGGCCACGCACGCAGCCGGACGACGCGCAGCAGGATGATTTCGCCCCGCGCCACTACCCGATCGCCGACCAGATCGTCCGCCAGCGTAGGATCTGGAAACACGAGCGGATCGGCTTCGTCGTGCTGCTCGCCTTCATCGCCCTGGCCCTGAGCGGCCTGTTCGCCAGCGGCCCGCTCAGCCGGCACATCGGCAGCAGTCCACAACAGCGCCTGACGGTGGAGTACGAGCGCTTCCTGCGCAACGGCGCCAGCAGCCGGATCGTTCTCGTCGCCCGGACCAGCCCCTCGGCGCGGGCCACCCTGCGCATCGACCAGGCGTTCCTGCGGGCCCATGTGGTCGAAAGCCTGCAACCGCAGCCCCTGTCCGCCCGCAGCCACGAGGGCGGGCTGGAACTCGCCGGCCAGGCCGACGAACGGGGTGAGTTCAGCCTCTACCTGACGATCCGCCCCGACGGCATCGGGCTGGTGCGTAGCACCGCCTGGTTCGAAGGCGACAGCGTGGTCTTCACGCAATTCATCTATCCGTGAGGAGGGAGCGATGGACGCCGTTCTGCGAGCCACTGCGATCTACCTGGCCCTGCTGGCCCTGTTCAAGATCGCCGGCCGGCGCACCCTGGCGGACATCAGCAATTTCGACCTGCTGCTGCTGTTGATCATCGGCGAGGCGACGCAGCAGGCGCTGCTAGGCGACGACTTTTCGCTCACCAACGCGCTCATCGTGATCGTGACCCTGATCGTCATCGACGTCGGCCTGTCGTTCGTCAAGCTCCGCTTCGCCCGGATCGACATGCTGATCGAGGGCACCTCGACGCTGATCGTCGAGGACGGCCGGCCCCTGAAGAAGCGCCTGCGCGAGGCCCGCCTGCGCGAGGAAGACATCCTGCTGGCGGCGCGCCAGAGCCAGGGGCTGGAACAGATGCGGCAGATCAAGTACGCGATCCTCGAGAAGAACGGCAAGATCTCGATCATCCCCTACTCGTCCGGATGATCCGCCCCAGAGCCCTGCCCGTCTCGCCGGGAAGCCGAAAAAACATTGAACGTCGCGGCGCAGTTCCCCCTCCAACCCTGAAGGGGCATCCCTGCTGCCGCTCCGGGAGGACTCGTCATGTTCGGATCGGAAGCACTCGACCTGGCCCGCATCCAGTTCGCCTTCACCGTGTCCTTCCACATCCTCTTTCCGGCGATCACCATCGGCCTGGCCAGCTACCTGGCGGTGCTCGAGGGGCTCTGGCTGAAGACCCGGGAACAGGTCTACCTCGACCTGTACCACTTCTGGCTGAAGATCTTCGCGGTGAACTTCGGCATGGGGGTGGTTTCCGGGATCGTCATGGCCTACCAGTTCGGCACCAACTGGAGTCAGTTCTCCACCTTCGCTGGCAGCATCACCGGCCCGCTGCTGGCCTACGAGGTGCTCACCGCCTTCTTCCTGGAGGCCGGCTTTCTCGGCGTCATGCTGTTCGGCCTGAACCGGGTCGGCCCCGGGCTGCACTTCTTCTCCACCCTGATGGTGGCGATCGGCACACTGATCTCGACCTTCTGGATTCTTGCCTCGAACAGTTGGATGCACACCCCGCAGGGCCATGCCCTCGTCGATGGCAGGCTCGTCCCGGCGGACTGGCTGGCGGTGATCTTCAACCCCTCGTTCCCCTATCGCCTGCTCCACATGGTGGTCGCCGCCTATCTGGCCACCGCCTTCTTCGTCGGCGCCGCAGCGGCCTGGCACCTGCTGCGCGGCCACGACAACCCGGCGCTGCGCAAGATGCTCTCCATGGCCATGTGGATGGCGCTGCTCGTCGCGCCGGTGCAGGCGGTGATCGGCGACTTCCACGGTCTCAATACCTTGGAACACCAGCCGGCGAAGATCGCCGCCATCGAGGGCCACTGGGAGAACGTCGAGGGCGAGCCGACGCCGCTGATCCTCTTCGGCTGGCCGGACATGGCGCGCGAGGAAACCCGCTTCGCCGTGGAGATCCCGGTGCTCGGCAGCCTGATCCTCAACCACAGCCTGAGCGAGCCGATCCCGGCCCTGAAGGAGTTCGCCGCGGAGGACCGGCCCAACGCGACCATCGTGTTCTGGACCTTCCGGGTGATGGTCGGCCTCGGCCTGCTGATGATCCTCACCGGCCTGTGGAGCCTCTGGCTGCGCCGGCGCGGCGACCTCTACCAGTCGCGGCGCTTCCTGCGCATGGCGCTCTTGATGGGGCCGTCCGGGCTGCTCGCCATCCTCGCCGGCTGGTTCACCACCGAGGTCGGCCGCCAGCCCTGGGTGGTCCACGGCCTGCTGCGCACCCGCGACGCGGTCTCGGCACACGGCGTCGCCGAGATGAGCATCAGCCTGGCGCTGTTCGTGGTGGTCTATCTGGCGGTGTTCGGCATCGGCTTTGTCTATGTGCTGCACCTGGTCCACAAGGGACCTTTGACCGACGAAGGGCGCGAGCAGCCCGTCAGCGGCGGTGCGGGCCGGCCGCGCACGCCGGCGCGGCCGCTGTCGGCGCCCGAGGAAGGTCTGGACGCTGGCGAACCGAACGCGAGGAGCTGAACCATGGGCATCGATCTTTCCCTGATCTGGGCGGCGATCATCAGCTTTGGCGTGATGATGTACGTGGTGATGGACGGCTTCGACCTGGGCATCGGCATGCTCTACCCGTTCTTCAAGGACAGCCATGACCGCGACGTGATGATGAACACCGTGGCGCCGGTCTGGGACGGCAACGAGACCTGGCTGGTGCTCGGCGGCGCCGGGCTGTTCGCGGCCTTCCCGCTGGCCTATGCGGTGATCCTCTCGGCGCTCTACCTGCCGCTGGTGTTCATGCTGATCGGCCTGGTGTTCCGCGGCGTGGCCTTCGAGTTCCGCTTCAAGGCCCGCGAGGAGCAGCAGCACCTCTGGGACAAGGCGTTCATCGGCGGTTCGCTGGCAGCCACCTTCTTCCAGGGCGTGGTACTGGGCACCTTCATCGACGGCATCCCGGTGGCCGACGGCCGGTTCGCCGGCGGCGCGCTCGACTGGCTGGCGCCCTTCCCGCTGTTCTGCGGCCTCGGCCTGATCGTCGCCTACGGCCTGCTCGGCTGCACCTGGCTGATCATGAAGACCGAAGGCCGTCTGCAGCGGCGCATGCACGATCTGGCGCGGCCGCTGACCCTGGTGCTGCTGGCGGTGATCGGCATTCTCAGCCTGTGGACGCCGCTGGCCCACGAGGCCATCGCCCGGCGCTGGTTCAGCCTGCCCAACCTGGTCTGGTTCCTGCCCGTGCCGCTGCTGGTGCTGCTGAGCGTCCGGGCGCTGCTGCGCTCGGTGGCCAACAACGATCATGCGCGGCCCTTCCTGCTCACCCTGGCGCTAATCTTCCTCGGCTACAGCGGCCTGATCATCAGCCTGTGGCCGAACATCATCCCGCCGGCGATCTCCATCCACGACGCCGCCGCGCCGCCGCAGAGCCAGGGCTTTACGCTGGTCGGCGCGCTGCTGATCATCCCCGTCATCCTCGGCTACACCGCCTGGAGCTACTACGTGTTCCGTGGCAAGGTGAGGCACGGCGAGGGCTATCACTGAGCGCCACGACGGCCGCCGCGCCTACCCGCGGGAAAACCGGCACAGTTTCCGGCATTCGAGTCTAGGGTCTGTTGACGTTTTGGCGTGAGCCCTACGCCAAAACGTCAACAGACCCTAGTTATAACTTTCATGCATCCTGGCGCTCGACAAAGTGGCTGCCCCTCGCACTTGCGAAAGTTTCCTCACGTCCAACTTGCACAACCTCAACGCTGTAACCGAGCACAACTTGAATAACCCTTCGGGCAACAAATACCTTGCCCGGGAGAACAGGGCTGGCCATTCGTCGGCATTCGGAAACCTTGACTGCCCCCCGTCATCGAAACTATCAACTGCTTCCCGGGCATGTATTTGCCCGACTGCCGGACTCCCATACAAGCGAAGCCTCTGAAAAACAGGCAGCCATATATCGATCATGCACTTTCTACCCGGGAAGATAGTTGCCCCATCAAATGACCTGTATCGAAAGGAGGTGGGCCATGCACAAAGCCAGAGGCCGCCTGGGTGTCTCTCGGGCAGGCAGGAAAGGAGGCACTGCCTCCTCCGTGTCTCATGGTCGGGAGTTCTATGAACAGCTTGGTTACAAGGCTGGCCCGAAAGAGGGTGCGCGGATGCGCAACTCCATCGAAGAACGAAGGAAATTCCGCGGAAGTCACTGAACCGATAGGTAACGTCATGGCGACTGAAAAAGGTTCGATCAGTGTGAGCGAAGCCGGCCGCAGGGGTGGCGAGGCACGCAAAGAACAACTCGGGTCGGAAGGTTACTCCGAACTCGGCCACAAAGGCGGGCAGCGCGTTCGTGAACTCATCAAGGAAGGAAAAAAAGCCAGAGGCGAAAAATAGCCCATGATCTGGCGAGTACACGAGCAGCGATAACAAGGTCCTAAACAATCAGGAGAACATCATCATGGCAACTTCACGTCAAGGCGGCGGCGGCGGCTCCGGTTCCGGCCAGAACAAAGAAAAAGGCACCATGAGCGTGCGGGAAGCCGGGCAGAAAGGCGGCGAAATCCGCAAGGAGCAACTCGGCCCCGAGGGCTACGCCGAACTCGGCCACAAGGGCGGCGAAGCCCGCAAGGAGCAACTCGGCCCGGAGGGTTACTCCGAACTCGGCCACAAGGGCGGCGAAGCCCGCAAGGAGCAACTCGGCCCGAAAGGCTACTCCGAACTCGGCAAGAAGGGCGGCGAAGCCCGCAAGGAACAACTCGGCCCGGAAGGCTATTCGGAGCTCGGCCATAAAGGCGGCCAGCGGGTACGTGAGTTGATCGAGGAAGGCAAACGGGCCGAGAGCCGCCAGGGGGCTCAAGGCAGCCGGCAGGAGGACAGCCAGCCCGAAGGCCGCAGCCAGTCCTCGCAGGAAGACCAGAGCCGGAAACGCTAGAGCCGTTTCAGTGTATTCGGGCTCCAGGAATGTCCGGGACTTCTCCCCTCTCCCCGGCCCTCACCCCAAGGGGAGAGGATGCTGAAGGCCGTCGCTCCCAACGATCGCTGCAGTCTTGAGCCGGTGTTTCACGAACATGCTCGCGTCGACCGACTGCACACAAGCCGGCAGGGAACGAGCCGCTCCGGCAGAGACCCGGACAGAGACTGGCAAAAGGGGGGGAACGACTCCCCCTTTCCGACGTCTGAGGAGAACAGGATGACTCGCGGTCTGGAGGGCTGTCGCCCATCAGCACCGGAAGGCCGCGATGGCGAACTCTCCCGCAAGCGTCCACGCCGCCCAGGCCATGGCTGACTGCCCATGATCAATCCCCGCTTCGAATACAGGGTCTTCCTGTTCCTGCTGGTGCTGATTTCCCTGGCCTTCGCCTGGATCATCATTCCCTTCTACGGCGCCATCTTCTGGGCGATCGCGCTGGCCATTCTCTTCCATCCCGTGCAGCGCTATTTGCAGCGCCGCTTCGGCGAGCATCCGAATCTGAGCGCCTCACTCACCCTGATCATTTGCGTGATCGTCGCCGTCCTGCCCATCACCATCATTTCCACCCTGCTGATCCAGGAAGGCGTCACCCTCTATACCCAGCTCGAGGCGGGTGAAATCGACTTCGCCGGCCTGCTCGAAGACTTCAAGGCACGTCTGCCCGAGCCCCTGCAAAGGGTCTTGTCCCGCTTCGGCCTGGACAGCCAGCATGGCCTGCGCGACAGGATCGCCACGGCCGCCATGCAGGGCAGCCAGTTCCTCGCCACCCAGGCCTTCAACCTCGGCCAGGACACCTTCCAGTTCATCCTCGGCTTTTTCGTGATGCTCTATCTGCTGTTTTTCTTTCTGCGCGACGGCACCGTCCTGGTCACCCAGATCCGGGAAGCCATTCCGCTCAGCGAAATGAAAAAGAGCCGGCTGTTCCAGCGCTTCACCTGTGTGGTACAGGCCACCATCAAGGGCAGCCTCGTCGTGGCGGTCATCCAGGGAACCCTGGGCGGAGTGATATTCGCCGTGCTGGGCATTCCCCGGGCCTTGCTGTGGGCCGTCGCCATGGCCTTCCTGTCGTTTCTCCCGGCCCTGGGCACGGGACTGATCTGGGGACCGGTCGCCCTCTACTTCCTGCTCAGCGGAGCCATTCTGAAGAGCGTGCTGCTCACCGCCGCCGGCATCTTCGTCATCGGCCTGGTGGACAACATCGTGCGGCCCATCCTGGTGAGCAAGGACACCCGCATACCGGACTATCTGGTCCTGGTATCGACGCTGGGCGGCCTGGCCCTGTTCGGCCTCAACGGCTTTGTCATCGGTCCGGTGATCGCCGCCCTGTTCGTCTCGACCTGGAACCTGTTTTCATACCAGACACGCTGAGCGGGTCTCCATTACGCGGCCGACAGTAGCGGGTCCCATGCGCCGCTTCGTGCAAATTGCACAGCGGAGCGAACGCCAATCCTGCACCCTGCAATACGAGCAGCCTCGCCCGCAGGGATATCCGATTGAAATGTCGAGCAATTCCGGAACTTCCTGCGTTGGCGCGCTACTTGCCTCAATGACAAGGCGGTAAAACAACAACGCATGAAACAACCGGAGGATTGTCAAAATGAGCCATGGCAAAATCCGCTCAGTTCTGCGTGGCAAAAGCCTTCCAGTAAGCGTGGTGTTTATTCTGGCCCTGGGCTCGGTCATCTCCTGCGGGAATACGCCTCCCCTCGCAAAGGCTGCATCGCCCCGCTTTCGGGAACCCCCTCTTCCCCTGCAACACCTGCACCCTGTCAACGGCCCTGGGGCCACAGTTCATAAGGGCGACCAGCACAGCGTACTGATCCCCCAGCCGCGCTGGATCTTTTGAGTCTGCGGATGTCTTATGGAATGTAATCAACAAATCCGCACGCGAAGGAGCCTGACATGCTGACTTGGTCCATCATCTTTCTGGTCATCGCCATAATTGCAGGGCTGCTCGGCTTCGGTGGTATTGCAGGGACTGCCACCGGTATCGCGAAAATACTCTTCGTGCTCTTCCTGATCCTGTTCGTCGTTTCCCTGTTGTTCGGCCGCACCTCGGTCTAGCCTCAAACAAATTGGCAGCGGCCCGCGGTTTTCTTCGCTGCTCGCCAGTTGCATGATCCGGAGCAGCCCCGACCAACATCGGGCGATCGTTCTTCCTTCATTGTCTGCGCCGGGCGGGGAACTCCCCCCGGCGCTGTCCGCCAAAGCCCGAAGCCCGAAGCCCTCCCGGATGACCCGCCCCGGCCTCCTGTGCTGCGTCCGAACAGGCCGGCGACTCCAAGGTACATCCACCGGGCTGCATCCATAGCCGGCCTGTGCATCCGCACAGGGTTTGCTCGAGAGCCTCTTCGCGCCTTCCAAAACTCCATACAAATAATAGCCTTATGATATTGAAATGATTTCAAATCAATATCAAATACCTCTCGAAAACCAGCCAGGTGATATCACCATGACATATTTTCGGGGTCCACTCCCAAAAATTTCGCTTATTTCATGGCGACCTGCCAACAGCCGCGGAACTTATCCAAACACCAGTACTCTGTATTGGGCGCGAAGGTCCGACTGCTGGCAAACTGCCGGAAGGAGGCACCGAAGAAAAACGAGCCGGGGAACTATTGCAGGAAAAACGATTCTTATGCCTGCAACCTCTGGGGCTCCAGAAACATACATGTACGAGTACCACGAAAAGTCACAGAATCCAGCAACAATATCTATTAGACCAATGTGCTGGACAGCGTAATGGCAAACGGATGGCATCCCGCGCGGCAAAACAAAAACAGGGATGCGCCATGCCGAACGCTCTTTCGTGGAGCTTTTGAACTTCGATGAAGTATCTCTGAAAGCCTGCCTTCGTTTTAACGCCGACTTTTTGGCGCAATAACTTATTGACTGTATTTCGGCCTGCAACTTCGTTTGAAGGCCGCCGGCAACCTGATGGCTAAGGTTTTTAGTCGTCGATTTTCTGTAGCGTCATAAATAAAGGACGAGGTGAACGCGATGCGTATCAGTATTTTCGGACTGGGTTATGTGGGTGCAGTATGCGCCGGCTGTCTTTCGACGCGTGGGCACAATGTGCTCGGCGTGGATATTTCCGCCGCCAAGATTGACATGATCAACCAGGGCAAATCCCCCATCGTCGAACCGGGCCTGGAAGAACTGCTGGCCGAAGGCGTGAAGACCGGCCGTCTGCGTGGTACCACCAATGTGTCCGAAGCGATTCTCGCCAGCGATCTGTCCATGCTCTGCGTCGGCACGCCGAGCAAGCTGAACGGCGATCTGGAACTCGACTACATCGAGGAAGTGTGCCGCCAGATCGGCACCGCCCTGCGCGACAAGAACGAGCGCCACACCGTGGTGGTGCGCAGCACCGTGCTGCCGGGCACCGTTCACAACGTGGTCATCCCGGCCCTCGAGCAGTACTCCGGGAAGAAGGCCGGCGTCGATTTCGGCGTGGCGGTCAACCCCGAGTTCCTGCGCGAAAGCACCGCGATCAAGGACTACAACTTCCCGCCGATGACCGTGATCGGCGAGCTGGACAAGGCCTCCGGCGACGCCCTGGAAGCCATCTACGCCGAACTCGACGCACCGATCGTCCGCAAGGACATCGCTGTCGCCGAAATGATCAAGTACACCTGCAACGTCTGGCACGCGGCCAAGGTCACCTTCGCCAACGAGATCGGCAACATCGCCAAGGCCGCCGGCGTCGACGGCCGCGAGGTGATGGAAGTGGTCTGCATGGACCACAAGCTCAACCTGTCGCAGTACTACATGCGCCCCGGCTTCGCCTTCGGCGGCTCCTGCCTGCCCAAGGACGTGCGCGCCCTCAGCTACCGCGCCGGCCAGTGGGACGTCGATGCCCCGCTGATCAGCTCGCTGATGCGCAGCAACGCCGTCCAGGTGCAGAAAGCCTACGACATGATCGACAACCACGGCTCGCGCAAGGTCGCCCTGCTCGGCCTGAGCTTCAAGGCCGGTACCGACGACCTGCGCGAAAGCCCGCAGCTGGAGCTGGCCGAGATGCTGATCGGCAAGGGCTTCAACCTGAGCATCTTCGACAGCAACGTCGAATACGCCCGCGATCACGGCGCCAACGGCCACTACATCAAGAACGAGATCGCCCACGTCTCCGCCCTGCTCAAGTCCGACCTGGACAAGGTTGTCGCGGAAGCCGACGTCATCGTTCTCGGCAACGCCGATCCGCGCTTCGAGAAGCTGGCCAAGCAGGTTCCGGCCGGCAAGAAGGTCATCGACCTGATCGGCTTCATGCCCGAGCGCACCAACGGCGCCGCCGAAGGCATCTGCTGGTAATCCGCCGCCGTCCGCCCCTTCGGGGGCGGACCTGACCGGGGGCGTGCGCAGACGACCGCGCGACCCCGGCCAGCCCGCGACTACAGACGACGGACTCAAGACGATAATGGACAGGTTCAAGCATGCCCTCGGGGAAGCCACCGGCTGGCTGCTCTTCCTCAGTTTCCTGATGCTGCTGGCACTCGGCTTGCCGCCGCAGGTGTTCGATCCCGAGTCGAAGCATTTCATCATGCTGATCGGTCTGATCGGCATCTGGCGCTATTCCATGGGGGTCATCCACTTCCTGCGCGGCATGCTGTTCCTCTACGTGGTCTACCCCTATTACCGGCGCAAGGTACAGAAGCTGGGCAAGGACACCGATCCTTCCTACGTGTTCCTGATGGTCACCAGCTTCCGCATCGACGCCCTGACCACCGGCAAGGTCTACGGCTCGGTGATCCGCGAGGCGATCAACTGCGGCTACCCGACCACCGTGGTCTGCTCGATCGTGGAAATGTCCGACGAGCTGCTGATCAAGAGCCTCTGGGAAAAGCTCGAGCCCCCGGAGCGGGTCAAGCTGGACTTCGTGCGCATCGCCGGCACCGGCAAGCGCGACGGCCTGGCCAACGGCTTCCGCGCCATCTCCCGGCACATGCCCGACGACAACGCGGTGGTCGCGGTGATCGACGGCGACACCGTGCTCAACGAGGGCGTGGTGCGCCAGACGGTCCCCTACTTCAAGATCTTTCCCAACATGGGTGGCCTGACCACCAACGAATTCTGCGAAGTGCTGGGCGGCTACGTCATGAGCGAGTGGCACAAGCTGCGCTTCGCCCAGCGCCACATCAACATGTGCTCGATGGCGCTGTCGCACCGCGTGCTGACCCTCACCGGGCGGATGTCGGTGTTCCGCGCGGCGGTCGTCACCGACCCCGAGTTCATCATCGACGTCGAGAACGACAACCTCGACCACTGGCGCCTGGGCCGCTTCAAGTTCCTCACCGGCGACGACAAGTCCAGCTGGTTCAGCCTGATGCGCCTGGGCTACGACACCTTCTACGTGCCCGACGCCTCGATCCACACCGTCGAGCACCCGCCGGAGAAGCGCTTCGTCAAGGCCAGCCGCAAGCTGATGTTCCGCTGGTACGGCAACAACCTGCGGCAGAACTCCCGCGCCCTGAAGCTTGGCGTCCAGCGCCTGGGCTGGTTCACCTCGGTGGTGCTGTTCGACCAGCGCGTGTCCATGTGGACCAGCCTGCTCGGCCTGACCGTGGCGATCATCGGCTCCATCAAGTACAGCATCGCCATCTTCATCGCCTACCTGCTGTGGGTCTGCTCCACCCGCCTGGTCCTGACCCTGCTGCTGTCCGCCTCCGGACACCCGATCGGGCCGGCCTATCCGCTGATCCTCTATTACAACCAGATCGTCGGCGCACTGGTGAAGATCCACGTGTTCTTCCGCCTCGACCAGCAATCCTGGACGCGCCAGGACACCAAGCTCAACCGTGAACTCGCCAGCTTCCAGAGCTGGTTCAACAACTGGTCGTCAAAGGCCATGACCTTTTCAGCGACCAGCATTTTCATCGCTGTGCTGATGCTGTCGGTCTGACCGGGACTGAATGATCGAGAAGGAAGACATGCAACCATGAATACTGCGACCCTCAACCTGAATGTGGTCCACGAGTCGGAAGCGCAACGCCAACATGCCCGCGTCAAGCTGCCCGGCAAGATCCGCTTCCTCGGCCCCAACCGGGAAACCATCGAGCAGCGCCTGATCGACATCTCTGCCGGCGGCTTCAGCTTCGCCAGCGGCAAGCCGGTCACCCAGCAGGGCGCCTTCCACCGCGGCAAGCTGCTGTTCCAGCTCGACAGCCTGGGCCTGGCCATGGACGTCGAGTTCCAGGTGCGCAACCTCGATCCGGAAACCGGCCGCACCGGCTGCCAGTTCCACGGCCTGGGCGCCCGCGAGATCGCCACCCTGCGCCAGCTGATCACCTCGCACCTGAGCGGCGAGCTGGTCACCGTCGGCGACATGATCTGCACCCTGCAGCGCGACAACTTCACCAAGGCACGCAAGGGCAAGGGACTGGCCCAGCAGACCGTCTTCGAACGCCTGCGCGCGGTCAGCTTCAGCCTGGCGATCTTCATCGCCGGCCTCGGCGCCTTCGGCCTGATCCTCAAGCAGCTCTACGGCCTCTACTTCGTCACCCATGCCGAATCGGGCATGGTCAGCGTGCCCAGCATGGAAGTGACCATGCCCCGCGAGGGCACGGTGCAGAGCCTGGTCGGCCCGGATGGCCTGGTCGACAACGGCGCGCCGATCGCCTCCTTCTCCGCCTCCATGCTGGAAATGCTCAAGGGCCACCTGAGCGAGGAGCAGCTCAACCCGGCCAACGTCGAGAAGCTGTTCACCAAGCAGATGAAGGGCACCCTGACCAGCCCGTGCGACTGCAAGGTGGTCGCCCAACGCGTCGCCAACGGCCAGTTCGCCTCCAAGGGCGAGGTGATCTTCGAGCTGCTGCCGCGCGATGCCGCCGCCACCGTCGAGGCGCGCTTCCGCTACCACGACTTCGCCAAGGTCCAGCCGGGCACCCAGATCAGCTTCAGCGTGCCCGGCGAGGAGCAGCCGCGCTACGGCCGGATCGTCAGCAGCACCCTGCAGGCCGAAGGCCTGTCCAGCGACATCCGCGTGATCATCCAGCCCGAGCAGCCGCTGGACAGCAGCCTGGCCGGCCAGCCGGTGGAAGTGGTCATCGACCGCGGCCCCTCCTACGACTGGCTGATCGACAAGGCCGTGACCGCCGGAATCTGAGAGGAACCCTCTGGTGAATCTGACCAAGCCCCTACTGCTCTCGGCGCTGGCCGGCCTGACGGCCTGCGCCAACCTCGACCTGCCCGACCAGCGCCTGGCGAAGGAAGCCCTGCAGCGCGGTGACACCCAGACCGCCGAGCGGCACTTCCGCCAGCTCGCCGATATGGGCTTCACCGACGCCCAGCTCGGTCTGGCCGACATGCAGCTGGCCAGCGGCGATCCCGAGCAGTTGCGCAAGGCGGAACAGACCTACCGCATGGCGCTGGATGCCTCGCCGCGGGCCAAGGCCCGCCTCGGCAAGCTGCTGGCCTACAAGCCGGCCAGCAGCGAGGCGGAGAAGCGCGAAGCCGCGCAGCTGCTCGGCGACGCCTTCGCCGCCGGCGAGGACGGCGTGCTGCTGCCCCTGGCGATGCTCTACCTGAAGAATCCGCAGACCTTCCCGGATGTCAGCCTGCAGCAGCGCATCGACCAGTGGCGCGCCGCCGGCCATCCCCAAGCGGACATCGCGCAGATCGTGCTCTACCGCACCCAGGGCACCTACGACCAGCACCTGGACGACATCGAGCGGATCTGCCAGCAGCGTCTCGCCGAACACAGCGACTGCTACATCGAGCTGGCCACCGTCTACCTCAAGCGCGGGCAGAACGACCGCCTGCAGGCGCTGGTGCAGCAGCTCATGGCCGCCCAGCGCGCAGGCGCCGTGCCGGCGCAGCTGGTCATGGACGTCGCCGGCGTGCTCGCCAACCCGCTGCTCGGCCAGTCGGACGAGAAGACCGCGCGCACCACGCTCGAGGAAATCGCGCCGGTCCACCCGGCTGCCTGGGTCGCTCTGGCGCGCCTGCTCTACGACTTCCCCGGCAGCGGCGACATCGACCAGATGCTCGGCTATCTCGAGCGTGGCCGCGCCGCCGCCCAGCCGGCCGCCGACCTGCTGCTCGGCCGGCTCTACTACGAAGGCAAGCTGCTTCCCCAGGACCCGTTCAAGGCCGAGGAGCACTTCCTCAAGGCCGCCGCAACGGAAAACAGCGCCAACTACTACCTGGGCCAGATCTACCGCCGCGGCTTCCTCGGCGAGGTCTACCCGCAGAAGGCCGTCGACAGCCTGCTGACCGCCGCCCGCGGCGGCCAGGCGAGCGCCGACTACGCTTTGGCGCAGCTGTTCTCCCAGGGCCGCGGCATCCGCATCGACCTGGCCAACGCCTACGTCTTCGCGCGCCTCGCCGTGCTCCAGGGCCGGCCGGACTCCGAACCCCTGCTGCAGGAAATCGAAGCCCTGATCGCTCCCGCCGAACGCACCCGGGGCGAACAGTTGCTGCGCGATGAACAGCAGGTCCGTTACGGCGCGTGGCAAGCCCCGACGCAGCTGCAAGCCATGCAAACCGAACAGGAAGCACTATGAGAAGGAAGCAATCCATAAGCGCCGGACTGGGACTGGGAGCCACCCTGCTCTGCTCCCCCCTTCTGGCAGGCCCGGTCGGGCCCGACCGCAACTACGGCATGGAGGTGAAGATCACCGCCCAGTCGGAAGACGACCGTGACCTGGACACCCGCAACGGCGGCGACGCCGAGGGTGTCGCCCTCGACCTGCGGCCCTGGGTCTACGGCCAGCGCGGCAACTGGGGCGCGATGGTCATGCTGCAGGCGGTCGCCGGTACCGACATCATCGAGACCGACCCGACCGACCCCAACCTCGACGACGAGGACGGCACCGCATCGGGGTTCAATCGCGACAACAGCCGCGACCCGGACAAGAGCTATCTCGCCCTGCGCGAATTCTGGATCGACTACGCTGGCCTCACCGACTATCCCGGCGAGCACCTGCGCCTCGGCCGCCAGCGCGTGCGCAGCCTGACCAACGAAGGCACCTGGTGGGACATCCACATCGAGTCGCTGAACTGGACCATGGACACCAGCCTGCTGCGTGCCCAGCTCGGCGTCGCCGAACGCTTCGACGAATACCGCACCGACCTGGACAACGTGAGCGCGGAAGACAAGGACCGCACCCATGCCTTCGGTGGCCTCGACTACCAGTGGCGGCCGGGCCACTGGGCCGGCTTCAAGGTGCACCACAGCAGCGACGACGGCGACCTGCCGGACAGCCAGCAAGATGCCGAAGAGGACAAGCAGAGCAAGGCCTACACCGGCGACCTGACCTGGCTGGGCGTGCACCTGGACGGCGACTTCTTCAACCATCGCTCGACCATGCCGCTCAACTACTGGGCCGAATTCACCTGGCTGACCGGCGAGATGGACAAGCGGCACTTCGCCGAGGGCGGCAGCCCCGACCACTACAAGGACATGGACGTCGACGCCTGGGCCGTGGACCTTGGCCTGCGCTGGAACCTCAACGACCGCTGGAAGCTCGGCGCGGCCTATGCCCGAGGCAGCGGCGGCGAGGGCGACGACGAGTCCGAACAGTTCATCCAGACCGGCATGCACAGCAACCGCTCCAGCTTCACCGGCCTGCAGACGCGCATCCACCGCTTCGGCGAGGCCTTCCGTGGCGAGCTGACCAACATGCAGGTGGGCACCCTGTTCACCTCCTGGAAGCCCAACCCGGACTTCGAAACCAGCCTGATCTACCACCGCTTCTGGCGGGTCGACGATGACGAGGAACTTGGCCAGAACGGCATCAGCCCGTTCGACGACAACGACAAGGACGCCCTGAAGGCTGGCGAAAAGGACCTTGGCCAGGAAGTCGACCTGGTGATCACCCGCTACTTCAACCAAGGCATGCTGCCGGCCGGCTGGGGCGGCGAACTGGACGAGGAGTCCGCACTGATCCGTCTGCGCAGCGGCCTGTTCTTCCCCGGCAGTGCCTATGCCAGCAAGGGCGACACCAAGATGCATCGTGTCTTCGTCGACATGATCTGGCGCTTCTAGGGTCCAGCGGCACGCTGAGAGGATCGAACATGAACATGCAACGAAGACTTGCATCCACCCAGCTCAAACCCCTGCTGCTCGGCGTGCTGCTGGCCACCAGCGCCTGGAGCCAGGCCGCCCCGCCGCAGGCGGCGGGGCAGTCCGCTCCCGCCACCCTGAGTTCGAAGCAGTACAGCGTCACCAGCGCCTCGATCGAGGCGCTGCATCTGGATGCGCCCAAGCTGCCGGACCTCTCCGGCTACACCCCCGCGGCGGTGGAGGCCAAGATCCAGCGCAAGCCCGGCGGCCACCTCGCGGTGCGGCGCATGCTGCAGCAGAATGCCCTGAAGGACTTCACCGGCGGCAACGAGCGCCTGCGCGAGTGGGTTTCCCGCCAGGGCGGCATGCCCCATGCGATCTTCGTCGAAGGCGGCTACGTCGAACTGAGCCAGTTGGCCCGGCAACTGCCGCCCAGCCAGTTCGCCGAGACCGCGCCGGGCGTCTACGTGGCGCGCCTGCCGATCGTCGTCGCCCCCGGCGCGACCCTGCACATCGGCAAGAACGTCAAGGAGCTGCGCCTCTCCGAGGAGCGCGGCTCCTTCCTGGTCAACGACGGCAAGCTGTTCATCACCGACACCAAGGTGGTCGGCTGGAGCGAGAAGAACAACGCCCCGTCCAGCTACCGCGGCGAGGAGGTGTTCCGCCCCTTCCTGGTGTCCTGGGGCGGCACCGAGACCTACATCTCGCGCAGCACCATCGCCAGCCTCGGCTACAACACCAGCAAGTCCTACGGCGTGAGCATCACCCAGTACACCCCGGAGATGCACAAGCGCCTCAAGCGCTCGCACCCGACCGGCTGGCTGATCGATTCGGTATTCGAGGACATCTACTACGGCTTCTACTGCTACGAGGCCGAGGACGTGGTGGTCAAGGGCAACACCTACCGCGACAACATCGTCTACGGCATCGACCCCCACGACCGTTCGGAACGCCTGATCATCGCCGAGAACCACGTCTACGGGACGAAGAAGAAGCACGGCATCATCGTCTCGCGGGAGGTCAACAACAGCTGGATCATCAACAACCGCACCCACGACAACAAGCTATCGGGGATCGTCCTCGACCGTAACAGCGAGCACAACCTGGTCGCCTACAACGAGGTGTACCAGAACCACTCCGACGGCATCACCCTCTACGAGAGCTCGAACAACCTCATCTGGGGTAACCGGATCATCGGCAATGCGCGCCACGGCATCCGCATGCGCAACAGCATGAACATCCGCATCTACGAGAACCTCGCCGCCGCCAACCAGCTGACCGGCATCTACGGCCACATCAAGGACCTCAGCAACACCGACCGGAACTTCAAGCTCGACCCCTTCGACACCAAGGTGTCGATGATCGTGGTCGGCGGCCAGTTGGCCGGCAACGGCTCGTCGCCGATCTCGGTGGACTCGCCGCTGAGCCTCGAGCTGTACCGCGTGGAGATGCTCGCCCCGACCAAGAGCTCAGGCCTCACCTTCACCGGCGTCCTCGAAGACAAGCAGGAGGAAATCCTCGACCTGCTGATACGCCGCCAGAAGGCCGTGCTGATCGACCCCGCCGTCGACCCCACCCAGGCCGAGCTGTAGAACCGACGAGACTGCGTACATGAAGACCCACAACCGCAAATGGATTGGCCTCTCCACGCTGGCCGCGGCGATCGCCCTGGCCGCGACCGGCGTGCGTGCCGAACCCCCTGCCGGGCTGCCCACCTACCGGGCCGAGTCCTGCTGCAACCTGTGCCCGGCCGCCGCCGACCCCAACGCCTACAGCAGCAGCTACATGAAGGACTTCGTCACCCTGGTGCAGGGCAACGAGAGCGACTGGCTGTTCCGTACCAAGGAGGATCTGCGCACCGAATTCGGCACCACCCCCGAGGGCTACCGCCAGCTCAAGGCATTGCGCGACGCCTTCAAGAGCCGCGGCGTCGAGCTGGTGGTCGTCTACCAGCCGACCCGTGGCATGGTGCACCGCAACAAACTGTCCCCCGCCGATTACGCCAGCTTCGACTATGACAAGGCGGTGAGGAACTTCCAGGCGACCCTGAAGCGTTTCGAGGGGCTCGGCTACTGGGTGCCCGACCTGACCCCGCTGACCGACGAGAAGGCCGAACCGGCCTTCTATTTCCGCGGCGACCACCACTGGACCTCCTACGGCGCCGAACGCAGTGCGCGGATCGTCGCCGAGACCGTGAAGAAGATCCCCGGTTTCGAGGACATCCCGCAGAAGGAATTCGTCACCAAGAAAATGGGCCGCATGGGCAAGCGCGGCACCCACCACCGGGTCGCCGGCCAGTTGTGCAACACCACCTACGCCTTCGAGCACAGCGACCAGTTCTTCACCGAGCTCAAGGGCGAAGGTGGCGGCGACGACCTGTTCGGCGACAGCAGCCTGCCGCAGATCACCCTGGTCGGCACCAGCCACAGCGGCACGAACTACAATTTCGCCGGCTTCCTCTCCGAATACACCGGCGCCGAAATCCTCAACGTCGCCTTCCCCGGCAGCGGCCTGGCAGGCTCGATGCTCGAATACCTGAGCAGCGACGAGTTCCAGAAGAACCCGCCGAAGATCCTCATCTGGGAGTTCTCGCCGCTCTACGACCTGGCCGAGGACAAGTTCTACCGCCAGGCGCTGGCCATGCTCGGCAATGCCTGCGACGGCGAAAAGCCCCTGCTCGCCGGCAAGGCCACCCTGCGTCCCGGCGAGGCCGGCAAGGAAGTACTGATCAACGGCGCCGGCCGGCTGGTCGAGGCCACCAACTCCCGCCACCAGCTGGACATCCGCTTCAGCGACCCCTCGGTGAAGAAGCTGGAAGGCACCATCTGGTACATGACCGGCCGCCGCGAGAAGTTCCAGTTCGACAAGCCGGTCACCACCGAAACCAACGGCCGCTTCGCCTTCAACATGCGCGACGAGGCCGACTGGGGCGGACTGAACTTCTTCGCCATGGAAATCCAGCCGCCGGAGGGGCTCAAGGAGCCCGTCGAGGTCGAGGTGCGCCTGTGCAAGCGCCACGACTACCGTGCTCCGGCCAACCTGACCGCGCGCAGCGGCAACTGAGGTTCCCCATGAAAACCAGACTCGCCCTCCCCTGCCTGCTCGGCAGCCTGCTGTTGAGCAGTGCCGTCCACGCCGCCAGCGCCCTGGTTCCGCCCATGGGCTACTACGCGGCGGTGGAGATCCGTAAAGGCAAGGCACAGGCCTGCCCGGCGGTGCCCGAGCCCTACACTAGCCCGCTGACGTTCCGCAGCAAGTATGAAGGCTCGGACTCGGCCCGGGCGACCCTCAACAAGGAGGCGGAAAAGGCCTTCCTCCAAGGGATCGCGCCAATCACCCAGCTTGAGCGGGGCTTCAGCCGGATAGTCACGCGCTATATGGAGAAGGGCCGGACCGGCGACCTGGAATGCGCCCTGTCCTGGCTGGACGCCTGGGCCGAGGACGAGGCCCTGCTCTCCACCCAGAGCAACCACACCGGCAAGTCCATGCGCAAATGGGCTCTCGGCAGCCTGGCCGGAGCCTACCTGCTCCTGAAGTTCTCCAGCTCGCAGCCACTGGCGGCCTATCCGGAACAGGCGCAGCGCATCGAGGACTGGTTCGCCGAGGTGGGCGAGCAGGTGATCAAGGACTGGAGCGACCTGCCGCTCAAGCGGATCAACAACCACTCCTACTGGGCGGCCTGGGCGGTCATGGCCGCTGGCGTGGCGACCAACCGCCGCGACTTTTTCGACTGGGCAGTCGAGCAGTTCCACATCTATGCCAATCAGGTCGATCCCGAGGGCTTTCTGCCCAACGAGCTCAAGCGCCGCCAGCGCGCCCTCGCCTACCACAACTACAGCCTGCCGCCGTTGATGATGATCGCCGTCTTCGCCCGGGCCAACGGCGTCGACCTGCGCAATGACAACGAGGGCGCCCTGGGGCGCCTGGCCAGCCGCGTGCTGGCTGGCGTCGAGGATCCCGAGCCGTTCGTCGAACGGGCCGATGACGAGGACCAGAACATGAAGGACGTGCACGACGACAGCAAGTACTCCTGGCTGGAGCCCTACTGTGTGCTCTATGCCTGCTCCCCCGACCTGCGGGAAAGAAAAGCCGAAATGGGACCGTTCAAGAACTTCCGTCTGGGCGGCGACCTGACCCGGATCTTCGATCCAGACGAGAAGTCGTCCAAATCGACCCTCGGCAAGCGCGACTAGCGCAAGCCGCAGCATCGACCCAGCAGCCGGCAGTCCGTCCGTCGCCGGCCGCAGAGCCTCCCCAAGGCAGAGCGGGACAGCCCCGAAATGCGCAACAGACGCAACCGGGAACGGACATCTTCGGGGGCTCCCGGGGGAGAGGCCGGGCTCATGAAGAGCCTGAACAATTGGTGCTAGAAGCGAGACACGGGTAATGGTTTTTTCATCCAACGTCTTCCTGTTTTTATTCCTGCCGCTATTTCTCGGGTTGTACTACCTGAGCCCGGCGCGCTATCGCAATCTGTTGCTGCTGACCGCCAGCTATATCTTCTATGCCTGGTGGCGCATCGACTTCCTCGGCTTGTTCGCCGCCGTCACCGTCTTCAACTACTGGATCGGTCTGCGCATCGGCGCCGCCGGCGTGCGCAGCAAGACTGGCCAGCACTGGCTGATCTTCGGCGTGGTGGTCGACCTCTGCGTGCTCGGCTACTTCAAGTACGCCAACTTCGGCGTGGACAGCCTGAACGCGATCATCGCCTCGTTCGGCCTGGAACCCTTCGTGGTCACCCACATCCTGCTGCCGATCGGGATTTCTTTCTACGTCTTCGAGTCGATCAGCTACATCATCGACGTATACCGCGGCGACACCCCGGCGACCCGCAACCTGATCGACTTCGCCGCCTTCGTGGCGATCTTCCCGCACCTGATCGCCGGCCCGGTGCTGCGCTTCCGCGACCTGGTCGACCAGTTCAACCACCGCACCCACACGCTGGACAAGTTCGCCGAAGGCTGCACCCGCTTCATGCAGGGCTTCATCAAGAAGGTGTTCATCGCCGACAGCCTGGCGCCGATCGCCGACCACTGCTTCGCCCTCAGCGATCCGACCACCGGCGACGCCTGGCTCGGCGCCCTGGCCTACACCGCCCAGCTGTACTTCGACTTCTCCGGCTACAGCGACATGGCCATCGGCCTTGGCCTGATGATGGGCTTCCGCTTCATGGAGAACTTCAACCAGCCCTATATCAGCCAGTCGATCACCGAGTTCTGGCGCCGCTGGCACATCAGCCTGTCCACCTGGCTGCGCGACTACCTGTACATCAGCCTGGGCGGCAACCGCGGCAGCACCTTCCAGACCTACCGCAACCTGGTCCTGACCATGCTGCTCGGCGGCCTGTGGCACGGCGCCAACTGGACCTTCATCATCTGGGGCGCCTGGCACGGCACCTGGCTGGCCATCGAGCGCGCCCTGCGCATCGACGCCGCGCCGAAGAGCATCCGTCCGCTGCGCTGGATCTTCGCCTTTCTGCTGGTGATGGTCGGCTGGGTGATCTTCCGCGCCGAGAACCTCGACGTGGCCTGGCGTATGTACGCCGCCATGTTCAGCTTCGGCGACTGGACCCTGTCCGAGCTGAACCGCGCGCAGCTGACCAGCCTGCAGATCGCCACCCTGCTGCTCGCCTACGTGGTGATCGCCGTGTTCGGCATCCGCCAGTTCCATGCCCAGCCGCTCACCGGCGCGCCCAAGGCCAAGGCCAGCGAACAGACCGACGGGGCCCCGGGCATCGTCCCGGCCGCGAACGGCACCCGGAGCCTGGCGCCGTCGGCGGCCATCGACCTGCCGCTGCTGGCGACCCGCGTCGCGCTGCTCCTGCTGTTCGCCGCCTCGGTGCTCAAGCTCTCGGCGCAGAGCTTCTCGCCCTTCCTCTACTTCCAGTTCTGAAGAGGGATCGCCATGAACAGAACCTCCAACCTGCTCTACGCCGGCACCTTCACCGGCACCCTGCTGGCCCTCAGCCTGTGGTCGCTCAAGGGCGCCAGCGACTTCTCCGCCGCCCCCGACACCCCGGTGCTCAACGGCAAGCTGGCCCTGGCCTTCGAAAAGCACTACGACGAGGAATTCCCGATCAAGCGGCTCGGCACCAACCTCTGGGCCGCGCTGGACTTCAGCCTGTTCGGCGAAGGCCGCCCCGGCGTGGTGGTCGGCGCCAACGACTGGCTGTACAGCGACGAGGAGTTCAAGCCGGTCGCCGGCGCCCTGCACAACACCCAGGACAACCAGGCGCTGATCCAGGGCGTGCGCGAAACCCTGGCGCGGCACAACGTGCAGCTGGTGATGGCGATCCTGCCGGCCAAGGCGCGCCTGTACCCGGAGAACTTCGGCGAGCACCGCCCGGCGCCCCTGCACGAGCAGCTCTACCAGAACTTCCGCCGCGCCGTGGCCGATGCCGGCATCCAGGCGCCGGACCTGCTCGGTCCGCTGAGCCAGGCCAAGGCCGAGGGTCAGGTGTTCCTGCGCACCGACACCCACTGGACGCCCTACGGCGCCCAGGTCGTCGCCGGCCAGCTGGCCACGGCGATCAAACCGAGCGGCCTGGTCCCCGAGAGCGGCAGCCGCTACGTCACCGAAACCGCACCGGGCGAGCCGCACAAGGGCGACCTGACCAACTTCCTGCCGCTCGACCCGCTGTTCGAGGAGCTGCTGCCGCCGCCGGACCAACTGACCAAGCACAGCACCCGTGCGCAGGAGGAGAACGCGGCCGGCGCAGACGATCTGTTCGCCGAAACCCAGGTGCCGGTGGCCCTGGTCGGCACCAGCTACAGCGCCGACGAACGCTGGAACTTCGCCGGCGCGCTGCGCCAGGCGCTCGGCAGCGACCTGGTGAACTTCGCCGAGGACGGCCGCGGACCGCTCCTGCCGATGCTCAAGTTCCTGCAGAGCGACGACTTCAAGAACGCACCGCCGCGCCTGGTGATCTGGGAGTTTCCCGAACGCTACCTGCCGATGGCCTACGACCTGAGCGAATTCGACGCCGAGTGGATCGCCCAGCTCAAGGCCGCCGGCCGCCAGGACAAACACCTGGCCGACAACACCGCCACCTCGCAAGGGGCGCGCCACTGAGCGCCCGCCATCCCCTCAAGGAGTACCTGAGATGACCCGACTGAACCGCAAACACCACCTCGCCCTCGGCCTGAGCCTGCTGCTCGGCTTCGCCGGCTCCCAGGCCCAGGCTGGGGACGGCGCGCTCTACGAAGCGGTCGCGCCCAAGGGCTCGACCTTCGTGCGCCTCTACAACGCCGGCAACCAGGAAGTCAGCGCCAGCGTCGGCAGCGTCTCGCTGGAAGATGTCTCGCCGCTGGCCAGCAGCGCCTTCGAATACCTGCCGGCCGGCCAGTACAGCGCCCGCATCGGCTCGCAGAGCCTGCCGGTGAACCTGGCGGCCGAGCACTACTACACGCTGGTGACCCAGGCCGGCGGAGCCCCGCTGCTGGTCGAGGAACCAGCCTTCAAGAGCAAGCAGAAGGCCATGCTGCGGGTGCAGAACCTCTCCGACAAGCCGCTGACCCTGAAGACCGCCGACGGCAAGACCGAAGTGGTGAAGAGCGTGGAGCCCAAGGGCCGCGGCGACCGCGAGATCAACCCGGTGAAGGCCAACCTGGCGCTGTTCGACGGCGAGCGCAAGGTCGCCGACCTCAAACCCATCAGTCTAGCCCGTGGCGAAATTGTTTGTCTGTATGTGACCGGCTCGGCGAACCAGATCAACCCCGTCTGGGTCAAACCCCCGGTAAAAGAGTGAGCGGTCCGTCACGAATCACGTTCAAGACCAGTGCGGAACACCAGCAGGGACACAGCAAGCAGTGCAGTACCCCATTTCCAAAGGAGCGCAATCTATGATTCCGGTGATCTTGTCAGGCGGCAGCGGCTCGCGTCTCTGGCCCCTTTCTCGCAAACAGTACCCCAAGCAGTTCCTCGCCCTGACCAGTGAGCGGACCCTCTTCCAGCAGACCCTGCAGCGCCTGGCCTTCGAAGGCATGCAGAGCCCCATCGTGGTCTGCAACCAGGAGCACCGCTTCATCGTCAAGGAGCAGCTCGAAGCCGTCGGCCTGCACGTGCAGGGCCTGGTGCTCGAGCCCTTCGGCCGCAACACCGCGCCGGCCATCGCCCTGACCGCCATGAAGCTGCTCGCCGAGGGCCGCGACGAACTGCTGCTGGTCCTCCCGGCCGACCATGTGCTGGCCGACCAGCAGGCCTTCGAGCAATCCCTCAAGGTGGCTGCCCAGGCCGCGGAAATGGGCGAACTGGTGCTGTTCGGCATCCCCGCCCACCGCCCGGAAACCGGCTACGGCTACATCAAGTGCGACCTCGCCGTGCAGGGCAGCCTGCCCGAAGGCGCCAACCGCGTCCTGCAGTTCGTCGAGAAGCCGGATCTCGCCCGCGCCAAGGAGTTCGTCGAGTCCGGCAACTATTTCTGGAACAGCGGCGTCTTCCTGTTCCGCGCCAGCCGCTTCCTCGAGGAACTCAAGGAGCACGACCCGGACATCTACGACAACTGCCTGCTGACCTTGGAGCGCAGCGAGCAGCAGAACGACGAGCTGAAGGTCGACCCGGCCAGCTTCGCCTGCTGCCCGGACAACTCCATCGACTACGCGGTGATGGAGAAGACCCGCCATGCCGCAGCGGTGCCGCTGTGCGCCGGCTGGAGCGACGTCGGCTGCTGGGCCTCGATCTGGGAAGTGCACGACAAGGACGAAAACGGCAACGTCACCAAGGGCGACGTGATCCTCCACGACACCCACAACAGCCTGGTGCACGGCAACGGCAAGCTGGTCACCGTGATCGGCCTGGACAACGTGGTGGTGGTGGAGACCAAGGACGCCACCATGGTGGTCCACAAGGACCGCGTGCAGGACGTCAAGAAACTGGTCAAGACCCTCGACGAGCAGGGCCGTCCGGAAAGCCAGAACCACCGCCTGGTCTACCGCCCCTGGGGCGCCTACGACTCGGTGGACCTGGGCAGCCGCCACCAGGTCAAGCGCATCACCGTCAAGCCGGGCGCCAGCCTCTCGCTGCAGAAGCACCACCACCGCGCCGAGCACTGGATCGTGGTGTCCGGCACCGCTCAGGTGACCTGCGACGAGAAGACCTTCGTGCTCACCGAGAACCAGTCCACCTACATCCCGGTCGCCGCCGTGCACCGCCTGGCCAACCCCGGCAAGATCCCGCTGGAGATCATCGAGGTGCAGTCCGGCAGCTATCTGGGCGAGGACGACATCGAACGCCTCGAGGACGTCTACGGCCGCACCGAGGGCGCGCAGAGCCGCTCCGTGGCCGGCTGACCGCCGCGCGCTCCGGACGCATCCCCGGCGTCCGGAATCCCCTCCCTCCGCCGGGCAATCCGGCGGCGGGCGCGCCCCGCGCCAGGAACTCCCCGCCGGGAGGACTCCCCCGTAGAATGCTCGCAGCATCCTGCTCCGAGACCGCCCATGTCCTGCCTTCGCGTCGAGCGCCCATGCTGATCGGCGCCCTGCTCCTTCTCGTCTGGCTGGCCCTGCTGCTGCGCTACCCCGACAAGGTCGCGACGGTATCCCTCGCCGCGGTGTTCGGCGTGGTGCTGATCGCCGCCGGAATCCTCTGGCAGGAACGGCGCACCGCACAGCACCTCGCCCGGCTGGAGCTCCAGCTGCGCCACGCGCCTGCCGAGTGCCCGGCCGACCGCCCGCTGGCGGTGCACCTGCACAACGGCAGCCGTCTGCCGCTGCAGGAACTGCGCTGGCGGGTCGCCGCCTACGCCCCCGGGGACAGCGTCGACCTGGTCGAGGACCGCTACGACAGACCGCACTATGTTGCCCCCGGCGCACTCGCGCCGGGCAGCGACTGGCACGCCTGCCTGCCGCTGCCGCCGCTGCGCCACGGCTACCGGGCGCAGAGCCTGGAGTTCCGCGCCGAACGCCTGGACGGCCGTTTCGCCGACTGAGCGGCACTTTTTGCATGGCTCCCCCTGCCGGGGCATGCCGGTTCCAGGCGCCACGTCCGTCCAGATGCCGGCCGTCAAGGCTGCCCAATGCGTCCTGCTGTGAGAGAATCGGCGGTTTCCATCAATTTTCCAGCGCCCATGCACACTCTTTTCCATTCCCTGCAGCATCCGCCACGGCAGGACCGCTGATGCAGCCGGATCTCCTTCGGTTGCGCCAGGAAGACTGGCGTGACCAGTTCGACCCCGGCACCCTGCAACGCGGCCAGGACTACGCCAGCCAGGGACGCTGCACCCTGCTGCAGGTCGCCGCACACGAAGTCGACGCCAGTTGCCGGGGCTCGGTGACCCGCCGCTACCGGCAACACATCCACCTGCAGCCCCAGGCCGACCACTGGCGCATCGAAGGCAGCTGCAGTTGCCCGGTGGGCCACAACTGCAAGCATGTGGTCGCCGCCCTGCTCACCCTGCAGCGCCAGTCGCCGCCCGCCGCGCCCAGGCCCCAACTGCCCGAGCGGCGCGTCGACGACCTCGAGCCCGTCCCCCAGCTGAGCCTCGGCAGCCACGTGCGCCTGCACTACGACGCGCGCAAGGGCCGCATGGTCGAGCAGACCCAGCACCGCGCGGCGCTGGCCTTCCACTACGGTGAGCAGCTGACCTTCGGCAAGCCGGCCAGGGACCTGCTGGTGCCCGGCGCCACGGAAACCCTGCGCATCCGCCGCCATCCCGAGGCCGAGGCGCACCACCGCCAGACCCTCGCCGCGCAGGGCTTCCACATCGCCCTGCGCAAGAGCGAGGCCCTGCCGGAGACGGCCGGCGAGCTTTTCGAACTGCTCGACGACGACAGCTGGCTGCACTGGGTGCGCCACGACCTGCCGCGCCTGCGCGAGCAGGGCTGGCGCATCGAGATGCGCCCGGAGTTCCACTACAACCTGCTGGACATCGACGACTGGTACCTGCAACTGGAGCCGGCCGCCGAGCAGGACTGGTTCGAGCTGGAAATGGGCATCGAGGTGCAGGGCCAGCGCCTCAGCTTGCTGCCGATCCTGCTCCACGCGATCCGCCACAACCCCTGGCTGCTGACCCCGGAGGCCCTGGCCCGGCGCGCCGACGACGAGCTGCTGCTAGTGCCGGTGTCGCGCGCGCTGGGCGCCAGCCAGCGCCTCGCCCTGCCCTTCGGCCGCCTCCGGCCTCTCTTGGCCAGTCTCGGCGAACTGTTCTTCCAGGCACCGGGCGAGGCCCCGCAGCGCCTGCGCCTGGCGCGCCCCGACGCGGCCCGGCTGGCCACCCTTGAGGAGGGGCTGCCGCTGCACTGGCAAGGCGGCGAGGCGCTGCGCGACTTCGCCCGGCGCCTGCGCGACCTGCCGCAGCAGGCCATGCAGGCGCCCGCCGGACTCCAGGCCGAGCTGCGTCCCTACCAGCTGCAGGGGCTGGCCTGGCTGCAGACGCTGCGCGAGCTGCAGGTCGGCGGCGTGCTGGCCGACGACATGGGCCTCGGCAAGACCCTGCAGACCCTGGCGCACATCCTGCTGGAAAAGGAAGCCGGACGCCTGAGCGCGCCGGCGCTGATCGTCATGCCGACCAGCCTGATCCCCAACTGGCAGGACGAGGCCGCGCGCTTTGCCCCCGACCTGCGCGTGCTGGCCCTGCACGGCTCCAGGCGCAGCGCCCTGTTCGCGGAGATGGGCAACGCCGACCTGCTGCTGACCAGCTACGCCCTGCTGGCCCGGGACCTCAAGGCCCTGGCCCGCCAGCCCTACCACCTCTTGATCCTCGACGAGGCGCAGAACATCAAGAACCCGCGCAGCAAGGCCGCCCAGGCCGCGCGGGAACTCAACGCCCGGCATCGCCTGTGCCTGACCGGAACGCCGATGGAAAACCACCTGGGCGAGCTCTGGTCGCTGTTCCACCTGCTGATGCCCGGCTGGCTGGGCGACCAGCAGGCCTTCAAGCAGGACTACCGCCTGCCCATCGAGAAGCACGGCGACCTCGGCCGCCTCGCCCACCTCAAGGCGCGGGTACGGCCCTTCCTGCTGCGCCGGACCAAGGAACAGGTGGCCCCCGAGCTGCCGCCGAAGAGCGAGATCACCCAATACCTGGAACTGACCGAAGCGCAGCGCGACCGCTACGAGGCCGTGCGCCTGGCGATGGACAGCAAGATCCGCGCGGAGATCCAGCGCCAGGGCCTGGCGCGCAGCCAGCTGCTGATCCTCGAGGCCCTGCTGCGCCTGCGCCAGGTGTGCTGCGACCTGCGCCTGCTCGACGACGAGGCGGCGGCCGGCTGCAAGAGCGCCGACTCCGCCAAGCTGAGCGCGCTGCTGCCGATGCTCGAGGAACTGTTCGCCGAGGGCCGGCGCGTGCTGCTGTTCTCGCAGTTCACCGGCGTGCTCGAGCTGATCGCCGCGGAGCTGAAGGCCCGCAAGATCCCCTACGCCCAGCTGACCGGCAGCACCCGCGACCGGCGTACGCCGGTGGAGGAGTTCCAGGCCGGCCGCCTGCCGGTGTTCCTGATCAGCCTGAAGGCCGGCGGCGCCGGACTGAACCTGACCGCCGCCGACACCGTGATCCACTTCGATCCCTGGTGGAACCCGGCCGCCGAGGCCCAGGCCAGCGACCGCGCCTACCGCATCGGCCAGGACAAGCCGGTGTTCGTCTACCGGCTGATCGCCCGCGGCAGCGTCGAGGAGAAGATCCAGCAGCTGCAGAAGGCCAAGGCCGAGCTGGCCCGCGGCCTGCTGGAAGGCGCCGTCCAGGGCGAGTGGCGGATGGACGAGGAGGACATCGCCGCGCTGTTCGCGCCGCTGGAGTGAAGAGCGCTACGGCGCTGCCGCAGCGAAAACCGCAAGAAGGCGTGCATCCCTGCACGACACCCCGCCTCCGGGCGGGGCGCTCCGATCATTCGGCCGTGATGGTGGTCTTTTCCTTCGAGGTCACGAAGCGCCGGCGCACCGACGACGGGCTGTCCGACTGCTCGGACGGGAAGCGCGAGGAGGCGTAGCGCACCACCAGGTTCGACAGGGCCAGCAGCAGGATCGCCCCGGACACCATGACCACGCCCCAGGTGGGCGTGTGGTTGTGGGAAATGTCGCCGATCATCAGCCGGGTCAGCGCGGTGATCGCCACATAGATGAGGAAGCGGATCGGCATGTGGTTGGTCTTGAAGTAGATCCCCACCATGGCGCCGAGTTCGAGATAGATGAACAGCAGGAGAATGTCGTCGATGCTGATGTGCCCCTTCGCCACCATGTCGAAGAAGGCATGCACCGCCGCCCAGGCCGTCACGCCGCCGATGGCGAACAGCGCCATGTAGTGGAAACCCTCGACCAGCAGGTTGCCCAGCGACTCGGCCAGCCCATGCATGTGCTGCCGCAACTCTTCAGCTTTTTCGATCTTCAATTTACAGCCCTCGCGTAAGCGCCCGACGGAGAAGGCCCGGCGGGCAGCCTTGAATGGATGCATGGAGCATGCAGAAAACAGACCAGTTTGTCATCGCGATCCGTAGGGCATTATCAACGGCTCGGCGCCGAAACGCACTAGCACATGTTTTGCAAATCGTCGAATCAAACTCAAGGTCATTGATCGGGAAAATGGTCGGATAGCCGGGACACGAACTTGCCCCCAGGCTGCCGGTCCATTTTTCATCAGCCACTGTTGCAGGAAATACGCCCATGGACAGCCCTTTCCAGATCCTCAGCGAGGCTTTCCAGGCGGACTACAACGTGAACTTCTGCGTGCAAAGCCTCGACGGCAGCATTCTGATGACCCTGTCCGACGACACGGGCATCGCCCTGCGCCACCTCATCGACGCCGAACAGTGGCGGAACCCGGACCGGCTGCCAGGCTGCATCGCGGCGGTGAAGGGCGAGTTGGCGGGCGGGAGATAAGGCAAGTCCCCCGCTTGCCACCCTCCCCCGGCGCTGACAAGCCAGCTCCGAACCGCCTGTCCCGAACTGCCGGAAAAGCGCCAGCAGAACGGAACCAGTGATCCGTGGCCGGTTGAACCATTCAACATGTCGACGAAGACTGCAGTCCTGATGCCTTCAAGCCTTCCCGCGTCGAGGCTGGCTAAAAATCTCCACGCGCTAACCTACACTTGTCCACGGGCGCACCTTCGCCAAGTGGCGCCCGGTCATTGGTCGAAACCCAACTGGAATGGATGACAAATATTCACCTAGCATCAATGCATCATTGGTGCCTGGAGACAACCCATGTTCGTCTCGCTCCGTCGCTTCGGTATATTGACCGTCACAGCCCTCACCCTGCTCGCTACATCGGCCCTTGCGCTGGACACCGTCAAATTCATGGTCCCCGGCCCCAGCGGCGGCGGTTATGACCAGACCGCCCGCCTATTGGGCAAGGCCTTGATCGAGGCCAAGGCGGCAAGAGCGGTCACATTCGAGAACAAGGGCGGCGCCGGAGGAACGCTCGGGTTGGCGCAATTCGCCAACAGCACCAAAGGCGACCCGAATGCCCTGCTCATCGTCGGCGCGGTCATGGTCGGTGCCGTGGCACAGAACAAGCCGCCGATCACCTTGGAGCATGTGACGCCGATCGCGCGGCTTTTCAACGAATACAACGTGATCGCCGTGCGCAACGCGTCCCCCTACAAGACGCTGGACGACCTGCTGACCGAATTCAAGGCCAACCCGTCCAACGTCAAATGGGCTGGCGGCTCCAAGGGTTCGGTGGATCACATCGGAATCGCCGAATTGGCGGGCAAGCTGAATATTCCAATCGACAAGGTGAACTACATCGCCTTCGGCGGAGGGGGCGAAGCCGTCGCGGCGACCCTGGGAGGCCATGTCACGGCGATCACCGGCGGCTATGCCGAGCTTGCGAAATACATCGAGTCCGATCAGTTCCGCGTACTCGCCGTCGGCTCGCCCACCCGTATTGCCAGTGTCGATGCACCGACGCTCAAAGAGCAGGGGTTGGACATGACCATCGACAATTGGCGCGGTGTCTATGGCGCAGCCGACCTCACGCCTGCACAACGTCAGGAAGTAACCGACGCTGTCCTGGCCGCCACCAACACAAACGTGTGGAAAGAAAGCCTTCAAGCCAATGCATGGCTACCCAGCTTCATCAGTGGCGATGACTTTGCCAAGTTCGTTGAAGATGAGCACTCTCGCCTGCGCGACATGCTGATCAAGGTCGGTCTGCTCTGATATGACCCGTCCTCGAAAAGTATGGCCGGCACACCTGGCGGTTGGCGCAAGCCTCATCTTCATGAGTGCGGTATTGGCGTTCGGTGCATTCCGTTTTCCTGCGGAGAAGGGGTTCACCATTCTGGGTGCTCACGTCTATCCCTATGCCGTGGCAGTGTTCCTGGGGATCGTAGGTGTATTGACAAGCCTTGAGGCTGTCACCGGTGGCTCCCGAGAGCCTGCATACGACAGTGGCAGAGTTACCAAGGCCCTGCCCGGCGGCAAGACGGGAGCCGCCTGGGTTACCGCGGGTCTTGCGATCTCCGCCCTGCTCATCACGCATATCGGGTTCGTACTGGCTGCGGCGCTGCTGTTTGCCTGCTCGGCCCATGGGTTCGGTAGTCGCCGTCCGGCACGGGACCTTGCCATCGGCATCGCTCTGGCACTACCTGTTTACTGGCTTTTCAGCATCGGGCTTGGGGTTTCCCTTCCGCCTCTCGTCAATGCCTGGATTTGAGCCGGGCTCAAGGAGGTCAACATGCCGGAAATCCTCTCGAGCCTGGCCACAGGCTTCGCCACTGCACTTGCCCCGGTCAATCTGCTATGCGGGTTTATCGGCTGCCTGCTTGGCACCGCAATCGGTGTCCTGCCAGGTATCGGACCGGCGCTGACGATTGCCCTGCTGCTGCCGATCACGGCCAAGGTCGATCCCACCGGCGCCCTGATCATGTTCGCCGGCATCTATTACGGCGCGCAGTTTGGAGGCTCCACAACCTCCATTCTGCTCAATGCGCCAGGGGAGTCGGCCTCCATGGTCACGGCCCTGGAGGGCAACTCGATGGCACGCAACGGACGGGCAGGCCCCGCCCTGGCAACGGCAGCCATCGGTTCATTCGTGGCCGGAACGATCGCCACGGTCTTGCTGACCCTTTTTGCGCCTGTCATTGCCGACTTCGCCCTGAGATTCGGCCCCGCGGAATATTTCGCGATTCTGGTGCTTGCCTTCACGACCGTGTCCGCGGTGCTTGGATCTTCCATGCTGCGCGGCCTCGCCTCGCTGGGCCTTGGACTGACCATCGGCTTGATCGGTCTGGACTCCCTCTCGGGCGTTGCCCGCTACACTTGGGGGATACCCGAGCTGATCGACGGCATCGAGGTCGTACTCGTTGCCGTCGGGCTGTTTGCCGTCGGTGAAGCCCTGTACGACGTGCTCTACCAAGGGGAAGAAACGGGCAGCCGGCATCGTTTGACTTCCATATGGATGACCCGCGCCGACTGGAAGCGATCGATTCCAGCCTGGCTACGGGGAACGCTCATCGGCTTTCCGTTCGGATCGATTCCGGCAGGCGGCGCTGAAATTCCGACTTTCCTGTCCTATTCGGCCGAGCGCAAACTCAGCAAGCATCCGCAAGAGTTCGCAGCCAACCAAGGCGAGGGGGCCATCGAGGGCGTTGCCGGCCCCGAGGCGGCCAACAATGCAAGCGCAACGGGCTCCCTGATACCGCTGCTGACCCTGGGCATACCAACCTCTGCCACCGCCGCGATTCTGTTGGCCGCTTTCCAAAACTACAACCTGCAGCCGGGTCCGCTGCTCTTCCAGACCTCAGGAGAGCTGGTCTGGGCCCTGGTTGCCTCTCTGTACATCGGCAACACCATCCTTCTCATCCTGAACCTTCCCCTGGTGGGCATCTGGGTCAAGCTTCTCCGGATTCCCCGGCCCTACCTGAACGCCGGAATTCTGGTGTTTGCCACCATCGGCGTGTACGGCATGCGCCAGTCTTCCTTCGACCTCCTGCTCATGCTGGCGATCGGCTGGCTCGGGGTACTGATGCGCCGTCTCGATTTTCCCATCGCCCCCGTGATCGTGGGCATGCTGCTGGGCCCCATGGCCGAAAAGCAGCTGCGCAATGCCCTGTCCATCAGCCAGGGAGACTGGCTCGTGTTCGTGACGCAACCCATTTCTGCCGCGCTCCTCGCGTTGACGCTGCTGATCCTGATCGTCCCTCCCCTGCTGCACGCCCGCGGTATCCGCCTGCAGGGGCAGGACTGATCGCCATCGACGGGCAGCGGCGTCAGCCAACTGGCCTTCGCCGCTGTTCTGCCGGATTATGCCGATACGTCAGGGCCTGGGCTGTGGGGAAGAAGTCACGGCTGCTCCAGCGCCGCGACCAGCGCCTTGAGGAAGCGCGCCGCCTCGCCGCCGGTGACCGCGCGGTGGTCGAAGGTCAAGGACAGCGGCAGCAGCGGATGCACCGCCACCTGGCCGTCCACCGCCACCGGCTCCTCGCGTATGGTTCCGGCGCCGACGATAGCCACCTGCGGCGGCACCACCACGGGACTGGCATAGCGGCCGAACAGGGTGCCGTAGTTGGACAGGGTGAGGGTCGCGCCCATCATCTCCTGGGGCGGGATGGAGCGCGCCTGGACGTCGGCGCGCAGCCGCGCCATGCCCTCTTTCAGGTCCTCGGCGCTGCGCGCGCCGACGTTGCGCAGCACCGGCACGAAGAGACCGTCCGGGGTGTCCACGGCGATGCCCAGGTCGAGCTGGGCGTGCTGGCGCAGCGACAGGCCCTTGCCGTCGAACCAGGCATTGAGCACCGGCTCCGCGGCGCAGGCGGCGGCGATGGCCATGGCCAGGCGCACCAGCGGGTCGCGGGCCTGCGCCCAGCGGTGCAGGTCGGCGTCGGCGAACAGGCTCACCGGCACCACCTCGGCATGCGCGCGGGCCATGTTGAGCGCCATGCTGCGCCGCACGCCGCGCAGCTTCTCGCCGCCGAAGCGCTCGCGCGCACCTTCCGCGGCGGCCTCCACGTCGGCGCGGGTGACCAGCCCGTCCGGCCCGGAGCCGCTCAGGCCGGCCAGCTCGACGCCGAGCTTCTGCGCCAGCTGGCGCACCGCCGGGGTCGCCCGCGGCGCCAGGTGTTCGCGGGTCGAGGGCGCGGCGCCGATGCAGAAGCTGTCCGCCTGGCCCTCGGCGCCGCCTTCCAGGCGGCCGACCACGGTGCCGGCGTCGCCCTCCCCTTCGTAGCCGACCAAGGGCTCGCCGACGTGCAGCAGATCGCCCACCTGGCCGAAGATCTTCGCCACCACGCCGTCATGGGGCGCCGGGATGTCGACGATGGCCTTGGCGGTTTCCACCGAGACCAGCAGTTGGTCGGCCTTCACGCTGTCGCCGGCCCTGACATGCCACTCGACGATCTCGGCTTCCTGCAGGCCTTCGCCGAGGTCGGGCAGTTTGAAATATCTCATGATCGTTCTCCTCTGGCCTCAGGCGTAATCCAGCACCGTCTCGCAGGCGGCGAGGATGTCCTCGACGCCCGGCAGGTAGAACTGCTCCAGACGGTACAGCGGCGGTGGGATGTCCGGGGCGGCGACGCGCTGGATCGGCGCGTGCAGGTCGAGCAGGACGCGCTCGTAGAGGCTGGCGGCGATCTCCGCGCCGACCGCGCAGCTCCTCGGCGCCTCGTGGACGATCACGCAGCGGCCGGTCTTGCGCACCGAGGCCTCCAGGGTGTCGAGATCGAGCGGCTTGACGCAGGCGACGTCGATCACCTCGGCGTCGATGCCGCGCTCGGCCAGGGCGCTCGCGGCCTGCAGGCTCTCGTGGACGCTGGCGCCCCAGCTGACCAGGGTCAGGTCGCGGCCCTCGCGCAGGGTGAAGCAGCTGTCCAGCGGCAGGCGCAGGCCGTCGTCGACCAGGGGCTGCGGGTTCATCCGGTACAGCCGGGTCGGCTCGAGGAAGATCACCGGGTCGGGGTCGTCGATGGCCGCCAGCAGCAGGCCGTAGGCGCGCGCCGGGGACGACGGCACTACCACGCGCAGGCCGGGGACCTGTGCGAACAGCGCCTCGGTGCTCTCGCTGTGGTGCTCCGGCGCGCGGATCCCGGCGCCCATCGGCGTGCGCAGCACCATCGGGCAGCTCAGCCGGCCGCGGGTGCGGTTGCGCAGGCGGCTGGCGTGGGACACCAGATGTTCCACGCCCGCGTAGATGAAGCCCATGAACTGGATCTCGACTACCGGCCTGAGGCCCTGGGCGGCCATGCCCACCGCGAGGCCGGCGAGCATGGTCTCGGCCAGCGGCGTGTCGAGCACCCGCTTGAAGCCGAAGGCCTCGCGCAGCCCGAGGGTGGCGCGGAACACCCCGCCGTTGACCCCGACGTCCTCGCCGAGCACCACCACATTGTCGTCGTCGCGCATCGCCCGGTGCAGGGCCAGGTTGACCGCCTCCACCAGGGTGTATTTGCCGTTACTCATGATGTTCGCCTCCCTGGCGCCGGGCCAGCCGCTCCCCGAGCATCTCGCGCTGCTCGGCGAGGGCCGCCGGCCAGCGGGCGTAGACGTAGTCGAGCACCGAGCCCAAGGGCTGCACGCCGGCCGCCTCGAAGCTCTCCACGGCGCGCTGCACCTCGGCCTGGCAGTCGGCGATCAGCGCCTGCTCGCGGCCCTCGTCCCACACGCCCTGGGCGGCGAGGAAGGCCTGCAGGCGCCTGACCGGCTCCTCCTCCCAGGCCTGGCGGACCTCCTCGGCGGAGCGGTAGCGGGTCGCGTCGTCGGCGGTGGTGTGGTCGCCCAGCCGGTAGCTCAGGCACTCCAGCAGCACCGGTCCCTTGCCGTGGCGGGCGCGCGCCAGGGCCTGGCGCATGCGGTCGCAGACGGCGAGGATGTCGTTGCCGTCGATCTGCTCGCCGTGGATGCCGGCGCCGATCGCCTTCTGCGCCAGGGTCGGCGCGCCGCACTGGATGCGCCGCGGCACCGAGATCGCCCACTGGTTGTTGTTGACTACGAAGACCACCGGCAGCTGCCAGGCGCCGGCGACGTTCAGCGCCTCGAGGAAGTCGCCCTTGCTGGTCGCGCCGTCGCCGCAGGTGGTGACGGCGACACGGTGCTCGCCGCGGACCTTGAACGCCGTGGCCACGCCGCAGGCATGCAGGGCCTGGGTGGCGATCGGCACGCAGATCGGGAAATCCTGGGCGGCGTGCGGATCGACGAAGTCGCTGCCGCGCTCGTCGCCGCCCCAGTAGAGGAGGATCTCCTCCATGCGCACCCCGCGCATCAGCTGCACGGCGGTGTCGCGGTAATAGGGCACCAGCACGTCCTCGACCTGCATCAGGCTGCCGATGGCCACGCCGATGGCCTCCTGGCCGAGGGTCGGCGCGTAGGTGCCGATCCGTCCGGTGCGCTGCAGGGCCACCGCCTTCTGGTCGAACAGGCGGGTCAGCACCATCTGCCGGTAGAGTCGGGTCAGCAGGTTGAAGTCGTCGGCCCAGCCGGGCAGCTCGGCCACCGGGCGGCCGTCGGGCGCCAGATAGCGGGTATAGGGAAGATCGGGTGACATTCTGGGCTCCTCAGCGCCTTGTGGGCGCGTCCGAACCCGCCGCTCGTGACGGCGGGCAGTGCACGAAATGCATGTCGAAAGTCGCGAAGGCGCGGGTGGCGCGGCGCCCCCCGGCGCTTGCGCCTCCTGAACTCTAGCCGTAGATCAGCCGCTCCGCCTCCTCGTCGGCGATCCGCGCCGGCGAGCGCTCCTCGGCCTGGGCGCGCGCGTAGATGGCGCTCAGCCGCTGGCGGATGCCGCCCAGGTGCGCGCCGATGCTCTGGTCGCTTTCGCCGCGATGGCGCAGCGCCACGTAGATCAGCCCGCCGGCATTGATGACGTAGTCCGGCGCATAGAGGATGCCGCGCCGCTGCAGCAGGTCGGCGACCTCCGGGCCGGCCAGCTGGTTGTTCGCCGCGCCGGCCACCGCGGCGCAGCGCAGCGCGCCGACCGACTCGGCGTTGAGGATGCCGCCCAGCCCGCAGGGCACCAGGATGTCGCAGGGCTCGCAGAGCAGTGCGTCGCTGGCCACCGGGCGCGCGCCCAGGTGTTCCACCGCCTGCTGCACGCGACCCTGGTCGAGGTCGCTGACCAGCAGTTCGGCGCCGGCCGCGGCGAGCCGCTCGACCAGCGCATAGCCGACATGACCGAGGCCCTGCACGGCGATGCGCAGGCCCTCCAGCTCCTCGCAGCCGAGGCGCGCCTGGGCCGTGGCGCGGATGCCGGCGAACACCCCCTCGGCGGTATGCGGCGAGGGATCGCCCTCGTCGGTGGTGCTGGTGACATGCCGGGTCTGGCAGGCGATGCAGTCCATATCGGCGCTCGAGGTGCCGCTGTCGACGGCGGTGATGTAGCGGCCGCCCAGGGAGTCGATGAAGCGCCCGAAGGCCTGGAACAGCGCGCAGCGATCGCCGATGTGCGGCGGCCGGATCAGCACCGCCTTGCCGCCGCCGAGCTCCAGCCCGGCCAGCGCGGCCTTGTAGCTCATGCCCTGGGCCAGGCGCAGGGCATCGCGCACGGCGCTTTCGGTGTCGGGATAGTCGAGGAAGCGGCAGCCGCCGAGCGCGGGGCCGAGGCGGGTGTTGTGGATGGCGACGATGGCCTCGAGGCCGGTGACGGGATCCCGCGCCAGATGCAATGCCTCGAGCCGGGCGGCCTTCATCAGGGCGAACATGGCGATACTCCCCTGCTGCTGTTCACCCTGAGTATAGGCGCGGCCCCCGGAATACAGCGGCCGGCGCGCTCTGGACGGATCGTCCCGCAGCGGCTAAAAACAGGACAAGTAGTGGAGTATGCCCATGAACTCGCGCCAAGCCTGCTTTGCCTGCCTGCAACGCGACCCGCCGGCCCTCTTCGAGGCGGCCCTGTGGATCGCCACCGAGCACGACCCCGCGCTGCGTCCCGAACTCGTCCTGCGCGACCTCGGCGGCCTGGCGCAGCAGGTCGCCAGCGGCCTGCCCGGCCTGCCGGCGCGGGAGCTGGGCCAGCCGCTGCTGCGCCTGCTGCACGATCTGGGCTTCCACGAGGAGGGCCACCTGCCCCTGCGCCCGCATGCCCTGCTGCTGCACGGGGTGCTGGAGAAGCGCCGCGGCCATCCGCTGGCGCTGGCGCTGATCGCCTTGGAAATCGCCCGGCGCCTGGAGATCCCCCTGTACGGCGTGGACTTCCCCGGCCAGATCCTGCTGCGCATGGAAAACGCCGACCACCTGCTCGATCCCCTCAGCGGCCGCCGCCTGTACAACCGCGACTGCCGCGAGCTGCTGCTGCGCCAGCCCGGCGCGCCGGTGCAGCTCGAAAGCCGCCACCTGCAGCCCTGCGCCGCGCACAGCCTGCTGCAGCAGCTGTCGCGCCAGCTGCGCCAGCTGCACCGCCAGGAGGACGATCCGCTGGCCGCCCTGAAGGACGCCGAGCGGGTCCTGCTGCTCGGGCCGCCCAGCGTCGCCGACCACCTCGCCCGCGCCGAGCTCTACCAGCAACTCGAATGCCCCCAGGGCGAGCGTTTCGACCTGCAGCGCGCCCTGCTGCTCTGCGACAACCCGGCCGAGCGCCTGCAGCTGAGCCAGCGCCTGCGCCAGGTGGAAGTGGTGGCGGCGCTGCATTGAGCGCCTGGAAAGGCGTGGACGAGGCCAGGCTCGCCGGAGAATGCGGAGGCAGGCCGGACAGGCGTGCCGGCCGGAGGGAGCGGGAAACGGCCGAAGGCGTCGTGGCGCGGACCTGCCCGGCCGTCCCCGAACCCCGGATTACAAGCGGGCCTGCACCGCGCGGCCGTTGAGCGGCTGCACCGGGCGGGCATTCATCGGATAGAGCTGCTTGAACGCGGCGATCTGCTCCGCGGAAACCTCCACCGGCTGCCTGAGCACATGCCAGCGGACCCCCTCGGTGCACGGCGGCGTGGTCAGCGAGCCGATGTAGTGGTAGTAGTCCTGCTCCTCCGGCAGCAGGTGGGCCGGATGGAAGGCCTCGGCCAGTTCGGCCTTGGCATGGGCCTCGTCCGGCATGGCGGCAAACACCTTGTCCAGCGCCTCGTGCTTCCCGCCCTCCTTGAACAGCACGGCCACCACCGCCAGCTCGCCTTCGTCGCTGCGATGCACCATGTGGGCGACCATCGGATAGTGCTCGCCGTTCACCCGCTCCTCGCTGGGAGTATGGAAGTGGAACTGGTGCAGGCGGAAACTCTCCTCGCCCAACTTGATGTGGCCGGCGGCATCGAAATCGATCTGCACGGTGTGCCCGTTGTTGGCGACCTTCGCTGCGCTCGGCGTGTATTCGAAGCCGATGGGCGACAGCTCGGCTGCGGCGACGGCGGAATGCTGGATATCGATGGGCGACTGGGCCTGGCCCTGCTTGCAGGTCGCGTAGTCGCTGTGCAGGTTGCCCCACTGCTCGGCGCCGCTATGCCCCTCGTAGGTCCAGTGCGGCTTGCCGTGATGGCCTTCGGAGGCGACGGCGCTGGAAATGGCCAGCGCGAGCAGAACCGGTGCGGCAATGACTTTTTTCATGGATGACCTTGTTGTTTTTTCGTAGTGATCGTGAGTGTTGCAACTTGCCGGGAACCTTTTCGAAAGCCGAAAGACGCGCAGCCGAATGCCGCCGGAACTTCATGCGAAGTAACGGCGCAGGCAACTTTCGTCGACGACCTTGGTAGTGAAACTACAGAAGAAGATACCTGTCCCGGCGCGACCGGTAGCAAAAGGAAATCCATTCCATCAGCCGGCCTTGTTATAGTGGCACAATTGTAGCATTGGCCTTTTCAAAGGAAACATTTAAACAAACTTTGTAACATCTCGACATACCTGCGACCTTGCCATCGATATATCCGGCATCCCCGGCGTAGACACCTTATTTTATTTTCCAGCAATAAAAAGTAACAAAATCCCCATGAAAAGATCCGCACTGCCTCTCCTGCTTTGCCTGCTGGCCGGCACCACCTGGGCCAGCCAGCCCGCCTCCGGCACCTTCGTCGCCAGCCAGAACTGCGAGGCCTACCTGTCGTTCCGCAAGCAGACCAACCCCGGTGCGGCGAAGACCGAAAGCGGCCGCGAATACCGGGTTCGCGAGATCGACGAACGGGACTACCAGTGGCTGCGGATCGAGATGCCCGGCATCGCCGAACCGCTGCGCTGGGTGCCGAAAGCCTGCGGTACGGTCAAGGACATGGCGCAGGCGAAACCGGCCGGCCGCGAACCCCGGCAACAGTCCGCCGGCATCTGCCAGACCCCGGGCCTGCAGGACAGCTACGTACTGGCCGTTACCTGGCAGCCGGGGTTCTGCGAACACAAGCTGGATAAAAGCAAGAGCAAACAGAAACCCGAGTGCCGGGCTCTGGACAGTGGCGAACTGAATATCGCCCACTTCACCCTGCACGGACTCTGGCCGAACAAGAAAGAATGCGGCAAGAATTACGGCAACTGCTCTAGAACGGACATCCAGCTCAGCGAAGAGACACTTTCCTATATCAAACCCTGGATGCCGAACTTCCACTTCGAGAACGCCTTCGGCAACTACGAATGGAAGAAACACGGCACTTGCCAGACCCATATGGACGACGATGCGTATTTCCGCCAGGCGGTGACCGCGGTACGCACGGTCAACGATTCGGAACTCGGTCAGTACATCCGGGCGAACATCGGCCAGAGCGTCGAACGCCGCAAACTGCAGGACATCCTCAGGCGCACCCATCCGGATGCCCCCAACAGCTTCAGCTTCCTGTGCACCGGCAACCGCCTCCACGAGATCCAGGTACGGCTGCCGGTGGACTTCCGGGAAGGCCCGACCCTCGCCGGGCTGATCGGTCCGCAACCACCCAGGACGCGCAGCGCCGTCCCGGGCGAATGCAGCCAGGAACGCATCCTGATCGAGCAGAGCGGACGCTGAACGGACGGAAAAGGCCGTCGCCGGCGATTCTTGACCGATTTTCAAGGCAACAAGCGCAGCGGCTTTGCGCATAATCGGCCTGTTTCCCGTCCCGGAGTAGCAGTCATGGATATCCTGCAAGCGATGCGCGCCTTCGTGCGGGTGGTGGACAGCGGCAGCTTCACCGCCGCAGCCACCTCCCTGCAGCTTTCCAACGCCCAGGTGTCGCGCCTGGTGTCCGATCTGGAGGCCAGCCTGCAGGCGCGCCTGCTGCACCGCACCACCCGCCGCCTGGCGGTGACCGAAGCCGGCGAGCGCTACCTGCAGCGCTGCCGGAGCATCCTCGCCGAGGTGCACGACGCCGCCGTCGAGGCCAGCGGCGCGCACCTGACGCCGCGCGGCCGCCTGCGCGTGCACTCGATCACCAGCCTCGGCACCCTGCAGCTGGCGCCGCTGGTGGCGCACTACACCAACCTCTATCCCGAGGTCACCCTGGAACTGACCCTGTCGCAGCGCACGCCGGACCTGCTCGAGGAAGGCCACGACGTGGTCATCACCCTGTCCCGCGACCTGCCCGATTCGGATCTGGTGGCCCAGCGCCTGGGCGATCTGCACAGCGTGGTCTGCGCCGCGCCGCACTATCTCGAACGGCACGGCGCCCCGAAGACCCCCCAGGACCTGCACGAGCACCGCTGCCTGCGCCTGGTCGATCCGTTGTTCCCCGACCGCTGGGTGTTCCAGGACGGCGATGCCGAGCTGATCGTGCGCCCCGGCGACCACTTCCAGGTCAACGTCGCGGAGGCGCTGGCCCAGACTGCGGCGGCCGGCATGGGCGTCTGCCTGCTGCCCAGCTTCGTCGCCGCCAAGGCCCTCCGTCAGGGCACCCTGAAGCGCCTGCTGCCGCAATACCAGCTGCACCAGCGCAGCATCTACGCGCTCTATCCCTCGCGCAGCTTCCTCGACGCCAAGATCCGCACCTGGATCGAGCTGCTCAAGGAGGAGCTGCCGCGGGCCTTCGCCCAGGACCAGGAAATCCTCGACGACGCGGCCTACTGGGCCTGACCCTCGAAAGGCTCGGCGTCGGCCCCGAGGGCGGGACGCAACCGCCTCCCCGTCGAGACCGTGCATTTCTGCAGAGCCGCTCTGCAGTTATCGCCATTGTATCGGGCAAATTCGCACTGCTAGGCTCCAGGTATCCCCGCAGCGCTCGACGAGCGCCATGACAACAACAATGCCCGGCAGGCGGAGACATGCGATGACCCATTCCATCCCCACCCTCAAGCTGCTGATCGACGGCCGGTTCGTCGAATCCACCACCCCCCACTGGCGCGACGTGGTCAACCCGGCGACCCAGCAGGTCCTGGCCCGCGTCCCCTTCGCCACCGCCGAGGAAATGCACGCCGCGGTGGCCAGCGCCCACCAGGCCTTCAAGAGCTGGCGCAAGACGCCGATCGGCGCCCGGGCGCGGATCTTTCTGAAATACCAGCAACTGATCCGCGAGCACCTCAAGGAGCTGGCGGCGATCCTCACCGCCGAGCAGGGCAAGACCCTGGCCGACGCCGAGGGCGATGTGCTGCGCGGCCTGGAGGTGGTCGAGCACGCCGCCGGCATCGGCAACCTGCAGCTCGGCGAGCTGGCCAACAACGTCGCCGCCGGCGTCGACACCTACACCCTGCTGCAGCCTCTGGGCGTGTGCGCCGGCATCACCCCCTTCAACTTCCCGGCGATGATCCCGCTGTGGATGTTCCCGATGGCCCTCGCCACCGGCAACACCTTCGTCCTCAAGCCCTCCGAGCAGGACCCGATGGTCACCATGCGCCTGGTCGAACTGGCCCTGGAGGCCGGCGTCCCGCCGGGGGTGCTCAACGTGATCCACGGCGGCGCCGAGGCGGTCGACCTGCTTTGCGAGCACCCGGACATCAAGGCGATCTCCTTCGTCGGCTCGAGCCGCGTCGGCAGCCACGTCTACCAGCGCGCCAGCCAGGCCGGCAAGCGCGTGCAGTGCATGATGGGGGCGAAGAACCACGCCGTCGTCCTGCCCGACGCGCACAAGGAGCAGACCCTCGCCAACCTGGCCGGCGCCGCCTTCGGCGCGGCCGGCCAGCGCTGCATGGCGATCTCGGTGGCGATCCTGGTCGGCGAGGCGCGGGCCTGGCTGCCGGAGCTGGTGGAGAAGGCCAAAACGCTCAAGGTCGGCGCCGGCAGCGAGCCCGGCACCGATGTCGGCCCGCTGATCTCCTGCACGGCGCTGGACCGGGTCGGAGGCCTGATCGAGCGCGGCGTGCAGGAAGGCGCCCGCCTGGAGCTGGACGGCCGCAATCCCGCCGTGACCGGCTACGCGCAGGGCAACTTCGTCGGCCCGACCCTCTTCTCCGGCGTCACCGCGGATATGGCCATCTACCGCGAGGAGATCTTCGGCCCGGTGCTCTGCGTGATGCAGGCCGAGACCCTCGACGAGGCCATCGCCATCGTCAACGCCAACCCCCACGGCAACGGCACCGCCCTGTTCACCCGCTCCGGCGCCGCGGCCCGGCACTTCCAGGAGGAGATCGACGTCGGCCAGGTGGGCATCAACGTGCCGATCCCGGTGCCGGTGCCGATCTTCTCCTTCAGCGGCTCGCGGGCCTCCAAGCTCGGCGACCTGGGCCCCTACGGCAAGCAGATCGTGCAGTTCTACACCCAGACCAAGACCGTCACGGCGCGCTGGTTCGACGAGAGCGAGGTCGGCGGCCCGGTCAACACCACCATCACCCTCAAGTAAGGCGTGCGCGGTGGGGCCGTTCGGCCCTGCCGCGCGCCGGGAAAGGAAGCGATGCCATGAGTTACGAAAACCTGCTGCTGGACATGCACGGCAAGGTCGCGCTGATCACCCTCAACCGCCCGCAGGCCCTGAACGCCCTGTCGCCAGCGCTGACCGCCGAACTGAGCGCCCTGCTCGATGTGCTGGAAGCCGACGACGGCGTCGCCGCGCTGGTCCTCACCGGCAGCGACAAGGCCTTCGCCGCCGGCGCCGACATCAAGGCGATGAAGGACTGGAGCTACATGGACGTCTACAAGTCCGACTTCATCACCGCCAGTTGGGAGCGCCTGGCCAGCTTCCGCAAGCCGAGCATCGCCGCGGTGGCCGGCTACGCCCTGGGCGGCGGCTGCGAGCTGGCGATGATGTGCGACTTCATCATCGCCGCCGACAGCGCCAAATTCGGCCAGCCGGAAATCACCATCGGCACCATTCCCGGCGCCGGCGGCACCCAGCGCCTGACCCGCTTCATCGGCAAGGCCAAGGCCATGGACATGGTCCTCACCGGGCGCCTGATGGACGCCCAGGAGGCCGAGCGCTGCGGCCTGGTCAGCCGCCTGGTGCCGGCCGACAAGCTGATCGAGGAAGCCCTCGCCGCCGCGGCGAAGATCGCCCAGATGTCCGCGCCCATCGCCATGATGGCCAAGGAGTCGGTCAACCGCGCCTTCGAGACCGGCCTCGCCGAAGGCATCCGCTTCGAGCGCCGGCTGTTCCACTCCACCTTCGCCACCGAGGACCGCCAAGAAGGCATGGCCGCCTTCGTCGAGAAGCGCAAGCCCAGCTTCAAGAACCGCTGACGAGGTCTTGCGCTCTCCCTTGCCGGAGAGCCGTAGGAGCGAATTCATTCGCGATGCTTCTGCTTCCGTCATCGCGGATGAATCCGCTCCTACAGGCAAAAGCGCCAGCCGGTCCATCCCATAACAAGAACAAGAGGACACCACCATGCATATCGGCTTTCTCGGCCTCGGCAACATGGGCGCGCCCATGGCGCGCAACCTGCTCAAGGCCGGCCATCGACTGAGCGTCTTCGACCTGTCGGAGGCGGCCGTGGCCGGCCTGGTCGAGGCCGGCGCCACGGCCGCCGCCTCCCCCGCCGCGCTGGCGCGAACGGACGTCGAGCTGATCGTCAGCATGCTGCCCGCCGCCGCCCAGGTGAAGAGCGTCTACCTCGGCGCGGACGGCCTGCTGGCCCAGGTCCGCCCCGGCGTCCTGCTGATCGACAGCTCGACCATCGACCCGCTGAGCGCCCGGGAAGTCGCCGCCGCGGCGCGCCAACACGACAACCCGATGCTCGATGCGCCGGTGTCCGGCGGCACCGGCGGCGCCGCTGCCGGCACCCTGACCTTCATGGTCGGCGGCGCGGCGGCGGATTTCGAGCGCGCCCGGCCGGTCCTCGCCGCCATGGGCAAAAACATCGTCCACTGCGGCCCCGCCGGCAACGGCCAGGTCGCCAAGGTGGCCAACAACCTGCTGCTCGGCATCTCGATGATCGGCGTCGCCGAGGCCATGAGCCTGGGCGTGGCCCTGGGCATGGACCCGCAGGTACTGGCCGGCATCCTCAACACCTCCACCGGCCGCTGCTGGAGCTCGGACACCTACAACCCCTTCCCCGGCGTGATGGACAACGTCCCCGCCGCCCGCGGCTACACGGGCGGCTTCGGCACCGACCTGATGCTCAAGGACCTCGGCCTGGCCAGCGAGGCGGCCCGCCAGGCGCGCCAGCCGGTATTCCTCGGCGCCCTCGCCCAGCAGCTCTACCAGGCATTCAGCGCCCAGGGCCACGGCGCCCTGGACTTCTCGGCGATCATCAACCTCTACCGCAAGGATGCCCAGGCATGAGCGAAGCCCCGGTACTGGCGGCGGTGCGCAACCGCATCGGCCATCTCACCCTCAACCGCCCGAGCGGCCTGAACGCCCTCAGCCTGCCGATGGTCCGCCTCCTGCACCGGCAGTTGCAGGCCTGGGCCGACGACCCGCAGATCCTCGCCGTGGTCCTGCGCGGCGCCGGCGAGAAGGCCTTCTGCGCCGGCGGCGACATCCGCTGGCTGTACGAGAGCTACAAACAGGCCGACGGCCAGCACGACACCTTCTTCGTCGAGGAATACGCCCTCGACCAGTACATCCACGCCTACCCCAAGCCGGTGCTGGCGCTGCTCGACGGCTTCGTCCTCGGCGGCGGCATGGGCCTGGCCCAGGGCGCCGCGCTGCGGGTGGTCAGCGAGCGGGTGAGGATGGGCATGCCCGAGGTCGGCATCGGCTACTTCCCGGACGTCGGCGGCAGCTACTTCCTGTCGCGCATGCCGGGCGAGCTGGGCACCTACCTGGGCGTCACCGGCGTGCATGTGCGCAGCGCCGACGCCCTCTACGGCGGCTTGGCCGACTGCCATCTGCCCGTCGAGCAGTTCGCCGAGCTGGACCGCTGCCTGGACCAGATGGGCTGGAACGTGCATCCCGCCGAGGCCCTGCGCACCCTGCTCGCCACCCTGGCCGCAAACCGGCTGCCGGCCTCGGAGCTCGCCGCCCTCCGCCCGGCCATCGACAGGCACTTCGCCCTGCCGGACATCGCTACCATCCGCGCCTCGCTGCAGGCGGAGCGGCGCCCCGAGTACCGCGACTGGGCGGAACAAACCCTCGGACTGCTGGAAGGCCGCTCGCCGCTGGCCGTCTGCCTGACCCTGGAGCTGCTGCGCCGCGGCCGCGAGTTGTCCCTCGCCGACTGCTTCGCCCTGGAGCTGCACCTGGACCGCCAGTGGTTCGCCAGCGGCGACATCCTGGAGGGCGTGCGCGCCCTGCTGATCGACAAGGACAAGGCGCCGCGCTGGAACCCGCCCCGCCTGGCGGACGTCACGCCGGAACGGGTCCAGACTTTCTTTGCCGGCTTCCGGCCGAGCGCCGGCAAGACCCGCCGCCAGGCCTGAGCGAACGAGAGGTGAGCGCGATGCACGATATCGAACTGAGCGAAGAGCAACGCATGATCCGCGACCTGGCCCGCGACTTCGCCCGCCGCGAGGTCGCCCCGCGGGCGCAGGCCTGGGAAAAGGCCGGCTGGATCGACGATGCCCTGGTGGCGCAGATGGGCGAACTGGGCCTGCTCGGCATGGTGGTGCCGGAAGAATGGGGCGGCAGCTACGTCGACTACGTCGCCTACGCCCTGGCGGTGGAGGAAATCTCCGCCGGCGACGGCGCCCTCGGCACGTTGATGAGCGTCCACAACTCGGTCGGCTGCGGCCCCCTCCTGCAATACGGCAGCCAGGCGCAGAAGGACGCCTGGCTGACCGAACTGGCCGCCGGCCGCGCCATCGGCTGCTTCTGCCTGACCGAGCCGCAGGCCGGCTCGGAGGCGCACAACCTGCGCAGCCGCGCCGAACTCAAAGACGGCCGCTGGGTGCTCGACGGCGCCAAGCAGTTCGTCAGCAACGCCAGCCGCGCCCGGCTGGCCATCGTCTTCGCGGTGACCGACCCGGAACTCGGCAAGAAGGGCCTGTCGGCCTTCCTGGTGCCCACCGACACCCCAGGCTTCGTCGTCGAGCGCCGCGAGCACAAGATGGGCATCCGCGCCGCCGACACCTGCGCGGTGAGCCTGAGCGCGTGCAGCATCCCCGCACAGAACCTGCTCGGCGAGCGCGGCAAGGGGCTGGCCATCGCCCTCTCGAATCTGGAGGGCGGGCGCATCGGCATCGCCGCCCAGGCGCTCGGCATCGCCCGCGCGGCGTTCGAGGCGGCGCTGGCCTATGCCCGCGAGCGCGTGCAGTTCGGCAAGCCGATCGTCGAGCACCAGAGCATCGCCAACCTGCTGGCCGACATGCACACCCAGCTCAACGCTGCGCGCCTCTTGACCCTGCACGCCGCGCGCCTGAAGAGCGCCGGGCTGCCCTGCCTGTCGGAAGCCTCACAGGCCAAGCTGTACGCCTCGGAAATGGCCGAGCGGGTCTGCTCCAAGGCCATCCAGATCCACGGCGGCTACGGCTACCTGGAGGACTATCCGGTGGAGCGCTACTACCGCGACGCGCGGATCACCCAGATCTACGAAGGCACCAGCGAAATCCAGCGCCTCCTGATCGCCCGCGAGCTGGCCAACTACCCGCTGATGTAGGAGCGGATTGAACCGCGGCAGGCGGCGCTTGCAGCCAAGACCTTGCGAACAAGTTCGCTCCTACAAGGGCACCCCCTGTAGGAGCGGATTCATCCGCGACAGGGAAGCGACGGAAACATCGCGAAGCCAAGGGGCTCAGCGCCCCATCATCAGGTCCTGATGCTGGCGGGCCATGTCGCGCAGGAAATCCCAGGTCACGCGCATCCGCGCCAGGTCCTTGCTCTCCACCGGCATCAGCATCCAGAAGGTGCGGGTGAACTCCACCTGGTCGGCGAGCAGCTCCACCAGCGCAGGGTCCCTGCGCGCCGCGAAGCTGGGCAGGATGGCGATGCCGGCGCCGGCGGCGGCGGCCCTCTGCTGGGCGAGGATGCTGGTGCTGCGCAGGGCGATCTGCCGCGGTCGGCCGATATCGTCCAGATAGTGCAGCTCCTTGCTGTAGAGCAGGTCCTCGATGTAGCTGACGAAGCGGTGCTGCCTCAGATCGTCGCGCCCGCCGATCGGCGGATGCGCGGCGAGATAGTCCGCCGAGGCGTAGAGGCGCAGCACGTAGTCGGTCAGCTTGGTGATGATGTAGGGGCCGCGCTCGGGGCGCTCCAGGGTGATGACAATGTCCGCCTCGTGGCGCGACAGACGCACCATGCGCGGCACGGCCAGAAGGTCGACGCAGAGGTGGGGATGGCGCCGGGTCAGGGCCGCCAGCTGGCCGGCCAGCAGCTCGACGCCATAGCCCTCGGTCGCACCGATGCGCACCAGCCCCGACAGCTGGTCGGCCGTGCCCGAGTCCTCCTGCTCGATGGCGCGAAAGGCGCTTTCCATCGCCTCCACCTGGACCAGCAGGCGGCGCCCCGCCTCCGTCGGGGCGTAGCCCGAGCCGCTGCGGATGAACAGCGGCTGCCCGAGGCTCTTCTCCAGCGCCTGCACCCGCCGCGCCACCGTGGTGTGATCGACGCCGAGGCGCCGCGCCGCCACGGTCAGCTTTTTCGCCCGCGACAGTTCGAGAAAGAAGCGCAGATTGTCCCAGTCCATGTCCCTTGCCTTGGGGAAGATCGCAAATTTCGATCATGCAGCGCCGAGGCAGTTTTGCACAGTCCGGCTCTTTGCCTTCGGCTTCTGTGCATAAATGCAGAGCGGCTCTGCGCATGGCCGCCTTGCCAAGGGGGGGCGCACTGTTAGGCTCAGAGGTGATCCGCCGAACGCGCCGCCTTCCGCCGTAGCCGCCGTTCCCGCGCATTCGCCGTTCTCGTCAATAACAACAATAGAGAGCCGAAAAGATGAACTATCAGCACTCCCATGACCGTTCCATCGCCGATCCCGCCGGTTTCTGGGCCGAGCAGGCACAGGCCGTGAGCTGGTTCCACCACCCGACGGAAACGCTCCGCGCCCTGGCGGACGGCACCCACCAGTGGTTCGCCGACGGCCAGCTGAACAGTTGCTACCTGGCCCTGGACCAGCAGATCGAGCAGAGCCGCGGCGAGCAGACGGCGCTGCTCTACGACTCGCCGGTGACGCAGACCAAGGTCCGCTACAGCTACCGCGAACTGCGCGACGAAGTGGCCCGCCTGGCCGGCGCGCTGCGCGAGCTGGGCGTGGAAAAGGGCGACCGGGTGATCATCTACATGCCGATGGTGCCGCAGGCGGCCATGGCCATGCTCGCCTGCGCGCGGATCGGCGCGGTGCATTCGGTGGTGTTCGGCGGCTTCGCTCCCCACGAGCTGGCGCTGCGCATCGACGACGCCAAGCCCAGGCTGCTGCTCACCGCCTCCTGCGGCCTGGAGTTCGAGCGGGTCATCGAATACAAGCCGCTGGTCGACAAGGCCCTGGAACTGGCCAGCCATCGTCCCGAACACGTACTGATACTGAAGCGGCCACAGGCGCCGGTCACGCTGGTCCCCGGACGCGACCTGGACTGGCACGCCATCGTCCCGCTGGCCGATCCGGTGGAGCCCGTGCCGGTCGGCAGCGGCGATCCGCTGTACATCATGTACACCTCCGGCACTACCGGAAAACCCAAGGGCATCGTCCGCGACAACGGCGGCAATGCGGTCGCCCTCAAATTCGCCATGCGCCACATCTACAACATGCAGGCCGGCGACGTCTGGTGGGGCATCTCCGACGTCGGCTGGGTGGTCGGCCATTCGCTGATCGTCTACGGCCCGCTGATGGCCGGCTGCACCACCGTGCTCTACGAAGGCAAGCCGATCCGCACGCCCGATGCCGGCGCCTACTGGCGGGTGATCGAGGAATATGGCGTCAACAGCCTGTTCTGCGCGCCGACGGCGATCCGCGCCATACGCAAGGAGGATCCTTCTGGCGCGCTGAGCAGGCGCCACGACCTGAGTTCGCTCAAGCACCTGTTCCTGGCCGGCGAGAAGCTCGATTCGAGCACGCATCAATGGCTGGAGGAACTGACCGGCAAACCGGTGCACGACCACTGGTGGCAGACGGAAACCGGCTGGCCGGTCACCGCCCCCTGCACCGGGCTGGAGGGCTGCGTCTCGCGTCCCGGCTCGAGCAACCGCGCGGTGCCCGGCTACCGGGTCGCGGTGCTGGACGAGCAGGGCCAGCCGCTCGGGCCGAACCGCCAGGGCGCGATCGTCATCGCCCTGCCCCTGCCGCCCGGCTGCGCGCAGACCCTGTGGAACGACCACCCGCGCTACCTGCAGTCCTACCTCGCCGCCTACCCCGACTACTACCACACCGGCGATGGCGGCTATCTCGACGAGGATGGGTTCGTCCACATCATGGGGCGCACCGACGACGTGATCAACGTGGCCGGCCACCGCCTCTCCACGGGCGAGATGGAAGACCTGGTAGCCCAGCATCCGGCAGTGGCGGAATGCGCGGTGATCGGCGTGCCCGACGCGATCAAGGGGCAGGTGCCGCTCGGGCTGATCGTCCTCAAGGATGGCTCGCGGATCGGCGAGCAGCAGTTGCAGCGGGAACTGACCGCCATGATCCGCGAGCAGATCGGCGCGCTGGCCTGCTTCCAGCGGATCGCCCTGGTCAAGCGCCTGCCGAAGACCCGCTCGGGCAAGATCCTCAGGGCGGTGCTGCGCAAGATCGCCAACGGCGAGGAGGTCGCCATTCCCTCGACCATCGATGACCCCGCCATTCTCGGCGAGATCGGCGCCACCCTGGCGGTGTACACGCGCGCCAGTTAGGACCCGGGGCTGCCCGCCGCTGCCGAAGCGGCTCGGGCGGCACCGGGCCTGCAAGAACGTCGGCCCCCGTCCAGCGGCCAAGGGCCGGCAGTCCTGCCGCCGGCCCGGTTTTATCCGCCATGCCGCTTTTCTTCTACGCTTGTCGTCGGTCCCCGGGCCGCTGGGGAAAGCCGCGCCGGACTCCATGCCGACCCGCCCCGCAAGACAGGAGTGATTCTCTTTTGTACCGTTTTTCTTGTTATGGGGTTACGATAGCTGCCTAGCAAACCACCAAGGTGACGGCCAAGCCCGCGGCCCTTGTCGACAAGGCCAAGGCGAAGCCTCCCTGGCTCCGACTGTCCCGGCAGCGACACCCCGTCCTGCCCTCAATCAGATATCCGGCCATCATGCACCCGATCGTCTCCAGCGCCCAGCCAACCCGAACACTCCAACGCCGTCTGCCCGCCGCCCTGCTGCTCTGTAGCCTGCTGCTGGCCCCCGCCGTCCAGGCCGTCGAGCCGGCATCCGGGGCAGCTCCCGCCGCGCCGGCGGCAGCCCCCGCGGCAACGGCTCCGGCAGCGGCTCCGGCGCCGGCCACCCCGCCGGTCGACCCGGCCGCACTGCCCGCGGGCCAGCCCGCCGCCGAGGCCGGCGTTGCGGCGCCCGCCAGCGCCGCCCCGGCAGCCGCTCCCGCGGAGGAAGCCGAGGCCGAGGCCGGCCTGGCCCACGACCTGTCGCCCTGGGGCATGTACCAGAACGCCGACATCGTGGTGAAAGCCGTGATGATCGGCCTGCTGCTGGCCTCGGTGGCCACCTGGACCATCTGGCTGGCCAAGGGTCTCGAGCTGCTCGGCGCGCGCCGCCGCCTGCGTGGCGCGCTGGCCGACCTCAAGGGCCTGCGCACCCTCGAGCAGGCCGCCGCCCTGCCGCGCGCCAGCCACTGCCTCAGCGCCCAGCTGATCGAGGACGCCCGCGAAGAGCTGCAGCTTTCCGCCGGCACCGTCGACAAGGACGGCATCAAGGAGCGCGTCAGCTTCCGCCTCGAGCGCCTGGTCGCCGCCAGCGGACGCAAGATGAGCGTGGGCACCGGGGTGCTCGCCACTATCGGCTCCGTCTCGCCCTTCGTCGGCCTGTTCGGCACCGTCTGGGGCATCATGAACAGCTTCATCGGCATCGCCAAATCGCAGACCACCAACCTCGCGGTGGTCGCCCCCGGCATCGCCGAGGCCCTGCTGGCCACCGCCATCGGTCTGGTCGCGGCGATTCCGGCGGTGGTCATCTACAACGTCTTCGCCCGCTCCATCGCTGCCTACAAGGCGCAGGTCGCCGACCTCTCGTCGCAGGTGCTGCTGCTGGTCAGCCGCGACCTCGACCAGCCATCGGCCATCCGCCAGAGCCCGGCGCAGGCGTCGCACAGGGCGACAGTGGAGTAAGCCATGGGAATGCACATGAACGAGGGGGGTGACGACCTCCAGGAAGCCCACGACATCAACGTCACCCCTTTCATCGACGTCATGCTGGTGCTGCTGATCATCTTCATGGTCGCCGCCCCGCTGGCCACCGTGGACGTCAAGGTCGACCTGCCCGCCTCCACCGCGCAGCCGACAAAACGCCCGGACCAGCCGATCTACCTGAGCATCAAGAAGGACCACAGCCTCTACCTGGGCAACGACCGGGTCGAGCCGGACCTGCTCGGCAGCACGCTCGACCAGCAGACCAAGGGCGACAAGGAGGAAACCATCTTCGTCCGCGGCGACGAAGAGGTGGATTACGGCCAGCTGATGGAAGTCATGGATCTGCTGCGCACCGCCGGCTACCTGAAGATCGGCCTGGTCGGCCTGGAGACAGTGGGCAAGCCATGAGCGAACAACTGCGAACCCTGCCGCGCTGGGGGCTGTGCCTGCTGCTGGTGCTCGGCGTGCACGTCGGCATAGCGCTCTGGTCGCTGTACTGGCGGCCGGAGAGCAAGCCGATCGAGCTGGCACCGCCACCGCCGGCCATGATGGTGGCGCTGGCGCCCGCCGCCGCGGCTGCCGCGGCGGCGCCATCGGCGCCGCCGCCACCACCGGAGCCGGCCGCGGAGCCGGAGCCGGTGGTGCAGCCGAAGCCGATCGAGGCGCCCAAGCCCAAGCTGGCCCTGCCGCCGCCCAAGCCCAAGCCGAAACCGCCCAAGCCCAAGACCGAGGCCAAGCCGGTGCAGAAGGCCGCGCCCAAGCCGGAGCAGAAGTCCGAGCAGCAGCAGGTCGCCCAGAGCCAGTCGCAAAGCAGCGCACCGGCGGCCTCGAACGCCGCGCCCAGCAATGCGGCGCCGTCCGGTCAGGCCGGCAGCCCGGAGTCGTCGAATGCGCTGCCCAGTTGGCAGGGCATCCTGCGTGCCCACCTGAGCCGCTACAAGCGCTATCCCCCGGAGTCCCGCCGCCGTGGCGACGAAGGCACCGTCACGCTGCGCTTCAAGATCGACGGGCAGGGCCGCCTGCTGTCCTACGAGCTGGTCCGCCGCTCCGGCCGCACCGCCCTGGATCAGGCCACCCTGCAGATGATCCGCCGAGCCGAGCCGCTGCCGCCGCCGCCGGCGGAGCTGCTGACCAACGGCACCCTGGAAGTGGTGGCGCCCTTCGCCTACTCGCTGCAGGACCGCTGACCACCAGCCGCCGCCCGCCGGGGCGGCGCGCTGGCCCCTCCCCCGGACCGCCCTTCTCCGGCCGTCGGCCGATCCGCCACCACCGTACCCCCTTCCCTTTACCGCCGGGCCGTCCGCAGCGGCGCCGATCGGTTCCGTCAGGCGAGAAAAACGGGAAGCGAACAAGGTGCCCGGCCCGGATGACACGTCGTCCAGGCCGGACTCCGGTGGCATATCCCCGCCGCCCGCCTCGCCCTTGCAGCAATGCTGCGAGAGGCCAGGCTCCCGAGCATCCGAGGACGCGCCTTGCAATGAAACGAGCCGCGCCAGTCGCCGGGCAGAGGCGCAGCGCCTTGGCGGCTCAGCGAACCTGGGGCCTGGATTCGTTCGCGCCAGCCGCCTCCACCGGTTTCGGCATGTCTTCCCTGGCTTCGCTTTCTTCCGTCGCCATGGTCTTGCGGAAAGACTTGATCGCCTCGCCGAGATCGGAACCGAGGGTCTTCAGGCGTTTTGTGCCGAACACCAGGACCACGACCAGCAGCACGACCAACCAATGCTTGATGTCGAATGCACCCATTACAGCGACCTCTCGATGATCCGCCGGGAAAGGCCGGGCCCTTCCGGCGGGACCCGCGCGATGCGGGTCAGTTGTTGATGAACAGATAATTGGCAACCAGGTACAGGCCCGCGGCCAGGCCCATCGAGGCCGGCAGGGTCATCACCCAGGCCAGCAGAATACTCCCCACGGTGCCGCCCTGCAGGCCACTCCGATTGGCGACCATGCTTCCCGCCACGCCGGAGGACAGCACATGGGTCGTCGAGACCGGCAGGCTGTAGAGGTTGGCCAGGCCGATGGCCATGGCCGCCGTGACCTGGGCGCTCATGCCCTGCGCGTAGGTCATGCCCTCCTTGCCGATCTTCTCGCCCACGGTCAGGACGACGCGCTTCCAACCGATCATGGTTCCCAAGCCCAGGGCCAGGGCCACCGCCATCACCACCCAGAAGGGCGCATATTCGGTGGTCCCGGTGAGGTCCTTGCGCAACTTGTCCAGATCCTTCTTCTCCGCCTTCGGCAGGCTCTCGAGCTTGCCGACCTTGCGCGCCGAGTCGTCCAGGCAGAGCAGATAGCGGCGGATGTCGACCCGCGTCTGCGCCGGCAGCTCCGCATAGACCCGCGCCCCGTCCAGGGCCGCCATCAGGGCCGCCAGGGTGATCTCGGTCTGCTTGGGATCGCAGCGGTACTTCTCCGGCAGGTCGGTGCCGTTGCTCTTGCCGAGCGCCAGGTAGTCCGCGAGCGATCCGGAATTGCGCTGGTAGAAGTCGCGCAGGTGCACCGCCGCGTCGCGCGCCCTCTCGACCTCATAGGCCGTGCTGTTCAGGTTGAGGGCGAAGTGCGCGGGCACTATCCCGATCAGCACGAGCATGATCAGTCCGATGCCCTTCTGGCCGTCGTTCGAGCCGTGCACGAAGCTCACGCCCATGGCGGACAGGACCAGGATCAGGCGGTTCCAGAACGGCGGATGCTTCTTGCCGATCTGCTCCTTGCGCTGCGGCGGGGAGCTATGCATGGAGGAGCGCGGCTTCCACAGCTTCAGCCCGAGGAGGATGGCGCCAGCGACCAGAAAGCCGGCCAGCGGGGAGAGCAGCAGCGAGATGCCGATATCCATAGCCTTCTGCCAGTTCACGCCTTCGGACACGGTCACATCGGTCAACAGCGTATTGGCCAGCCCCACGCCGAGGATCGAGCCGATCAGGGTGTGCGAGCTCGAGGCCGGAATGCCGAAATACCAGGTGCCCAGGTTCCAGACGATGGCGGCGGCCAGCAGCGAGAAGACCATGGCCAGCCCGCGGCCGGTGTTCACGTCGATGAGCAGCTCGACGGGCAGCAGGTGCACGATGGCGTAGGCCACGCCGACACCGCCCAACAGGACGCCGAGGAAGTTGAACACCCCGGACGCAAAGACCGCCAGATAAGGCGGCATCGCCTTGGTGTAGATCACCGTCGCCACCGCGTTCGCGGTGTCATGGAAACCGTTGATGAATTCGAAAGCCAGAACGAAAGCCAGCGCTACAGTCAGGCTGACGAGCAGCCAGCCGTCCAGGTCAAGCAAAAGGTCAAACATGTGAAAGGGCTCGGAAAAGGGGGCGGCATTGTCACAAAACTTTCAAGTAGAACCCAATGCCTCCCGATATCCGTTCGCCGAGTCACGTTTTCGCATGCCTTTCGCGATGCCTCTGGGGTTCGAACCCGCTCAGCGTTGTCCCGCTCCGATGGAGGGACATGAGCTGGTTATTTTTTATACCGTTTTTATGCCACTCCCGATACGATGCCTCGTTTTAGAGGCTCCGGGTCAAGGCCACGCCACCGTGACACTGCATAAATTTCTACCCGCCCTGCTGGTCAGCGCCGGCCTCACCCTGCTCATGCTGCCGCTGCAGGAGGCCATTGACCTTTCCAACACGGCGCTGCTCTATGTGCTGGTCGTCGTCGTCATCGGCAGCCACTACGGTCGCGGCCCGGCGATCGCCGCGGCCCTGCTGAGTTCCCTGCTCTACGCCCATGTCTTCGTTCCGCCGCTGTTCTCCCTGGCGATCACCGAGGTCCAGTATCTGCTGGCCGCGGTGGTCATGCTGGTGGTGGCCCTGCTGGTCGGGCACCTCACCGCCTCCCTGAAGAGCCAGGCCGAGCAGGTGCAGGCCCGGGAGACCCAGGCCCGCGCCCTCTACGACCTGGCCCGCCACCTGAGCGCCGCCCAGACGCCGACCGAGGTGGAGGAGATCGCCAGCCGCTTTCTCGGCACCGCGCTGCAGGCCACCCATACCCGCATCCTGCCGGAAAGCGCCCTGGCCGCGCCGCCGGCGCCGCTCACCACGCCCCTGCTGCAGTCGGCCCTCGCCGGCCGCCACCCCCTGCTCAGCGCCGGCGGCGATCCGCGCCATACGCTGGCCCTGATCCCGCTGATCGCCAGCGGCCCGCCGCATGTGCTGGCCTGCGAACTGCCGGCCGCCCAGGCGGGCAGCGATGCGACCCGCGAGCTGCTGGAAACCGCCTCATCGGTGCTGACGGTCGCCCTGGAGCGCACCCATTTTGCCGAGGTCGCCCGGGAAACCGAGCTGCGCCGCGCCGCCGAGTCCCTGCGCAGCTCCATCCTCTCCGCGCTGTCCCACGACCTGCGCACCCCGCTGACGGTGATGGTCGGGCTGGCCGATGCCCTGGCCCTAGGCAAGGCCTCGCCGGAGCGGCAGAAAAGCATGCTCAATGCCCTGCGCAACCAGGCCCTGTCGATCAACCAGCTGGTCACCAACCTGCTCGACATGGCCCGCCTGCGCTCCGGCACCATTGAGCTGAACGAGGCCTGGCAGCCGATCGACGAGGTCATCGGCGCCACCCTGCAACAGGTCCGTACCCACTGGAAGGACCGCGAGGTCACCCTGGACATCCCCGCCGGCCTGCCGCCGCTGCGCTTCGATGCGGTGCTGGTGGAACGGGTGCTGTGGAACCTGCTGGAAAACGCCATCAAGTACTCGCCGGCCGATACCCCGGTGGAACTGGTGGTGCGCCGCTTCGGCGACTGGCTGGACGTGATGGTCTGCGACTGGGGGCCGGGCCTGCCGGCCGAGGGCGCCGAGGAACTGTTCGGCCTGTTCCGCCGCGGCCAGAGCGAATCGAGCATCCCCGGCGTCGGCCTCGGCCTGGCCATCGCCCGCAGCATCGCCGAGGCCCACGGCGGCCAGGTGCTGGCGGAAAACCGCATGGGCGGCGGCGCCTGCTTCCGCCTGCGTCTGCCGCTGGGCAGCGCGCCCACCCTGAGCGATTTGAAGGACGAACCATGAGCGAAACCCAGACCATCCTCTTGGTGGAGGACGACCCGCAGATCCGCGAACTGGTAGCCGCCACCCTGGAAGGCGAAGGCTACTCCATCATCGAGGCGGGCACCGCCGCCCAGGGTGCGGTGGAGGCCGGCGCCTGCAAGCCGGACCTGCTCATCCTCGACCTGGGCCTGCCGGACCGCAACGGCATCAACTTCATCCGCGATTACCGGATCTGGTCCGCGGTCCCTATTCTGGTCCTCTCCGCCCGCTCTCAGGAAATCAGCAAGGTCACCGCCCTGGATGCCGGCGCCGACGACTACCTGACCAAGCCCTTCGGGGTTTCCGAGCTGCTGGCGCGGGTGCGTGCCCTGCTGCGGCGCAGCCCTTCGGAGGAGCGGGAGCAGCTGGAGCCAATCATCGAATTCGGCGACTGCCGGATCGACTGCGTGCACCGCGCCGTCACCCGCGCCGGCGAGCCCCTGCACCTGACCGACATCCAGTACCGCCTGCTGATCCTGCTGGCCTCCAACCCCGGTCGGGTGCTCACCCACCGCCAGTTGCTGCTGCAGATCTGGGGCAGCCATGCGGTGGAGAACAACCAGTACCTGCGGATCTACGTGGGCCACCTGCGGCAGAAGATCGAGCGCATCCCCGCCCAGCCGCAGCACATCATCACCGAGATCGGCGTCGGCTACCGCTTCCAGCCCTGAGGCCGACCGGTGGACGCCCCCGTTCGAGACCTTGAAAAGGCTTCCTTGAAAAGGCTTGCAACGGCTTCGTGCTTGAGACCCCCGTGCAGGATCACTAGGCTGAAGATGTGACGCCGGGCCCCTCTGACGGTCATTGCCGCCATGTCGGAGTCACAGTTCATTCAACTTCGACTGCAAGGAGGGGCTCATGGACGCTTTCATGGCGTTTGCCTCGACCACCTTTCTCGGCACATCCACCTGGTTTTGGCTGCTGTTCATCGGCATCGTCATCGCGCTGCTGGTCTTCGACCTCGGCGTGCTGCACCGCGACCATCACGAAATCGGCGTCAAGGAAAGCCTGCTGCTGTCCGCCGGCTACATTAGCGCCGGCCTGCTGTTCGGCCTGCTGGTCTGGCTCTGGAAGGGAGCGGATGCGGGCCTCGACTACTACACCGGCTTCCTGATCGAGAAGTCGCTGTCGATGGACAACGTGTTCGTCATGGCGATGATCTTCGGCTACCTGGCGATTCCCCGCAAATACCAGCACGAGGTGCTGTTCTGGGGCATCCTCGGGGTGATCGTGCTGCGCGCGCTGATGATCGGCCTGGGCGCCGCGCTGATCGCCGAGTTCCACTGGATCCTCTACGTGTTCGGCCTGTTCCTGCTGCTGACCGGCCTGCGGATGCTGTTCGCCCGGGTCGACGACGAGCAGAACATGGAAAACAACAAGTTCGCCCAGTTCCTGCGCCGCCACCTGCGGGTAACCGACCGGCTGCACGAGGGGCGCTTCATCGTCCGCCAGCCCAACGCCCACGGCCACAACGTGCTCTGGGCCACCCCGCTGCTGCTGGCACTGATCCTGATCGAATGCGCCGACGTGGTCTTCGCGGTGGACAGCGTACCGGCGATCTTCGCCATCACCCTCGACCCCTTCATCGTCTACACCTCGAACATCTTCGCCGTGCTCGGTCTGCGCGCGCTGTACTTCGCCCTGGCGGCGCTGATCCACCGCTTCGCCTACCTGAAGTACGCCCTGGCCTTGGTGCTGGTGTTCATCGGCGGCAAGATCTTCCTGGTCAACCTTATCGGCAAGATCCCCTCCGGCATCTCGCTCGGCGTGACCTTCGGCCTGCTGCTCGGCGGTGTCCTGTTCTCCCTGTGGAAGACCCGCAACCAGCCGGCGCTCGAGGAATCCGGCAAGCCGCTCCACTGAGGACTCGGCCGGCAGGGGCGCTCGAACCGGGCGCCCCTGCCGGCCGCCTCCAAGGCCTTATCACCGTCTGGCCGGGCGCTCCCGCCAGGCTTCCAGCTGCGCCACGTGCTCGCCCTCCTCCTCGGCGAAGGCCTCGGCCATGCGCTTCACCTCCGGGTCCTGGGCGGTCTCGGCGATACTCCGGTAGTAGTCATAGCTGCGCCGCTCGCCGTCCAGGGCCAGGGCCAGGGCGCCGGGCACGTCCATGAAGCCGTCCACACCGGCCCAGGTCGCGGCTTCCGGGCTGGTGCCTTCGGGCCAGTCATAGGCTTCGGGAGCCAGCTTCGGCAGGTCGTGGAAACCGCCGCGCTGCATGGCCTCCTTCAGGTGCAGACGGGAGTAGTGCGCCATCTGCCGGAAGAACTCGGCCACCTCCATGCTGCCGAGGCTCTGCATCGCCTCGGCCAGCTCCTCGTAGCGGCGCGCCGACTCCTTCTCCAACTGGATGGCATGGGCCAGGAAACGCTGGATATCGTCCATGCCCATCCCTCAACCGAACTTGAACAGGATGCCGAACCCGCCCCGCGGCCATTCCCAGGCCACGTTGCGGTGTTCGTCGCAGATGATCCGGCAGGTGCCGCACTCCAGGCAGCCGTCGGTGGCCAGCGCCACCGTGCCGTCGGCCTCGCGGCTGTAGCAGCCGGCGGGGCAGCAGACGGTGCATTGCTGGTTGCGGCACTTGGCGCAGACCGCGGCATCCTTGATCTGGATGTGCGGACGGTCGGCGTCGACCCGGTAGCGGTCCTGGAACAGTTTCTCTTCGATCTTCGACATGCTCTTCTCCTTACTCGACGGCGCGCCAGAACTTGAAGGCGTCACCGATCAGCCCGAACAGCGAGCGGGACTCGACGAAGCTCTTCCTGATTTCCTTCTCCTTGCTCTTCTTGTCCACCCCGTCCACGCGGATCAGGGTCTGCGCAGCCTTGGAGAGCAGGTCCGGATAGGTGGTGAAGAACTGCTTGTTCTTGTGGAAGATCTCCGGCATGCGCCGGTACTTCTTCAGGTCCTTCATGACGAAGCTGTCGTCCAGCTTCTGCTTGTAGCCGGCCAGGTTGGCGGCGCTGAACGGCTTGCCCGCGACCTTCAGCTCGATCAGGGTCTGCGCCGCCAGCATGCCGGTGGTCATCGCCAGGTTGGAGCCTTCGCGGTGGAGGCCGTTGACGAACTGCCCGGCGTCGCCGGCGATCATCCAGCCCTCGCCGTAGACCTGGGGGATGGCGTGGTAGCCGCCCTCGGGAATCAGGTGCGCGGCGTATTCCTTCATTTCGCTGCCGGCAATCAGCGGCGCGATGGAGGGATGGGCCTTCATCCGGTCGAGCAGCTCGTAGGGGGTGACCTTCTGCTCCTTGAAGTCGGAGAGCATGCAACCGACGCCCAGGGTGATCGACTCCTTGTTGGTGTAGAGAAAACCCGTGCCCATCATGCCGGCGCTGATCTTGCCGGCCATCTCGATGACCACGCCTTCCTCTTCGCCGATGTTGAAGCGCGCCTCGATGGTTTCCTGGGGCAGGAAGTGGATCTCCTTCACCGCCAGGGCCACGTTCTCGGGCTTGATCTCCGGCTGGAAGCCGGCCTTCACCGCCAGGCGCGAGTTCGCCCCGTCGGCGAGGATCACCGCATCGGCACGGATCTCGCCGCCCTTGCGGTCGGTGCGCACACCCACCACCTTGCCGCCCTCGATCAGCAGGTCGGTCACCGTGGTTTCGCAGATGGTCAGCACCCCGGCCTCGCGGGCCTTCTTGTTGAACCACTGGTCGAAATGCACGCGGATGATGGTGTAGCGGTTGTACGGCGGCTTGTTGAAGTCCTCCGAACGGTAGTGCGTACCCATGTAGGAGGCGTCGTCCATCACCCAGACGCGCTGCTCGATCAGGTGGCGCTCCAGGGGCGCATCGTCGCGGAAGTCGGGGATGATCTTCTCGATGGCGTCGGCATAGAGGATGGCGCCCTGCACGTTCTTCGAGCCAGGCGTTTCGCCCCGCTCGATCTGCAGCACCTTGAGCCCGCCCTTGGCCAGGGTGTAGGCGGCCGCGTTGCCGGCCATGCCGGCGCCGACCACGATCACGTCGAATTTTTCAGCCATGGTGTTCTCCTGTCAGCCGGTCTTTTTCGCCTGGGCCAGATGAGTCTTGAAGGCTTCGGTCAGCGCCGGGAGGATGGTCGTGGCGTTGCCGACCAGGCCGTAGTGGGCGAAGTCGAAGATGGGTGCGTTCGGATCGCTGTTGATGGCGATGATCAGGTCCGCGCCGTCCATGCCCACCCGGTGCTGGATGGCGCCGGAGATGCCGGCGGCGATGTACAGCTTGGGCCGCACGGTCTTGCCGGATTGTCCGACCTGGCGGTCCAGCTCGGCCCAGCCGGCCTGGACCACCGGACGCGAGGCGCCCACTTCGGCGCCGAGCACCCTGGCCAGGTCCCAGACATGGCGGAAGTTCTCCTGGTTCTTCAGGCCGCGGCCGCCGGCGACAATGATGTCGGCGAACGGCAGGTTGGGCTTGTCGCGGGTATCGTCGGGGATGAACTCCAGCACCTTGGTGATGATCGAGGTTTCGATCATCGAGAACGGCACCTCGACGATCTCGCCGCGGCGGCTGGCGTCGGGCTCCGGCATGGCCATCACCCGCGGGCGCACGGTGGCCATCTGCGGCCGGTGGCGCTGGGTCATGATGGTGCAGAGCAGCGAGCCGCCGAAGGTCGGACGGGTGGACGCCAGGTTGCGCGTCTCGGTGTCGATGAGCAGCTCGGTGCAGTCGGCCACCAGGCCGGTACCCAGGGTGGTGGCCACCGAGCCGGCCAGATCGCGGCCCAGGGTGGTGGCGCCGAGCATGAGGATTTCCGGCTGGTAGCCGTTCACCAGGTCGGTGAGCGCCTTGGTGTAGGGCTCGTTGCGATAATCCTGGAGCACCTCGTCCTGGAGCAGGTAGCACTTGTCGGCGCCGAAGTGGAAGGCCTCGGCGCAAATGCTCTTGCCGCGCTCGCCGGGGCCGCAGATGACCACCCCGCAGAGCTCCACGCCCAGCGCGTTGGCCAGCTTGCGGCCTTCGCCCAGGAGTTCCCAGGACACCGGATGCACCTCGCCGCGCTCGCTCTCGATGCAGACCCAGACGTGACGGTAATCGACGAAGCGGGGGTCCAGCTCGACCTTCTTTTTCGCCGGCTTTTTCGGTTGTTCGCTCATTTCGTTGTCCTCATACCGCCCGCTTGGCGATTTCCTGCTCCAGCTTGGGATGCTGGGTGAACAGCCTGCTCAGCAGGGCCACGGCCAGCCCTTGCGGGTCGCCGTCGCTGCCCTCGATGATTTCGGCCCGCTTGCTGCGCGGCTTGGGCGCGAAGACCTTGCTGACCACCGTCGGGCTGCCCTTGAGGCCGACCATTTCCACGGCGTCGATGCCGGCAGCCGCACGGTCCCAGACCTTGAGGTCGTGGCGGGCGGCGCGGAACAGATCCTCGAGATCGCCGAAGCGCATCTCGTTGGTACCCTCGAGCATGGTGATCAGGCAGGGCGTGGCGGTCCTGAGCAGCTGCACGCCGCCCTCGGCGCGGCGCTCCACCTGGATCTCGCGCTTTTCCACGTCCAGGTCGACGATCCGCGACACGTAGGTGAGCAGCTGGCAGTCCAGGCGCTTGGCGATGCCCGGCCCGACCTGAGCGGTGTCGCCGTCGATGGTCTGCTTGCCGGTGAAGATCAGGTCGACCGGCCGCGTTTCCATGATCTTGCGGAGGGTGGCGGTCAGCGCGTAGGACGTGGCGAGGGTGTCGGAGCCGGCGAAGGCCCGGTCCGAGACCAGGATGGCGTCGTCGGCACCGAACGAGAGGCATTTGCGCAAGGCGGCCTCGGCCATGGGCGGGCCCATGGTGATCACGGTGACCGTACCGCCGAACTGGTCCTTGAGGCGCAGCGCCTCTTCCAGGGCGAACAGGTCGTAGGGGTTGATGATCGCCGGGACACCCTGGCGCATGATGGTGTTGGTGACCGGGTGCACCCGGATCTGGGCCGAGTCCGGCACCTGCTTGATACAGACGACGCTATGCATGCGTGGCGCTCCGAAGAGTGAGACGAATCAGACGGCCTGATAGCGCGGAACGCTCTTGTCGATGCGGATGCAGTCGACCGGGCAGTTCGACACGCACTGGGCTTCGTCGTGATCGCCCACGCACTCGGTGCACAGTTCGGTCTTGATGGCGTAGACGCCGTTCTTTTCATGGATGGCGTCGTTCGGGCACTCGGATTCGCAGGCCGCGCAGGCGGTGCATTCGGAACCGTTGATCTTGTAAGGCATGGGAAACTCTCCTGACGAGTATCGGCTAATGGGCTAACAGTGAAATTGCAACTGCCATGCCACGCCGATTTCGCAGGATTTATATATAAAAACTATATAAAATTTCTTATAAATCAATAATTTGAAATTTGTAGTCTTTATGCACGAAGAACCCGTCGCCTGTTTTTTTCGGTTGCCTTTAACGCAAATAAAGATGCCCCCCGGAAACAGGCCGATAAATCGGGATACATAAACAAGCACGGAAAGTGACACGCAACTTCCAGTCAATCCGTTAAGGTGTCGCCAAACTTATCTATTGCCTGTTCAAGGAGTCCGCATGCTCGGCCATTTCCCCGTCGCTGCCGGAAAGGGGCGCCTCCATGCCGCATAGCCTTCCCCTGATCACCACCCTGGCCACCGCGTTCGGCCTGGCCCTGGTGCTGGGCGTTCTCGCCGCCCGCCTCAAGTTGCCGGCGCTGGTCGGCTACCTGCTGGCCGGCGTGCTCATCGGGCCCTTCACCCCGGGTTTCGTCGCCGATATCCAGCTCGGCCAGGAACTCGCGGAGATCGGCGTGATGCTGCTTATGTTCGGCGTCGGCCTGCATTTCTCCCTCGACGACCTGCTGGCGGTACGCAAGATCGCCCTGCCGGGGGCCGTACTGCAGATCGCCGTGGCCACCGCCCTCGGCGCCGGCATCGCCGCCGCCTGGGGCTGGAGCCTCGGCGGCGCGCTGGTGTTCGGCCTGGCCCTGTCGGTGGCGAGCACCGTCGTGCTGCTCAGGACCCTGGAAGCGCACGGCATCCTGGACTCCATGAACGGGCGCATCGCGGTCGGCTGGCTGGTGGTCGAGGACCTCGCCATGGTGCTGGTGCTGGTGCTGCTGCCGCCCCTGGCCGGCGCGCTGGGCGGCGATGCGCCGGACGCCGCGGCGGGAAGCCTGTGGGGCACCCTCGCCCTCACCCTGCTCAAGGTGTCGGCCTTCATCGCCCTGATGCTGGTGGGCGGCCGCCGGGTGTTCCCCAAGCTGCTCTGGCTGGTCGCCGGTACCGGCTCGCGGGAACTCTTCACCCTCTGCGTGGTGGCCGCTGCGGTGAGCATCGCCTACGGGGCGGCCGAACTGTTCGGCGTGTCCTTCGCCCTGGGGGCCTTCTTCGCCGGCATGGTGCTGCGCGAATCCGAGTTCAGCCACCGCGCCGCCGAGGAATCGCTGCCGCTGCGCGAGGCCTTCGCCGTGCTGTTCTTCGTCTCGGTGGGCATGCTCTTCGACCCGCGGGTGCTGGTCGAGCAGCCGCTGCAGGTGCTCGCCGTGGTCGGCATCATCGTGGTCGGCAAGTCGATCGCCGCCGCCGCCCTGGTCCTGCTCCTGCGCTATCCGCTGAACACCGCGCTGATCGTCTCGGCGAGCCTGGCGCAGATCGGCGAATTCTCCTTCATCCTGGCCGGGCTCGGGGTGAGCCTGGGCCTGCTGCCGGTGGAAGGCCAGAGCCTGATCCTCGCCGGCGCGCTGATCTCGATCGCCCTCAATCCGGTGGTGTTCAAGGCTTCCGAGCCGCTGCAGGCCTGGCTGCGGTCACGCTCGAAGCTCGCCCGGCAGCTGGAGCGGCCCGCCGATCCGCTGGCCGAACTGCCGATGAGCACCCACGAACGCTATCTATCTGGGCAAGTCGTGCTGGTCGGCTACGGCCGCGTCGGCCGGCGCATCGCCCAGGCCCTGGCCGAGCGCGACATCCCCTACGTGGTGGCCGAGCGGAACCGCGAGCTGGTCGAGCGCCTGCGCGCCGACGGCGGCGCGGCCGTCTCGGGCGACGCCGCGGACCCGGCGGTGCTGATCCAGGCGCACATCGCCCGCGCCAGCATGCTGGTGGTAGCCATCCCCGACACCCTCGACGCGCGGCAGATGATCGCCACTGCCCGCACCCTCAACCCGACGATCGAGACGGTGCTGCGCACCCACAACGAGGAGGAGGCGGAACTGCTGGAGCGCGAGGCCGCCGGGAAAGTCTTCCTCGGCGAGAACGAACTGGCCAACGGCATGACCCGACACGTGCTGGAGCGCTACGGGAAAGCCCGCTGAGCGGCCGGCAGCCCGCCCAGGGCAATCGCATGAAGCGAAATGTCGGCATGCATACGCCCCTGTAGGAGCGGATTCATCCGCGACCGCCCCGCATGCGGGGCGTAGATGTTCAACGATTTGCCGCACCTATGGCGCGGGTCGCGAATGAATTCGCTCCTACACGTTCATGCGATTGCCCTGGCAGCCCGCCATCCGACGGAGCGTGGCTACCCGGGATAGATGATAAGGATTATCATCCATCCCCGCCCTTGCCGACCCGCGTCGTTCCCCGCCGATGTCCGATCACGATTCCCCTGCCGACCTCGATCCGCCGGCCGCGCCGGCACCGGGCGAAGCGCCGGAGCAGGACTTCCTGCGGGTCTTCCTGGCCCAGCGCGAGCGGATGGAGGCCCTGGTCAGCCGGCGGGTCGGCTGCCGCGCCACGGCGGCGGATCTCATCCAGGACCTGTTTCTGCGCTTCTGGAAACGCCCGCTCCAGCAACTCGACGAGCCCGGCACCTACCTGCTGCGCAGCGCGCACAACCTGGCCATCGACCACCTGCGCGGCGAAGGCCGGCGCAACCGCTCGCTGGACAGCCTGGCGCCGGAGCACGACGGCGAAACCGCCCCGCTCGAGGCGGCACTGCAGGCCGGCGACGAGTTGCGCCTGGTCGAGGCCGCGCTGCGCGGCCTGCCGGAGCGCACCCGCCACATCTTCCTGCTCAACCGCATCCACGGACGCACCTACGGCGAGATCGCCCAGGCCATGGCGCTATCCCAAAGCGCCGTGGAAAAACATATGATGCGCGCCCTCGACACCTGCAAGGCGGCCCTCGAACAAGCGCCCGGAAGCCGCCATGCCACGCCAGGGAACGACCGCCGATGACCCCGCCGCCCACCTCCGCCGTGTCCACCGCCCAGGAGCAGGAGGCCTGGCGCTGGCTGCTGCAACGGCACGCCCCGGATCAGACGCTCGACGAGCCGGCCTTCCAGCGCTGGCTGGCCGCCGACCCCCGGCATCCGCAGCTCTATGCCAAGGCCGAGGCGGTGTGGATGCTCAGCGCCGAGCCCGCGGCCCGGCTGGCCGAGGAGGAGTCGGCCGCCCTGACCGAGTATCTGGCGCGCCTGGACGCCCCCCGGCGCACGCAGCGGCGCCGCGGCCCGGCCTGGTCGCTGGCCCTGGCCGCCTGCCTGCTGCTGGCGCTGTGGACCGGCGGCTGGTGGCAGCCGGCGCGCTGGCTCGGCGACCTGCGCGCCGACCATGTCTCGGCGCCCGGCCAGATCCGCGAACTGACCCTGGCCGACGGCTCGCGACTGGTACTGGACGGCGACAGCGCCCTGGCGGTGCATTTCGACGGGTGGCAGCGACGGATCGAACTGCTGCGCGGCGCCGCCTCGTTCAAGGTGCTGCGCAACGGCCTGCCCTTCGTGGTCCGCGCCGAAGGCGGCGAGGCGCGGGTGCTGGGCACCGAGTTCGAAGTCCGCCGCCTGCCCCGGGAAACCCGCGTCACCGTCGCCTCCGGACAGGTGGCGGTACGCGCCGGCGAAGCGGCCGACCTGCCGCAGGCGGTGCTGCACGCCGGGCAGCGGGTGGCCTTCGCCGATGGCCGCCTGGCAGCGCCCGAAGCGGTCGACAGCAGCGCCGCCCTGGCCTGGCGCCAGGGCTGGCTGGCCTTCTACCAGGCCCCGCTGGGCGAGGTGCTGGAGCGTCTCGGCGACTACTACCCGGGGCGCATCCTGCTGCTCGACGCCGATCTGGCGGCGCGCCGGGTGACCGTCTCCTTCCCCAGCGCCGATCCGCGCGCGGCGCTGAACGCGCTGCAGGCGCTGCTCGGTTTCCGGCAGCGCGAGCTGCTCGGGCGGGTGATCGTCATCCACTGAAGTTTTTTTCATTTTTTTGATGAGGTAATCCGGCGCGGGCTCCGTGTAGTAGTCGAACTGCGATTCATTCGCATCGAAGCAGCCCATGCGCATGAGAAGACCTCGATGACCCACCGCCCCACCCTTCTGTCCCGTTCTTCCCGGCGGCTCCTGGCGACCGCCCTGCTGGGGCTCGGCCTGAACGGCCTGCCGCCGACTCCGGCCCTGGCCGAGGCGACGCAGGCCGCCTGGCAGGACCGGCAGCACACCTTCGCCATCGCCGCCGGCCCGCTGCCACGCTCGCTCGGCGAGTTCAGCCGAATCACCGGGCTCAGCCTGGTCTACACCGACGAGGCGCCCTATGACGTGCAGGCCCCGGCGCTGGAAGGGCACCTGAGCGCCGCCGCCGCCCTCGAACGGCTGCTGACAGGCTCCGGCTACACCTACCGGCAGCTCGACGCGCGCACCCTGACCCTGCAGCGGCTGGGCGGCGCCGACAGCGGCCTGCTGAGCCTGCCGAGCACCCTGGTCAGCGATACCGGCGACATGCAGACCAGCTACCAGCCGGAGCCGACCGCCTCGATCATGCGCAGCGACACGCCGGTGCTGGAGATTCCGCAGACGATCAACGTGGTCCCCGCCCAGGTGGTCAGGGACCAGCGCCCGCGCAACCTCGACGACGCGCTGAACAACATCAGCGGCATCACCCAGGCCAACACCCTCGGCGGCACCCAGGACGCGGTGACCAAGCGCGGCTTCGGCGACAACCGCGACGGCTCGATCATGCGCGACGGCATCCCCTCGATCCTCGGCCGCAACTTCACCGCCAGCGTCGATCACGTCGAGGTGCTCAAGGGACCGGCGAGCCTCCTCTACGGCATCCAAGACCCGGGCGGGGTGGTCAACCTGGTGAGCAAGAAGCCCGAGCTGACCGCCCATCACGCCATCAAGGCGAGCGCCAATGCCTACGCCCACGGGCGCAACGGCAGCGGCGGCCAGTTCGACAGCACCGGAGCGCTGGGCACGCTGGGCGACTACGGGCTGGCCTACCGGCTCATCGTCGACTACGAGGACGAGGACTACTGGCGCACCTTCGGCACCAACCGCGAAACGACGATCGCCCCCTCGCTGGCCTGGTACGGCGCGGACACCACCGTGCTGCTGAGCTACGAGCACCGCGAATACAGCTACCCGTTCGACCGCGGCACGGTCATCGACCCGGGCACCGGGCGTCCCCTGGACATCTCCCGCCGGCGCCGGCTGGACGAGGAATTCAACATCACCGACGGCCGTTCCGACCTGAGCCGCTTCAGCATCGAGCATGCCTTCGACGAACGCTGGAAAGGCCATTTCGCCTACGGCTGGACCCGCGAGACCTACGACGACGACCAGGTGCGGGTGACCGCGGTCAACACCACCCGGAAGACCGTGACGCGCCGCGTCGACGGCACCCACGGCGCGGTCAGCACCAACAGCTTCGCGCGGCTCGGCCTGAACGGCGACTTCGAGCTGTTCGGCCTGCGCCACGAGCTGATGACCGGCATCGACAGCGAGAAGCGCAAGATCTTCCGCGCCGACCTGATCCGCGGCGCCACCTCGACGCTCAGCTACAGCAACCCCGTCTACGGCCGGGTCGGCGCGTCCGACAACGTCGATGCCGCGAGCAGCGACCAGACCGACAAGCTGCGCAGCGACTCCGCCTACTTCCAGGACTCCATCCACCTGAACGAGCGCTGGATCCTGGTGCTCGGCACGCGCTACCAGCGCTACGACCAGTGGGCCGGACGCGGCCGGCCGTTCAAGGCCAACACCGACGTCAAGGACCACGAATGGACGCCGCGCGCCGGCCTGGTCTACCGCCTCAGCGACGAGGTCTCGCTGTACGGCAGCTACACCTATTCCTTCAAGCCCAACTCGACCATCGCGCCGCTGGCCAACGACCAGGTCCTCGACAGCGCGACCCCGCCGGAAGAGGCGCGCTCCTGGGAGCTCGGCGGCAAGCTGGAGATTCCCGGGCGCATCACCGCCAACCTCGCGCTGTTCGACATCCACAAGCGCAACGTGCTGGTCAGCCAGCTGGACGCCAACGGCGATAGCTACAGCCGCGCCGCCGGCAAGGTCCGCTCCTACGGCCTGGAGCTGGACGTGAGCGGCCAGCTCGACGAGCGCTGGAGCCTGATCGGCAGCTATGCCTGGCTGCACGCCGAGGTGACCGAAGACCCGGAGCTGGAAAACAACCGCCTGCAGAACGTGGCCAAGACCAGCGCCTCGGCCTCGCTGGTCTACGACGCCGGCGCACTGTTCGGCGGCGACCGGCTGCGCCTGGGCGGCGGCACCCGCTACGTGGGCAAGCGCTCGGGGGATGCGGCCAACTCCTTCACCCTGCCGTCCTACACGGTGACCGACGTCTTCGCCAGCTACGACACCACCGTCGGCGAGCACAAGCTCAACCTGCAGCTCAACGTGAAGAACCTGTTCGACAAGACCTACTACGCGTCGAGCGCCAACCAGTACTACGTGTCACTCGGCGAGCCCCGGCAGTTCCAGCTCTCCACCACGCTGGAGTTCTGAGCAGCCGCCCTTTCAAGGTCTTTGGGTAAACTCTCCCGATAATCGATCGGGAGGACAAGGCGATGTATGGCCACCCCGTCAAGCGATACCGATTCCATGATGGCTGGCGGAACAAGCGGCAGCAGAACCAAACCAGCAGCCAGCACGAACGGTAGCGGGTCGACGAGAACGCACCCGCCGACTGTCCGTGGCTCAGAGCACCACGAACAGCAGCCAGACCACGACCGGCGCGATGAGGGTGACGGCAGCGCAGTAGACCAGGAGTTGCCGGAAGAAGGCGTCACGGTTCACGCCTTGCGCATTGGCGAGAACCAGCGCCCCGTTGGTCGAGAAGGGACTCACATCGACGATGGTCGACGAGACGGCCATGGCGGCAATGAAGCCGACCGCGCTCACACCGGTGTCGCCCAGCAAGAATGGCACGGCCAGCGGGATCAGCGAGCCGAGCACCGCCGTCGACGAGGCGAAGGCCGACACGACTGCGCCCACGAAGCACAGCAGCAGCGCGGCGACCAGCGGCGAGGTCAGGCCGGCCACGCCGTGGCCGACGAAATCGATCGTCCCCATCCGCTCCAGCACACTCACGTAGGTGCTGACGCCGACGACCAGCAGGATCTCCGGCCAGGGCACCTGCCCCAGGGCGTGTTTCTGCAGGTTGGGCGCCATCACCGTGAGCACCAGCCCGATGGTGAGGGAGACGAAGCCGATGTCCTGCCCGAAAAACAGCGTGAGCACCACCAGGACCAATAGTCCTGCCACGGTGACGATCCGGTATGGGCGCGCGCCTGTGTCCTGCAATACGGACGGCGCTGCACTTACCGGAGAATCCTCGCCCTGGCCTGCCTTGCAGGGCTTCCCGGGGAGCGACTCGCCCGGCGTGCCGCCACGGACCCGTGCCTCATCCTGGCGGTGAGCACGAGGTGGCCCGAAGGCTGTGCTGCACGGATCCGCCCCCTGGCGGATCAGCTTCATGCCGCCCATGAGGAAGAACAGCAGCGAGGCGACGGTCAGGTTGACGGCAAGACTGGCCATCATGGTCGCGATCTCGTTGAGCGGCAGGCCGGCCTTGGCAACGACCTTGTTGGTGATGCCGCCATAGATGCTGATCGGCGAGAAGCCACCGCCCTGCGCCCCATGAATCACCATGAGGCCCATCATCAGCGGGTTGATGCCGTGCCGTGCGGCAAAGCCGAGCGCGATGGGCACAATGATCGCCACTGCCGCCGGACTGACTGCGCCCACAGAGGTGAGCGCGCCCGCGATGAAGAACATGAGCCAGGGGATTGCCGCGATGCGACCGCGCACCGCGCGTACAGCCAGTTTCACGAGCCAGTCGATCGTGCCGCTGTTCTGCGCCAGCACGAACAGGTAGGTGATGCCCAGCAATGTCAGGAACAGATCGACCGGAAAGCCGCCCATGATGGCCTTGGCATTCATGCCTGCCACCAGCGTGCCGACGAGGAACGCGCCGGCGAAGGCGATCACCCCCATGTTGATGGGCAGCACCGCGGCGAGCACGAACATGCCGACCAGCACATAGATCGAAATCCACTGGGCACCCATCGCCTGTCTCCTGATTCGCTCGGGAGCGCATCGCAGTTACCGGGCTTTCCTGGCTCTGGTGACGTATCAGCGTAGCCATCGCGGAGCGGCCGCGAAGCTCGACATTCCCTGGAAAGGCCTCGCCCCGCCGATCATGAATGCTTCAGCTTGCCGAACAGGCACTCGACGAGGTCGACGCTCGCCCTGGTGGCGCCGGTCACAGGAACGTTGTTTGGAAAAGTCCCGTCAGCCCATCGAGACGGCGTGGACCGAAAAGCCGAAGGCCGGACGATGCGTTGCGCTTCGTCCGGCCTTCGGGAACGGCGACAGATTGCGGACCGGCGGTCAGCCGGCGGCGGTCAGCTTCACCAGGTTGGCGTGCCAGACATCCAGCTGCACCACGTGCTCGGCCTCTTCGTCGGCGAACTCGGTGGCCATCGCCTTCACTTCCGGGTCGGCGGTTTCGTCGGCGATCTTCTGGTAGTACTCATGGCTGCGCTGTTCGCCGCGCATGGCCAGCGCCATGGCGCCGAACACGTCGATGTCCGGGTCCACCGGACCCCAGGCGGCCTCCGGGCTGGAGCCCTCGGGCCAGTCGTACTCGTCGGCCGCCAGCTTCGGCAGGTCGTGGAAGCCGCCGCGCTCCATGGCCTCGCGCTGATGCAGGCGGGAATAGTGGGACATCTGCTGGAAGAACTCCGCCACCTCGGCATTGCCGAGTTTCTGCATGGCTTCGGCCAGCTCGGCATAGCGGCGGGACGACTCCTTCTCCAACTGGATGGCATGGGCAAGGAAACGCTGGATCTCGTTCACACCCCTCTCCTTAATATCGATTGAAGGTGGATGAAAGCCGAAGCCGCCACGGCCCTTGCGGACGATCGTGAGGCCTCACGTAAAGTGTGGATAATGCGGCAGGTTTCGCATTGCCGGCAACCGGCGATTTGCCGCGGCGGATGCTGCCCGTCGGGCGAAGCGCCCGGTAGACTCGAACCGACGACCGGAGAAACCGCCGCCGGCGGCTGCCCATCCACCCTGCGGTAGCGCCCCATGCAGATCGACGAAGAACTGACCTTCAAGAAACTGGAAATCTTCCTGGCCTTCATGCGCAGCGGCAACCTGTCGCGCGCCGCCGCCGAGCTGGACACCAGCACGGTCAGCGTGCACCGCGCCCTGCACTCGCTGGAGAACGCCCTGCGCTGCCCGCTGTTCAAGCGCGAGGGGCGCAAGCTGACGCCGCTGGAAAGCGCCCTGGTGCTGGAGGACCGCGCGCAGAAGCTGGTCGCCGACATGCTCGACACCGTGCGCCTGACCCGCGAGGCCGCCGGCTTCTCCGCCGAGCGCTTCAAGCTCGGCGCGCTCTACTCGCTGACGGTGAAGACCGTGCCGCAGCTGATCATGGGCCTCAAGCTGCGGCGCAGCACGCTGAACATCGACCTGATCCTCGGCTCCAACATCGACCTGCTGTACAGGCTGAAGAACCTCGAACTGGACGCCATCCTGGTCTCGCTCAACGACAGCGTGAGCGATCCGGACTGCGAGTCGCTGCCGCTGTTCCGCGACGACATCTTCCTCGCCGTGCCGGTCGACTCGCCCTTCGCCGCGCAGGCCGAGGTCGATCTGGCCGAGCTGCGCGAGGCCACCTTCATCACCCTGACCCAGGGCTTCGCCACCCACCAGGACGCCCTGCGCGTGTTCCGGCAGGCCGGCTTCGCGCCCAAGGTGGCGATGCAGGTCAACGACATCTTCACCCTGCTCAGCATGGTCAGCTCCGGAGTCGGCTACGCCCTGCTGCCGGGGCGCATCGCCGCGGTGTACGAGAACCGCGTGCGGCTGATTCCGCTCGAGGCGCGCTACCGGATGCAGCAGCAGATCGGCGTGGTATTCCTCAAGGCCAAGGAGCGCGACCCCAACCTGCTCGCCCTGCTCGCCGAATGCCGGATGTACGCCTCGCGCCACGCCGGCTGAAAACGCCAAGGCCCCGCACGGGGCGGGGCCTTGCGAGCAGCGGGACAGCGCCTCAGAAGAACAACAGCGTCAGCAGCACGAACCAGGGCAGCAGGATGGCGCACGACCAGCCCATGTAGCCGAAGAAGCTCGGCATCGGCACGCCACGCTGGTCGGCGATGGCCTTGACCATGAAGTTCGGCGCGTTGCCGATGTAGCTCAGCGCGCCCATGAACACCGAGCCCATGGACACCGCCAGCAGGGTCTGCGGCAGACTGTTCATCATCACCTGCGCATCGCCGGCGGCCAGGTTGAAGAACACCAGGTAGGTCGGCGCATTGTCGAGGAAACCCGACAGCAGGCCGGACATCCAGAAGTACATGGCGTCGATCGGCGAGCCGTCGGGATGGGTCACCGCCGCCACCAGCCCGGCCATGCTGCCCTCGCTGCCGGCGCGCAGGATGGCGAGCACCGGCACGATGGTCAGGAAGATCCCGGCGAACAGCTTGGCGACCTCCAGGATCGGCCCCCAGTCGAAATCGTTGCCGGCCCGTACCTGCGCCGGAGTGATCTTCAGGGACGCCAGGGCCAGGCCGAGCATCAGCAGGTCGCGCACCAGGTTCTGCCCTTCGACCGGCGTGCCCATCAGCTCGAAGGCGACGCCCGGCCTCCATAGTCCCGACAGCAGCACGGCACCGATCACCCCACCAAGCAGCAGGAAGTTGACCGTGCCATAGAGCCTGAGCGGCGAGTCCGGCGACGGGTCGCGTGGCAGCAGCTCGTCCTCCCGGGCGTAGAAATAGCGGTCAACGAAATAGAAGACCACCAGCAGCACCGCACTCGACAGCAGCACCGGCAGCAGCATGTGCTCGATCGTCCAGAAGAAGCTCACCCCCTTGAGGAAGCCGAGGAACAGCGGCGGATCGCCCAGCGGGGTCAGCCCGCCGCCGATGTTGGCGACCAGGAAGATGAAGAACACCACCACGTGCACGCGGTGCTTGCGGTTGTCGTTGGCGCGCAGCAGCGGGCGGATCATCAGCATCGCCGCACCGGTGGTGCCCATCACCGAGGCCAGCAGCACACCGATGGCCAGCAGCGCGGTGTTCAGCCGCGGCGAACCGTGCAGGTTGCCCCAGACCAGGATGCCGCCGGAAATCGTGTAGAGCGAGAACAGCAGGATGATGAACGGCAGGTACTCGGCGAACAGCGCATGCACGATCACCGCGACGGTGTCGTGCAGACTGAAGGCGAAGGCGAACGGGACCAGGAACAGCAGCGTCCAGAACGCGGTGATCTTGCCGAAATGGTGGTGCCAGATATGGGACGCGAACAGGGGAAACAGGGCGATCGACAACAGTATTCCCGCGAAGGGCATACTCCAGGCAAGACTCAAGGTGGCGCCATCGACTTCCGCCGCAAACAAGAGCCCGGGTGACAAGGCCAGCACATACAGCAACCGGCTCAGGATCGACTTCATTGACCGATTCTCCCAGAGAGACTTCATTACAGGTATCCGACTTTGGTATCCAACTTTTTGCGGACAGAGATGAACTCGCAGCAGCCCGTCCAACAGAAGGGGCGTCTTGGTAGAGGCAGGATTTGAGCCAAATCAATATTGAAGAACTGCTTTTCAATAAAAATTCATTACCGATTATTTGGCTCGCCACCGGCTACTGCCCGAGCAGACAGCCTGGCCCGCCATGGCGGGCGCGCGGCGAACCGGCGCCAAGGCGCTTCGTTCCTGGCTATCGGCATTCCACAGTCTTGCCGCCATGCAGAGAGCCCCTGCAGTTCCTGCGGAAAAAGCCATACTTGAAACGGCTCGCCACGCCATTTCAGGGCGTAAGGGAAAGTTCGGAAGAGCAGCGGCAAAGTTGTATGGAAAACGCCACACTCAATAATCCGGCGTAAAAAAATGGCAGAAACACCACACCCCGAACATATTTACTTACCATTTGACGGATTGACTTTACCGACACTTTCCAAGTGCACCGCACAGATTCACTACATGGCCCGGGCAAACTTCTCTCGAACGCTTTTTTGAAACTTGAAAAATGGCCGCCTTGCGGCGGCCGAAAGTTTCGACGGTAACGGGCGAAACGGGCGCTCAGCCGAACAGGCCGCGCATCATGAAGTACAGCAGCGACGGGCCGAGCAGGCAGCCCAGCGCGGTGTAGAAGGCCGCGGTCAGGCAGCCGTAGGGCACCAGCTTCGGATCGGTGGCCGCCAGGCCGGCGGCCACGCCGCTGGAGGTGCCCATCAGCCCGCCGAAGATCACCGCCGAGCGCGGGTTGTTCAGCCCGATCAGCGGCGCGACGAAGGGCGTAGCCACCATCACCACCATGGCCTTGATCAGGCCGGCGGCGATCGACAGGGCCATCACCTCGGAACTGGCGCCCAGCGCCGCGCCGGTCACCGGGCCGACGATGTAGGTCACCGCGCCGGTGCCGATGGTGGTCAGGCTGACCGCATCGGTATAGCCGAAGGCGAAGGCCACGGCCACGCCGGCGATAAACGAGACGAAGATGCCGAAGACCAGCGAGATCACCCCGCTGACCCCGGCCCGCTTGAGCTCCTCCGGGTTGACGCCGAAGGCGGTGGCGATGATCGCGAAGTCGCGCAGCATGGCGCCGCCGAGGATGCCGATGCCCGACAGCAGCGGGATGTCCACCAGGCCCTTCTGGCCGCCGGTATGGAGCCCGCCGAAGTAGGAAAGCACCAGGCCGAGCAGGATGGCGATGGCCGAGCCGTGCAGACGTCCCCGGGTGAATTTCGCCGATAGCCAGTAGGAGACCCACATGGTCGCGCCGATCACCGCGAAGCCGCTGATCAGACCGTAACTGGTGAGTACCTTGGTCAAAGTTTCAGTGATCATGGCGCTTACCTCTGCACGTTGGCGGTAGCCTGGGCGGCACTGCCCGGCTCATGCGGCTTTTTTTCGGCGGCGGCATCCGGGCGACCGAGCTTGTCCAGCACCGGCACCATGGCGAAGCTCAGGCTGACCGCGGCGAGGCCGGCGAGGATCGCCATGGGGCCGCTGCTCAGCGCGCCGACCACGTTCTGCTGGGCGGCCATGGCGACCACGATGGGGATATAGATGGCGCTCCAGAACTCGATGCCCTGCTCGGTCTTGCCGGCGAGCAGGCCGCGCTTGCTCAGGTAGCCGCCACCGAAGATCAGCAGGATCATGGCGATGCCGACACCGCCGACATTGGAGGGAACGCCGAGGAGCACGCCGAGCAGGTCGCCGACGAACAGGCCGGCCAGGGTGCAGATGGAGAGCAAAGCAACACCGTAGATGATCATTGTTATTGTCCTGTCTGAAAAAATATTGTTCTTGTCGTGCAGGCAGTAGCGAGTCAGCGGTCGAGGCAGCCCTCCTCGCGCAGCAGCGCGTCCAGGGTATCGAGGCGGGCGCCCTGGAAGGCGACCACGGCGCCCTGGCGGATCACCCGCCGCGCCAGGCCGCTGAGCACCGTACCGGGCGACAGCTCGACGTGCAGGCGCACGCCACGCTCGTAGGCATTGCGCAGGGTACCCCGCCAGTCGACCACGCGGCACATGTTGAAGGTCAGGTCGTCGCGCAGCGCCTCGGGATCGAGCACCAGACGCGCCGAGCTGCCGCTCAGGTAGCGCAGCGCCGGGCGGCGCAGCGTCACCCCGGCGAAGGCCTCGGCCAGTTGCGCCGCCGGCCCGGCCAGCAGCGCGCAGTGCGAGGGCACGCTGACCGCCAGCCGCCGCGCCGCGCCGGCGCCGCTGCGCCGGGCCAGCTCGCCGACCGCGGCCATGGCCGCCTCGCTGCCGGCGATCACCAGCTGGTTGTCGGCGTTGACATTGGCCAGGAACACCGGGCTGTCCGGGCCGTTGACCCGCGCCAGCAAGGGCTCCAGCTCGGCGATGCCGAGGCCCATGATGGCGGTCATGCCATAACCGCCCGGCCAGGCCCGTTCCATCAGCTCGCCGCGCAGGGCCACCAGACGCGCGGCATCGGCCAGCTCCAGCGCGCCGCCGACCACTGCCGCCGGGTAGGCGCCGATCGACAGCCCGGCGACGTAGTCCGGTCGCGCGCCGCGCGCCAGCAGCAGCCGGGCGCTGGCGACCCCGGCGAGCAGCAGGCAGAGCTGCACGGCGCGGGTGGACGCCAGGGCCTCGGCGCTGTCCAGCGCCCGCACGTCCTCGCCCAGCGCGTCGCTGGCCTCCTCCAGGCAGGCCCGCACCAGGGGTTCGTCCGGCAACTGGTGGAGCATGCCCGGCTGCTGGGCGCCCTGGCCGGGAAAGGCGAACAGACTGCTCATGCCGCCACCTCCCGCCAGGGATCGCCGACCAGCCGCGCGCCATTGCCGGCCTTGAGCAGCACCCGCGCCGCGGCGCTCGCCCACTCGCGCAGGGCGACGGCGCCGGCCGGGGTTTCCAGCTGCAGGTCGACCCGGCATGGCAGCTGCTCCAGCCGCTCCATGAGGGCCTGCGCCTGCCGGCGCTGCAGCGGCCGGGGCACGCGCAGCAGCAGGTCGAGATCGCTGCCCTCGTTCAGCACCGTCACGCCGGTGGCCAGCTGGTAACCGGCGCCGCCGGTCACCCCCCAGGCCAGTCCGTGCTGGCGGCACAGCGCATCCAGTTGCGGCTGCAGCAGGGCCAGGGCGCGCAGCGGCGCGCAGACGCTCTCCCGCTCCCCGCCGCCGGTCAGTTGCTCCGGCGGCACGCAGCGATGGACCGCCGCCCGCGGCATCCAGGTGGCGTGGCGCTGCTCGCGTCCGTGCCCGCGCACGCCCACGGCGATCCAGCCGTCCCGCGCCGGCGCGCGGCGCACCACCACCGGCAGGCGGGCGGCGAGCACCGCCCGAGCCCAGGCCGGGGCGCCGGCCTCGAGCCAGTCGGCGCTCGCGCCCCAGAGCAGGTCGTGGGGACGGGGCAGTCCGCCCGCCCCTTGGCGCATCGTCGTTTCGCCCATGACAGCCACCTCGCGGCCTACCACTGCGCCCGCAGCAGCTCGCGCACCCGGCGCGAGGCGGCGCGGTTGGCTGCGCCGAGGCGGCCGCGCAGGTCAGTACCGGCGGCGCGGATGTCGGCCTCGGCCTGTTCCAGGCAGGCCCGCACGCGCGCCAGATCCTCCGCGCCCGGCTGCTCGATGCGCTCCACCGAGAGGGTTTCCCAGAGCAGGCCGAGGGAGGCGTAGCTGTCGAGGTCGTAGGCCATCGGCGGTACCTTGGCGGCGAAGGCTTCCAGTTCGTCGACCGTGCGCAGGGTGACCCGCGCGGCGGACTCCTTGCCCATGGCGTGGACCATCACCCCCGGATCGCGCAGGGCGACGATGCGGTTGGCCTGGTAGCCGTGGGCGAGGAAGGCGCCGGACATGGCCTTGCCGACCAAAAGGGCGATCACCGGATGCCCGGCCAGACGGGCGCGGGCGTAGCCGTCCACCGCGCCGGCCAGCGCCTGGTGGATGCCGAGGGCCTCCTCGCGGCGGCCGTAGGCCTGGCTGGGCACGTCGACCACGGCGACCACCGCGCGCTTGACCGGCGCGTCGCGGTCGGCGGCGATCACCTCGTCCAGCGCCTGGCCGAGGCTCCAGCCTTCGAGCAGGCCGACCTCGCCGTGGCGGGCGCGCGGGAAGCGGTTGTCGGCATCCGGCACCACGGCTAGGTAGCGGGCCGGGCGGCCGGCCAGCGGAGCATCGACCACCTTCAGCGAGGCCGGGTAGCCCGACTGCCCGGCGGCGTCGGCGGTGAGGGCGTGCAGCCAGTTCAGGCCGCGTTGCGAAAGGACGGTGCTCATGCCTGGTCTCCTTGATAGAGGGCGCGCACGGCGGCGGCGTCGGCCTGCGGCGCGGCGTCATAGCGGCCGAGCAGGTCGAGGAAGCGCGGATACTGGCGGCTGCGCGGCAGGGCGTCGCCGGGCCGTTCGAGAATGCCCAGCAGCCGTTCGCGGATGGCCTGCGCGTCGTCGGCCACGTAGGCGTCGACCAGCCCGCAGGCGAAGCGCTGCTCGCCGCCGGTCAGGCTCCAGATGAACGGACGGTCGCGGGAGTCGTACTCCTCGATGCCGGCCTCCTGCTCGATCACCTGCGGGCCGTTGAGGCCCAGGCGCGCCTCGCGGGTGACCAGCAGGTGGCTGCACAGCGCGGCGGCGATCGACATGCCGCCGAAGCAGCCCACGGGACCTGCGACCACGCCGATCACCGGCTGGTACTGGCGCAGCTCGACGATGGCCGCCTGCACCTCGGCGATGGCGGCGAGGCCCAGGTTGGCCTCCTGCAGGCGCACGCCGCCGGTCTCCAGCAGCAGCACGGCGCAGGTCGGGATACCGTTGCGGTTGTCCTCGGCGGCCAGCTCCAGGGCGCCGGCGATCTTCGCGCCGCCCACCTCGCCGAGACTGCCGCCCTGGAAGCCGCCCTCGATGGCGGCGAGCACCGCCGGGCGGCCGCCGAGGCTGCCCTTGGCCACCACCACGCCGTCGTCGGCCTGGGCGACGATGCCCTGGGCCTCCAGCCACGGCGATTTGACGCGGGCGAAGGGGTCGAGCAGCTCGCGCAGGCTGCCCTGATCGAGCAGTGCGCTAGCGCGCTGGCGGGCGCCCAGTTCGACGAAGCTGCGGCTGTGCAGCAAAGCATTGAGGTCAGACATGGCTCAGCTCCTCCAGCGCCTGTTCCAGACGCAGCCGCACCACACCGGGGGTGGCGCCGAAATCGTGGATATCGACGTTCAGGGCCGGCGGGTTGCTACCGGCGAACATGCGCTCGAACAGGTGGCGCCAGCGCTCGGCGCTGCCGTTCACCGAGGTGACCACCTGGATGCTCAGGCGACCGGCCGGGCCGGGCTCGAGCAGCACCTCCAGGTCGCCGGAGCCGACGCAGCCCACCTGGGCGCGCTGGCGGGCCGGCTGGCCGGCGGGAAATTCGAAGGACAGGGTTTCCATAGTCACAGGCTCCCAATCGGCGCCCCGAGCATCGGCTCCAGGCGGTCGAGGAATAAGGTGGCGGCGAGCAGATCGGCGGCGCCGCCGGGCGAGGCGTTGAGGGCCAGCAGGTCGTGCTCCAGCGCCTTGAGGCAGCGGCGACCGGCCAGCGTGGCGCTGCCGCCGGCATGCAGCACCGCGCGGGCGCCGTGCTGCATGCTGGCCAGCCCTTCCAGTCCGGCCCGGTGCAGCACGCAGGTATCTTCGAGCTGCGCCATGATCGCCAGCAGCGCATCCAGCTGCGCGTGGTTCTCGTCGAAGCCGGCTGCGCGGCTGCGCCGGAGCTGCGGCAGGCCGTGCTGGAGCGCGCCGGGGAAGCCGCACCGGGCCTCTTCCCGCGCGCCGCGCACGCCGTAGCGCTGGCGCACGCGCTCGCCGTGGCTGGGCGCCTGCGCCGGCATCTGCCGGTCCTCCAGCCGGGCCAGCCGCGCGGCGCGCAGGCTCACCTGCTGCGGCGCGGCCTGCACGGGTTCGAGCGCGGCGGCGGTGACCAACAGGCCGAGCGCCCAGATCGCCCCGCGGTGGGTGTTGACCCCGCCGGTGACCGCCAGCATCCGCGCCTCGCCCTCGCGGCCGAGCCGGCCGATGGTTTCGCGCAGGGGCTGGCCGAGTTCGGCAAGGGACTGGCCGGCGTCGGCCATGGCGTGGAAGGCCGGCCACAGCGCGCGCGCCGAGGCGTGCATCAACTTCAGGTCGAGGTCGCGGTGCGCGCCGCTGCCGCGGCGGTCGACCAGCGCCGGCTTGGGCGACAGGTCGGCCTCGTCGATCAGCGCCTGCACGGCGAGGTCGGCGAGCCGCTCGGCCAGGCTCGGGCGCAGTCTTGCTGCAATGAATGCGCTCATCACCAGCTCCTGAACTTGGCGGGCGGGTTGTAGAGGCCGCCGGACCAGTCGACCAGTTCGGCGATGCTCTTGGCGGCGAGCAGCTCGCGGCTGGCCTCGGTGCGGCGGATGCCGAGATCCTCCGGCAGGGCGATCAGCCCTTCGCGGCGCATGCGCTCGGTATCCCTGGGGTCGTGGCGCAGGCCGATGCTGGTGACGCCGGCCACCGCGGCGATCATCGCCTGGCGCTCTTCCAGCGAACGGGCCTTGTACAGGTAGGCGATGCCTTCCTCGGTGAGCAGGTGGGTGACGTCGTCGCCGTAGATCATCACCGGCGCCAGCGGCATGCCGACCTTCTTCGCCACGTCCACCGCATCGAGCCGCTCGACGAAGGTGGGTTTGCCGCCCTCCTGGTAGGTCTCGACCATCTGCACCACCAGCTTCTTGCCGCGCTCGAGCAGGGTCACCGGCTCGGTCATGTCCAGCCATGCCGGGGTGGCGTGGCGGCGGCCGCGCGGGTCGTGGCCCATGTTCGGCGCGCCGCCGAAGCCGGCCAGGCGGCCGCGGGTGACGGTGGAGGAATGGCCGTCGCCATCCACCTGCAAGGTCGCGCCGATGAACAGGTCGACCGCGTACTGGCCGGCCAGCTGGCAGAGCATGCGGTTGGAGCGCAAGGAGCCGTCGCGGCCGGTGAAGAACACGTCCGGGCGCGCCGCCACGTAGTTCTCCATGCCCAGCTCGGTGCCGAAGCAGTGCACGCTCTCGACCCAGCCGGTCTCGATCGCCGGGATCAGGGTCGGGTGCGGGTTGAGGGTCCAGTTGCGGCAGATCTTGCCCTTGAGCCCCAGGCGCTCGCCGTAGGTGGGCAGGATCAGCTCGATGGCCGCGGTGTTGAAGCCGATGCCGTGGTTGAGCGACTGGACCTTGTGCCTCTCGTAGATGCCGCGGATCGCCATCATCGCCATCAGCACGTGCACCGGCTTGATGTGGCGCGGGTCGCGGGTGAACAGCGGCTCGATGTAGAACGGCTTGTCGGCCACCACCACGAAGTCGACCCAGGAGGCCGGGATGTCCACGCGCGGCAGATCGCGCGGATCGTCGACGATCTCGTTGACCTGGACGATGACGATGCCGTCGGCGAAGGCGGTCGGCTCGACCAGCGCCGGGGTGTCCTCGGTGCTCGGCCCGCTGTAGATGTTGCCCTCGCGGTCGGCCATGAAGCCGGCGACCAGCGCGACGTTGGGGATCAGGTCCACCACCAGGCGCGAATACAGCTCGATATAGGTATGGATGGCGCCGACTTCGAGCAGACCGTCCTCCAGCAGTTGGCCGATGCGCAGGCTCTGCGGGCCGGCGAAGGAGAAGTCGAGCTTGCGGGCGATGCCGCGCTCGAACAGGTCGAGGTGCTCGGCGCGACTGACGCTGGGCATGATCATGTGCAGATCGTGCAGTCTGCCGGGATCGGCCCTGGCCAGCGAGCGGGACAGGAAGTCCGCCTGCTTCTGGTTGTTGCCTTCCAGGACCACGCGATCGCCGGGGGCGATCAGCGCTTCCAGGGCGGCAACGATCCGGTCGCTCGGCAGGACCACGCCATCGGCGAGGCCTCGCACCTGGTCGAGCCGGCGCTGCTTCTCGCTGCGCCGGCTCGACCACTGCGGCGGGGGGGAAATTGTTGTTGTCATGGCTACTCCACGGGTTCCGCTGTCGTGGCCTCACGGTAGGCGGCAGCCGGGGTAGCGTTCAATCAAGCTGGGCGGACGATCGTTACTCTGAAGTTAACGATCCGCAAGAATTTCTCCTTTGCAAGACCTGGATCGCACCGTCATACCTTGGTCTGTGCCGGGGGGTGGGTACGGTTGTACAAAGAGGGACACTGCTATAAGTTCCTCGGCAGGTTCGGTGGCGCGGCGTCCCTACTACTGGTCAGGTACCCGGATGCTGCGCCGCTGGACCCACTTCCCCGGCTGTGCGAGTCCCCCCCATGAGTGCATCCCCGGCCCCCATCCTGATCACCGGCGCCAGCCAGCGCATCGGCCTGTACTGCGCCGAGCGCCTGCTCGACGCGGGCCAGCCGGTGATCGCGACCTTCCGCCGCGAACGCCCGGGCCTGGAACGGCTGCGCGAGCGCGGCGCGCCGACCCTGCACGCGGACTTCGCCGACGAGGCCGGCATCCTCGCCTTCATCGAGCGGCTCAAGGCGCACACCGACCGCCTGCGCGCCATCGTGCACAACGCCTCGGAGTGGCTGGGCGAGGCGCCCGGCACGGAGGCGCAGACCTTCCAGCGGCTGTTCAGCGTACACATGCTGGCGCCCTACCTGATCAACCTGCACTGCGCCGAGCTGCTGGAGCACTCGAGCCCGGCGGACATCGTGCACATCGGCGACGACGTGACGCGCAAGGGCAGCGACCGGCACATCGCCTACAGCGCCAGCAAGGCCGGCCTGGACAACCTCACCCTGTCCTTCGCCGCGCGCCTGGCGCCGCGCATCAAGGTCAACGGCATCGCCCCGGCGCTGATCCTCTTCAAGCCGGAGGACGACGCCGACTACCGCGCCAGGACCCTGGCCAAGTCCGCCCTCGGCATCGAGCCCGGCGCCGAGGCGGTCTACCTCGGCCTGCGCTATCTGTTGGACAATCCCTACGTCACCGGCACCACGCTGACGGTCAATGGCGGCCGTCACCTCAAGTGAGTGCCGCCCCACTTCCGCAACCGACAGGATGGAGCAAGGCTATGCCGCGACTGGAGCCAGGCATGGCGCGGATCCGGGTCAAGGACCTGCGTCTGCGCACCTACATCGGCATCAAGGAGGAGGAAATCCTCAACAAGCAGGACGTGCTGATCAACCTCACCGTGCTCTACCCCGCCGTGGGCGCGGTGCGCGACAACGTCATCGACCAGGCGCTGAACTACCGCACCCTGACCAAGGCGATCATCCGCCACGTCGAGGAGAACCGCTTCGCCCTGCTCGAGCGCCTGACCCAGGAGATCCTCGACCTGGTGATGGGCTACCCGAGCGTGCGCTATGCCGAGGTGGAGGTGGACAAGCCCCACGCCCTGCGCTTCGCCGAGTCGGTGTCGATCACCCTCGCCGCCCGCCGCGAAGGCTGACTCCGGCCCGCCCGGGCACGCTGGTGACGGCCGCCGGCAGCGCGCTATGATCGCGCCCGGCGGCCGCCTCGCCGGCCGTCTACTCTACCGACGACTGTCAGCCGGGGAACCACGATGACCGAAGAACAACGCATCGAACTCGAAGCCGCCGCCTTCCGCCGCCTGGTCCAGCATCTGCGCAGCCGGCCGGACGTGCAGAACATCGACCTGATGAACCTCGCCGGCTTCTGTCGCAACTGCATGTGGAAATGGCTGAAGGCCGCCGCCGACGACCTGTCCATCGACCTCAGCGTCGAAGAGGCGCGCGAGGAGATCTACGGCATGCCGTACGACGAGTGGAAAGGCAAATACCAGAAAGAGGCCAGCCCCGAGCAGGTGGCGGCCTTCGAGAAGAGCAGCAAGAAATGACCGATCTGAACGACTTCCGTGCCCGCCTGCGCAGCGGGGAGCACGCTTTCGCCGACACCCTGGCCTTCATTGCCGCACACTACGACTACCGGCCGAGCGCCTTCGCCAACGGTTCGGTGGAGAACGCCGCCGGGCAGAACGAGGGCTCCTGCAAGACCCTGGGCCTGGCGCTGCTCGAGGACCTGAACGACGAGGAGGCCCTGCTGGCCTTCGGCGAGCACTACCGCGCCGTGCTGGCCGACCCCGCCGGCAGCGACCATGGCAACATCCGCGCACTCATGAAAAGCGGCCTGGCCGGCGTGCGCTTCGAAAGCCAACCGCTCGGCCGCAAGGGCTGAGCCGGACCGGACGGGAACCGGGGGCGAACGCCCCCGGAAACCGCCGGGTTACTGCAGGGTCTTGCCCTGATACTGGCCGTTGAGGGTGTTGAGGAAGGCGACGATCTTGCCGACCTCGTCCTTGGACAACTTCACGCCGACCTGATACTCCGCCATCTTGTCGACCGCCTCTTCCAGGGTCCTGGCGCTGGCGTCGTGGAAATAGGGTGCGGTCAGCGCGACGTTGCGCAGGGTCGGCACCTTGAAGCGGTGCATGTCCTTCGGGTCCTGGGTCACGTTGTAGCGCCCGTGGTCCACCTCGCTGACATTGCCGCGGTCGGCGAAATAATCCTTCTTCACCCCCATCAGCTCGAAGGACTGGCCGCCCATCGCCTCGCCCACGTGGCAGGTCGCGCACTTGGCTTCCTTGAACAGCGCGTAGCCTTCCTGCTCCACGCGGCTCAGCGCGTCGCTCTGGCCCTTGAGGAACAGGTCGAAGCGGCTGTTCGGCGTGACCAGGGTCTTCTCGAACTCGGCGATGGCGTCGGTGATGTTCTTCGCGGTGATGCCGTCCGGGTAGAGGGCGGCGAACTCGGCGCTCAGCGGCGCGTCCTGCGCCAGTTTGCCGACGATCTGCTGCCAGGAGGTCGAGGCCATCTCCAGCGGGTTCATCGGCGGGCCGCCGGCCTGCTCCTGCAGATCGGCGGCGCGGCCGTCCCAGAACTGGTGCACGTTGAAGGCGGAGTTGAACACCGTCGGCGCGTTGATCGGACCCTTCGAGCCGCCCACTCCGACGGATACGTCCAGACGGTCGACCCCGCCCTTGTCCAGGGCGTGGCAGCTGGCGCAGGAGACGGTATCGTCGCCGGACAACCGGGTGTCGTGGTAGAGCTTGTCGCCCAGCTCGACCTTGGCCGGGTTCACCGGGAAGCTGGTGGTGATCGGCTGCACCGCCTCATGCCTGAAGGCGTCGGCGACCACGCCGGCCGGCTGCCGCTTCAGGCGCTCGGCCTTCACCCAGTCGAGCAGCACGCCCTTCTCCGCGTCGGACAGCCGGGAGCGCCAGTGCATGCTCAGGTAGAGGTTCGGCGGCATGGCGCCGTCCTCCATCACCGACTCGATCTTGGCCAGGTCCACTTCCGACACCGGCTTGCCCTGCTGCACGTTGGCCAGCAGCGACTCGATGTTGAACTGGCGCTGGGCCATTTCGATGTCCTTTTCCATCAGTTGCCTGGCGACCGGCAGGCTGGCGTAGAACGGCAGTTCGCTGCTGTTGGTGTGGCAGTACTGGCAGCCGTTGCCGTTCAGCACCTCGAAGGCCTGGGTCGTCAGGTTGTCCAGGCCTTTCAGCTCGGCGCTGGCCAGGTGCTGGCGGCTGATGCGGTCGTCGAAGCGATCGACGATGAAGACGGTGGCCAGGTAGCCGGCGACGCAGGCACCGACGACAAGGGGTAGCTTTTTCACGGGTCATCCTTATCCAAGGGGTTGGTAATCGGGGCAAAGCCGACGGCGGGTCGGCCGGGAAGCTCAAGGCTTCGACCGTCGACTGAAGCACAAATCAGATGAACGGAACCTTAACGCTCCTGCCCCTGGCAAAGGAAATGCCTAAAGCCAATACTATTCATAGACAGAAGCTATTTTCTGTATGGATAAGTGCTTTATGCACTATCGAAGCAGACGACCAAGGGCAACAGTCATTCAGCTGGAACTCAGGGAGGGGAAACACCGTGACGCCACCGCCTTGGCGTACGGCGCTGCCGGCATGTCGGGGCGGAGTGGAATAAAACGGCCCGGGCGGCGTACGCTGCAACAACCCGCCGCCAGGCCTGAAAGGGAGAAGAAAAGGGGGCCACCCAGTCAAGGGGAAGACTTCAAGGAGAGCGGCGGCCCCTGCAACCGTCGAGTCGTTCTCAAATTCGATGCTTGAAAGTTACCTGTGGAATCCGGCTCACGGAAATTTTCAAAATCAATCTGGTCCATAGGCCAGCTCTATCAGCCCCCGGCAGCGCTTTTCCTGTCCCGGCAAAGCCGGTAAGGTCGGCGCGAATTTGCCTCCGGAGACCCCCATGCCCCCGTCCGTCCTGTCTGGCCCGCACTATCTGGGCAAAGGCCTGAAACTGGTCCTGAGCCCCGGACTGCGTCTGTTCGTCCTGCTGCCGCTGACTGTCAACCTGCTGCTCTTCGCCGCCCTGGTCGGCCTGGCGGTACGCCAGTTCGAGCTCTGGGTCGACGCCCTCATGCCCAGCCTGCCGCAGTGGCTGGCCTTCCTCGACTACCTGCTGTGGCCGCTGTTCGTCGGACTGGTGGTGCTGATGGTGTTCTTCACCTTCACCCTGCTGGCCAACGTCATCGCCGCGCCCTTCAACGGCTTCCTGGCGGAAAAGGTGGAGGTGGTGGTGCGCGGCGAGGACCACTTCCCGCCCTTCCACTGGCGCGAGCTGCTCGACATGGCGCCGCGCACCTTCAGCCGCGAGTGGCGCAAGCTGACCTATCTGCTGCCGCGCGCGCTGTTTCTGCTGGTGCTCTCCTTCATCCCGGTGCTCAACCTGCTCGCCCCGCCGCTCTGGCTGCTGTTCGGCGTGTGGATGATGGCCGTGCAGTACATCGACTACCCGGCCGACAACAACAAGCTGTCCTGGGACGACATGCTCGCCTGGCTGCGCGCGCGCCGCTGGCAGAGCCTGAGCTTCGGCGGCATCACCTACGCCGCGCTGCTGGTGCCGGGGCTGAACCTGCTGATCATGCCCGCCGCGGTGGCCGGCGCCACGCTGTTCTGGGTGCGCGAGGGCGGCCTGCCGGTCCATTCGCCGCGCTGACGGCGCCCGGGTCCGGCGCTGAAGCGGGGAGCCGCGGGCGTCTCTCCGAGCTCAATCGAGGAGTTCGGCATCGCTCCAGCGCCAGCGGAGCAGCGCCAGGGCCTGGGTGCGACTCATGCAGGGACCGATCAGGAAAAACCGGTAACCGGACACCGCAACGGGCCAGACCTTGCGCCGGGGATGCTCCCCGGCAGCGTTCAGGAATTCGACGAGCAGGCCCTGCTGCGCCCGCAGCGCGGCCAGCAGATCGGGAGGCGCGATATCGTCTGCCTCCAGACGGTCGCCGCTCACTCTCAGGGCGATGCCTTCGTCCCTGGCCCATCGAATGATCTCGATGACATTCATGCGGGAGCGATTGCTGGCGGGATGGTCAACCGGCGTGGCGGTTCGAATGGCGGAGAGACGGCGAAGCGGAGAAACGGAAATGGACATGGATGGCGCGTGCCTTTGCAGGATCGGAAACTCAGGAGTTTCAGGGATCTGTCGACGTTCTGGCGTGCGCCGCGTTGTCGCGCCCCCGAAGGGACGGGGCCCGTCCGTCTCTCCCTGGTCGTCTGGAATGACCAGACCTCCCTCGCTCCCTCTGTAGCAGGCGGGCCAGCGTCGCAGCCTCCTCCAGAACGTCGACAACCCCCAGTGAAGTCGACCTGCTAGTGTAACCCCATAAGGAGGGCAACGGGTGTCGGCCCGTCCTTCTCTGCAGCCAGACTGACGGACGAGCGGTGCGCCGCGTCTCGGCCTGTCACCGGAACGTCAAGCGCTCGTCATCGGTCTGACACATCATCGTCCGAGACTGATGCCATGACTACCGCCCTGCACATCGCTCTGATCAGCGAAACCTTCCCCCCCGAGGTCAATGGCGTCGCCAATACCCTGGGCCGGCTGTGCGCCGGGCTGCGCGCCCGCGGCCATCGCGTGCAGGTGGTGCGTCCCCGGCAGAACGCCGACCGGGGCCGGCGCAGCGACGAGCAGCTGCTGCTGACCCGCGGCTGGCCGCTGCCCGGCTACCCGGGGCTGCAGTGGGGCCAGTCGGCCACCGGCAAGCTGCTGCACCGCTGGAAGCGCGAACGCCCGGACGTGATCTACATCGCCACCGAAGGCCCGCTGGGCCTGTCCGCCCTGCGCTGCGCGCGACGCCTGGGCATTCCGGTGGTCAGCGGCTTCCATACCAACTTCCAGCAGTACAGCGGCCATTACGGCTTCGGCCTGCTGAGCCGCCTGCTGACCCGCTACCTGCGCTGGTTCCACAATCACTCGCAGCTGACCCTGGTGCCCAGCGCCAGCCAGCGCATGGAGCTGACCCGGCGCGGTTTCGAGCGGCTGGAGCTTCTCTCGCGCGGCGTCGACAGCCGGCTGTTCCAGCCCGCCCGGCGTTCCGCCAGCCTGCGCGCCACCTGGGGCGCGGGCGACGACGACCTGGTCGTGCTGCACGTCGGGCGGCTGGCGCCGGAGAAGAACCTCGGCCTGCTCGGCAGCAGCTTCCGCAACCTGCAGGCGGCCCATCCGCAGCGCCGGCTGAAGCTGGTGGTGGTCGGCGACGGTCCGCTGCGCGCCAGCCTCGAGCAGCAGTGGCCGGAAGCCCATTTCTGCGGCATGCAGCTGGGCGAGGAACTGGCCACCCACTACGCCTCGGGCGACCTGTTCCTGTTTCCCAGCCTGTCGGAAACCTTCGGCAATGTGGTGCTGGAGGCGCTGGCCTCCGGGCTCGGCGTGGTCGCCTACGACCAGGCGGCCGCCGCCCAGCACATCCGCCATGGCCACAACGGCGCACTGGCCGAACCGGGCGACGAGCAGGGCTTCAACGAGGCGGCGAGCTGGCTGCTGGAAGACGAGGAGAACCTGCGCCGGGTGCGCCTCAACGCCCGCCAGCACGCCAGCCACCAGGGCTGGGAGGCCATCATCCAGCAGTTCGAGGATTACCTGCGCAGCGCCCTGCACAACCCCGCCGAACTCGCCGCCGGCCGCCCCAGCGTCGGCTGAGAAGGCGTCAGCCGCCGGCGGCCGCGGCTGCGCGCTCGCGCAGATAGGCGAGCACCGCCGCCTGATCGCCGGCGAAGACGATGCGCCCGGCCTTGCTCTCGCGCTGGTAGGCGTACATCGGGTCGTAGTATTCGCGCAGCAGGCCGACGATCCACTCGCGGTGCAGTTCGACGCCACGCCCTTCGCCCTGCTCGGCGAGCGCCTGGGCCATGATTGCCGCCAGCCGCTGGTAGCGCTCGCCGCCGAGCCTTTTGACGATGTTCGCCAGGCTCTGGGTGAGACGCGCGGCGAAGGCGGCGAAGCCGGCTTCCGGGCCTTCGACGGCGACGAACTCGGCGCACAGGTTGATCACGTAGTCGCGCAGGATGCGCTCGACGCGCCCCTCGAAGCTGTCCTCCAGCCAGACCAGCGGGTACTGCTGCATGCCCTGGTGGAGTTCCAGCGGCAGCGAGCAGCTGCCGACCAGGCGGCTCTCGTCCTCCAGCACGAACTGGCCGATGCCGGCCGCACGCTTTATCAGGATGTCGACGGCCAGGCGGTTCTCGAAATCGATCTGCGCCGGCTGCGGCGTGGCGCGCTTGCCGAAGCTGGAGCCGCGGTGATTGGCGTGGCCCTCCAGGTCCAGGCTGTTGCCGAGGGCGGCGATCACCTCGGTCTTGCCGGTGCCGGTGAGGCCGCCGACCAGCAGGAACCCGCACTGCTCGGTGGCCTGGCGGGTGGTGTCGAGGAGGAAGTTGCGCATCGCCTTGTAGCCGCCGATCACCCGCGGGTAGTCGATGCCGGCTTCGGTCTTCAGCCACTGCTGGACGATCTGCGAGCGCAGGCCGCCGCGGAAGCAGTACAGGTAGCCCTCGGGATGGGCGCGGGCGAAGTCCGCCCAGGCCTGGATGCGCTGCTCCTTGGTCTTGCCGGACACCAGCCGGTGGCCGAGCTCGATGGCCGCCTGCTGGCCGTGCTGCTTGTAGCAGGTGCCGACCTTCTGCCGCTCGCTGTCGGTCATCAGCGGCAGGTTGAGCACGCCGGGAAAGGCGCCGCAGGCGAATTCCACCGGGGCGCGGGTATCCATCATGGGGACTGCATTCAGGAAAAGCTGGCGGTAGTCGGCGGTATCGGCGCGCATCAGAAGAGCACCTCGACCGCCAGGCTCTGTCGCTCGACCAGCTCGCCGATCGGCGCCAGCGTGAGGCCCAGCCCGGCGGCCGTGGCGAGGAACTCCGCCTCGCCCTCGGGACTCACCGCGACCAGCAGGCCGCCGCTGGTCTGCGGGTCGCAGAGGATCAGCTTGCACAGCTCCGGCAGCGGCGCGATGCGCTCGCCGAAGCTGTCGAAGTTGCGCAGGGTGCCGCCGGGCACGCAGTTCTGCTCCAGGTAATACTCCAGATCGGTGAAGCGCGGCACCGCGGCGAACTCGACGCGCGCCGACAGCCCGCTGCCGTCGGCCATCTCGACCAAGTGGCCGAGCAGGCCGAAGCCGGTGACGTCGGTCATCGCCTTGACCCCGTCCAGGCGGCCGAAGCGACTGCCGGGCTTGTTCAGGGTGCACATCCAGTCGCGCGCCAGGCCCACATCCTGGAGGCGCAGCCGGGAGCGCTTCTCGGCGGTGGTGAGGATGCCGATGCCCAGCGGCTTGGTCAGGTACAGGCGGCAGCCGGCGGTGGCGGTGTCGTTGCGCTTGAGGAAGCGCTTTTCCACCATGCCGGTCACCGCCAGGCCGAAGATCGGCTCCGGGGTGTCGATGGAATGCCCGCCGGCCAGCGGAATACCTGCGTCGTCGCAGACTGCCCGGCCGCCGGCGATCACCTCGCGGGCCACCTCCGGCGGCAGCAGGTTGATCGGCCAGCCGAGGATGGCGATGGCCAGCAGCGGGTCGCCGCCCATGGCGTAGATGTCGCTGATCGCGTTGGTCGCGGCGATGCGGCCGAAGTCGAAGGGGTCGTCGACGATCGGCATGAAGAAGTCGGTGGTGGACACCACCCCGCGCTCCTCGTCGATGCCGTACACGGCGGCGTCGTCGCGCGAGGCGTTGCCGACCCAGAGCCTGGGGTCGAGGTTCTGGGCGCCGCTGCCGGCGAGGATCACTTCCAGCACCTTGGGGGAAATCTTGCAGCCACAGCCGGCGCCGTGGCTGTACTGGGTCAGACGAATGGGCTCGCTCACGGGGCGTCCTCGAAGGGGAACGGAACAGGCGGCGAATTGTATCAAAAGCGCACCTTGGCGCCGCGCCGTGCCCGGCGTATGGTTCAGGAACAAGCGGTACGGGGGATTCCATGGGCAAGCGGGTGGCATTGGTGCTGGGTGCGGGCGGCGCGCGAGGCTATGCCCACATCGGGGTGATCGAGGAGCTGGAGGCGCGCGGCTACCGGATCGGCTGCCTGGCCGGCTGCTCCATGGGCGCGGTGATCGGCGGCATCCATGCCGCCGGCAAGTTGCCCGAGTACCGCGAGTGGATCGAGAGCCTGAGCTACCTGGGCCTGCTGCGCCTGCTCGATGTCAGCTTCAGCATGGGGGTGATTCGCGGCGACAAGGTGTTCGCGCACATCCGCGAGATGGTCGGCGAGGTGAACATCGAGGACCTGCCGATCCCCTTCACCGCGGTGGCCACTGACCTCACCACCCACCAGGAGATCTGGTTCCAGGAGGGCTGCCTGCACCAGGCGATGCGCGCCTCGGCGGCGATTCCCAGCCTGTTCACCCCGGTGACCAAGGGCCAGCACATGCTAGTCGACGGCGGCCTGCTCAACCCGCTGCCGATCGTCCCGGTGGTGTCCAGCCACTGCGACCTGATCGTCGCGGTCAATCTCGGCGCGCCCAACCACAAGCAGTACCGGCTGCCGGCGAACGACCGCCCGGCACTGCGCAAGGGCCGGGTCGACGCCGTGCTCGACTCGCTCGGCTCGCGCCTGCCATTCCGCCGGCGCGAGGAGGACGGCGCGCCGCTGCCGGTGCCGGTGCCGGTGCCGGTGCGCGACGCGCTGGGCGAGCCGGCCGACCCGGAGACGGAAAGCCCGCCGAAGTCGGCCAGCGGCGCCAAGGTGGTCGACTCCCTCGCCCCGGCGACGCTGCTCGACCTGGTCAACCAGAGCTTCGAGGTCATGCAGAACGCGCTGACCCAGTACAAGATCGCCGGCTATCCGCCGGACATCCTGATCAACGTGCCCAAGCAGGCCTGCCGCTTCTTCGAGTTCCACCGGGCCCCGGAGATGATCCAGCTCGGCCGGCAGATCGCCCGCGACAGCCTAGAGGCCTACGAGCGCGACCACGAGGCCTAGAGGCCGCTACGCCCGCTCCTCCCTCCTCTCCTCCTGCACGGCCTGGCGCGCCGGCGCCTGGTCGGCCGGCCCGGGCTCGCTCACCCAGTCGCAGAGCAGGCTGTAGGCCACCGCCAGCAGGGTCGGGCCGAGGAACAGGCCCATGAAGCCGAAGGCGTAGATGCCGCCGAACACCCCGAGCAGCACCACCACCAGCGGCAGGTTGCCGCCGCGGCTGATCAGGTAGGGCTTGAGCACGTTGTCCACGCCGCTGATCACGAACATGCCCCAGATGCCGAGGAAGATCGCGTAGCCGTAGTCGCCCTGCCAGGCCAGCCAGGCGGTGGCCGGCATCCAGGCCAGCGGCGGTCCCATGGGAATCAGGCTGAGCGCGAAGGTGAGCAGGCCGAGCAGCATCGCCCCGGGCACCCCGGCGATCCAGAAGCCGATCAGCGCCAGCAGCCCCTGGGCCGCGGCGGTGCCGATCACCCCGTTGACCACCCGCTGCACGGTGGCGGCGACCAGTTCCAGGTAGTGCTCGGCGCGCTCGCCGATCAGCCGTTCCAGCAGGCTCTGCACGAAGCGCTCCAGGCGCGGTCCGTCGCGGTAGAAGAAGAACACCAGCACCAGGCTCAGCACCAGCTCCAGCATGCCGCCGGCGAGCTTGGCGCTGCGCGCCAGCAACCAGTTGCCGACCTGGCCGAGGTACGGCTTGAGGGTGGCGAACAGCACCAGGCCCTGCTGATCGACGGCGCGCCAGAGATCGACCAGCTCGTCGCCGATCATCGGCAGTCCGGCCAGCCACTCCGGCGGCGGCGGCAGGCCTTCGAGGCGCAGGGTGTTGATCAGCCCGGTGAGCTCGCGGATGTAGTCCACCAGGTTGAAGCCGAACATCAGCAGCGGCACCGCCACCAGAACCACCCAGCCGGCGGTCAGCAGGCCGGCCGCCACCGACTCGCGCCCGTTCAGCCATCCCGTCAGCAGGCGCATCAGCGGCCAGCTGGCGAAGGCCAGCACGGCGGCCCAGAACAGCGCCGAGGCGAACGGCAGCAGCACCCACAGGCAGGCGCCCAGCAATGCCACCAGCAGGAACAGCACCAGCAAACGATCGTTGTTGGACATTCGGGTTCGCAACTCCATCGGAAAGGCGGCGGAAGGCTCGACTATAGAGACATTCTGCGCAAGGCGAATGGCAGGAAAGGCGCCGGGCGACAGCCCGGCGCTCACGGCAGCCGGTTCAGGCGCAGCCCGGCGACGGCCGCCTCGTCCAGCTCCAGGCGCGCGGCGCGCACGCCACGCTCGATGAGCGCAGCGCGCCAGGCCGGCGCCTGCGCACCGGCCAGGGCGACCCGCAGGGTGCTGTCGAGCATCAGGCTGCGGGCCAGCAGCTCGGCCCAGGCCGCGCCGGGCTCGCCGCTCAGGCCAGGCAGCAGCAGCTGGCCGTCGGCGCGCAGCTGGCGCAGCAGGGTGGCCGGGGCCGGCAGCAGCTCGCCCAGTTCGCCGGCGGCGTCGAGCTGCTCGACGTGCAGGTAGTCCCGGCGGTTGCCGCGGGTGATCGCGTACAACGCCAGCAGGCTGTCGCGGCGCGGCGCGGCCAGACGCAGCAGCGCGTAGGCCTGGCGCTCGTCCGGGCCGTACAGGTGGGCGTTGCCGAACACCGCATTGGCCCACAGGCTGCTGGAGCCGCATTCGCGCCCCTCGCACCAGTAGAGCAGCTCGGCGCCCTGCCCGAGCAGCGCCGTGCGGGCCTGGGCAAAGGCCTCCGCGGCGACATGCCCGGCGGGCAGCCGGTAGGTCGCCGCGGTCAGCGCACCCTCGGCCGACACCTCGCGCTCGTAGCGCAGCTGGCCGCTGATCCGCCGGACGCTCCCCAGGGGATAGGTCCGCTCCGCCTCGACCTGGCGAAAATCGACGATCTCGGTGTGGGGGAAGCGCGGCAGCACCTCGAGGTCGTGGCTGCCCGGCAGATCGGCGGCCAACAGGGAACTGCCGGCCAGTGCCAGGCAGCAGAATATGGTCAGACGCATCCGGCTCCTCGAAAGCTCGACTCGAACGGGGCCGCGGGGCCGGACTGGCAAGGCCTTCCGCCATGGCGCCCCGGGTTGCGGCCACTCTCCCGGCCAGCCTCCGGCAAGTCAAGGCACGGGAAAGAAGGCTTTGAAACAGTCTGCTACAGCCTGGGCACCGGCCTCGTCGTCCAGGTGCAGATGATGCCCGCCGGGCAGCTCGTGCACCTCGAAGGATAGCTCCTTCAGCAGCGCCGCCACCGGCGGCCGCCCGGCCAGCAGTCCTTGGCGGGCCAGCACCAGGCTGACCGGACAGCGTACGGCGCGGACGAAGGCCTCGGCCTGGGCCGGGTCCAGACGCAGCGCATAGGGCAGCCGCAGGCGGCTGTCGGCCCGCCAGGTGTAGCCGCCGGGCACCGGCATCAGGCCGCGCTCGGCGAGCCGTTCAGCGGCCTCGCGGCTCAGCGCGGCGACCCCGTGCATGCGCGCCTGCACCGCCCGCTCGATACTCTCGTAGACCGGCTTGCGCTTGCCGGCCAGCGCCAGATGCCCGCGCAGGGCATCGCCAAGCTGCAGCGGAGCCTCGGCGGCCTCGCGGGTGATCGGCATGCCGCCATCGATCAGCGCCAGCCGCTCGATCCGCTCCGGCAGCGCGCCGGCCAGCAGCACGGCGACGATGCCACCCATCGAGTGGCCGAGCAGGGAGAAGCGCTGCCAGCCGAACTGCTCGGCGACCTGCAGCACGTCGAAGGCATGCTCCCAGTGGCTGTAGCCCAGACCGGCCGGACGGTGGGCGGAATGGCCGTGGCCGGCGAAGTCCAGGGCGACGATGCGCAGCCCCGGCAGGCGCGGCGCCAGGCGGGCGAAGCTCATGGCGTTGTCCAGCCAGCCGTGCAGGGCCAGCACCGGCTGGCCGTCCTCCGGTCCGTAGAGGTGGGCGGCCAGTTCGATATGGGGCAGATTGAGGCGAACCTCTTCGAAATGCAGGGTCATGGAGAGTCCTTGGCGCCAGGGTGCAGGAGCCGCAGCATAACGGATGCCGGCCCCGCGCTAGACTGGAGCGACAACGCCAAGGTGAAGAGGCCATGTCCCACGACGCCATTTCCCCGGAACTGACCGCCCGGCGCCTGGAGGCGCTGCACGAGGAGGGCTTCGTGCTGCTGCCCGGCGTGCTGGATGCCGGGCAGATCGCCGAGCTGCGCGGCGCCATCGACCGCCTGGAGCCCGAGCACTGGGACTACACCGGGCTGGTCGACCACTACAAGTGCGTCTTCAACCGTTCACCGATGTGGCTGCCCTACCTCGACCTGCCGGGGGTGATCGAACTGGCCGAGGCCGCGCTCGGCGCCGACTGCCACGTGATCGGCCAGACCGCCTGGCGCAGCCATCCGGGCTTCATCGGCGCCGACCTGCACCTGGACTACCTGGTCATGGAACTGCCGCCGGCCCTGCTCGCCGACCCGGCCTTCCGGCTGCCCATGCAGATCGGCACGGCGCATCTCTATCTCGATGCGATCGACGCGGACCTCTGCCCGACCCTGGTGATCCCCGGCAGTCACCGCGCCGGCCGCCCGCCCCGCCCGGACGAGAACCAGTGGCAGGGCCGCGCGCCCGAGCCGGTGCTGTGCCGGGCCGGCGACGTGCTGTTCTTTCGCAGCGAACTGTGGCATGCCGGCAGCCGCAACCGCACGCAGGACCGCACGCGCTACCTGCTGCAGGTGCACTACGGGAGGCGGATGGTGGCACAGAAGTTCTCGCCCTATCTGTACTGGCGCTTCGACCCGGCGGTGCTGGCCGCCTGCAGCGCACGCCAGCGGCGCCTGCTGGGCGAGCATGCGCCGGCAGAATACGACTGAGGGAGCGCCAGCAGCCGACCTTTACTCACAAAGATTGTGGGTGCAACGGTGGATAACATTGGCATTCCGGGCTACAGGCCGCATGGAGCCTGGCCCGCAGTCAAACCGTACAGTTTTTGTCCAGCCGTGGCGCCGCGACCCGCCCTCCTCGCCCGTCCACAGACGGCTGGCCGCAGGATATCGTTTCGGAAAACGAAGCCGCGTTTCTCAACAAAAAGCGGGGAAAAGGCGGTGGATAAGGCCGGGATGAGCGGGCCGGATGCCGAGCCCGTGCGGGCTGCGGTGCGCTGCACAAATAATCGCCAGCCCGGCCCTGGCGCGCCTCGCTACAGCTTGCGCCGCCGCCCGGTGATCATCGACAGCGGCAGGTTCTCGTGCAGACGGACGCTCTCCACCAGCGCCGCCGCCAGATGCAGGCAGACCAGCCCGAGCAGACCATTGGCCAGCAGCTCGTGCACCTCCTCGAGCGCATCCGATCCCCAGAAGTAGTCGACCTCCTGCATCAGAAAGCCGCTCACGCCGAGGCCGAAGATGCAGGCCATCATCAGGATCATCACCAGCGCGCCCAGCGGCGAATGGCCGAGCCGGTGATAGGGGCGCCCGCTTCTCAGCGCCTGCAGGTGCTCGGTCAGGCGCGCGCGGGTCGGCCAGAAATCCGCCCAGCGCGCCGCCGGCGAGCCGATGAAACCCCACAGCGCCCGGACGGGCAGCCAGGCCAGTGCGTAGTAGCCCAGCCAGACGTGCCAGAACTCGCCCTCCTCGGTGAAGAAGTAGTTGGCGACGAACACGCCGGCCAGCGACCAGTGGAACAGGCGCACCAGCGGGTCCCAGAGGCGCAGGGTTTCATTGCCCATGGATCAGTCCTCGATCTCTTCCTTGACCGGCCTGCCGCTCACCGGATCGAAGTAGATCTCGACCTTGCGCTGGTCCTTGTCGTAACCATAGATCTCGTAGCAGTTGCCGTCGGTGACCTTGAACTTCTTGATCTCGTAGCCCTGGGCCTTGAGCTGCTCCTGGAACTTGGCCTGGTCCTGCCACTGGGCCTTGTCGGTCTCGGTGCACTGGGGGCCGGCGAGGGCCAGCGGACTGGCCAGGGCGAGGCCCAGCAGAACGATCTTGCGCATGATGAACAACCTCGTGTGGGGGAATGGTGTTAGGGTCTGTTGACGTTTTGGCGTGAGCCGCGTTGCCGCGCCAAATGCCGCCAGGCAAGGCGCGGGTCGCCGGCAATGGTCATTCCCTTGCCAAGACCCGCAACGCCGCATGGCGGCATTTGCCGCGCAACCCGCAGGGACGGGGCCCGTTTGGCGCAGCACGGCGTCGCTCGTCGTTCATTTGGAATGACCAAACTTCTCTCCTCGTTCCTTGTTCTGCGCCAAACGGGCCGCCGTCGCGGCCTACGCCAAAACGTCAACAGACCCTATGGCGACTCTGCGCCGGCCGGCTTAACACAGCCTTAACGATAGCCAGCCAGGATGACGCCGGGCCGCCGCGACGAGATTCGAGCCTCAGCCAAATACGCCAAGCGCCTTCACCGAGGCGGCGGCAGGACGAACGGGCAATTTGCCGCAAGCAGCTGCGCGGCAGGTCTTGCCCCGGATCATCCGGCGCGGCGGGCGGCAGCCGGAAGATTCCCGTAGAAGATGGCGCCGGGCGCAGCATCACTGCCCGGCGACAGCAGAGGAGAAGACCATGCAAGTCATCGTGCAACCGATCGCCAAACCCCAGGGCCACTGGACGGTACGACTGGGCGCGCTCGCCGTGCCGTTTCGCAACGAACGCGAGGCCCGCCAGTTCGCCAGCCGTCTGGAGAGCCGCCTGCAGGCGCCGCATCCCTGGCCGGGACGCCGCGGCTGAGGACGCCGCTCAGCGCTTCCGGGTATCCAGCTGACCGCTGTACCAGGCGAGCACCGTCGCGACCAGCGCGCAGAGGCCGATCACCTGGGCCATGGGCAGCGCGCTGCCGTCGTGCAGCGCGCCGACCAGCGCCGCGGCCAGCGCCGCCACGCAGAACTGCAGGCTGCCCATCAGCGCCGAGGCGCTGCCGGCCTGGCTGCCCTGCGCCGCCAGGGCACAGGCGGCAGCGTTGGGCATGATCGCCCCGAGACTGGCGATGCAGACGAACAGCGGCAGCAGCAGCGGCCACAGCGCGACGGGACGCGCCATCGCCACCAGCAGCAGGAGCAGCGCGCTGCCGGCATGCAGCCAAACCACCCGGCGCAGCCAGAATCCCGGGCCGCGCCAGCGCAGCACGCGGGCGTTGAGCTGGGAGACCAGGATGAAGCCCGCCGCATTGCTGCCGAACAGCCAGCCGTAGTGCTCCTCCGGCACGCCATAGAGCTCGATGAAGAGGAACGGCGAGCCGGCGATGTAGGCGAACATCCCGGCCATGGCCACCCCGCCGGCCAGGCTGAAAGTCAGGAACTCCCGGTCGCGCAGCAGTCTGGCGTAGTGCCGGAAGCCGTCGCCGAAGGATGGCCGCGGCGCATCGGCGGTCAGGGTTTCCGGCAGGCGCAGGGCCACCGCCAGGCCGGTCAGCGCGCCGAACAGGGTCAGGCAGACGAAGATCGACCGCCAGCCAAACGCCTGGAGCAGCAGCCCGCCGGCCAGGGGCGCGAGGATCGGCGCCAGGCCCATCACCAGCATCAGCCGGGAGAACACCTTCGCCGTGGTCAGCGGATCGCACAGGTCGCGCACCACGGTGCGCGCCACCACCATCCCGGCGCAGCCGCCGAGGGCCTGGGCGACGCGCGCCACGATCAGTTGCTCGAGGCTGCCGGCCAGGGCGCAGGCCAGCGACGCCAGGCTGAACAACGCAACCCCGAAGAGCAGCGGCAGACGCCGGCCGAAGCGGTCGGCCAGCGGCCCGTAGGCCAGCTGGCCGATGGTCATGCCGATGAAATAGGCCGCCAGGGACAGCTGGACCCGCTCCACATCGGTGCCGAAGGTGTTCGCCAGGGCCGGGAAGGCGGGCAGGTAGAAATCGATGGCCAGCGGCCCGAAGGCCGTGAGGGCGCCGAGGATCAGCAGCAGGGGCAGGGTCATGATGGCATGGCTCCCTCCGCGGCGAGGGCGGCCACGGAATGCATGGAGGAGAACGGAAGGCGGACGATGCAACGGCATCCACCGAAGACGTCCGGCGATGTTTTACATACCGATTCGCTTGTAAACAAGGTGTAAACGCGGCGCTCCGGGCAGATAAAGGGCGGTAGACTCAGGATTCCAAGGGCGCGCGGTCGGCAGGATTCTCTCGATCTGCGCGGAGCCGCCGGCCAAACCAATGACCGGATTTCATCACCGCCAACCATTCAGAACACGATATGCGTCGAACCAAGGCTGATGCCGAAAAGACCCGCGAAAACATCCTCGCCACCGCCGAGCAATTGTTTCTGCGCAACGGCGTGGCCCATACCAGCCTCGAGCAGGTCGCCCGCGCCAGTGGCGTAACGCGGGGCGCGGTCTACTGGCACTTCCAGAACAAGAGCCATCTGCTCGACGAAATGCTCAACCAGGTCCGTCCGCGCCGGGAGCAGCTCGCCGAGCGGCTGAACGCCCCCACGGCCGGGCATCCCCTGCAGAACCTGCGCGACCTCTTCGTGGAACTCATGGCCGGCCTGGCCGGCAACGAGCAGAAGCGCAACCTCCTGACCATCCTGCTGCTGCGCTGCGAGTTCACCGACGAACTGAGCGATGCGCGGGAACGCCACACCGACTTCATCAACCACTTCATTGCCCTCAGCGAGGAGCAGTTCGAGCGCGGGCGGGCGCGCCTGCGCCCCGGCATCAGTCCGCGCCTGGCGGCACGCCTGCTGCATGCCACCCTGATCGGCATGCTCAGCGACCGGCTGCGCGATCCCGGGCTGTTCGATACCCTGGCCGAGGCGCCGGCGATGATCGACACCCTGTTCAGCGGCCTGCTCGTCGACTGGCAGATCGCCGAACAGCGCGCCTCCGCCTGAGGCCACGCCGCCCCTCCGCCGGGCACGGACGGGCGGCGCATGCCCGCTCAGGCCGGCGCCACCTCGTAGCCCTCCTCGCGGATCGCCGCCATCACCTGCTCGGCAGGCAACCGGCTGAGCACCTGTACCTCGCCGGTGGGCAGGTCCACCTGCACCTCGGCCGCGGCGTCCAGCGCCTGCACGGCCTGGGTGACGGCCCGCACGCAGTGACCGCAGCTCATGCCCTTCACTTGAAACTTCTGCATCGTGACGCTCCTCTGGAGTATGGTTGCCCGCAGTGTCAGGCTTGCCACCCTGACAAGGTCAAGCCTCCGGGAGGAGCCGGCGCGGCGGCCAATCGGCAGCATGCAGGGGAACACTACCGATGAACATCGGCCAAGCAGCGAAGCGCAGCGGTCTGTCCGCCAGGATGATCCGCCATTACGAGGCCATCGGCCTGATCGTCCCGGCCGGACGCGGCGACAACGGCTATCGCCGCTACGCCGAGGCCGACCTGCAGCGCCTCGCCTTCATCAAACGCGCACGGGATCTCGGTTTTTCCCTGGAGGAGGTCGGCCGGCTGCTCGATCTCTGGCAGGACCGCCAGCGCGCCAGCGCCGAGGTGAAGGCCCTGGCCAGCGCGCACATCGCGGCGCTGGAGCGCCGAATCGACGAACTCGCCAGCCTGCGCGACACGCTGCGGGAATTGGTGGAGCACTGTCGGGGGGACGAGCGCCCGGACTGCCCGATCCTCAGGGAGCTGGCGTCGGGCTGCAGCACCGGAAGCCAGGGCCCGTCCTGACGACAGGCCCTGTGCGGGGGAGGCTCCGGCCGACGGCCGGAGCGGGACTCACATCTGCGATTGCAGGTAGTTCTGCAGGCCGATGCGATCGATCAGGCCGAGCTGCTGCTCCAGCCAGTAGGCATGGTCTTCCTCGGTGTCCTTGAGCTGCGCCAGCAGGATGTTGCGGGTGACGTAGTCGCCGAGCTGCTCACAGAGAGTGATGCCGCGGGCCAGCTCGCCGCGCACGTGGTACTCCAAGGCCAGGTCGTTGCGCAGCATCTCCGGCACGGTCTGCCCCGGGTTGATCGGCTCGGGACTCATGTCCGGCGTGCCCTGGAGGAACAAAAGACGCTGCAGCAGCGCGTCGGCATGCTGGGTCTCCTCCTGCATCTCGTGATCCAGGCGCTCGTAGAGCTTGCTCAGCCCCCAGTCGGCGTACATCCGCGAGTGCAGCATGTACTGGTCGCGCGCCGCCAGCTCGCCGCGCAGCAGTCCCTTCAGATAATCGACGACTTGCGCCTGCCCCTGCATTTCAACCCCCGGTTCTCTATCGGTAAAAAAGCGCGCAAGGATCCGCATTGAGCGTCCCTTGGTCAAGTCCGGCCTCGCGCCGGGCTTTTCTCCAGCATAGCGCCAGAGGATGACCGGGAAAACCCGCACCGCAGGATTAGCGGCCGCCGGCGACCTTGAGCCGCAGCGCGCCAGCCGGCGATACTCCGGGTCCACCCCGCGGAGCCTCGCCATGCCCCTGCCGCTGGTCTACCACGACGAGTACAGCCCGCCCTTCCCGGACGGCCACCGCTTCCCCATGGAGAAGTTCCGCCTGCTGCGCGACCACCTGGTCGCCAGCGGCCTGACCAGCGACGCCGAACTGCGCCGTCCCGAGCCCTGCCCGGCGGAGATCCTCGCCCTGGCCCACGACCCGGCCTACATCGAGCGCTACTGCAGCGGCGCGCTGGGCCGCGAGGAACTGCGCCGCCTCGGCCTGCCCTGGACCCCGGCACTGGCGCGGCGCACCCTGCTGGCGGTGGGCGGCTCGCTGCTGGCCGCCGAACTGGCGCTCGAGCACGGCCTGGCCTGCCACCTGGCCGGCGGCACCCACCACGCCCACTACGACCATCCCTCGGGCTTCTGCATCTTCAACGACCTGGCGGTGATCGCCCGCTACCTGCTGGCGAACGGGCGGGTCGGCCGCGTGCTGGTCTTCGACTGCGACGTGCACCAGGGCGACGGCACCGCGCGCATCCTCGAAGACACCCCGGACGCGATCACCGTGTCGCTGCACTGCGAGCAGAACTTTCCGGCGCACAAGGCCAAAAGCGACTGGGACATCGGCCTGCCGCGCGGCATGGGCGATGCCGACTACCTGAAGGTGGTCGACGATGCGCTGAACTACCTGCTGCCGCTGTACCAGCCGGACATCGTGCTCTACGACGCCGGGGTCGACGTGCACCGGGACGACGCCCTCGGTTATCTGCAACTCAGCGATGCCGGCCTCGCCGCCCGCGACAGCGCCGTGCTGCGCCACTGCCTCGAGCGCGAAATCCCGGTGCTCGGCGTGATCGGCGGCGGCTACGACCCGGACCGTGCGGCCCTGGCGCGGCGCCACGGCATCCTCCACCACAGCGCGGCGCGCCTCTGGCGGGAGCTGGGCCTCGGCTGAACCCGCTGCGCCGCCGGCGGAGTAGAATGCGCGCCCCCTCTCCCGCCCCGGAGCCAGCATGTCCGACGTCACTTCCACTCCCGCGGTCGCCATCATCGGCGGCGGACCGGCCGGTCTGATGGCCGCCGAGGTGCTCAGCCAGGCGGGCCTGGCAGTCGAGCTGTACGAGCGCATGTCCTCGGTCGGACGCAAGTTCCTGCTCGCCGGCGTGGGCGGGATGAACATCACCCACTCGGAGGCGCGCGAGCCCTTCCTGTCCCGCTACGGCGCGCGGCGCGCGGAAATCGGCCGGCTGCTGCAGGACTTCGACGCCGAGGCGCTGCGCCAGTGGGTGCACGATCTCGGCATCGACACCTTCGTCGGCAGCTCCGGGCGGGTGTTTCCCGCCGACATGAAGGCCGCGCCGCTGCTGCGCGCCTGGCTGCGGCGCCTGCGCGAGGCCGGGGTGCATATCCATACCCGCCATCGCTGGCTCGGCTGGGCCGCCGACGGCGCCCTGCGCCTGAGCGGCCCGGAGGGCGAGCAACGCATCCGGCCTGCCGCCAGCCTGCTCGCCCTGGGTGGCGGCAGCTGGGCGCGGCTCGGCTCGGACGGCGCCTGGGTGCCGCTGCTGGCAGCGCGCGGGGTGAGCGTCGCGCCCCTGCGCCCGGCCAACTGCGGCTTCGAGGTGGCCGGCTGGAGCGCGCACCTGCGCGAGCGCTTCGCCGGCGCGCCGCTGAAGCACGTCGGCCTGCGTCTGGACGACGAGCCGGCGCGCCACGGCGAATGCGTGCTGACCGCCGGCGGCGTCGAGGGCAGCCTGGTCTATGCACTGTCGGCGGCGATCCGCGAGCGGATCGAGCGCGACGGCAGCGCCACCGTCTTCGTCGACCTGCTGCCGCAGCACGAGCCGGCCAGGGTGCTCGCCGCCCTGAGCAAGCCGCGCGGCTCGCGCTCCATGGCCAGGCACCTGCACGGTCAATTGGGGATCGACGGGGTCAAGGCCGCGCTGCTGCGCGAGCTGGCGCCGGCCGCGGTCTTCGCCGAACCGGCGCGGCTGGCCGGGCTGATCAAGGCGCTGCCGCTCGAGCTGCTGCGCCCGCGGCCGCTCGACGAGGCGATCAGCAGCGCCGGCGGGGTGCCCTTCGAGGCGCTGGACGAAAACCTGATGCTGCGCGGCGTGCCGGGAACCTTCTGCGCCGGCGAGATGCTCGACTGGGAGGCGCCCACCGGCGGCTACCTGCTCACCGCCTGCTTCGCCAGTGGCCGCGCCGCGGCCCATGGGCTGCTGCGCTGGCTGGAAACTCGCTAATTTTGCTCTTTTAAAGCACAAAGCTTCAGGTGACCGTGACCGAAAAGGTCACCTGGAGCTTGATGCTTTAAATCTCTTTCACCTCAGGCCGTAAGATTTCACCAACCACCGCTCAATATCTATACAACGAAACTGCAGCGGCTTGCAGGCGTTCTAGTATCCATGTTTTTTCCCCGATTTATATGGTCATCAATTTCCGCAGCGCAGCCGAGCATGCGTGGATAAAGGAAAATCGTGAACGCTGCAGTCTCAAGCTCTTGTTCATTGATTTCGCCACGCGCCATGGGTTGCCATACCATTTTCAGCAGAAGAGCAGCGATAACGGCATCTACATTCACACAATACACATCACGAGTTACCCCGGCCTCGTACAGAGCCTGTACCAACTCTCGATAGAAGTCGTGGAATATATTGATTTCCCCCCGACTTTCAAAGAGATCCGCCATGAATACCTCTCGAGGATCGTAATTGACTGGTTTGCCCTTGAACACCGGATGATTCACACCTGGCACTCTGGCAACTTCTACTCCGACACTTTTGCACTTGCTTTTGTAGGAGGCATACCGCTCCACTGCCTGAGCTGCCAGTGCCTTCACATTGACCTGGTATTCTTTAGCCCCGGGATCGGTCAGCCCGCTCCCTCGGAATTGATCGACCAGGAAGGCGATGCCTTCGTAACCATTACCTCCATGGGTATAGCCGCAATGAGAGAGAAAGCCGATCAGTGCCTTGTTCAGCTGCACACGCTGGGGAATCTCTGGGCCGTCAGCCGACACTGCACCTTTTGCACCCTGCGCAGAAATTGAACCGGGGCCATTAGTAAGCAATAACCCAGTCAGCGTCTGAAACGCAAAGAGATCCGCAGGACTCGGAACACGGTTCAGAAGCGCCAGGTAAGCGATTTCGGTAAGTGAGCGATCTCTAAGCAAGGATCTGTTGCTAACACCGCAGAATTCGTGCTCCTGATGTTGTGACGCGTCAGTGCTTGCTCCAATAAGCACTCCAAATAACTGAATCCACCAAGGCAGATTCTCGACCGTTACTCTAGAGATGCGTTTGCGCATCAACGCCCCCCACGCCAATGAGGTAGTAATCGCTGCCAGCACTGCGTCATAAGAAGGATGCCCTAGATTTTTCAACCATTGAACTGCAACAGGCATCACTCCGCGCTCTTCCAGCCCGACCATCAACTCTTCGGCGCGACGATCCAACTGCTCTGTCAGTAGTTCCTTAACGCGAGCCTGGTCGATACCAAGGATCTTGAAATTCCTATCGAACGGATCAGTGAGGCGGGCATCCGCCAGGCAGTCAATCAGGATTGAAACAGCAGATCGGGCACGTTCTTGCCTGCGTGGCCCAATAATTCCCAAAGCTGCTGCCAATACGGCATTAGGGGCATTCCCTGCATCTCGGCTTGCTTGTGCAGCAGCCAATTCCGGAGTTCCATAAAGATTTACAAAAGATGCAACAGCAACATTGATCAACTGTTGCTCCCGTGCGCCTCCACTTTCACGTATCAGCGCAAGGCAAACATTGCTCTCCAAAGGCTGTTGGGCAGCTTGAAGCATAGAAACGCCGTATAAGCTGCTCACTTGGCTCAGTGGATCCATTTGAGATGCGCCTGACGCGTCCTTGAGAGCCTGGCGGGGGAACACGATACCGATTTGTTTGTTAAGTTGTGTTATTTGCTCATTGTAGGGTGATACGGCCTCGACGACAGGCACCATGAGTTCAGGATGAAGACTTATACCCTGATCAGATCCAAACCACGCTTTAAGTGCCAGATTCCCCTCGGGTTCGAAATCTGGTCGAATTCCATTGGCTTTCATTACTGCCGTAAGTGCCGCGGGAATATGGGCAATGTTGGTTACTAGCGCCCCCTTGGAGGAAAAGTGTGGATCGTCAGGAGTGAACACACCGTCCACACCAAAACGCTCCATGAACCAGCGCTCTTTAGCGATCGCATCATCACTTTCACCTGCCATAGCCCCAGCATGTCCAACTGCGCGAGTCAGCTTGCTTTTCCACCGGCCCACCACGCAGGCCACCACCGGCTTGGTGAAATCGGCATCAAGCTCGTAGTAACCCCCTGGCTCGCAGTACAGGACGGCAGCTTTACTGCGCTCGTCGTTGCCCAAGGCATATGCGAACTCCGGTGCGGCATACTGGATGTAGACATCCTTGCCACTGGATATCACCGTGGAAGTTCCCCAGCCCGCCATGCGTAGATACTGGGTGATGGTGGTGGAAAATCCTCCGGAGTTCGAGAAAATGGCGATGGAGCCAGGTCGGAGTGCGTCAGCCGGATTGTCGCCGCCCAATGCCCCCCCGATGCGGACCTGGCTCCAGGAGTCAGCCACACCCAAGCCATTTGCGCCAAAGATGTCGACGCCATGTTGCTGCCCCATGGCGCGAATTTCACGGGCGTCGTGTGCTGATATTTTTTCGGTGATGATGAAGATCTTGCGGAGATCCGGATTCACCCTTATCAGTTCAGCAACGCCATCCCGCGCCGCCAAAGGCGGCAGATAGACTACCCCACAATTGAAATGGTGGCCCGCTTCCAGGCCCTCGAGGACACTGTTATAAACGGGAATGTCACCTCCCGGCGTGGACAATACCTGTCCAGCCTTGCCTGGCGCCGTACCGAATACGACGTTACCGCCCGAGTACGTATGGCTGATCGGTGTGACGACGCTCGACTCCCCTCCCAAGATATTCAACACACATACTCTATCTTCCCGCGAGGCGATCTCGCTGAGAGATGAAATACCGACGTGATACTTGAAGCTGCCGACAGAAGGTTTTTTACGATTATTCATGAAATCGACCTCACACTTCACAGGCAGGGAGACCAAGTCGACGCGCCACTTGGCCACGTCCACCCGACTTCATCCAGAGATCAGCTTTCTTCGCATAGTGAATGACTTCGCTGATATCCGAGTCGAAGCCAAAAAATCGATAAGGCAACCCCAATGCATCACAGGTATCGCGTAACGTCCCCATACCTCGGACCAGATTCGGCCCACCACGGCCCAGCACAACGTAAAGCGGCGTAGGCCCATGCTCACTAAAGTACTCGCGCAATGCATCAGCCATTGCCCGGAAAGTCTCGTAGATATCAGTATTATTGGACTTCCCACCTATAATGAACAGCACATTTGCCTGTGCCAGCCAGTGATTGAAGCAAATGCGGGCCACTTCCTTCATCTTAGAATATGGCGGATTACCACCAAAATCAGTGGAAATAATCGCATCATCCCCCAACATTTCGGTAACCAGAGAGTTGGCACCGCCGCCAAAGGTAGGGGCAAGAACAGTTCCATTGGCATTAATTACATATACGTCACTCTGCCCTTGGTGCGTACGAAGAGAATTGATTTCCTGCTCGAAGTCAGAATAATCAGCCGCAAAGACCTGAGGTGGTATGCCCAAGCGCATCCATCGAGGGTCATCACGATCAAAGCTACATTTAAAATCACAGGCGACAGGCGACAATCGTCCGTTACGATCTATCTGCATACGAATTGGATTCAGCTCCAATGTCGTCATGCCAAAGCCATGGAACAGTTCCCAAAGTTTCGGGAGCTGTTGCACCAGGGGGGAGATAACTTCTTTGGGTGCACCAATGCTCGTCAGTGCATTAGCAACGACGAACGCCTTGAGCCCAGTAAGCGGATCGAAGGGAATTACAGCGACATTCTCTTTATCTACGTCCTCGATATCTACCCCACCCAGGTGAGTCAGCGTCATGGTGGGCGCCCGAAATCGGGTGGAGTCTGTTATAGAAAAATAGATCTCATGCTCAGCCGGAACTCCAGCCTCAAACGTAACACCATTGGCCTTTACTTGCTGATGCCCACTCTCATGGCACGCAAAATAAAGGCGCTCTTTTTCCAGCAACACACTCTTGAGATCTTTGGCTTTCCCAACAAGGCCTGCCTTTCCTTTTTTACCAACACCACCTTTAAACACAGGCTTAATGAATATCTGACCATGCCGACCCAGCATCGACTTGATATCTTGCTCGGTGGCGTCAGGCCCCAACACCTCAGTTGCTGGAAAACCAACGAGCTCTAGCAATCTTGCCCCATGAAGCATGCCGGTAATTTGCATTTCAGTCCCTCACATCCTTGTTGAACAATCGATAGCGGCACCCTTTAACGCGCAGGCACTAGTCTTTTGGTGAACCTGCCTTTTTCAATCTGAACTAGACCCTACATGCTTGCAAACATAAGAAAACGTTATAGCAGCGGCAAAATCCTAATACCACCAAAGGCACTCCCCCTACTGCGCCATAAGCTCATCAACCTATTGATTTGCTAATAAATCTTACGCAAGCAAAAATAGAAAATATATTTTATATCAATAGATCATCCATTTTTATGAAACAGTAGCACTACGTTTAGCATGCGCAAGAGGAACCAAGGCGCATGTTGAAGCTCATGAGCTTCATGGTAGTCGACATAACTTTCATAAACCTTTCAGCACCTCCTTATCGACTCTCCACCTGAACGCCCCCTGAAACACCGGACACCGTTTCCCCCTCACCATAAAGGGATAGGCAAACGGTTGTGTTTATGACTACCAGCAAAGACAGACACATCGAAGTGCTCGACCAGCAGCGGCGTCGCCGCTGGAGCGTCGAGGAGACGCTCGCCATGGTTCGCGAGAGCCTGGAGCCGGGACAAAGCGTCTCGGTGGTGGACAGGCGTAACGGCATCAATCCCAACCAGCTGTTCCATTGGCGCAAGCTTTACCAGGACGGCAGCCTGTCGGCGGTCAGTGTCGGCGAAGCCGTGGTGCCCGCCTCGGAGCTGGCCGATGCCTTGAAGCAGATCCGCGAGCTGCAACGCATGCTGGGCAAGAAGATCCTGGAGGCGGAGGTTCTCAAGGAGGCCGTAGAGATCGCCCGCTCGCGAAAATGGATTGCGCACTCACCCTTGTTGCCGGGGGCGCCTGGCGAGGGGACGGCCAGTGAAGCTGGTCAGCGAAAGTCTCGGTGTGTCGCGTTCGCAACTGACGGCTCGAATCAAGCAGGCACCTGAACAACTGAAGCTTCGACGTCGGTGTACGATCGACGATGCAGCGTTGGTGGAACGGATCAGGGGGCACGGTTTCTGACTTGCCCAGTTATGGCTACCGCCGGGTGATGCGTGACCACGGGTTGCTGCTGGAGCGGCGCCCCAAGCAGCCTGGCATCGCGCGTCGCCATGACGGTCGTGTGGCGGTCGAGACGAGCAACACCCGCTGGTGCTCAGATGGCTTCGAATTTCACTGCGACGATGGCGAACGCCTGCGCGTAACCTTCGCTCTGGACTGCTGCGACCGGGAGGCCATCAGTTGGGTTGCCAGCCTCCACGGCCACAGCGATGACGATGTTCGCGATGTGATGCTCGAGGCCGTCGAGAGGCGCTTCGGCCAGACGTTGCCGGCCGCACCGATCTAAGGGTTGAGCGGCATCCGTTCGATCAACAAGGCTCGTCCATGGACGGTCAATCGGGCATTCTTATGGCTGTTCATCCGGTTCCCTGCAGGTGGGCTGATGTCTCGACAACCTCAGCTTCCCATCCGCACAGCCGGGTGAACAACCTATCGAACCTTCACACCTAGTGTTATGACACAGCTAAATCTGCGTCATGCATAATGTCGGCATGGAACATTACAGAATCATCCTCAGTCCTCAAGAAAGAGCGCGGTTGC
>NZ_SMMU01000009.1 GCF_004339665.1 Azotobacter chroococcum
AAGCACCGGCACTGGAAGTGCCAGCACTGCAGCCACACCAAGCCGCTGGACTGGAGGAAGTCATGAGCAACGTCGTCGAACTGATCAAGCACGCCCAGCAGCTCGCCACCTCCCGAGGCGAGCCCTACATCGTCGTGCAGTTTTCCAGCGGGCAGATCGTCGTCATGCGGGACGGAAAGTTGTGCGATGCCAGGATGCTCGAGAGGTGCTGGCCATGACCGATCTAACCGAGGCTGCAGAGGCCGTCCGCCGGCAGCACCCGATCTACCGGAACCGAAACACCGGCGTCACGTGGCAGGTCGAGATGTCGATCGGCGACTCAGTCTGGCTCCGCGACATCGTTGGCCACACGCAGCAGCGCCGGGCTGACGAGCTGGAGAACCGCGAGACGTGGGAGCGCGTGGCATGACCGCCAAGACCCAAGCCGAACGCTCAGCCAAGGCCGCAGCCAAGCGGGACAGGCTGGGCGAGGAAGAGCTGCGGCACCGCGTGCGCCCGGGCATCAAAGCCAAGCTGGCCGACCTGATGCAATGGAACGGCATCGAGGAACAGACCGAGGCTATCCAGCTGCTGATCCTCAACGCCCATGCAGCAGGCCCGGCCGGTTCTGCGCCGCTGCTCTCCGTTCCGCGCCACGAAATCACGGTCAGCGAAAACGTGGCGCAGCGACTCAGCACAGAAGGCGCAGCAGAGGCCGGCAGGCTCGACCGCGCCGAAGCGTAACCCCCATATCCCCCGCCCCTGCTGCATAGCGGCACGGCGGCGCACGCCTGGATCAATCAATGAACGTAATCGACCTCTTCGCCGGCGCTGGCGGATTCAGCACCGGCGCGACCCTTGCTTGCTGCAATGTCGTGTGGGCCGCCAACCACTGGCCCGACGCTGTGGAATGGCACGCAATCAACCACCCGGGCGCCAAGCACGTCTGCCAGGATCTGCATCAAGCCCGCTGGGAGCAGGTTCCGGCCCACGACCTGATGCTGGCCAGCCCGTGCTGCCAGGGTCACAGCAAGGCCCGCGGCAAGGCCAACGGCAACCCGCAGCACGATGCCAGCCGCTCGACGGCGTGGGCTGTCGTCTCGGCCGCCGAGTACCACAGGCCCGAGTTCATTCTCGTCGAGAACGTGCCCGAGTTTCTGGACTGGCAGCTGTACCGCCCGTGGGAGCTGGCCATGCAGGCGCTCGGCTACTCGGTCGCGCCGCACGTTATCGACGCCGCAGACCACGGCGCCCCGCAGAACCGGATCAGGATGTTCCTGGTGCTGGCCCGCTCCAGGGCGCCACTTATGCTGAACCTGCAGCCGCAGCAGCACATCCCGGCGCGAAGCTTCATCGACCTGAGCGCGGGTAACTGGCAGCCGATCGACAAGCCGGGGCGGGCCAAGGCCACGCTCGAGCGCGTCAAGGCCGGCCGGGCCGAGCACGGCGACCAGTTCCTGATCAGCTACTACGGAAACACAAAGACCGGACGCAGCCTGGATCGCCCCATCGGCACCATCACCACCCGCGACCGCTGGGCCGTCGTCAACGGCGACAGGATGCGGATGCTGTCCCGCTGGGAGTGCCGCGACGCGATGAGCTTCCCGGCCGACTACCAACTGCCGGACAACCACCGGCTGGCTGTGCATCTGCTCGGGAATGCAGTCTGCCCAGTTCCGGTGTCGAGGATCATCACCGAGCTGCGGAGGGCAGCATGAGCCTCCGCGAAAACGGCCACCGTTTCTGCCTGTCGCCCGATTGGCAGCGAGCCCGATGGCTAAGCCCCACCATTCGCTCAGCAATGTACCCCGACTGGCTCGACGTGACCGACATGGACTCCGACGAGTTGGCCGAGCTGCTCATCCAGAAACTGCTGCCGCCCGGTCCTCAAGAATTCCGGGCGGCGCAAGGAGAACTACCGATTTGAACGTACCAACGTATTGCAGGACCTACGGACACCGTATCGGCACCTGCACCTGTTTCCGCTGCCGGCCGGTTGCGCCGGCCAAGACGAAGGAATCCAAGAAATGAGCCGCTACCCATACACCGAGGCATGCGACGCAATGCGCAGCGTCTCCGGAATTCAGGAAAACGGTATCAGCCCGAAACTGAGCCGATGCGATGCTTCACAAGTCCGCCAGTTCATCGCGGCAGCAATTGGAATGCCTGACGAAGAACTTGCAAAGAAGATCGCCGATCACGCTCGCAAACTGCAGGAGCCGCAGCAATGACCAACGAAACGACAGCGCCGGTGCAGAGCCTAGTGGATGAGGTACTGGCCGACCTGAGTCGCGCAGAGAAAACTCATCTGGATGGCGAGGTGCGCGACATGGCCCGAGAGGCATATCGGCTGATCCGCCAGCAGCAGGCGGCACTCGCACAGAAGGCCGCCCAGGTGGCCTCTCCGGATGGCTGGAAGCTTGTTCCAGTCGGACCAACAATGGCGATGTGGACAGCAGTAAATAAGCTTGATGATGAAATGGCCGCCGGAGGTTATGACGGAAAAGGATGCTCGATTGAGCAGGCGTGGAGCTGCATGCTCGCCGCCGCGCCGACCCCGCCAGCGCATTCTCTTGACGACATCGAATTAACCATCGGTGGCGAGATGTATCGGTGCTGCGTGCGGCTGCTTGATGTCATTAGCGAGGATGGAAAGGAAGCCAAGGCGCTTCGGGCGGCTATGGATGCATGGGAGAACGGAACGCCGACCCCGCCAGCGCAGCAGAGCCAGTGGGCTCCTAGACGGTATCTACCAACCGAAGATATGCGGATTAAGACGTTTGGAACAATCCGGGGAGACAATGGATCTCTTCATTTTGAAGGGTTCCATTTTTTTGGTGACACCGTAGCTAATGCTTCGGAAACACTCATCCGGTGCGTGATCGGTCGACTTTTCGATATTCTTGACGCGCATCGAGGCGACACCGCAGCGCCGGAGCAGGCCGAGCAGCCGGAAGTCATCGGGTACGCATTCCACAATCCCGACACCGGCATGGAGTGGTCGGATGTTCATCCGCGAGAGTCGGGCCAGGTCCCAGATGCTGGCCGATGCCAGCGAATGACGCTGGCTCAGTTCAGGGCCAAGTACCCAGAAGACCCGAACATTCCTCCTGCCCCGGCCGAGCAGCCGGACGTGGTGAAGGTGCCGCGGGAGCTGCTGGGCAGGATCACTCGAAATGGCGGAGTCGATACCCTGCTGGCCATAGACGAGCTGCGCGCCCTGCTCAGGGGTGACGCATGAGCGGAGTAAAGCGGTACGACTACGGCTACAAGGATGACGAATGGGGCGGTCAACGCTATCTGGGCCTGATCGAAAAGCCTGACGGGAAACTGGTGCGGTACGAAGACCACGACCGCATCGTCGGCGAGCGGGATGCCGTCATCGAGCAGTGCAGCTGGGAGTGCACGTGGAGGCAGGTGGAGATTGAAGGTCTACGAGATGAGCGGGATGCCCTGCTCGCCAAGGTCGCTGATCTGCGCGCCGAGGTCGAGGATTTCCGCAAGGCAATTCAGGAATTACGTGACGAGCGCGCCGCGCTGGCTGACGAGAACCAGCGGCTGCGCAAGGATGCGGATCGGTATCGGTTCATACGCGATATTCCACACACGTTCCAAGTGCAAGAATGCCTGCGATTCCAGAGAAACTCGGTGATGGATGACATTATCGACGCAGCCATGGAGGCCAGCCGATGCTCGTGACGATAGAACTCGCAGACGATGAAGTGCTGGTCGCGCTGAAGCGGCCAGAAGGCTACGAAGACACCCACCCTAAGCTGGTCGCAGAGGATGCGATCCGCGAAGACTGGCCGGAGTACCGGACGATCCACGGCGACGAGATCAAGACGCCGGGCTGATCGGCCGGCTACGCCAAGGCCGGATAGGAGAGAAAAATGGAAATGATTGAGGTGAATACAGCCGAGCTGGTAGGGCCGGCGCTGGATTGGGCTGTGGCGAAGGCCGATGATCTGCCAGTCCAATACAGCAAGCGGCTTGGCGTCCATCTAGCAAAGTTGATCGTCATCTCGGGAGATCCGAATTTTCTCCCGATGGGCGCCCGTTATGCGCCTAGCCGCCTCTGGTCTCAGGGCGGCCCTCTGATCGAGAAGTACCAGATGGAGCTAGATTTTCAGCATGAAGGGTTGGTTTTCGCATACCCGTGCGACGACGATGGTAACGATAATGCAGGTGAAAATGGATCATTTGGCCCTACACACTTGATCGCCGCCTGCCGCAGCATCGTTTCCGCAAAACTCGGCGACACCGTGCAAGTCCCCGCTGAACTGACCCGCTAACCCCTCCCCCCCTACCCCTTACCAACGCTGCCCCGGGCGGCGCGGAGAGAGTCATGCCTGAAGAAAGCACGTTCTACGTGGTCAGCCTCAAGCACACGAAGCGCAGAGATCGGTACATCACCGTATGGCGTCCAGATGACAAGGGCTACTGCTACCCGCTGCCCTGGGCCGGCTTCTACCCGGAGTCTCGCATCCGCCAGAGTCTCGACTACTACAACAACGGTTGTACGGACGTAGCGGTGCCGTGCGGTGTTCTGGACCAGATCGCTATCCCGCCAATGCCAGGCGAAATCGATAACGATGCAGGGCCTATGGTGCCAAACAACGCCGAATCATGGTGCCGCATTCTGGCAAACACGATTGAGACGCCGGCATATGAGCCTCGCCCAGAGTACAAGGGCGCTCACTACCGCAAGACCACCTAACCCCACCCCGCCCACACTCCCCGGCCAGGCCGGGGCAGGGAGACTCAATGAGCGCAGAACTGGCGCAGCCGATCACTCGGCCGCGGCGGCAGGCTATTGCCCCGCGATTTATCCGGGCTGTCGACGCCCCCGCCTACCTCGGCATGTGCCGGGACGAGTTCAACAAGACGGTGCGCCCCAGCGTTCGCGAGTTCCCCATCGGGCAGCGCGGCGTCGGGTTCGACCGCGAAGAGCTTGACGACTGGGCCGACGCCTATGTCGAGCGGGCAGCAATTGATAAAGCAGGCGCTACGGGGCAACAATCCGCCCGCAGCGAGCGCCAAGAAGGAGAAACACTATGGCGCGAAAAACGATCACCGGCCTCTCGCAAAGGAAAGGGGTCTGGCACATCGACAAAAAGGTCAACGGAGAACGAATTTACGAAAGCACTGGCACTGGTGACCGGGCGGAAGCGGAAAGGTACCTGATCCATCGGCTGGAGCGGTTGCGGCAGGAGAAGATCTATGGCGTCCGCAGGATGCGGATCTGGCGGGAGGCGGCAACCCGCTTCCTGCTGGAGTTCAAGGACCAGCCATCGATAGCGCTGTCGGCGGGGCACCTGAAACAGCTTGACCCGTTCATTGGCGACATTCCGCTGACACATATCGACGACGAAGCGCTCGAGCCGTTCGTGCGGCACAAGCTGGACATTGACGGCGTGTCGAACAGGACAGTCAACATCGCCCTGGAGCGTGTCATCCGCGTGCTGAACCTCTGCGCGCGGAAGTGGCGGGACGATGAGAGGCGCCCATGGCTCGACACGGTGCCGATGATCACGAAGCTGGAAGAGAGACGGTCAAGTCGCAAGCCATACCCAATGTCGTGGGATGAGCAGAGCCTGCTGTTTGCCGAGCTGCCCGACTACCTGCGGCGCATGGCCCTATATAAGGTCAACACGGGCTGCAGGGAACAGGAGGTCTGCAAACTGCGCTGGGAGTGGGAGATCAAGGTGCCGGAACTGGACACTAGCGTTTTCCTGATCCCGGCCGAGTTTGGCGGGCGGAACAAGAGGTCCGGCGTCAAGAATAGAGATGAACGCCTGGTCGTGCTGAATGACGTGGCTAGGAAGGTGGTAGACGGGCAGCGCGGACTGGATCAGGCATTCGTTTTCCCGTATGGCCGTCACGGAGGGGCGATGGTCAGGATGTACTGCCCTTCTTGGACAGATGCCAGGGAGCGAGCGGCGGACAAATGGGAAGAGATACATGGCACGCCGGCGCACCCTGGGTTTCGATCAATTCGCGTGCATGACCTCAAACACTCGTTTGGCAGACGACTGAGGGCGGCAGGCGTAACCGAAGAAGACCGCAAGGCGCTATTGGGCCACAAGAACGGCAGCATCACCAGCCACTATTCCGGCGCGGAACTGGGGAATCTGATCGATGCTGCGAACAAGGTATCAGCGACAGACTCGCGAGGTCCGGTGCTGACAATTCTGAGGAGGCAAAAGGCGTGAAATCGGGAGAAGTCACGCAAAAGTCACGCAATGCAAAGCGGCCAGCCATCTAAAAAACCGGCCTAAGTAGTTGAATTTCCTGAAAATAAACAGGGCATACCTAATGATCGCCACCATGCACGACATGCTCGGCAGCTGAGGGGACCCCGGCCCCTCGCTCTCGCGCATCAGGCCAGGCCGAGAAACTTCAGCGCCGCCCGGTAGATCTTGTCGCCGGAGCAGACGATCACCAGCGAGTCGCCGGGCTTCGCCCCGCTCAGCAGGTTGGTCAGCTGGCGGGTCACCCCGAACGGATTCTGCAGCACCGCCACCTGTACCTCGTCGCCTTCGGGCATCATCTGGTCGGCCACCAGCCGGTCCGGCTTCATGGTGACCGTGACGCCGAGCACCTTGTCGCCGAAGCGGGTTTCGAGAAATTCGCTGCCGGACGAGCGTTGCGTGGTCGACCTGCTGCTGACTGGTTTCATGATTTCACCCCTGTTGAGAATGCGGGGGAATCTACCAAAACGTCCGTGCCGAAACCCAGCCTTGAGTGCATCGAGCAGCCGGTCGCGCCCGTTATTTCCCCATCCCAAGGTCTGACTTGCCAGCCCACCAGCCACACGCGTATGTTCGGCAGGCAGGCCAGCGCACTGGCCAACGTCGCTCGGACGGTTCCGGGCGCCTACGTCTTTCGAGGAAATCATGGCCGAACACGGCAAGCGCCGCTTTGCGCGCATCGATCGTCTCCCCCCCTACGTCTTCAACATCACCGCCGAACTGAAGATGGCCGCCCGCCGCCGCGGCGAGGACATCATCGACTTCAGCATGGGCAACCCCGACGGTGCCACCCCGCCACACATCGTCGAGAAACTGGTCCAGGTCGCCCGCCGCGAAGACACCCACGGCTACTCCACCTCCCGCGGCATTCCGCGCCTGCGCCGCGCCATCTCGCACTGGTACCAGGATCGCTACGCCGTCGAGATCGACCCGGACAGCGAGGCCATCGTCACCATCGGCTCCAAGGAAGGCCTGGCGCACCTGATGCTGGCCACCCTCGACCATGGCGACAGCGTGCTGGTGCCCAACCCCAGCTACCCGATCCACATCTACGGCGCGGTGATCGCCGGCGCCCAGGTGCGCTCGGTGCCGCTGGTGCCCGGCATGGATTTCTTCGCCGAACTGGAGCGGGCGATCCGCGAGACGATTCCCAAGCCGAAGATGATGATCCTGGGCTTTCCCTCCAACCCCACCGCGCAGTGCGTGGAGCTGGACTTCTTCGAGCGGGTGGTGGCCCTGGCCAAGCAGTACGACATCCTCGTGGTGCACGACCTGGCCTACGCCGACATCGTCTACGACGGCTGGAAGGCTCCCTCGATCATGCAGGTGCCGGGCGCCAAGGACATCGCCGTGGAGTTCTTCACCCTGTCGAAGAGCTACAACATGGCCGGCTGGCGCATCGGCTTCATGGTCGGCAACCAGGAGCTGGTCAGCGCCCTGGCGCGGATCAAGAGCTACCACGACTACGGCACCTTCACCCCGCTGCAGGTGGCCGCCATCGCCGCGCTGGAAGGCGACCAGCAGTGCGTGCGCGACATCGCCGAGCAGTACCGCGAGCGGCGCAACCTGCTGGTCAAGGGCCTGCACGAGATCGGCTGGATGGTGGATAAGCCCAAGGCCTCCATGTACATCTGGGCGAAGATCCCCGCGCCCTACGCCCATCTCGGCTCGCTGGAGTTCGCCAAGAAGCTACTGGCCGAGGCCAAGGTCTGCGTCTCGCCGGGGCTGGGCTTCGGCGACTATGGCGACGACCATGTGCGCTTCGCCCTGATCGAGAACCTCGACCGTACTCGCCAGGCGATCCGCGGCATCAAGGCCATGTTCCGCGCCGACGGCCTGCTCGAGGCCGTGCCAGACAAGGCGCGCAAGGCCGACGCCAGCCACTGAACCCGAGCTGCCCCGTCCCCGCGACGGGGCAACCTCTCCGCAATCTCCCAGAAAACCTTCCCCCTATGTCTACCCTCGAACAACTGCGCCGCGGCGAACTGGCCGGCAGCACGCGCCTGGATCTCTCTGCCGAACTGCACGAATTTCCCGAGGAAATCTTCGCCCTGGCCGGCAGCCTGGAGATCCTCAACCTCTCGGGCAATCGCCTGACCGACCTGCCTGCAGGTCTGCCGCGCCTGCGCAAGCTGCGCATCCTGTTCTGTTCGGACAATCCGTTCACCACGCTGCCGGAGGTGCTCGGCGACTGCCCGCAACTGGAAATGGTCGGCTTCAAGGCCAACTACATCCGTCATCTGCCCGCTGCCGCCCTGCCGCCGCAGCTGCGCTGGCTGATCCTGACCGACAACCGTCTGGAACGCCTGCCCGCCGAACTGGGTGACTGCAGCCGGCTGCAGAAGCTGATGCTGGCCGGCAACCAGTTGCAGTCGCTGCCGCGGCATCTGGCCGGTCTGAGCCGGCTGGAACTGCTGCGCATCGCCGCCAACCGCCTCGAAACCCTGCCCGGCTGGCTGCCGGAGCTGCCGCGACTGTCCTGGCTGGCGTTCGCCGGCAATCCCTTCAGCGACGCCAGCGAGGCGGAGATTCTGCGCCAGCATCCGCTGCCGCCGATTCCGCGCAGCAGCATCGAGCTCGGCGAGATCCTCGGCCAGGGGGCCTCCGGCATCATTCACCGCGCCGACTGGCAGCGCCCCGGGCAGCCGGCGCAAGCCATGGCGGCCAAGTTGTTCAAGGGCAACGTGACCAGCGACGGCCTGCCGCACAGCGAAATGGCCGCCTGCCTCGCCGCCGGCGAGCAGGCCAACCTGATCCGCGTGGCCGGACCGCTGGCCGAACAACCGGGAGCGCCGCCGGGCCTGCTGCTGGAGCTGATCGACCCGGCCTTCCGCGTGCTCGCCGGGCCACCGTCGCTGGCCAGCTGCACCCGCGACTGCTACGCGCCGGAGCGGCGCTTCACCTTCGACGAGGCGCTGCGCATCGTCCGCGGCGTGGCCGTGGCGGTGGCGCACCTGCATGGACGCGGCATCCTGCATGGCGATCTGTACGCCCACAATCTCTTGGTGAACGGCAATGGCGACTGCCTGCTCGGCGACCTCGGCGCCGCTTCGTTCTTCGATCCGGGCAGCGCTCCCGGCCAAGCCCTGCAGCGCATCGAAACACGAGCCTTCGGCTGCCTGCTGGAAGAATTGCTGGAGCGTTGCCCGGCGGACGAGCAGGTCATACGCCAGCAGCGCCTGCGCCATCTGCAGGAGCAGTGCATGACCGCGCAGATCGACCAGCGGCCGGACTTCGCCGTCCTGAGCGCCAGCCTCGCCGCCCTCTGAGAACCGGGCTCAGGCCTGGCGGAACAGCCGCTCCACGTCCTCTGCCAAGCACAGTCCGGTGCCCGGGCGCATCAGGCTCGCGGCGGCCGCGGCCATTCCGTAGCGCACCGCATCATGCAGGCTCCAGCCCCGGCTCAGGGCGAGCACCGTGGCGCCGACCACGCTGTCGCCGGCCCCCACCGCACTGCGCAGCGGCACGTCGAAGGCGCGGAAGCGCTCCACCCCCTCCCGGCTCGCCAGCAGCGCGCCTTCGGCGCCAAGCGAGAGGACGACGATCTCGACGGCATCTCGCTCGACCAGCGCACGCACTGCCGCCTCCTGATCGGCCTCGCTCTCCAGTGCCCAGCCCAAGAGCGTGGACAGTTCGTGCAGGCTCGGCTTCAGCAGATGGATGCCGCCCAGCTCCACCGCATGACGCAAGGCCTCTCCCGAGTAATCGAGCACCAGCTTCGCGCCGATCCGTTGCGCCAGGGCCGCGATCTGGTCGTGGAAGTCCAGCGCCACGCCGGTCGGAAAGCTGCCGCTGACGACCAGCCAGGACGGCGCCGGTACGAGCGCGGCGATGGCCTCCAGGCAAGCCTGCCGCTCGTCCGGCGTCAAGGTCGGGCCGGGCAGGACAAAGCGGTACTGCAGGCCGGTATCGCCCTCGTCCACGGTGAAGCTTTCCCGGGTATCGCCGGCGATCGGCACCCGCAGCGCGGGCAGGCCAAGCTCTTCCAGCGCGCGCTGCAGCATCGCGCCGAACGGACCACCGGCCGGATAGACCGCCAGGCTGTCGCCGCCGAGGTTCCGGATCACCCGCGCCACATTGATGCCGCCGCCTCCCGGCTCGTAGCGCGGCAGAGAGCAGCGCAACTTGCTGGTCGGCGCCAGGCGCGCGATGCCGGTGGAGACATCCATCGCGGGATTGAGGGTCAGGGTGGCGATGCGCGGCATGAAACGCTCCAGCAGGATGTGGCAGAGCGAATATTTAACCAGAGCTTGGGGATCGGGGTGGCAATACGGAATATGGCGGACGCCAGACTGTCCGCCCCACTGAGCTGCAAACAGGTCCGGCGTTCGCGTTCATCGGCTGGCGGGCGACGAAATGCGCGATAGCCCGACTCGCCCCGCACCGCGGATGGCCAACAGCGCGCCTCACTGCAGCACAGGCGTCACCACCTCCTTCAGGTCGATGCGTTTCCAGTTCGGCTTCTCCCCCAGACGCGCATTGAAGCGGGTGTTGAAGGTGAACTCGTCCTCGGTGTGCTGGCTCAGCGGCTTGCCATAGACCGCCTGCAGCGCCGTCAGCTCGTAGCCCATCAGCTGCAGCAGCGTGGGGAAGATGTTGTAGTGGCTGGAGCGGTCCTTGTTGCCCGCCAGCTCGCGCTGCCAGTCGAGGTCACGCAGGCCGCCACCCTGGATCACGACCAGCGGCACCAGGCCCTCCTCCACCACCGGATCGCCACCGCAGTGGGTGTCGAGCCCGGGGTTGCCGCGCTCGTGCAGGTCCTGGCCATGGTCGGAGGTGTAGATCAGCACCGCGTTGTCGAGCCTGGCCTGGGCGAAGATGCGGGCAAAAAACTCGCCGACGTTCCACAGCAGGGTATTTTTGTAGGCGTTGCGGTAACGCCCCCAGTCGTCGGCCTGCCCGTCAAAGCCGTCGCGCTCGCCGGTGTCCGAAATATCGGCGTACTGACCGCGTGGCAATGCCGGACGATAGTGCATGAAGTCGTCCGGGTACTTGTCGTGCACCGGGAAGTGCGCACCAATCTTGTTGATGTAGACCAGCTCCGCCGTGTCGTTGCCGAGCAGCTCGATGAGCTTCTGCGCTGCGGCCATATCGCGGTCGCGCACCGGCATGTGATCGAACTGGACGAACTCGTCGATCTCCCGCCGCTCGCTCCTGGTCATCAGGTTCTGCAGGCGACCACCGACGCGCTGTGCATCGATGTAGACCGTGCGCAACCCGGCCTTTCTGGCGTATTGCCAGATCGACGGCATGGTCGAATTGATGCGCAGGTAGTCGCTGCGCGTACCACCGTAACGCAGGGTGACGTTGGTATCGGCGCTGCAGTTGGCAATGGCGGCGGCATAACCGTAGTTGTAGACGGTCGCGCCAGCAGGTGACTGCCTGAGGTTGCTGCGCACGCCATGTTCGGCGTTGATGTCCAGATAGTTGCCGGACACGCTTTCGTCGACGATCAGCACGATGTCGTGGCCGACGGCCTGGGCATGGCGCGGCAGGCTCACCGTCTCCCGCGGCCCCACGGTGCTGCTCGCCGCCTCGTAGGCGAACAGGTTCAGGTAGGCCAGCGGCGTGTACATCGCCGGCAGGCCGCGGGCGCCCTCGCCGCTGCGCGCGAACAGAATCGTCGTCAGCAGCAGCACGCCGCAGAGCGGCGCCGCCACCAGTGCATACTCCGGCAGCGGCAGGCGCCGCCGCGGCGCGAGCGCGATGCCGAACAGCAACAGCAGGGCTCCGACACTGGAGCGGAGGATGCTCTCCCGGTACTGATAGAAGGCTTCGTCGATGAAACCGCCGGAGTAGATCAGCGAGACGAAGGTGCTGTAGGTCAGGTAATCGGCGGTGACCCGGTTATAGACGTCGAAGAACAACGTACTGGCGAAAAACAGCAGAGCGAACAGATAGCGGACGGCCGCCAGGCGGACATGGGCGACCAGCCACAGGGCAACCAGCAGTATGGCGAACACGCCGGCAAACAGCAGCAGCGGCACACCGAATCCCAGCGCGGCCAAACGCTCGAGGTAATAGTCGGAGTGACTCAGCAGATACAGGCCGAGCAGCAGTTCCTTCAAGTACATTGCCATGGCGTCCTCTCCACGATGCTGCAGCCGCGGCGCCGACATCCTGGATAGAGGTGCCTAAGCTCAAGTAAACCCTTTGTAACACTAGCAGCGCGCTTGCCATGCACAAGCCGCGGCGAACCTGGACGAGCCGTGCGCGGCAACCGGCGCCAGGGACGAGGCCCGCTTCACTTCCCGCGCGCGGCGGATAGCCCGGAGCCACGTGCAGCCATGCCCCATCCGTGTGCAAACAACGATCACCCGCCTCGTTTTAGCTCAGGATCGCCTGGCAAAGACCCCGGGAGCCCCGTAAATGGCCGCTTCAATTCCGGCATAGGTATTGCTAAGTATTTTGTACAGGGCAGCCAACGGCGGTTGCCTGTTGAACGACAAAGGCGTCGCATCACCCTCGCTCCGGCGAGTCGTGGTGTGGCGCCTTTTGCGTTTCGGCCCCAGTGTCCGGGGCGGTGAACGGAGGCCCTCGTGGCCCGCCCTTTTCAACCTGTTGTGGCTCCGGTCCAGGCACGCGCATCGCCTGCCGACACACCGGAGTTTTCTTGCCACCGATGAGGTGTTCGATGAATACGAGTTTCTGGAAGGCTGGCCACACCCCCACGCTGTTCGCCGCATTCCTCTATTTCGACCTGAGCTTCATGGTCTGGTACGTGCTCGGTCCGCTGGGCGTGCAGATCGCCACCGACCTCGGGCTGACCACCCAGCAGCGCGCCATGATGGTCGCCACGCCGATCCTTTCCGGCGCCGTGCTGCGCTTCCTGATGGGCCTGCTGGCCGACCGCACTTCGCCGAAGAGCGCCGGCATCCTCGGCCAGGCGATCGTCATCGCCGCCCTAGCGGTGGCCTGGACCATGGGCATCCACAGCTACGAGCAGGCGCTGCTGCTCGGCCTGTTCCTCGGCGTCGCCGGCGCCTCCTTCGCCGTGGCCCTGCCGCTGGCCTCGCAGTGGTACCCGCCGCAGCACCAGGGCAAGGCCATGGGCATCGCCGGCGCCGGCAACTCCGGCACCGTGCTCGCCGCCCTGTTCGCCCCCGGCCTGGCCGCAGCCTTCGGCTGGAACAACGTGTTCGGCCTGGCGCTGATCCCGCTGGTGCTGACCCTGGTCATCTTCGCCACCTGTGCCAGGAACGCCCCGGAACGCCCGCAACCCAAGGCCGTCTCCGACTACCTCAAGGCCCTCGCCGACCGTGACAGCTGGTGGTTCATGCTGTTCTACAGCGTGACCTTCGGCGGCTTCCTCGGCCTGGCCAGCACCCTGCCCGGCTACTTCCACGACCAGTACGGCTTCGACCCGGTGAAGGCCGGCTACTACACCGCTGCCTGCGTGTTCGCCGGCAGCCTGCTGCGCCCGCTCGGCGGCGCCCTGGCCGACCGCATCGGCGGCATCCGCACCCTGCTGGTGATGTACACCCTGGCCGCCCTGTGCATCGCCGTGGTCGGCTTCAACCTGCCCAGCTCGACCGCCGCGCTGGCTCTGTTCGTGGTCGCCATGCTCAGCCTGGGCGCCGGCAACGGCGCGGTGTTCCAGCTGGTCCCGCAGCGCTTTCGCAAGGAGATCGGCGTGATGACCGGCCTGATCGGCATGGCCGGCGGCATCGGCGGTTTCGCCCTGACTGCCGGGCTCGGCGCCATCAAGCAGTCCACCGGCGATTACCAGCTCGGCCTGTGGCTGTTCGCCAGCCTCGGCGTGATCGCCTGGATCGGCCTGCACGGGGTGAAGAAGCGCTGGCGCACCACCTGGGGCAGCGCCGCGGTGACCGCCGCGCGGGTCTGATTCCAGGCAGCAGTTCCGTCCCAGCCGATGGCCCCCACGCTCCCCCGCGTGGGGGCCTTTTCACATCCAGCAGCCCCGCATCGACTCGGGAGATCGCATGACCCTGCAACTCAGCATCGGCGAAGCCAGCGCCGCCGGCCCCCGCCCGGAAAACCAGGACGCCCTGCGCGTGGTCACCCCGGCACCGGCCCTGGCGGCGAGCAAGGGCTGCCTGTTCGCCCTCGCCGACGGCGTCAGCCAGTGCGCCGACGGCGGCCTGGCGGCGCGCACTACCCTGCAGGCCCTGGCCATGGACTACTACGCCACCCCGGAAACCTGGGCGGTGGCGCAGGCGCTGGACCGCCTGCTGCTGGCGCAGAACCGCTGGTTGCAGGCCAACGGCGGCGGCCAGCCGCTGCTCACCACCCTTACCGCCCTGGTCCTGCGCGGACGGCGCTTCACCCTCGCCCATGTCGGCGACTGCCGGGCCTACCGCTGGCGCGACGGGCAGCTCGAGCGCCTGACCGAGGAGCACGTCTGGGAACAGCCCGAGATGCGCCACGTGCTCAAGCGCGCGATGGGCCTGGACCAGCACCTGCTGGTCGACTATCTGGACGGCGACTTGCAGGAGGGCGATGCCTTCCTGCTGGTCAGCGACGGCGTCTGGGCCACCCTCGGCGATCCGGGCATCCGCCGCATCCTCGCCGATGAGCCGGACCTGCCGGCCGCGGCCCGGGCGCTGGTGCGCGCCGCCCACCTGGCCGGCAGCCCGGACAACGCCAGCGCCCTGCTGCTGCGCGTCGAGCGCCTGCCGGAAGGCTCGCTGGCCGACAGCCTGGCGCAGCTGCAGCACTGGCCGCCGCCGCCCGCGCTGCGCGAGGGCCAGCTGTTCGAGGGCTGGCGGATCGACGGCCTGCTGGCCGAGTCGCGCCAGTCCCTGGTCTATCGGGTGCGCGACGGCCAGGATCACCGCTGGCTGCTGAAGACCCTGCCCCCCGCCCGGTACAACGAGGCCGAGGCCGGCCAGGCCCTGCTGCTGGAGGAATGGTTCCTGCGCCGGGTGGCGGGCCGCTATTTCCCCGAGGTCGCGCCGTTGCCGCAACGCCAGCACCTCTATTACGTGCAGCGCGAATATCCCGGCCGCACCCTGGCCGAACACCTGCAGGCGCACGGCCCGCTGACGCTGGCCCAGTGGCTGGACCTCGCCCCCCGCCTGCTGCGCGCCCTCGGCATGCTGCACCGGCGCAACATCCTGCACCGCGACATCAAGCCGGAAAACCTGCTGTGGGACGAGGACGGCGAGCTGCGCCTGCTCGATTTCGGCCTGGCCTACTGTCCGGGCCTGTCCCGCGACGAGGCCCACAGCCTGCCCGGCACGCCCAGCTACATCGCCCCGGAAGCCTTCGCCGGCACCGCACCCGACGTTGGCCAGGACCTCTACGCCGCCGGCGTCACCCTCTATGTCCTGCTCACCGGCCACTATCCCTATGGCGAGATCGAGGCCTTCCAGCATCCGCGCTTCGGCACGCCGACGCCGGCCAGCCGCTACCGCCCGGACCTGCCCGCCTGGCTCGACGAAAACCTGCGCCGGGCGCTGGTCGCCGATCCCCGGCAACGCTTCGAAACCGCCGAGGAGTGGCTGCTCGAACTGGAGCAGGCTGAACGCCGGCCCCAGGAGCTGCGTCCCCGCCCCTGGCTGGAGCGCGAACCGCTGAAGGTCTGGCGCGGTATCGCCCTGCTTTCCCTGCTGCTCAACCTGGTGCTGTTCGCCCTGCTGGTCGCCACCCGCTGACCTTTATTGCACCAAAACAGAGCAATCAGCACCAGAATAACGCACAGAAGGACGGATCAACCCAGTCACACACTCGGAAAATCCCTTTCAAACCAGCTATTCACGGAATTGGCACAGCCTCTGCATAAAAAAATCCGACAGATCACATAAACACTGCCTTCAACGTGGAGGGCGGTGTTTCCCGACAGAACGGGAATGGACAAAGGCGTCCTCGCTGGGTAACCGGCGGGACGCCTTTTTTGTTTTCCGCTTTCCGTAACGGAGAAGAGCGATGGAAAAACTCAAGCTGGTGATGATCGGCAACGGCATGGCCGGGGTACGCACCCTGGAAGAACTGCTCAAGCTCGCCCCGGACCTCTACGAGATCACGGTGTTCGGCGCCGAACCGCACCCGAACTACAACCGCATCCTGCTCTCTCCGGTGCTGGCCGGCGAACAGACCTTCGAGGAGATCATCCTCAACGATCTGGACTGGTACCGGGACAACGGCATCGACCTGCGCCTCGGCTGCAAGGTGGTCGACATCGACCGCGAGAATCGCCGGGTGATTGCCGAGGATGGCAGCGTGGCCGAGTACGATCGCCTGCTCGTCGCCACCGGCTCCAGCCCCTTCATCCTGCCGATCCCCGGCAAGGATCTGCAGGGCGTGATCGGCTACCGCGACATCGCCGACACCGAGATGATGATGGAAACCGCCAGGACCCACCGCCACGCGCTGGTGATCGGCGGCGGCCTGCTCGGCCTGGAAGCGGCCAACGGCCTCAAGCTGCGCGGCATGGAGGTGACCGTGGTGCACCTCGGCGACTGGCTGCTCGAGCGCCAGCTCGACAAGACCGCCGGCAAGCTGCTGCAGAGCGCCCTGGAGGCGCGCGGCATCCAGTTCCGTCTGAACACCAACACCGCCGCCCTGCTCGACGACGGCGAGGGCCGGGTCGCCATCGCGCGCTTCAGCGACGGCGAGGAGATTCCCGCCGACCTGGTGGTGATGGCCGCCGGCATCCGTCCCAACGCCGAGCTGGCCGAGCGTGCGGGCCTGGCCTGCAACCGCGGCATCCAGGTCGACGACTGCCTGCAGACCTCCGACCCGGCCATCTACGCCGTCGGCGAATGCGCCAACCACCGCGGCATCGCCTACGGTCTGGTGGCGCCGCTGTTCGAGCAGGCCCGGGTCTGCGCCGACCACCTGGCCCGGCTCGGCAACGCCCGCTACGAGGGCTCGGTGACCTCCACCAAGCTCAAGGTCACCGGCATCGACCTGTTCTCCGCCGGCGACTTCATGGGCACGGAAGGCACCGAGACCATCACCCTCTCCGACCCCATCGGCGGCGTCTACAAGAAGCTGGTGGTCAAGGACGACGTGCTGGTCGGGGCCTGCCTGTACGGCGACACCGCCGACGGCGGCTGGTACTTCCGGCAGATCCGCGAGAGCCACAACGTCGCCGAGATCCGCGACCTCCTGATGTTCGGCGAGAACGCCCTCGGCGATGCCGGCCACCAGGGCCAGGACAAGGCCATGGCGATGAGCGACGAGATGGAGGTCTGCGGCTGCAACGGCGTGTGCAAGGGCTCCATCGTCAAGGCGATCCGGGAAAACGGCCTGCTTTCCGTGGACGAGGTGAAGAAACACACCAAGGCGGCCAGCTCCTGTGGCTCCTGCGCCGGGCTGGTCGAGCAGATCCTGATCAACACCGTCGGCGGCGCCGCAGACGTCAAGCCCAAGAGCGAGAAGCCGGTGTGCGGCTGCACCGACCTCAACCACGGCCAGGTGCGCCAGGCGATCCGCGCGCAGCACCTGACCAGCCTGGGCCAGGCCATGCAGGCCATGGAGTGGCGCACCCCCGATGGCTGCGCCACCTGTCGCCCGGCGCTCAACTACTACCTGATCTCCACCTGGCCGGGCGAGGCCAAGGACGATCCGCAGTCGCGCCTGATCAACGAGCGCGCCCACGCCAACATCCAGAAGGACGGCACCTACTCGGTGGTGCCGCGCATGTGGGGCGGCGTGACCAACCCCTCCGAGCTGCGGCGCATCGCCGACGTGGCCGACAAGTACCAGATCCCCATGGTCAAGGTCACCGGCGGCCAGCGCATCGACCTGCTCGGCGTGAAGAAGGAAGACCTGCCGGGCGTGTGGAAGGACTTGGACATGCCGTCCGGCCACGCCTACGGCAAGTCCATCCGCACCGTGAAGACCTGCGTCGGCAGCGAATTCTGCCGCTTCGGCACCCAGAACTCGACGCAGATGGGCATCGACCTGGAACACGCCCTGTTCGGCATGTGGTCGCCGCACAAGGTCAAGCTGGCGGTCTCCGGCTGCCCGCGCAACTGTGCCGAATCGGGCATCAAGGACGTCGGCATCATCGGCGTGGATTCGGGTTGGGAGCTGTACATCGGCGGCAACGGCGGCATCAAGACCGAGGCCGGCGAGTTCTTCGTCAAGGTCAGGAGCGCCGAGGAGGTCATGGAATACAGCCTGGCCTTCCTCCAGCTCTACCGCGAGGAGGCCTTCTACCTGGAGCGCACCGTGCACTACATGCACCGCGTCGGCCTGGAGCACATCAAGCAGGTGGTGCTGGAGGACGAGGCCCGGCGCAAGGAACTGCACCAGCGCCTGCTGTTCGCCCTGTCCTTCGAGCAGGACCCCTGGCAGCAGCAGATCGAGACGCCGGCGCTGAAGAAGGAATTCGAGCGCATCCCGGTCAGGGAAGTGGAAACCGCCTGACGACCACTGCCCCTCTGCAGGAGCGGACTCACCCACGATGTGGGTCGAGCCGAATCCGCTCCTGCAGCCAACCTCCAACGAATTGAGCGAGGAATACCGATGAACTGGCTGGATATCTGCGCCCTGGAAGAGATCAACGTGCTCGGCGCACGCATCGTCGCCGGGCCCAAGGGCGACATCGCCATCTTCCGCACCGCAGGCGACGAGGTGTTCGCCCTCGACGACCGCTGCCCGCACAAGGGCGGGCCGCTGTCCCAAGGGCTGATCTACGGCAAGCGCGTCGCCTGCCCGCTGCACAACTGGCAGATCGACCTGGCGAGCGGCGAAGCCCTGGAGCCGGACGTGGGCTGCACCCACAAGTACCCGGTCAAGATCGAGGACGGCCGCGTGCTGCTGGCCCTGAAGTCCCTGAAAGACTGCGCCTGACCCCGTAGGGTGGAAAACGCCGCAGGCTTTTCCACCGACGACACCCTTGAACCGCTGGACAAGCACAGCATTGTCCAGCCTACGACCCCGAACGACACGGAGCGACAGCCATGACCCGGCCGACCCAGACCACCGCCTCCACCTGCTGCTATTGCGGCGTCGGCTGCGGCGTGCTGATCGAGCACGACGGCGAGCGCATCAGCGGCGTGCAGGGCGACCCGCAGCACCCGGCCAACTACGGCCGGCTGTGCAGCAAGGGCTCGACCCTGCACCTGACCGGCGACCTCGCCGCCCGCGCGCTCCATCCGGAGCTGCGCCTGGGCAAGGGCCTGGTCCGGGCGCGCACCGACTGGGACAGCGCGCTGGATCATGCCGCCGTGGTATTCGCCGAGACCATCCGCGAGCACGGCCCCGACAGCGTGGCCTTCTACATCTCCGGCCAGTTGCTGACCGAGGACTACTACGCCTTCAACAAGCTGGCCCGCGCCCTGGTCGGCACCAACAACATCGACAGCAACTCGCGGCTGTGCATGTCCTCGGCGGTGGTCGGCTACAAGCGCAGCCTCGGCGCCGACGCTCCGCCCTGCTCCTACGAGGACATCGAGCAGAGCGACTGCCTGCTGATCGCCGGCAGCAACATGGCCTACGCCCACCCGGTGCTGTTCCGCCGCCTGGAAGCGGCCAAGGCCAGCCGCCCGGAGATGAAGATCATCGTGGTCGATCCGCGGCGCACCGACACCTGCGAGCTGGCCGATCTGCACCTGGCGATCCTGCCGGGCACCGACGTGGCGCTGTTCCACGGCATCCTGCACATTCTGCTGTGGGAAGGCTGGATCGACCGCACCTTCATTGACGCCCACACCGAGGGCTTCGACGAACTGAAGAAGCTGGTGCGCGACTACAGCCCGGCGGCGGTGGCCGATATCTGCGGCATCTCCGTGGACAGCCTGCAGAGCTGCGCCGAACTGATCGGCAAGGCGCCATCCTTCCTGTCGCTGTGGTGCATGGGGCTCAACCAGTCCAGCAGCGGCAGCGCCAAGAACAGCGCGCTGATCAACCTGCACCTGGCCACCGGACAGATCGGCAAGCCCGGCGCCGGCCCCTTCTCCCTGACCGGGCAGCCCAACGCCATGGGCGGCCGCGAAACCGGCAGCCTGGCCAACCTGCTGCCCGGCCATCGCGAGGCCGGCAATGCCGAACACCGCGCCGAAGTCGCCGGCTACTGGGGCGTCGACAGCCTGCCGGAGACTACCGGCCTGACCGCCATCGAGCTGTTCGAGGCCGTAAGGGTCGGCAAGGTCAAGGCGCTGTGGATCGCCTGCACCAACCCGGCACAGTCGATGCCCGATCAGCAGAAGATCCACGAAGCCCTCTCCACCTGCCCCTTCGTGGTGGTGCAGGAGGCCTACGCCACCACCGAGACCTGTCGCTACGCCGACCTGCTGCTGCCCGCCTCCGGCTGGGGCGAGAAGGAAGGCAGCGTCACCAATTCCGAGCGGCGCGTCAGCCATGTGCGCCGTGCCGTGCCGGCGCCGGGCGAGGCGCGCACCGACTGGGCGATCACCTGCGATTTCGCCCACCGCCTGGAACGCCACCTGCGCCCCGGCCAGCCGAGCCTGTTCGACTTCGCCAGCCCGGCCGCGCTGTTCGAGGAATACAAGCAGCTCACCGCCGGCCGCGATCTGGACCTGAGCGGCTTGAGCCATGCACTGATCGATGACCTCGGCCCGCAGCAGTGGCCATTCCCGGCCGGTGCCAGCCGTGGTACGCCGCGCCTGTATGCCGACGGGGTATTCCCCACTGCCAGCGGCCGCGCCCGCTTCCAGGCCGATCCGTTCCGCGCGCCGCAGGAAAAACGCGAAGCGCGCTATCCGCTGACCCTCAACACCGGCCGCCTGCGCGATCAGTGGCACGGCATGAGCCGCACCGGTACCGTCGCCCAGTTGTTCGGCCACGCCGAGGAGGCCGCGCTCAGCCTGCACCCGGACGAACTGCGCCGCCGGCGCCTGGCCAGCGGCGATCTGGTCAAGCTGCGCAGCCGCCGCGGCACTCTGATCGTGCCGGTGCAGGCCGACGAGGCCGTGCGCCCCGGCCAGGCTTTCCTGCCGATGCACTGGGGCGACCGCTTCCTCAAGGGCCTGGGCACCAACGTGCTGACCCTGCCGGCTTTCGACCCGCTGTCCAAGCAGCCGGAACTCAAGCATGCCGGAGTCGAGGTGGAGAAGGTCGAGCTGCCCTGGCAGCTGTTCGCCCTGGTCGAGGGCGACGTGCAGCAGCGCTTCGCCAAGCTGCGCCCGCTGCTGGAGGAATTCGCCTATGCCAGCCTGACCCTCACCGGCCGCGAGCGCCCGGCCCTGCTGGTCAAGGCCGCCAGCGCCGCGCCCCCCGATGCCACACTGCTGGCGCAGATCGACACCCTGCTAGGTCTCGACGAAGGCCCGGTGCTGGCCTACGACGATCCGCGGCGCACCGTCGGCAAGCGCGTGCGCATCGAAGATGGGCGCATCCACGCCATCCGCCTGGCCGGCGAAACCGCCGCGCGCGACTGGCTGAAGGCGCTGTGGGAGGAAGGCAAGGCCGACGCCGACCTGCGCCGCTGGCTGCTCGCTCCGCTCAGCACCCCGCCGGGCAACGCCGGGGGCTGCAAGGGCAAGACGGTGTGCAGTTGCATGAACGTCAGCGATACCGCGATCCGCGAAGGCATCAAGCGCGGCCTCGACCTCGACGGCCTCAAGCAGGAACTCAAGTGCGGCACCAGCTGCGGCTCCTGCGTACCGGAAATCAAGCGGCTGCTGGCCCAGCCGGTGAAGGCCCCGGCCTGAGTCGCAATGAAACCGTAGGGTGGGTTAGACCGCAGGTCGTAATCCACCGACCGGCCGCAAGGCCGGCAATCGCGATGCCTGGCGGCATCGTTGGCGGGTTACGCCGCAAGCGGCTAACCCACCCTACACAGGTGATACGAGAGGTGGTGAAGATGAGCGCAAAAGTCTGGCTGATCGGTGCCGGCCCGGGCGACCCGGAACTGCTGACCCTCAAGGCCGTGCGCGCCCTGGGCGAGGCCGAGGTGGTGCTGATCGACGATCTGGTCAATCCGGCGGTGCTCGAGCACTGCCCGCAGGCCCGGGTGATCGGCGTCGGCAAGCGCGGCGGCTGCCGCTCCACGCCCCAGGACTTCATCCACCGCCTGATGCTGCGCTACGCCCGCCAGGGCAAGTGCGTGGCGCGCCTGAAGGGCGGCGACCCTTGCATCTTCGGCCGCGGCAGCGAGGAAGCCGACTGGCTGGCCGGGCACGGCATCGCCACCGAGATCGTCAACGGCATCACCGCCGGGCTGGCCGGCGCCACCCAGTGCGACATCCCGCTGACCCTGCGCGGCGTGGCCCGTGGCGTGACCCTGGTCACCGCCCACACCCAGGACGACAGCAGCCTCAACTGGCCGGCGCTGGCGCAGAGCGGCACCACCCTGGTGGTCTACATGGGCGTGGCCAAACTGGCCGACATCCGTGACGGCCTGCTGGGCGGCGGCATGAGTACCGACATGCCGGTGGCGATGATCGAGAACGCCTCGCTGCCGCAGCAGCGCGAATGCCGCAGCAGCCTCGGCGCCATGCAGCAGGACGCTGCCGCCTTCCGCCTGAAGAGCCCGGCGATTCTGGTGATCGGCGAGGTCGCCGCCGTCGCCCAGCCACAACTCATGGCCCGGACAGCCTGAACGCCTCAAGTCCCCCGATCGAAGCCTGCCGGCCCCCGTTCCGGGGCTCGCTTGAGACCTGAAGCCCAAGGCCCCCTTCATCTCGTAGAAAAAGAAAAACCCGGCAATGCCGGGTTTTTCTTGAAGCGCCTGCCGGAATTACTTGGCTTGGGCTTCCACTTCCGCTTCCACGCGACGGTTGATCGCACGGCCGGACTCGGTAGCGTTGTCGGCCACCGGGCGGGACTCGCCGTAACCGACGGAGTCCACGCGGTTGCCTTCCACACCGTACTCGTTGACCAGCACATCACGCACTGCGTTGGCGCGACGTTCGGACAGCTTCTGGTTGTAGGCGTCCGTACCGACGGAGTCGGTGTGACCTTCCACGGTGGTGCTGGTCTGCGGGTACTGGTTCATGAAGTCAGCCAGGTTCTTGATATCGGCGTAGCTTTCTTCCTTGACTTTCGCCTTGTCGAAGTCGAACTTGACGTCCAGCTCGACGCGAACCACTTCGGCGACAGCGGTGCAACCCTCGGCATCGACGGTGGTGTTGGCGGGGGTGTCCGGGCAGCGGTCGACGTTATCGCAGACGCCATCGTTGTCGACGTCGGCGCAGACTTCGGCTACCGGTTCCGGAGCCGGCTCTTTCTTGCCTGCACTGCCGCCGAAGTTCAGGCCGATACCCACGCCGGCCTGCCATTCGGCCTGGTCGTCGTCGAAGTTGTACATACCGTCCACACCGGCACGGGCATAGAGCATGTCGGTCAAATACCACTTCACACCGGCACCGAGGTTGGCGTAGGTGCTCTGGTTACGCCCACCGCGGGCCTGACCAATGCTCTGATGGGCGAAACCACCGGATACATAGGGGCGCAGGCCAGCGGCCGGCTCGCCGAAGTGGTAGATGGCATCAAGGGAGGTCAGCTCGCCTTTGATATCCTTGTGGCCACCATCGCCTATCGTCTCCTCGGTGGTCACGTCCCTGTAAACGCCATGCGACAGGGCCAACTCCACATCATCGGTCAGAAAGTAGCCAATGGATGCGCCATACAGCTCGGCCTCATCGTTTTCGAAGTCGCGAGAACTTTCATCGCTGAAATAATGCTTGGCAAAAGCCTCCACCTCAACCGCGCCCTGGCCTTGAGCCAGCACGCTGAACGAAGATGCGGCGACCACTGAGCCAATAAAGACGCCCAAGGTGTTTTTCAGTTTCATCCGTATTTCCCCATCGTGGTGTTTGACGGTAAAGACAATCTCGATTTGCTTTCAATTAGAGGACTGAGATCGCTATTCGCTAAGAGGCTAGCTGTCAAGCTAAGGTTCAGCAAGCCCCGAGAATTTTTCCCGCAACCGGTCTAGAGCCCGCTTGTAACGCATTTTAGTGGCACTCAAGCCCATATGCATGATGTCGGCAATTTCCTGGAACTCCAGCTCTGCGACAAAACGAAGCACCAGGATCTCCCGGTCAATAGGATTGACGTGTACCAACCAGCGGTCAAGGCCGCCCCGCTCTTCCAGTTTCGGCGCCTTTTCTTCCGAAGCCTCTTCCAGTGGATCGAGACTCAGGGCATCCATCAGGCGTCGTTTTCTTCGCTCTTTCCGGTATTGGGTAATACATTCGTTGTAGGTGATGCTATAAAGCCAAGTCTTGAATTTCGACTTGCCTTCGAAATGCTTCAAACCGTAGAGAACCTTGAGCATGACCTCCTGACAAACATCATCAGCGTCCCGTTCGTTACCCAAATATCTGGCACAGACATTGAACAGCGTGCGCTGATAGCGCTGCATCAACTCCGCGTAGGCCCGGGTAATGTGGAAAAGCTCGGCATGTGCACGCTCAACCAGCTCCTCGTCGGACAACTCCCTGGGATCGTATCGCGAAGAAAGTGGGTGGTCTGTGTTCAAGACAAGAAAGGCTGGCAGTCGGGTCGCGGCCGCCAAAGCCCAGACCTCTGGTTCAAATTGGCGGCATAGATTAGCAGATCTTCGCCCTAACGACTGCTAACCCGTTCATCCAGCAGAGAGCGGTTGGCCAGCGAAACCAGTTCGCCATGGGTGGTCAGCAGTATCGTCTTGACCGTGCCGATCTCCTCGATCTGCCCCTCGAGGTCACCGATCCGGACCGCCTGCCCTACCCGGTAAAGCTCGCGGACATAGATGCCGGCAATGATCTGACCGGCAATTTCGCGGCTGCCCAGGCCCAATGCCAGGGCAACCGCCACGCCCACGGAGATCAGCACGATGGCCACGACTGTATTGAGCAGATCGGTCTTGATCTCCAGCTGACCGATCGCCACGGAGATGCTGATGATGATCACCAGCCCCTGCACGACGCGCCCGAGCCCGTTGGCATAGTCGAGCCCGACGCCTTCTGCTGCGCCACGCACCAGGCCATTGACCAACTGCGCCAGCAGCAGTCCGGCCAGCAGAATCAGCGCCGCGCCGAAGACCTTAGGCAGATAGAGCGCCAGCACGTCCAGGGTCGCGGAAACTCGCGCCAGACCGAGGGATTCGGCAGCCGAAACCATGAATACGAGGAGCACGAACCAATAGACGATTCTGCCGATCAGGGTCGAAACCGGCACCTGAATGCCGATCCGGACCAGCAGCCGGGTCAGTCCGGTACCCGACATAAGACGATCCAGCCCCACCTTTGCCAGCAACTTGGACAGCAGCGTATCGAGCAGCTTGGCCACGACGAAGCCGAGCAGCACCACGATCAGAGCAACGAACAGATTGGGAATGAAGCTGGCTACCTTAGTCCAAAGCGCTTTCATTACAACAACCAGGCTTTGAGTCCAGGGGTCGAGTTCCATTTCAGTCAGCCTTATCTGCGGAAGAATCGAGAGTGCCACGACGAGAGACAGGCATGATATGAGGCGATCCGTTGTTCAGCCCGATCATCAGCGCCTCGAACCAATGCCCTAGGAGGGCGAACAGATCGCCCGCACCTGCCTGGCGGTTGGCCGTTTTCAGGACACGCCCCAATGCTGCATTGTCATCATGGGTGAGCGCCGAAGACTGGAGCAGGTCGCGTAAGGACTCTTCGAATGGATCGTGCATGCGCACCTCTCTGGATGTAACGCCTAGACGAGGTCGCTTACCAGCAGGTCACATTCGAGCCCAACCAAACGTCGAACGATCCACATCGCCGAGCCGCTCATGGACAATCAGCCGCGAGGAAAACGAGCGGCCTGCCTGCCCCCTTGCGCAGGGTTGGACCTAACCCGGCCAAGGGGTTGCGGCAGGCTCGGGACAGCGATTACTCGGGCATTTTCAGAGGCTCGGGGGAGATGATGATACCGTTGTTGTCGGCATACAGGTACTCGCCCGGCCGGAAGGTGACGCCACCGAAGGTCACCGGAATGTTCAGGTCGCCGATGCCGCGCTTGTCGGTTTTCATCGGATGGGTAGCCAAGGCCTGGACGCCGAGGTCGGTCTGGGCAATCACATCCACATCGCGGATGCAACCGTAGACGACCAGTCCTTCCCAGCCGTTGCGAGCGGCCTTTTCAGCAAGCATGTCGCCCAGCAGGGCGCGACGCAGCGAACCGCCACCATCCACCACGAGCACCTTGCCCTTGCCATCAACATCGACCTGGTCCTTGACCAGCGAGTTGTCCTCGAAGCACTTGATGGTGACGATTTCGCCGCCGAAGGAATCACGACCACCGAAGTTGTTGAACATCGGCTCGACCACCTGTACCAGTTCTGGATAGGCGTCGCACAGATCGGGGGTGACATATTGCATGGCAAAATTCCTCTGGAAAATTACAACAGGGTAGATGAGCGCCTCCTGGCCGTTGCCGGAAAGCCCGAAGATCGATACCGATGCGATCTCCATCATGACAGAGCCTGAACAAGGTCAATCCCGGGCAGTTTCCATTCAGAGCCCGACCGCAGGACAGATCGAACTCGATGCCGTGCCGACGACAACGCAACATCCACCCGCTCTGGTTTTTCATCCTGCAGTTCCGCCCCCTGATATGGGCATCGGTTTTCCAGCAGCACAGCATTATTGTCGACAATCAACAGTAAAAGGTTGCGCCCCGCGATCCGGAAGGTTCGCCGATATCCCTCATGCAGATGCAGCAACCGCTCGAGTGCGACAAACATGGCGCTTCCATCGACAAGGAGATGTCCGCGCCGGATCAGCCCGCACATCTTAGCGACGGACCTGCGTGGGTGAAATGCCGAATCGGACGGAAAAAGGCGCAGATAGGGAGCGACCTACGTCGAATATACAAATTCGCAAGCAAAAAAAGGGTGGGAACCGGCCCACCCCTCTTTCGCTCATCGGGACAACCTGGAATCAGTGGGCCAGCTGTCCCTCGGCCAGGAAGAACCAGGTATCGAGCACCGAGTCCGGATTCAGCGAAATGCTGTCGATCCCCTGCTCCATCAGCCACTTGGCCAGATCCGGATGATCCGACGGACCCTGGCCGCAGATGCCGATGTACTTGCCGGCCTTGTTGCAGGCCTGAATGGCGCTGGACAGCAACTTCTTCACGGCAGCGTTCCGCTCATCGAACAGGTGGGCAACGATACCCGAGTCGCGGTCCAGGCCCAGGGTCAGCTGGGTCAGGTCGTTGGAGCCGATGGAAAAGCCATCGAAGTACTCGAGAAACTCCTCGGCCAGCAGCGCGTTGGAAGGCAACTCGCACATCATGATCACGCGCAGGCCATTCTCTCCACGCTTGAGGTCATGGCTGCCGAGCAGGTCGATGACCTGACTGGCCTCACCCGGCGTGCGCACGAAGGGGATCATGATCTCGACGTTGCTCAGTCCCATCTCGTTGCGCACCTTCTTGATCGCCCGGCACTCCAGCTCGAAGCAGTCGCGGAAAGATTCGCTGATATAGCGCGAGGCGCCGCGGAAGCCGAGCATCGGGTTCTCTTCCTCCGGCTCGTAGAGCTTGCCGCCGATCAGGTTGGCATACTCGTTGGACTTGAAGTCGGACATGCGCACGATGACCTTCTTCGGCCAGAAGGCGGCGGCCAGGGTGCTGATGCCCTCGACCAGCTTCTCGACGTAGAAGCCGACCGGATCGTCATAGCCGGCGATGCGCTTCTCGACGCTGGCCTTGATTTCCGGCGGCAGGCTGGCGAAGTTCAGCAGCGCCTTGGGGTGCACACCGATCATGCGGTTGATGATGAACTCCAGGCGGGCCAGGCCTACGCCCTCGTTCGGCAACTGGGCGAAATCGAAGGCCCGGTCCGGGTTGCCGACGTTCATCATGATCTTGAACGGCAGCTGCGGCATGGCATCGATGGAGTTCTTGCGGATATCGAAGCCCAGTTCGCCCTTGAAGATGTAACCGGTATCGCCTTCGGCACAGGAGACGGTCACGCCCTGGCCATCCTGCAGTACGCTGGTGGCGTTGCCGCAGCCTACGACCGCCGGGATGCCCAGCTCGCGGGCGATGATCGCCGCATGGCAGGTACGCCCGCCCCGGTTGGTGACGATGGCGCTGGCGCGCTTCATGATCGGCTCCCAGTCCGGGTCGGTCATGTCGGAAACCAGTACATCGCCCGGTTGGACCTTGTCCATTTCGGCGATATCGTGGATCACCTTGACCGGGCCGGCCCCGATCCGCTGACCGATGGCACGCCCCTCGACCAGGATAGTGCCCGTTTCCTTCAGCAGGTAGCGCTCCATCACGGTGGCGCTGGCGCGACTTTTCACGGTTTCCGGACGTGCCTGGACGACATAGAGCTTGCCATCGTCGCCGTCCTTGGCCCATTCGATGTCCATCGGCCGCCCGTAGTGCTTCTCGATGATCAGCGCCTGCTTGGCCAACTCGGTGACCTCGGCGTCGCTGATGCAGAAGCGGGTACGATCCTCACCGCTCACTTCGACGGTCTTCACCGACTTGCCGGCCTTGGCTTCCTCGCCGTAGACCATCTTGATCGCCTTGCTGCCCAGGTTGCGGCGCAGGATGGCAGGGCGGCCGGCCTCGAGGGTCGGCTTGTGCACATAGAATTCATCGGGGTTCACCGCCCCCTGCACCACCGTCTCACCGAGACCATAGGCACCGGTGATGAACACCACGTCACGGAAACCGGACTCGGTGTCCAGGGTGAACATCACGCCGGCAGTGCCGGTTTCCGAACGCACCATGCGCTGCACGCCGGCAGACAGGGCAACCAGCCTGTGATCGAAGCCCTGGTGTACCCGATAGGCAATGGCACGGTCGTTGAAGAGGGAGGCGAAGACCTCCTTCGCCGCGCGGATCACGTTGTCCACACCGCGGATGTTGAGGAAGGTTTCCTGCTGGCCGGCGAAGGAGGCGTCGGGCAGGTCCTCTGCCGTGGCGGAGGAGCGCACGGCCACGGCCAGATGCTCGTTGCCGCCAGCCATTTCAGCAAAGGCCCTGCGAATATCGGTATCAAGCTGCGCGGGCAGCTCGGCCTCCATCACCCATTGGCGAATCTGTGCACCGGTCTTCGCCAGCGCATTCACGTCATCCACATCCAGTGCGTCGAGCGCTGCATGGATACGCTCGTTCAGACCGCTTTGCTCGAGGAAGTCACGGTAGGCCTGGGCGGTAGTGGCAAAGCCCCCGGGAACGGATACGCCGGCGCCGGACAGGTTGCTGATCATTTCGCCCAGGGATGCGTTTTTGCCCCCTACTCGCTCCACATCGTGGACGCCGAGCTTGTCAAGGGAAACTACGTACTCTACCAAGATGAATTCTCCACTAGGGATGGGAAGCTCAGGCGGGACCTTCTCCGCGCGATTCTGGCTTGACCCATGAAAATAAGTGACAATGCCGGGCAAGGATACCCGGCAATGCCGGGACTTAGCATAGCCTAACTGTCGTCATGTTCTTAAGGCCAAGGGTGCAATGAAACGAACCGCTTTCTTCATCTCCGACGGCACGGGTATCACTGCGGAAACCCTTGGCCAGAGCCTGCTGGCGCAATTCGAAAACATTTCCTTCACCAAACTCACGCGCCCCTACATCGACACGGCGGAAAAAGCGCGCGGCATGGTGCAGCAGATCAATTCTGCGGCGGAAAAGGATGGTGCCCGGCCGATCATTTTCGACACCGTCGTCAATCAAGAGATCCGTGACATTCTGGCCAAATCCAACGGATTCATGATTGATATCTTTTCGACCTTTCTTTCACCACTGGAACACGAACTGGCTTCCCACTCTTCCTACTCCGTGGGCAAATCGCACTCCATCAGTCACAACGCCCACTACATGGAGCGCATCGAGGCGGTGAACTTCGCCCTCGACAACGACGACGGCGCTCGCACCCACTACTACGACAAGGCCGACCTGATCCTGCTGGGCGTCTCCCGCAGCGGCAAGACCCCAACCTGCCTTTACATGGCCATGCAGTATGGCATCCGCGCCGCCAATTACCCACTCACGGAAGAAGACATGGAGCGCCTGCAGCTGCCGGCGGCTCTCAAACCCTATCGGGACAAGCTGTTCGGCCTGACCATCGACAGCGAGCGCCTGGCCGCCATCCGCCACGAGCGCAAGCCGAACAGCCGCTATTCCAGCTTCGCCCAGTGCGAGTTCGAGGTGCGCGAAGTGGAGCAAATGCTGCGTCGCGAAAACATTCCCTATATCAATTCCACCCATTTCTCGGTGGAAGAGATCTCGGCCAAGATCCTTGTCGAAAAGGGTGTGGAACGGCGACTGAAATAAACAGCCGCCTCTCGAAACTGGATGTGCAAACCCGAAAAAACCGGGGCTCTCCAACCCCGGACTTTTCGTGTCGCTTGCCGCTCGAACGCCGCAGACCGAATCACAAGCGGATCGACGAAACGTTTGAGCGAGGCGCCTCCCGGGTGGGTTGACTGCGCCGCAGCGGGGCTTCCGCAACGTCCTGTCCAGCCATGCCAGGCGTTCTGGAAGGCGCATCACGCCACGGGTGGCACTCTCCAGCCGGTAGTTCACCTCAGAATGCATTCCCAGGCACACGCACCCAGCCTTCCATCAACACACGGGCGCTGCGGCTCATGACCGCCTTGGTGGCGGTCCACTCGCCGTTGACTTCTGCCGCCGCCGCGCCGACGCGCAGGGTGCCGGACGGATGGCCGAAGGTCACCGCTTCACGCTGGCCACCACCGGCCGCCAGGTTGACCAAGGTGCCCGGCACCGCAGCGGCGGTGGCGATGGCCACTGAGGCGGTGCCCATCATGGCGTGGTGCAGCTTGCCCATCGACAGCGCGCGCACGCAGACGTCGATATCGCTGGCCGCCACCTGCTTGCCGCTGGAAGCCACGTAGTCGGTAGCCGGGGCGACGAAGGCGATCTTCGGCGTGTGCTGACGGGCGACCGCTTCGGAGATATCCGCAATCAGGCCCATCTTCACCGCGCCGTAGGCACGCATGGTCTCAAAACGCGCCAGCGCCTCGGCATCCGAGTTGATGTCCTTCTGCAGCTCGGTACCGGTGTAACCGATATCGGCGGCATTGAGGAAGATGGTCGGAATGCCGGAGTTGATCATGGTGGCCTTGAAGGTACCGATGCCCGGCACTTCCAGCTCATCGACCACGTTGCCGGTGGGGAACATCGAGCCTTCGCCGTCGGCCGGATCCATGAACTCGATGACCACCTCGGCGGCCGGGAAGGTCACGCCGTCCAGCTCGAAATCGCCGGTTTCCTGCACTTCACCGTTGGTGATCGGCACATGGGCGATAATGGTCTTGCTGATGTTCTTCTGCCAGATACGCACGGTGCAGATGCCGTTCTGCGGAATGCGTGCCGGATCAACCAAACCACCAGCAATGGCAAAGGCACCGACCGCAGCGGTCAGGTTGCCGCAGTTGCCCGACCAGTCTACGAATGCCTTGTTGATCGCCACCTGACCGAACAGGTAATCGACATCGTGATCCGGCTGCTCGCTCCTGGCGACGATCACGGTCTTGGAGGTACTGGAAGTCGCACCACCCATGCCGTCGATCTGCTGGCCGTACGGATCGGGGCTGCCGATCACGCGCAGCAGCAGCTTGTCACGCGCCTCGCCCGGCACCTGGCAGGCTTGTGGCAGATCCTGCAGACGGAAGAACACACCCTTGCTGGTGCCGCCACGAATATAGGTGGCCGGAACACGGATCTGGGGTACATGAGCCATGGAAATCTTGTCCTCATGAGACTGTGCTGCCGGCTGGCAGCACAGGAATGGGAATGCGTGGGCCTGCCAGAGCCGGCCAGCCACCCCGCTGCCGATGGCAGCAAGGCGGGGACCGGACGGCAAGCCGGTCAGGCCTGGCCGAGGAAGTCCTTGGCGAAGCGCTGCAGCACGCCACCGGCCGCGTAGACCGAGACCTCTTCGGCGGTGTCCAGACGGCAGGTGACCGGCACTTCGACGGTTTCGCCGTTCTTGCGCTGGATGACCAGGGTCAGGTCGCAGCGCGGCGAGATATCGCCCTTCACGTCGAAGGTTTCGGTGCCGTCGATGCCCAGGGTCCTGCGGTTGACGCCGGCCTTGAACTCCAGCGGCAGCACGCCCATGCCGACCAGGTTGGTACGGTGGATGCGCTCGAAGCCTTCGGCGGCGATAGCCTCGACACCGGCCAGACGCACGCCCTTGGCCGCCCAGTCACGCGAGGAGCCCTGACCGTAGTCGGCACCGGCGATGATGATCAGCGGCTGCTTGCGCTCCATGTAGGTTTCGATGGCTTCCCACATGCGCATGACCTTGCCATCCGGCTCGACGCGCGCTAGCGAACCCTTCTTCACCTGGCCATCGACCACGGCCATTTCGTTGACCAACTGCGGGTTGGCAAAGGTGGCGCGCTGGGCGGTCAGATGGTCGCCACGGTGGGTGGCGTAGGAGTTGAAGTCCTCCTCCGGCAGGCCCATCCTGGCCAGGTACTCGCCAGCGGCGCTGTCGAGCAGGATGGCGTTGGACGGCGACAGGTGGTCGGTGGTGATGTTGTCCGGCAGCACCGCCAGCGGACGCATGCCCTTGAGGGTACGCTCGCCGGCCAGCGCGCCTTCCCAGTACGGCGGACGGCGGATGTAGGTGGACATCGGACGCCAGTCGTACAGCGGGCTCTTGGCTTCTTCCACCGCGCCCAGGTCGAACATCGGGATGTAGACCTGCTTGAACTGCTCCGGCTTGACGCAGGAGGCGACGATGGCGTCGATTTCCTCGTCGCTCGGCCACAGGTCCTTCAGGGTGATCGGGTTGCCGTTCTTGTCGGTACCCAGTACATCCTTCTCGATGTCGAAGCGCACGGTGCCGGCGATGGCGTAGGCGACCACCAGCGGCGGCGAGGCGAGGAAGGCCTGCTTGGCGTACGGGTGGATACGGCCGTCGAAGTTGCGGTTGCCGGACAGTACGGCAGTGGCGTACAGGTCGCGATCGATGATTTCCTGCTGGATCTGCGGATCCAGCGCACCGGACATGCCGTTGCAGGTGGTGCAGGCGTAGGCGACGATGCCGAAGCCGAGCTTTTCCAGCTCCGGCAGCAGACCGGCTTCTTCCAGATACAGCCTGGCGACCTTGGAGCCCGGTGCGAACGAGCTCTTCACCCACGGCTTGCGCACCAGACCCAGCTCGTTGGCCTTCTTGGCCAGCAGGCCGGCGGCGACCACGTTGCGCGGGTTGGAGGTGTTGGTGCAGCTGGTGATGGCGGCGATGATCACCGCGCCATCCGGCAGCAGGCCTTCGGCCTCTTCGGCCCGGGCAGCTTCCAGCTTGGCCTCGTCGGCAATGCCGCGCTCGTGCAGGGCGGAGGTCGGCAGGCGACGGTGCGGGTTGGACGGGCCGGCCATGTTGCGCACGACGGTGGACAGATCGAACTCGAGCACGCGCTCGTATTCGGCCTCGACCAGCGCGTCGGCCCACAGGCCGGTGGTCTTGGCGTAGTTTTCGACCAGGGCCACCTGCTCCGGCTCGCGACCGGTCAGCTTGAGGTAGTCGATGGTCTGCTGGTCGATGTAGAACATCGCCGCGGTGGCGCCGTATTCCGGGCACATGTTGGAGATGGTCGCGCGGTCGCCGATGCTCAGGCTGGCAGCGCCGTCGCCGAAGAACTCGACGTAGGCACCCACCACGCGCTCCTTGCGCAGGAACTCGGTCAGCGCCAGCACGATGTCGGTGCAGGTGATGCCGGGCTGATGCTTGCCGGTCAGCTTGACGCCGACGATGTCGGGCAGGCGCATCATCGAAGCACGGCCGAGCATCACGGTTTCGGCTTCCAGACCGCCGACGCCGATGGCGATCACGCCGAGGGCGTCGACGTGCGGAGTGTGGCTGTCGGTACCCACGCAGGTATCCGGGAAGGCCACGCCGCCACGGGCCTGGATCACCGGAGACATCTTCTCCAGGTTGATCTGGTGCATGATGCCGTTGCCGGCCGGGATCACGTCGACGTTCTTGAAGGCCGTCTTGGTCCACTCGATGAAGTGGAAACGGTCTTCGTTGCGACGGTCTTCCACGGCGCGGTTCTTCTCGAAGGCGTCCGGATCGAACCCCGCGTACTCAACCGCCAGCGAGTGATCGACGATCAGCTGGGTCGGCACCACCGGGTTGACCTTGGCCGGGTCGCCGCCCTGTTCGGCAATCGCATCGCGCAGGCCGGCCAGGTCGACCAGCGCGGTCTGACCGAGGATGTCATGGCAGACCACACGGGCCGGGTACCACGGGAAGTCCAGGTCACGCTTGCGCTCGATGATCTGCTTCAGCGAGTCGGTCAGCATGGTCGGATCGCAGCGGCGAACCAGCTGTTCCGCCAGCACGCGGGAGGTGTACGGCAGCTTGTCATAGGCACCCGGCTGGATGGCTTCGACCGCCGCGCGGGTGTCGAAGTAGTCCAGCTGGGTACCGGGCAGGCTCTTGCGATATTGGGTGTTCATCTTACTTGCGCTCCTTGAGCGGAACGAACTTAAGGTCTTCCGGCCCGACGTAGTTGGCGCTCGGGCGAATGATCTTGCCGTCGATGCGCTGCTCGATGGCGTGGGCGGCCCAGCCGGAGGTACGGGCGATCACGAACACCGGGGTGAACATGGCGGTGGGGACGCCCATCATGTGGTAGCTGACGGCGCTGAACCAATCCAGGTTGGGGAACATCTTCTTGATTTCCCACATCACGCTCTCGAGGCGCTCGGCAATGTCATACATCTTGGTGTTGCTCTGCTTGACACTGAGCTCGCGGGCAACTTCCTTGATCACCTTGTTGCGCGGGTCGGCAACGGTATAGACCGGGTGGCCGAAGCCGATCACGACTTCCTTGCGCTCGACACGGGCACGGATGTCGGCCTCGGCCTCGTCCGGGTTGTCGTAGCGCTTCTGGATCTCGAAGGCCACCTCGTTGGCGCCACCATGCTTCGGCCCGCGCAGCGCGCCGATGGCGCCGGTGATGCAGGAGAACATGTCGGAACCGGTGCCGGAGATCACCCGGGAGGTGAAGGTGGACGCGTTGAACTCATGCTCGGCGTAGAGGATCAGCGAGGTGTGCATGGCGCGCACCCAGGAGTCGCTCGGCTTCTTGCCGTGCAGCAGGTGCAGGAAGTGGCCGCCGATGGTGTCGTCATCGGTTTCCACCTCGATGCGCTTGCCGTTGTGGCTGAAGTGGTACCAGTACAGCAGCATGGAGCCCATGGAGGCCATCAGCTTGTCGGCGATGTCGCGGGCACCCGGGTGGTTGTGGTCGTCCTTCTCGGGCGACAGGCAGCCCAGCACGGACACGCCGGTGCGCATCACGTCCATCGGGTGGGCGGAGGGCGGCAGTTGCTCGAGGGCGGCCTTCACGCCGGCCGGCAGGCCACGCAGGGACTTGAGCTTGGCCTTGTAGCCAGTCAGCTCGGCGACGTTGGGCAGCTTGCCATGTACTAGCAGGTGGGCGATTTCCTCGAACTCGCAGGTGGTGGCGAAGTCGAGAATGTCATAGCCGCGGTAATGCAGGTCATTGCCAGTGCGACCCACGGTGCACAGGGCAGTATTGCCGGCGGCGGTGCCACTCAGGGCCACTGACTTCTTCGGCTTGAAGCCCACAGTGGTGGTTTCTGCGATAGCGCTCATCGCTCGTTTCTCCTCATCCGGTTGGATATTTCTCTTGTTTTCCCCAGAGCCGACCTGCACAGGCCGGCCCGGGTGCCGGGTCACTTCTTGGCTGCGAACAGCGCGTCGAGGTGCTGCTCGAACGCGTGGTAATTGATGCGCTCGTAGAGCTCCATACGGGTCTGCATGGTGTCGATCACGTTCTTCTGGGTGCCGTCGCGGCGCAGCGCGGTATAGACGTTCTCGGCCGCCTTGTTCATGGCGCGGAATGCCGACAGCGGATAGAGCACCAGGGACACGTCGACGCTGGCCAGCTCTTCGGTGGTGTACAGCGGCGTGGCGCCGAACTCGGTGATGTTGGCCAGGATCGGTGCCTTCACCCGGTCGGCGAAGGTCTTGTACATCGCCAGCTCGGTGATCGCCTCCGGGAAGATCATGTCGGCACCGGCCTCGATGCAGGCGGCAGCGCGATCCAGCGCGGAGTTCAGACCCTCGACCGCCAGCGCGTCGGTACGCGCCATGATCACGAAGCTGTCATCGGTACGGGCGTCGACGGCGGCCTTGATCCGGTCGACCATCTCCTGCTGGGAAACGATTTCCTTGTTCGGCCGGTGGCCGCAGCGCTTGGCGCCGACCTGGTCCTCGATATGGATGGCGGCCGCGCCGAACTTGATCATCGACTTGACGGTACGGGCGACGTTGAAGGCCGAGGAGCCGAAGCCGGTATCGACGTCCACCAGCAGCGGCAGATCGCACACGTCGGTGATGCGGCGCACATCGGTCAGTACGTCGTCCAGACCGGTGATGCCCAGGTCCGGCAGGCCCAGGGAACCGGCCGCCACTCCGCCACCCGACAGATAGATGGCCTTGAAACCGGCGCGCTTGGCCAGCAGCGCATGGTTGGCATTGATGGCACCAACCACCTGCAGCGGGTGTTCGCTGGCGACGGCATCGCGGAAGCGTTGTCCGGCAGACGTCTGAGTCATGACTTACCCCTTTTATTGGCTGTATTGACCTGAGCGTCCTCATAGTGACGCTCCATGTTGCGTCGGGATGCGGCGATGTGCCGGCGCATCAGCAGCTCGGCCAGCTCGCCGTCGTGATCGGCGATGGCATCGAGAATCCGGTGATGTTCGTTGAAGGCCTGGCGCGGCCGGTTGGGCGTGGAGGAGAACTGGATGCGGTACATGCGCACCAGCTGGTACATCTCCCCGCAGAGCATGCGCACCAGCGTCTGGTTGCCGCTGCCATGGATGATCCGGTAGTGGAAGTCGAAATCGCCTTCCTGCTGGTAATAGCCGACTCCGGCCTGGAAGGCCGCATCCCGCTCGTGGGTCTCCAGCACCCGGCGTAGTTCGTCGATACCCGTCTGAGTCATGCGCTCGGCCGCCAGCCGGCAGGCCATTCCTTCGAGGGACTCGCGGATTTCGTAAAGCTCGATCAGCTCCTGATGGCTGAGCGAAACCACCCTGGCCCCCACATGGGGCACCCGCACCAGCAGCTTCTGCCCCTCCAGGCGATGGATGGCTTCGCGCAGGGGACCACGGCTAATGCCGTAGGTACGGGCCAGCTCGGGCTCGGAGATCTTGCTGCCCGGAGCGATCTCGCCCTTGACGATCGACGCCTGGATGCGCCGGAAGACATGTTCGGAGAGTGTCTCGGAGTCACTTGGGACAGCTTGGGATGAATAGGAGGCATCCGGCATATTGTCGACAATCAGTATTTTTGATGCACGAAAAATAGGCCAGCAAAGCCAATACGTCAAACGAATCCTCATGATTGTCGACAATAGTCGAAGACGTGCGCTGCACCGCACCTTTTCCAAGAACCGGACCACGAGCCTGCCGATGCGGGAAACCCGTGCTAGAATGCGCGCCGCGCGCGGCTGGCGGCCTTGTCCATGACCGCATACCGCCCAGGCAATAGGATCGTCCGCCAAGCCGTTGCCTGAACTGTCGATCGCTTCCATCTACAGGACTATGAGATTCCAGCCCCTCGCCCTGCTGTCTTGTCTGCTGCTCATCCCGGACCTACTCCCCGCGGCCGAGAAAACCATCTTTGGCCTGAACGAATACGTGTCGCTGCCCGAGCTCAAGCTGGAAGTGGCGGCCAAGCTGGATACGGGGGCCGAGACGGCGTCGCTCAGTGCCCGCGACATCACTCGCTTCAAGCGCAACGGTGAAACCTGGGTACGCTTCTACCTGGCCATTGATGACAGCCACGCGCATCCCATCGAGCGACCGCTGGCGCGAGTCAGCAAGATCAAGCGCCGCTCTGGCGACTACGACCCGGCAGAAAGCAAGACCTACACGGCTCGCCCGGTGGTCGAACTGGACTTCTGCATGGGCGAGACCCTGCGCACCATCGAGGTGAACCTGACCGATCGGAGCGCATTCCAATACCCGCTGCTGATCGGCTCCGAGGCACTCGCACGCTTCGGGGCCCTGGTCGATCCGAGCATTAAATACGCAGCCGGCAAGCCCGGCTGCGCCACCGTCGCAAATTCCGCCGAGTAATACGCATGCGCGCTCTCAACCTGCATCTGAAAATACTGATCGTCCTGCTGGTGTCGATCGGGGTACTGGTCACGGCGTATCAGATCTTCGTCCTGGGCATTCCGGTGACCGAGGACGAGACCGATGACCTGTGGAACATCGACGCGCGCGTCGAATTTCAGGCCAATCCCCGCGAGCCGGTGAAAGTGCAGATGTTCGCTCCGCCGCTCAACCAGGACTATGTCAGCCTCAACGAGAGCTTCATCTCCAACAACTATGGAGTGAGCGTCAACCAAGTCGATAACAACCGCCGGGTGACCTGGTCGGCACGGCGTACCAGCGGCAAGCAGACCCTCTACTATCGCCTGGCCCTCACCAAGCGCTATACCGGTGACCTGCCCAAGCCCAAGGGACCGGTCTTCCGCGACAGCATCCCGCTGGAGGGCGCCGAAAAGATCGCTGCCGAAGCCCTGCTGGCCCCCATCCGCGAGCACTCGGCCGACGTCGAAACCTTCATCGGCGAGACTATCAAGCGGGTCAACAATCTCAACGACGACAATGTCAAGCTGCTCACTGCCGGCAACAGCTCGACCTCGAACCGGGTGCGCATCGTCGAACTTCTGCTGTCCTTCGCCCACGTGCCGATGGAGCGTGTGCATACCCTGCGCCTGATCGCCGACCAGGCGATCAGCCCCGAGCTCTGGATTCGCAGCTTCAACGGCGAGAAATGGCTGTATTTCAATCCCGATACCGGCGAACCGGGACTGCCGGCCGACCGCCTGATCTGGTGGACCGGCGACGAGCCGCTGATCAGCGTGGACGGCGGCAAGCAGGCCAAGGTGAGCTTCACCCTGAACAACAGCGAGCTCAACGCCATCGGCCTGGCCAAGATGACCGACCAGAACACCGATGTCGACTTCCTGGAATACACCCTGTACGGCCTGCCGCTGGAAACCCAGCAGACCTACCAGATCATGATCATGATCCCGATCGGCGTGCTGGTGATCCTGATTCTGCGCAACCTGATCGGCATCCAGACTCTCGGCACCTTCACGCCGGTCCTGATCGCCCTGGCCTTTCGCGAGACCCAGGTGGGCTTCGGCATCATCCTGTTCACCCTGATCACCGCTCTGGGCCTGTCGCTGCGCTCCTACCTCGAGCACCTCAAGCTGCAGATGCTGCCGCGCCTGTCGGTGGTGCTGACCTTCGTGGTGGTGCTGATCGCCGTCATCAGCCTGCTCAGCCACAAGCTCGGCCTCGAGCGCGGCCTGTCGGTATCGCTGTTCCCGATGGTGATCCTGACCATGACCATCGAGCGCCTGTCGATCACCTGGGAGGAACGCGGCGGCGGCCATGCCTTCAAGGTCGCTCTCGGCACTATCATCGCCGCCTCGCTGGCCCATCTGCTGATGAACATTCCAGAGCTGACCTACTTCATCTTCACCTTCCCGACGGTGCTGCTGATCCTGGTGGGCTTCATGCTGGCGATGGGCCGCTACCGCGGCTACCGCCTGACGGAGCTGTTCCGCTTCAAGGCCTTCCTGAAGGACTGAGTCATGATCAACCTGTGGAAGAGATGGAAGGCCCTGGAAGCCAGGGGCATCATGGGCATCAACCGGCGCAATGCGGACTACGTGCTGAAGTACAACAAGCGCAGCCTGTATCCCATCGTCGATGACAAGATCATCACCAAGCATCGCGCCATCGAGGCCGGCATCCATGTGCCGGAGCTCTACGGGATCATCGCGACCGAGAAGGAAATCGAGAAGCTCGACCAGATCATCGGCGAGCACAGCGACTTCGTGATCAAGCCGGCCCAGGGGGCCGGCGGCGACGGCATCATGGTCATCGCCGACCGTTTCGAGGGCCGCTACAAGACGGTGTCCGGCAAGATCGTCACCCATGACGAACTCGAGCATCACATCTCCAGCATCCTCACCGGCCTCTATTCCCTCGGTGGGCACCGCGACCGGGCGCTGATCGAATACCGGGTCAAGCCCGATCCGATCTTCAAGAGCATCAGCTACGAGGGCGTGCCGGACATCCGCATCATCGTGCTGATGGGCTACCCGGTGATGGCCATGTTGCGCCTGCCGACCCGCCAGTCCAGCGGCAAGGCCAACCTGCACCAGGGCGCCATCGGTGTCGGTGTCGACCTGGCCACCGGCATCACCCTGCGCGGCACCTGGCTGAACAACAAGATCGCCAAGCACCCGGACACCACCAACCCGGTCGACGGCGTGCAGCTGCCCGACTGGGACGGCTTCATGAAGCTGGCGGCCGGCTGCCATGAACTTTGCGGCCTCGGCTACATCGGCGTGGACATGGTGCTGGACGAAACCAAGGGGCCATTGATCCTCGAGCTCAACGCCCGGCCCGGACTGAACATCCAGATCGCCAACGACTGCGGCCTGACCCTGCGAACCCACGCGATCGAGGCGCATCTGGCCGAATTGAAGGAGCGTGGCATCCAGGAAACACCGGCAGAGCGCGTGCGCTTTTCCCAGGAGCTGTTCGGCCACGTTTCCGCCGCCGTCTGATTGCCCTCCGCCCCTCCGGGGGCGAATCGCCTGGCGGGCAGCAGTCTGGAGCACCTGGCGCTACAATCAGTCCTCGCCACAACCGACACCCCCGTATGCCCAGTTGCCGTACCCACGCCCTCCCCTATAGCGCCGATCCGACCGTCTATTTCGAGAGGATCCGCCAGGCGCCCGGCGCCGTGCTGTTCGACAGCAGCCAGCCGGCCTCGCAGCGGGGCCGCTACGACCTGCTCAGCGCCTGGCCCCTGACCCGCCTCAGTCCTACCTCCGGCGAAACCGGCAGCGACTTCCTCCGACGCCTGCGCCAGGCAGTTGCGAGCCTGGGCCATGCAAAGGCAGGCGAGCTTCCCTTTGCCGGCGGCCTGATGGGCTACCTCTCCTACGACTTCGCCCGCCGCCTGGAGCGTCTGCCCGATACGACCCTCGACGACCTAGAACTCCCCGATGCCCAGATCGGCCTGTATGCCTGGGCACTGATCAGTGATCATCAGTCGCGGACCACCACCCTGGTCTGCCACCCCAGCCTGGACAGCGCCGAAGGCGAGCGCCTGCGGCGGCTGCTTGCTTCACCGAGCGAAGTCCAGACGGCGGAATTCCACCTGGAGGCGGATTTCACGCCAGATCTGACCTCCGAGGACTACCGCCAGGCCATCGAGCACATCCTCGCCTACATCCAGGCCGGAGACTGTTATCAGGTGAATTTCGCCCAGCGCTTCCAGGCCTCCTTCCAGGGCGACCCCTGGGCTGCCTACCGGGCTCTGCGCCGCGCCTGCCCGACCCCCTTCGCCGGATACCAGTCCCTGGCCGACGGCAGCGCCATTCTCAGCCTCTCGCCGGAGCGCTTCCTGCGGGTCGCGCATGGACGGGTGGAGACCCGCCCGATCAAGGGCACTCGCCCGCGCGGCCGCAACGCCGAAGAAGATCGACTACTCGCCGACGAGCTCCGCCACAGCACCAAGGACCGTGCCGAGAACCTGATGATCGTCGACCTGCTGCGCAACGACCTGAGCCGCAGCTGCCGCCCCGGCTCGGTGCGCGTTCCCGAGCTGTTCGTCCTGGAGAGCTATCCGAACGTGCACCATCTGGTCAGTTGCGTCAGCGCCGAGCTGGCCCCCGGAAAGGATGCCCTGGACCTGCTCGCCGGCAGCTTTCCGGGCGGCTCCATCACCGGCGCGCCGAAGATCCGCGCCATGCAGATCATCGAGGAACTGGAAGGCCGACGCCGCTCGATCTACTGCGGCTCGCTGTTCTATCTGGATGTGCGCGGCGAACTGGACAGCTCGATCGCCATCCGCACCCTGCTGGCCCGGAAGGATCGTATCAGCTGTTGGGGTGGCGGCGGCATCGTCGCCGACTCGGACTGGCAGGCGGAGTACCAGGAATCCATCACCAAGGTGCGAACGCTGCTGGAAACCCTGCGCGCGCTGTAGCCGTTCATAACGAAAACGCAACCGCTGCTGGAGATCGATTATTTAGGGGAGGAAACTTCCTTTGCTAGCATTCGCGACGCACAATCCCCAGCCGCTCACGATACCTAGGAAATCGCCTGATGAAGCAAGCCGTGAATACCGCCGAGCTGGCCGCCGCCTGCGCCGGCAAATCGCCCCAGGAAATCCTGCAGATCGCCTTCGATCATTTCGGCGACGAGCTGTGGATCTCCTTCAGCGGCGCCGAAGACGTCGTGCTGGTCGACATGGCCTGGAAGCTCAACAAGAACGTCAGGGTCTTCACCCTGGATACCGGCCGCCTGCACCCCGAGACCTACCGTTTCATCGAACAGGTGCGCGAGCACTATGGCATGGCCATCGAAGTGCTCTCGCCCGATGCCCGCCTGCTCGAACCCCTGGTCAGGGAAAAGGGGCTGTTCAGCTTCTACAAGGACGGTCACGGCGAATGCTGCGGCATCCGCAAGATCGAGCCGCTCAGACGCAAACTGGCCACCGTCAGCGCCTGGGCCACCGGTCAGCGTCGCGACCAGAGTCCCGGCACGCGCAGCCAGGTGGCCGCGTTCGAAGTGGATGGCGCCTTCTCCTCCCCGGACAGGCCGCTGTACAAGTTCAATCCGCTGGCGCAGATGAGCAGCGAGGAGGTCTGGGGCTATATCCGCATGCTGGAAATCCCCTACAACCCGCTGCATGAGCGGGGCTACATCAGCATCGGCTGCGAACCCTGCACCCGCCCGGTGCTGCCCAACCAGCACGAACGCGAGGGGCGCTGGTGGTGGGAGGAAGCCACCCACAAGGAGTGCGGACTGCATGCCGGCAACCTGAGCGGCAAGAGCTGATCCGGCCAGCATCCGCCCCGTCAGTACACTGGTAGCTCGATCCCCTCGAACAGCTCGTCCAGCTCGGCCTTGTTGTGGCACTGCATGGCTTTGCTCAGCACAGGCCGGGTGAGATGCGGGGCGAACTTCTCGATGAAGTCGCACATGAACCCGCGCAGGAAGGTGCCACGCCGGAAAGCAATCTTGGTCACGCTGGACTCGAAGAGCTCGCTGGCATCGAGGGCAACCAGATCGCTGTCGAGCCTTTCGTCCACTGCCATCCGGGCCACGATGCCCACGCCGAGACCGAGCCGCACATAGGTCTTGATGACATCGGCATCGGCGGCAGTGAACACCACCCTGGGGGTCAGGCCGCGATTGAGGAAGGCCTCGTCCAGCTTGGAGCGCCCGGTGAAGCCGAATACGTAGGTCACGATGGGATACTCAGCCACCGCCTCCAGCGTCAGCCTGGGCAGCCTGGTCAACGGATGCCCCTGCGGCACCACCACACAACGGTTCCAGCGGTAGCACGGCATCATGACCAGGTCGCTGAACAGCTCCAGCCCTTCGGTAGCGATGGCGAAGTCGACGGTTCCGTCGGCCGCCATTTCGGCGATCTGCGTCGGCGTACCCTGGTGCATGTGCAGGGAAACCTCCGGATACTGCTGGATGAAGGCACTGATTACCGGCGGCAAGGCATAGCGTGCCTGCGTGTGGGTCGTTGCGATGGACAGCGTGCCCTTCTTCTCGTTGGAGAACTCCTGAGCGATCTGCTTGATGCTTTCCACCTTGCGCAGGATTTCCCCGGCAGTGGTGATGATCCGCTCGCCAGCCGGCGTCACCCGCGTCAGGTGCTTGCCGCTACGCGCAAAAACTTCCACCCCCAGCTCATCCTCCAGAAGGCGGATCTGCTTGCTGATTCCGGGCTGCGATGTATAGAGGCTTTGGGCGGTGGCTGAGACGTTGAGATCGTGGTGCGCAACCTCCCAGATGTAACGCAGTTGCTGAAGCTTCATGGCTGTCCCTCAAACCCAGATAACGAACGCCCGCAAAATGACAGCATTCTTATAACCATTATTGATAGTTTATCGAATAAAGCCAGACGCTTTGTCAGCCCAATCCCATTAAACTCCCAGGCCGGAGCGAACACTGCCAGGCACACGGAAGACCTACCCGCTTGAGCCGGAGTACGGCAGCTGCAGCGGTAGCCTTGGCAGGCGGGAAAAACGGTGCATGCTCCATTCTCTCGGTATTCTCCGAAAGCCCATTGTCGACGCTGCGCATAACGCGTTAAGGTTTCCCCTTCCCCCATTGCCTCACATGCCGAGCCCCGCCGCGCGGGGATGTTGGCGGCTGGCACCGTGACCCAACGAGTAACCCGATGGCCGACTTACCGATCAATGACATTAATATTGTCTCCAACGACCCTCTGATCACCCCCGAGCAGCTCAAGACCGAAATCCCCCTGAGCGCCACCGCCATGGACACCGTCTCCCGCGGTCGCGAAGTCATCCGCAACATTCTCGACGGCAAGGACCATCGCCTGTTTGTGGTAGTCGGTCCGTGCTCCATCCATGACGTCAAGGCGGCACATGAGTACGCGGAGCGGCTGAAGACCCTCGCCGCAGAGGTTTCCGACACCCTGTTCCTGGTGATGCGCGTCTACTTCGAGAAGCCCCGCACCACCGTCGGCTGGAAAGGCCTGATCAACGACCCCTATCTGGATGACACCTTCAAGATCCAAGAGGGGCTGCACATTGCACGCCAACTGCTGCTCGATGTCGCCGAAATGGGACTGCCGACCGCCGGCGAGGCCCTGGATCCGATTTCCCCGCAGTACCTGCAGGACCTGTTCAGCTGGTCGGCCATCGGTGCCCGCACCACGGAATCCCAGACACACCGGGAACTGGCTTCCGGCCTGTCATCTGCCGTCGGTTTCAAGAACGGCACGGACGGCAGCCTGACCGTCGCGATCAACGCATTGCAGTCGGTATCCAGGCCCCACCGCTTCCTCGGCATCAACCAGCAGGGCAGCGTCTCCATCGTTGCCACCAAGGGCAACACCTACGGACATGTCGTGCTGCGTGGCGGCAACGGCAAGCCCAACTACGACTCGGTCAGCGTCGCTATCTGCGAGCAGGAACTGAGCAAGGCCGGCATCCTGCCGAACATCATGGTGGACTGCAGCCATGCCAATTCGAACAAGGATCCAGCCCTGCAGCCCTTGGTCATGGCCAACGTCGCCAACCAGATTCTCGAAGGGAACTCATCCATCATCGGCTTGATGGTGGAAAGCAACCTGGGCTGGGGCAGCCAGTCGATTCCCGCCAATCTGGACGACCTCAAGTATGGGGTTTCCGTCACCGACGCCTGCATCGACTGGGATGCCACGGTCACGGCGGTACGGGACATGCAGGTCAAGCTCAAGGATGTGCTGCCGAAACGAAAACGCCCTTGAGTGCCAGAAACAAAACGCCGGGATAATCCCGGCGTTTTACTGTTCGCATCAACCCTTTCAAGGCTGAGGCTGATGACGCTCGATGTAGCGCTCGACGTAAGAGCAGGACGGAATGACCGTATAGCCCATGCGCCTGGCATAGTCGAGCGCCTCGGCCGTCAAGGCAGCTGCGATACCGCGACCGCGCAAGGAAGTGGGAACATAGGTACGGTAGATATCCAAAGTATTCTTTCCCAGGTCCATATAGGCCAGATAGGCGCGATGCCCATCTACGACCGCCTCGAACTGATGTCCGGCCCGATCATGGTGAATGGATAATGCCTCGCTCATTCCGTCGCCTCTCAAGTCTTGTCTTATTTTTGTACGCTTTGCGCCCTACGCTCTTTCTGTAGCACGCTTCGGGGAAAGCCGCCCGCCTACCAGATGAGCAGCAAGGCCTTCCTGCACCTCCGCAACCATATGCAGAGAGGAGTCAATAGCACAATCGTCCAACCTCAATTTATCAAGCGTTCGCAAACCCTGATAGAACCTTCAAGTGCACGGCCTTGGATAAATTTTAGACAAACTCGTGAATTCTTTGGATTCGCCTGAAAAAAACATAGCAGTCTTGCGCATGCTCAGTTTACTTACTAAAAGTTATAGGTAGTATGTTGCTCGGCGAATTTCCCTCGCATGGGAAATTGCTTTTAAGATGAAAGCCACCTCAAAAGGGGAACACGATGAACAACGCTCTGAAAATTTCTGCTCTGACCCTGGCCGCCCTGTTGGCCGCAGGTTGCAGCAGCGCCTCCAAAGAAACCGAAGCTCGCATTACCGCTACCGAAGATGCGGCCGCTCGCGCCCAGGCTCGCGCCGACGAAGCCTACCGCAAGGCCGACGAAGCTCTGGCAGCCGCTCAGCGCGCTCAGCAGACCGCTGACGAAGCCAACGAGCGCGCCCTGCGCATGCTGGAAAAAGCCAGCCGCAAGTAATTGTTTCTTTAGAGACAAAAAAAGCCGATCCACAAATGGGATCGGCTTTTTATTTGGGCGCAGCAAAGACGAATACGGCGTTTTGGCACTAACTTGCAAAAACCACAAATATCCCTCAGAGATCCGGCCCGGTATTGGCGCTGGCCAACCCTGAGTCCGTCCCGGATATTTCAACCGGCAAACCATCTTCCGCCGCCACGACTTCCCGCACGATCTCCCAATCCAACCGCCGCTGGCCCAACAAGTCATTGCGCTTGAGCAACTCATCAACCAGCGCCGCATGCTTGTCCACCACGGAAGACTTCGCAGACTCGTCATCCTCCAGCGGGGCATGAGCCTCGAGGTAAACCTTGCCAGCCGAGATGCCGAACTTGTAGGGCTCATTGATGATACGCACCGTGGTACCCACCGGCACCATGCTCGCCAGCTGCAGGACATTGTGGTTCAGCATGCGGAAACAGCCATGGCTGACTCGCATGCCGATACCGAATTTCTTGTTCGAACCATGGATCAGATAGCCGGACAAGCCCAGAGTGAACTTGAAGGGCCCCAAGGGGTTGTCCGGGCCGGCAGGAACGACAGTCGGCAGCGGATCACCGTCGGCGGCATGCTCCTCGCGAATCGATTTCGGCGGATACCAGGCCGGATCCTTGACCTTGCCGGTGATGCGGGTTTCGGCGATCGGAGACCCCCACCCTTCACGCCCGATTCCCAAGGGGAAGGTATGCACCACGTTCTGATCCTTGGGGAAGTAGTACATGCGGTACTCGGCCAGATTGATGACGATCCCTTCTCTCGGACCGGGCGGCAATATGTAGCGCGTCGGCAGGAGTACCTCGGTCCCTCCCCCCGGCAGCCAGGGATCCACGCCCGGATTGGCCGCGACCATTTCCAGATAGCCGATGTCGTTGGCCTGGCCGATATCGGCGAAGGTGTCCTCGTACTTGGCCTTGATGACCTGTACCTGCCCGACTACATCCTCGCCGGGCGGTGGGAGCGGCAGCTCAAGAGCCGCCAGAGGAGCACTCAGCAGCGCCGAGAAAGACAGGGAAGTAGCAACACGCGCAAACATCGGGACAGTCCTTGGCATGGGTAGCCCAAGTGAGAATGCCTGATTGTACAGCATGATCAGCCGGTTTAGCCAAGAACCCAGGGTATAGACCAGCCCACGCAGTCGCCCCGGCGCTGCGCCTCCAGTGCTGCCCGGCATGCTGGACACAGCCGATCATCGCGCAGCAGCGGCTTGGTCAGCCCGCGCCAGCGCGGCTGCGCGGGCAGCAGGCTGCCACACAGGGTCCGATCGATCTGGCCACCGAGCTCCAGCTGACGGCCGACCAGATGCAGACGCACCTCGCGACAGGCGAACAGATCGAGCTGCTCGCCCGGCTCGATCAGGTAATAGGCATGCAAGGACCAGGCGGGACGCGGCATGGAGGGCTCCAGAAAGGGGGGCGCAACATTAGCCGAAAGGGCCTGCGCGGAAAAGCCCGACAAGCCCCTCCGCAAGAAATACTCGCCACCCCGCTAGAGCAGCGGCTCCAGGGTAGGCCAGAGATTGTCCAGCATCTTCGGCTGCGCCTTCGCGGTCGGGTGGATACCGTCGGCCTGCATCATCCCGGGCACGCCGCCCACCCCATCGAGAAAGAATGGCACCAGCGGCACCTGCTTCTCTTCGGCCAGGGTCGCATAGACCCGGCTGAAGGCCTGATTGTAGCGGGGCCCGTAGTTCGGCGGCAGCTGCATGCCGAGCAGCACGACCCGCGCCCCACTGGAGTGCGAACTGTCGATCATCGCCGCAAGATTCTGTTGCAATTGCTGGGGCGGCTGCCCACGCAGGCCATCGTTCCCGCCCAGCTCGATGATCACCAGCTCCGGACGGTGGGTGGCGAGCAGCGTGGGAAGGCGCGCAAGGCCGCCGGCACTGGTGTCGCCGCTGATCGAGGCATTCACCACACGGTGCGTCAGACCCTGGTCGACGAGTCGCCTTTCCAGCAGGGCGACCCAGCCCTGGCTGGTTTCCACTCCCAAAGCGGCGCTGATACTATCGCCGACAACCAGCACAGTCCCCGCCAGCGCCCCTTGCGCCCAGAAAAGCAGCGAAGCCAGCGCACCACCCAGCAACCACCCACGCATTGGAATCTCCATGAACCCGAGCATTCTCGTTGCGCAGAACCTTAGCAAAGTGGTTTCCAGTGCGGAAGGCGAGCTGACCATCCTCCACGGGCTCGATCTCGACCTCGCGCGTGGCGCCAGCCTGGCCATCGTCGGCAGCTCCGGCTCTGGCAAGTCGACCCTGCTCGGTCTTCTGGCCGGACTCGACCTGCCCAGCGCCGGCGAGGTCGCGCTGGCCGGTCACAGCCTCGCCGGTCTGGACGAGGATCGCCGGGCACGAATCCGTGCCGAGCATGTCGGCTTCGTCTTCCAGTCGTTCCAACTGCTCGACACGCTCGATGCCCTGGCGAACGTCATGCTTCCCCTCGAACTGGAAGGCCGCGCCGACGCCCGCGAGCGTGCCCGCGAGCTGCTCGAGCGGGTGGGACTCGGCCAGCGCCTCGCCCACTACCCGAAGCAGCTCTCCGGCGGCGAGCAGCAGCGCGTCGCCATCGCCCGCGCCTTTGCCGCCGAGCCGGATATCCTCTTTGCCGACGAGCCGACCGGCAACCTCGACAGCCAGACCGGCGAGCGGATCAGCGATCTTCTCTTCGCCCTCAACCAGGAGCGCGGCACCACGCTGGTACTGGTCACCCATGACGAGCGGCTCGCCCGGCGCTGCCAGCGTTTGATTCGCCTGGAAGCCGGCCGCCTGGTTGCTTCGGAGCCCTGAATGGATCTGCCCTTTCTCCGCCTGCTGAGCCTGGCCGTCCGCCAGCTGCTGCGCGACGCCCGTGCCGGGGAGTTGCGGGTACTGTTCTTCGCCCTGCTGGTGGCGGTGACGGCCACCACCGCCATCGGCTATTTCGGGGCTCGTCTGAACGCCGGCATGCTGCTGCGCGCCACCGAGTTCCTCGGTGCCGACCTGCGCCTGAGCGGCAGTTCCCCGGCCGCTCCGGAGCAGTTGGCGGCCGGCACGGCGCTCGGGCTTGAACATGCCAGGGTCGTCGAATTCTCCAGCGTGATCGCCACCGACACGGCCATCCAACTGGCCAGTGTCAAGGCTGCCGACGACGCCTACCCGTTGCGCGGAGAGCTGAAGAGCTCCCCAGCCCCCTACCAGGCGGACACTCCCGGAGCGGGTCCTTCCCCCGGCGAGGCCTGGGCCGAGGCGCGCCTGCTGGCCGCCCTGAACCTCAGGATCGGCGACAGCTTCGAGGTGGGCGAGAAAAGCCTGCGCCTGACCCGCGTCCTCACCCACGAGCCGGATCGCTCCGGCAATTTCTACAGTCTCACGCTGCGGGTGCTGATGCACCTCGACGATCTGGCCGCCACCGGCGTGGTGCAACCCGGCAGCCGGGTGCGCTACCGCGAGCTGTGGCGTGGCAGCCCGGAGGCACTCCAGACCTATCGCCAGCAGGTGAAGCCGCTGCTCGTCGCCGGCCAGCGCCTGGAGGACGCCCGCGACGGCAATCGGCAGATCGGTGGCGCCCTGGCCCGCGGCGAACGCTACCTGAATCTCGCCAGCCTGGCTGCGGTACTGCTGGCCGGCATTGCCGTGGCCTTGTCGGCGGCGCGCTTTGCCGCCCGGCGCTTCGACGCCAGTGCCCTGCTACGCTGCCTCGGCCTGTCGCGGCGCGCCACCCTCACCCTCTATGGACTGCAGCTCGGCCTGCTCGGCCTGTTCGCCTGCAGTCTGGGCGCCGGACTGGGCTGGCTGGCGCAGCAGGGACTGTTCTGGCTGCTGCAGGGCCTGCTGCCGGCTCAGGTCCCGGCCGCCGGCCTGCTGCCGGCGCTGGCCGGCAGCGCGACCGGACTGGGCGCCCTGGCCGGCTTCGCCCTGCCGCCGCTCGCTGCCCTCGGCCGGGTGCCGCCGCTGCGGGTGCTGCGCCGCGACCTCATGCCAGTACCGCCCGGCGCCTGGCTGACCTACGGCGCCGCCCTGCTGGCGCTCGGCCTGATCATGTGGCGGCTGAGCCTGGACCTGAAGCTCACCCTGGCCCTGCTCGGCGGCGGCCTGATCGCCGCATTCGCCCTCGGCGCCCTAATGCTGCTCGGCCTGCGCACCCTGCGCCGCCTGCTCGCCGAGGCGCCGCTGGCCTGGCGGCTGGGGGTCGGTCAGCTGCTGCGCCACCCCCTCGCCGCCGCCGGACAGGCCCTGGCCTTCGGCCTGATCCTGCTGGCCATGGCCCTGGTCGCCCTGCTGCGCAGCGAGCTGCTGGACACCTGGCAGAGCCAACTGCCGGAGCAGGCGCCCAATCATTTCGCCCTGAATGTCCTGCCGGCGGAGAAGGAGCGTTTCATGGCGGAGGTGGCGCGCATCGCTCCGCAGAGCGCACCCCTCTATCCGGTGGTGGCCGGGCGTCTGACCGCCATCAACGGCGAGCCGGTCAGGCAGATCGTCAGCAAGGAGTCCCGCGGCGAGCGCGCCACCCAGCGCGACCTCAGCCTGACCTGGGCCGAACGACTGCCCACCGACAACCGCCTGAGCGCCGGCCAGTGGTGGGACCAGCTCGCCAGCAGCGAGTTGCCCGGAGTATCGGTCGAGACTGAACTGGCCGAGAGCCTCAAGCTCAAGCTCGGCGACCGCCTAACCTTCAGCGTCGGCAGCATCGTCCGCGATGCCCGGGTCAGCAGCCTGCGCGAAGTGCACTGGGACAGCTTCCAGCCGAACTTCTACATGATCTTCCAGCCCGGCACCCTGCAGGACCTGCCGGCCACCTACCTGACCAGCTTCTACCTGCCACCTGGCCAGGACGCCGAGGTGGTCCGCCTGGCACGCAGCTTCCCCACGGTGACCCTGCTCCAGGTCGAGGCCCTGCTGGCCCAGTTGCGCGGCATCCTCGCCCAGGTCACCCTGGCGGTGGAGTACGTGCTGCTGTTCGTTCTCGCCGCCGGCCTCTGCGTGCTGTTCGCCGGGCTGCAGGCCACCCTCGACGAACGCCTTCGCCAGGGCGCCCTGCTGCGCGCCCTGGGTGCCGGACGGCCTCTGCTGGTCCAGGCCAGGCGCCTGGAGTTCGCCCTGCTGGGAGCACTCAGCGGCCTGCTCGCTGCGCTGGGCTGCGAGCTGGTCAGCGCCCTGCTCTATCGCTTCGTCTTCGACCTGCAGTGGCATCCCCATCCCTGGCTCCTGCTGCTGCCGGCGCTCGGCGCGCTGCTGGTGGGCGCCGCCGGCCTGCTGGGCACCCGCCGCGCCCTGAACGCCAGCCCGCTGCAGGTACTCCGGGAGGGCTGAGTACAGCGGCGGGCTTTGCTATCTTCCTTCCCCCTCGACATCTTCGACATCGCTAAGACCATGAGCCGTTATCGACCACCCCGTCCCGCCGGAACCCCTCTGATCACACCCCAAGGCGAAGCGCGCCTGCGCGCCGAGCTGCATGAGCTCTGGCACGTGCGCCGGCCGCAGGTGACCCAGGCGGTCAGCGAGGCCGCCGCCCAGGGCGACCGCTCGGAGAATGCCGAATACACCTACGGCAAGAAGATGCTGCGGGAAATCGACAGCCGCGTACGCTTTCTCACCAAGCGGCTGGAGAAGCTCAAGGTGGTCGGCGAGCGACCCGCCGACCCGGGCAGGGTCTACTTCGGCGCCTGGGTCACCCTGGAGGACGAGGATGGCGAACAGGCGCGCTACCGCATCGTCGGCCCGGACGAGCTGGACCTGAAGCAGAACCTGATCAGCATCGACGCGCCCCTCGCCCGCGCCCTGGTCGGCAAGGAGCTGGATGCCGAGGTTCGGGTGCCGACACCCACCGGGGAGAAGACCTGGTACCTGATCGCGATCGACTACCCTTGAGTCAAGGGCAAAAAGGGAACGTCATGCACATCAAGAGCCTGCGCCTGTTCTTCGGCCTGCCCCTGCCGCACCGGCAGGCTGCGGCGATCGATGTCTGGCGCAACGGGCTGGCGCTCGACGGTCGCCTTGTCGCCCGACACAACCTGCACCTGACCCTGGCCTTTCTCGGCAGCCAGCCGGTCGAGCGCCTGGGAGAGTTGCAGCGACTGCCCGGACAGGTACGGGGACAAGGCTTCGAATTGCGGCTCGATCGCCTGGAGGTCAGCCGGCATGGTCTGGTCTCCCTGGGTACCAGCCAGCCGCCGGAGGCGCTGCTACAACTGGCCGGCGAGCTGAACGACACTCTGCGCGCCGCCGGCTATTCCCTCGAGGAACGCGCCTTCTGGCCGCATCTCACCCTGGCCCGGCAGTGCCGGAAGCATCCGTTCCTCGACAGCCCTCCAGACTTCGCCTGGACGACCGAACGCTTCGTGCTGTTCCATTCGACGAGCGACGAACAGGGCACCGTCTATCACCCCCTGTTCCATTGGCCGCTGGCCATGCCGCACCGCTGAGCGCGACTTGTCACTCGTCGCCGCGACTGGCGACCCGCGGCTGCGACTCCAGGGCATTGCGCTCGCGGTGGAAGGCGAGGAAATACTTGTTCACGCTGTTCACATAGCTGACCACGCCCATGCCCACCTGCTCGGCAGCGACACGCTCGACCTGGAAGAACCACTGGTCGGGGTTCAGTCCGCGCCGCTTCGCCTCCGCCCGCAGTTGCTGCACCCGCTGCGGCCCCATGTTGTAGGCCGCCAGGGTGAAGGCCATGCGCTCGCGCTCGTTGAGGCGCGGACTGGAGAAGAATTTCCGCCGCAGCGAAGCCAGGTAGCGGGCGCTGGCCTGGACATTGTTCTCCAGCCGGTGGATGTTGCCCACGCCGACGCTGCGTGCCGCAGCCGGCGTGACCTGCATCAGCCCGGTGGCATTGCCGGCCCCGCGCGCGGACGGATTAAGGGTCGACTCCTTGAAGGCGACCGCCGCCAGGTTCAGCCAGTCGAGATCGTTGCGTTCGGCATATTGCTGCAGGACCGGACGCACCTTCTCGAGGCGCCTGCGCTCGATCCCACCCAGCGGATTGTGCACCTTGTAGAGGCGGCGGTAGACGCGCTGGAAAGCGGCATCCTGATCGGCCGGGCTGCGATAGTCCTTGAGGAACTGATCGACGCTGGCGCGCAGCATGCCGGCATCGCGACGGATGAACCAGCTCAGGTTGTCATCGTGAGAAAAGGCCACTTCGGGCTGCACCTGCAGCTTGGGCAGCACCTTAGCCCAGCGCTGGGCGATCGGCAGCTCCACCGCGGTCAGCGGATAGATGCCGGCCTGCACCATCTCCAGCACGTCTTCCACCGCCAGGCTGGGATCGAGCCACTCGATGTCGATCGGCCGCAACTTGCGCGCCGCCAGCTGGTCGTTGACCTTGTGGACGGCCGCGCCGACGGCACTGCCGGCCGGCAGCACCAGGGTCTTGCCGGCCAGTTGGTCGAGCCGCCGGTAGCGCCGCGCGCCCTGGCGACCGACCAGCACCAGCGGAACCCGGCTCATGATCGGCGCGCTGGGGCTGACATCGCCCTGGCCACGCAGATGGACCAGCTCGCCGGGAGCGACCAGATCGCCTTCACCGCGCTGCAGGGCGGCGATCAGCTGGTCCTTGGCCTTGGGAATGATCTCCAGGCGAAGGCTGCGACCGTCCCTGGCGGTGCGGTTGAGGTATTGCTCGAAGGCCCGCAGGCGCCGATATTCGACGCCGATGGGTTGTCCATTCACCTCGCCCGAGCTGTTCCGGCTCTGGTTCACCAGCACCCGCAGTACGCCGCTGCTGCGCACCTGCGGCAGATCGCGGACTTCCCCCGGCCGCTGCCAGGCTTCCGGCGGCCCGGCCAGACGCGCTGCTACCGGGAACGGCAGCAGGCTCAGCAGGCAGGACAGAAGCAGCAGTTTTCTTATTGTCATCCGGTCTCCAGAAAGCAGTGTTTGACGAGCAAAACAATGCGTCGAGAACCCCGTGTCCGGTGCAAGTTCCTCGGGGCATTAACCTCCAAGGGTGGCACAGCGAACCGGCCAAGGCCAGGCCGGTTCGTCAGCTCACCCATTAAACTGCTGACTTGATGGGCTTTTTAATTTCAGCCGAGGAAGCTCTGCTATGCTTCCCGCGTTCTTTTCCGGGGCATTACCATGCAACTTGTCGACATCGGCCTCAATCTGACCCATCCCAGCTTCGCCCACGACCGCGAAGCCCTGCTGACCCGCGCCTACCAGGCCGGGGTCTGCCAGCTGGTGCTGACCGGTACCAGCGTGGCGGACAGCGAACAGGCCCTGACGCTCTGCCGCCAGCTGGACGAAACCGGCGAGCGTCTGTTCGCCACCGCCGGCGTCCATCCCCACGATGCTCGCGAGTGGACACCCGGCAGCGCCCGCCAGTTGCGCGACCTGCTGCAGGAAGAACGCATCCGCGCCGTCGGCGAGTGCGGCCTGGACTTCAACCGCGACCTGTCCCCACGCACCCAGCAGGAAAAGGCCCTGGAGGAACAGCTGGCGCTGGCCGTCGAGCTCGGCAAGCCGGTGTTCCTCCATGAACGCGATGCCAGCCAGCGCCTGGCCGAGATTCTGCGTCACTACCGTGACAGTCTGACGGCAGCCGTGGTGCACTGCTTCACCGGCGACCGCCAGGCCCTGTTCGCCTATCTCGATCTGGACCTGCACATTGGCATCACCGGCTGGATCTGCGACGAGCGCCGCGGCAGCCACCTGCACCCGCTGGTGCGGGACATTCCCGCCGGGCGGCTGATGCTGGAAAGCGACGCCCCCTACCTGCTGCCGCGCACCCTGCGCCCCAAGCCCAAGAGCGGGCACAACGAGCCGGCCTTCCTGCCCGAGGTGCTGCGCGAAGTGGCCAGCCATCGCGGCGAATCCGAAGAGGCGCTGGCCGGGCACAGCACCACCTGCGCCCGGCGCTTCTTCACCCTGCCCGAAATTTCTGCCCGCTGACACCCGGAGACTTCCCCTTGGCGAAGCCGGCGGCCGCCGATGCCGCAGCAGGCTGCGACCGACTCAGACAGCCGCCTCGGTCCAGGGACCGAAGGGGTCCGACAAGGCCCGCCAGGCTTCGGGACCGCCGGTCATTTCCGCATCATCGAGCAGGCAGGCGTCAAGCTCGCGAGTGAGACGGGAAAAGTCGATGTGCTGGCCGATGAATACCAGCTCCTGGCGGCAATCACCGACCTCGGGCGTCCAGTGCTTCATGATCGCCGCCCGCCCCTCCTCGTCCTGCGGCCAGTGCTCCCTGGGCACAAAGCGCCACCAGCGCCCGGCATGGCCGTGGCGCATCAGGCCGCCGGCCTGGGACCAGCTGCCGGCCTCCTCCGGCTTGCTCGCCAGCCAGAACCAGCCCTTGGAGCGCAGCAGTCGCCCGTTGTCCCATTCGCGGCTCAGAAAATCGAAGAAACGCTGCGGGTGAAAGGGGCGGCGGGCCTGGTAGGCAGTCGAGGCGATGCCGTATTCCTCGGTTTCCGGCACGTGCTCGCCGCGCATTTCCCGGAGCCAGCCGGGCGCCTGGGCGGCGCGCTCGAAGTCGAAGCGGCCCGTGTCGAGGATCCTGTCCAGCGGCACCCGGCCCATGCTCATCGGCAGAATCTCGGCCTGGGTGTTGAGCCGGCCGAGAATCGCCGTCAGCTCTTCCCGCTCGGCCCGGGAGATCAGGTCGATCTTGCTGATCAGAATGACGTCCGCGAACTCGACCTGCTCGATCAGCAGATCGGTGATCGAGCGCTCGTCTTCCTCTCCCAGCGTCTCGCCGCGGCTGGCCAGGCTTTCGGCCTCGTGGAAGTCGCGCAGGAAGTTGACCCCGTCGACCACCGTCACCAGCGTGTCCAGGCGGGCCAGGTCGGACAGACTGCGCCCCTGCCGGTCGCGGAAGGTGAAGGTTTCCGCCACCGGCAGGGGCTCGGCGATGCCGGTGGACTCGATGAGCAGATAGTCGAAGCGCCCCTCGCGCGCCAGCCGGCTGACCTCTTCGAGCAGATCCTCGCGCAAGGTGCAGCAGATGCAGCCGTTGCTCATCTCGACGAGCCTTTCCTCGCCACGGTTGAGACTGACGTCGCGCTGCACCTCGCTGCCGTCGATGTTGATTTCGCTCATGTCGTTGACGATCACCGCCACCCGGAGGTTTTCGCGGTTCTTCAGGACATGGTTGAGCAGGGTGCTCTTGCCGGCTCCCAGAAAGCCTGACAGCACGGTCACGGGCAGTCGTCGATCCACAGGATTCTCCTCAGGTGTCACGCAGGTGTCGTTCGCGCTGCTCCTGACGCTCCTTCGCCTCGATGCAGAGCGTCGCGGTGGGACGCAGCAGCAGCCGCCGCAAGCCGATCGGCTCGCTCGTCTCGACGCACCAGCCATAGGCGCCGTGCGCCAGGCGCTCGAGCGCCGCGTCGATCTTGTCCAGCAGCCTCTTCTCCCGCTCCAGCACGCGCAGCTGCCATTGCCGCTGCTCCTCGGCGCTGCCGATATCCGCCGGATCGCCGCCCGGCGACTGCTCGCGCAAGGCGGCGAACTGCTCGTCGATGCGCAATTGCAGCTCGGCGCGCTGCGCCAGCAGCAGGTCGCGGAAGAAGGCCTGCTGCTGCTCGTTCATGTAGGCCTCTTCGGGCTGGGCAAGCAGTTCGGCTTCGGTCATGGGAGTCTCCAGGGTCAGGACCTCCACAGGCGCATTCCGGAGGGGATACCTCGCAACATTCCCCTCCCGCTGCGCGACGGGACTTCCGCTTGCGCACCTTGCGCGAGAGGAACACGATAATTATTGTTATAACATAACATTTTTACCCTGGACCAGCGCCCATGAATTCCCTCGCCCTACCCGACGTCGCCAGCCAGACCCGTGCGCCCCAGGACATCGCGCTCGAATGGGTCGGCATGCAGAACATCGCGCTGCCCGTCGTGCTGGCCGACCAGCGGATCGCCGCCTTCGCCGACGCGGGCGTCAGCCTCGACGATCCCGCCACCCGCGGCATTCACATGTCGCGGCTGTACCTGGCGCTGGAATGTCTGGAGGATCGGCCGCTGACCCCGGGGCTACTGAAGCATGTGCTCGGGCACTTCCTGGCCACGCATGCCGGCCTGTCGAAACGCGCGTTTCTTGCCGTTCGCGGCGAGCTGCTGCTGAAACGTCCCGCCCTGGTCAGCCCGCTGTCGGGCTGGAAGTCGTATCCGTTCGAGGTGGACGCACGCCTCGACGCGAAGGGACTGCGGATCGAGCTGAAACTGGATGTCGACTATTCCTCCACCTGCCCCTGCTCGGCCGCGCTGGCCAGGCAGGTGATCCAGCAACGCTTCGCCGAAGACTTCGCCGGCCGGCCGTTGCAGCGTGCCGAACTCCTCGCCTGGCTGGGCAGCGAGCGGGGCATCGCCGCGACCCCGCACAGCCAGCGCAGCGTCGCCTCGCTGCGCATCAGGCTGGCGGCCGGGCAGAGCGAACTTCCGCTGCAGGCCCTGCTGGACACTGCCGAGGACTCGCTCGCCACCCCTGTACAAACGGCCGTCAAGCGCGGCGACGAACAGGCCTTCGCCCTGGCCAACGGACAGAACCCGATGTTCTGCGAGGATGCCGCGCGGCGCCTGCACCGGGCCCTGAGCGGCTTCGACGGCATCCGGGCCTTTCATGTCCGTGTGGTGCATGCCGAGAGCCTGCATGCCCACGACGCCGTCGCCCAAAGCGCCTGGAACTGGAGCCAGGAATGCTGCTGAGCTGCACCGGCCTGCAGCAGGCGAATCCGCCGGGGTCCGCTCCCGAGTTTCCGCGATGCATCCGGGCAGTCCGGCGCGGGACCTGCCGGCATAACCTCGTCTCTCACTCAGCGCCTTGCCTCACTGGTGCGAGCCCGTCGCAAACTGCTTCACTTGCCGGGACACGACCAGCCACAAGCGCCTGCCCGAAACCGGACTAGACTTTCCTCATCCACGGCCTTGAGGAATACGGATATGGGCAAGCGCGCTGCGGAGTATTTCCACCGTCAATGGCAACACTACGAAGAATGCCACCACAACCGGACCAACCTGGCCCTGCACATGCTCGCCCTGCCCCTGTTCGTCGTGGCCTGCCTGGTGCTGGCGAGCGCACTGGTGCAACGGGATCTGCTGACGCTGATCCTCGGCGGGCTCGGCCTGTCCGCCGCCCTCGCCCTGATCGCCCAGGGCCACCACTTCGAGGCCGGTGCGGACCCCCGGCACCCGGAGAACTCCGTATCCCACCTGCTGGTCGAGCAGTTCCTGACCTTCCCGTGGTTCGTCCTGAGCGGCGCCTGGCGGCGGGCCTGGCGGGCCTGCCAGCGCAAGGGCGAGTGAGCGGCCGGCGCCGGCCAGACCGAAGTCACTCCTCGCCGGAGCGCCAGGGCAGCGCCCGGCGCAGTTGGCGAAGTGCCCGTCCCAGTTCGCCCGGCGCGCCCTGCTGGCCGCCATAGCGCTGCGCCTCGAAGAGTTCGACGAAGGTGCGGATCGCCCCGGCATGGTCCGGCAAGCGCTGCGCCGCCCGCTCAGCGAAGGCCCGCGGCCCCTCGCCGGGCGCTCGGTACAGGCCATGGCGCGCCAGCAGCTTCTCGAAGCGCTGGAACAGCCGCTGCTGTGCATCGCCCTCGCGCCGCCAGGGCTTGAACAGCCAGAGCGCGACCAGCAGCAGCGTCGCCGCGACCGCGGCAACGGCGGTCAGCCCCAGCAGGCGCAGGTCCGCCTTGCCGAACCAGCTGCGCAAGACCTGCATCTGCTGCTCGCCCTGATAGCCGAGCACCCAGCGTTGCCAGCCGTAGTTCAGGTTGTCCCAGGACAGACGCAATCGGTTTAGCCAGTCGATGCTCCGATAGCGCGCCAGGGACAGCGGCGCCTCCTCGAGGAAGCCCTGCTCCTCGCCGAGCGCCTGCTGCAGCCCCCGCTCGATGCGCTCCGGCGCCACCTGGAAGGTGGGGTCGACGGTGGTCCAGCCACGCGGCGGCTGCCAGTACTCGACCCAGGCATGGGCATCGAACTGATGCACCAATAGATAGTTGCCGGCCGGATTGAACTCGCCGCCCTGATAACCGGTGACCACCCGCGCGGGAATCCCGGCGGCGCGCAGCACGAAGGTCATGGCGCTGGAGAAGTGCTCGCAGAAGCCACGACGGGTGGCGAACAGGAATTCGTCGACGCTGTCGCGCCCCAGCCGTGGCGGCTTCAGGGTGTAGTGGAAGGCTTCGCGGCCAAAATGCCCGAGCAGCGCCTGCACCAGGGCCTCCGGCTCCGGATGGCGGCGGCGCAGCTCGGCGGCCCAGGCGCGGCTCTGCGGATTGCCCCGCTCCGGCAACTGCAGGGCACGCTGCAGCGCCGGTACGGAACCCTCCGGCTCGCGCTGGGCATCCGGCCAGGAGGTCAGCCGGTAGAGCTGCGGGCGGGTCACCGGGCGGCGCTGCTGCAGGCGGAAATCCGCCAGCAGGCGGGCATCGTCCGGCCCGCCTTCGGCGACGTCCAGGCTGTACAGCCAGGGCCGGTTGCTCGGCTGCATGACGATGCTGTAGGCGAGCGGCGCGCCGCGCTTCTCCCAGAGCGGCGGCTCGACCTGCGCCGCCTCCGGGACCTGCGACCAGCGCCGCCCGTCGAAATGCTCCAGGGTCAACGCCCGCCAGTAGAGCCGGCTGCGCTCCGGCAGCGGCCCCTCGAAGCTGGCGCGAAAGGCCAGCGCGCCGGACTGGCCGAGCTCGGCGATGTCGCCGGGCGTCATGCTGTCGGACAGCCCGGTCACGCCGCGCTCGCGGGGACCGGGCAGGCTCCACAGCGGCTCGATGCGCGGAAAGAACAGAAACAGCAGCAGCATCAGCGGCGCCGCCTGCAGCAGCAGGCTGCCGGCCAGGCGCAGGGTGGCCCAGGGATCGGCGGCTAAAGCGCTCTGCTGCAGACCGATCAGCGCCGCCAGCAGGGCGGCGAGCGGCAACAGGTAGTAGAGCGCGGCGAGGATGCCGTCCTCGAACAGGCCGGCGGTGGCCAGGGCGAAGAAGCCGAGGAAGATCACCACCAGGGCGTCGCGCCGGCTGCGCATCTCCACCAGCTTGAGGATGAAGGCGGCGATCAGCAGCACCACCCCGGCCTCCAGACCGATCAGCCCGCCGCGGGAGAGATACACGCCGAAGCCGGTGCCGAGCATCAGCCCGGCCTTGATCCAGCCGTTGGGATAGGGCGCGCGCATGCGGAAGATCTGGATGTGCCAGGCAGCGCAGCCGAGCCAGAGACCGACGATCCACAGCGGCAGATGCCCCAGGTGCGGCAGGACCACCAGCAGTTGGGCGACCAGCAGCCAGGTCAGGCCGACCCGCGGAATCGGCTGCAGCGCCGCGCCGGACTTCGCCGTCGTCATGACGCCTCCCCGTACAGCGCCAGGGCGCGCAGGCAGGCCTCGCGGTGCGCCTCGCCGCTGTTCGGGCCGAGCCGCTGGCCGGGCAGCTGCAGGACGAACGGCCGCTGCCGTTCCGACAGATCCAGCACCCAGTGGCAGAGCAGCGACAGGCGGCTTTCGCCGTCGCCCGCCAGCGCGCTGAAATCAAGGCAGAACTCGCTGCCCTCCAGCGCGGCGAAATCCTTGACCAACAGGCCCCGGCCGCGGGAGTAGGCCTTCCAGTCCAGGCGCCGCTTCGAGTCGCCGGGGCGATAGGCACGCAGCCCCTGGTAGTCGTCCACGCCCTCGCCGCACGCCTGCCGGCCCTCGTCCTCGGCCGCCTCCTGCGCGCCGGCGGACAGTGGCAGATCGCCGGCCAGCGGCTGCGGATAGACCAGCGCCCGCTGCCCCGGGTCGATCCAGCTCCAGGCCACCATCAGGCCCAGCGGGAAGCGGCTCTCGACCCGCAGGCGCGGCGCCGGCAGCCAGCCGCGGCGCGGCGCGGGCAGGCTCAGCTCCACGCTGGCGGAACCCTCGGCGGGCAGGTCGTGCAGCTGCAGATCGCCGCTCGACCAGCCCAGCGCCAGCGCCTGGCGGGCGCGGCCGTCGCTGTCCAGACGGATCGGAAAGCGCGCCTGCCCGCCGGCGAACAGCGCCGCCGGCGCCCCGGCCTGCAGGCGCAGCCCGGCCAGGTTGCGATAGGTGTGCAGCACGCCGACCATAAACACCGAGCCGAGCAGGAAGGTCAGCACATAGGCCAGATTGTTGCGGTAGTTGATCGCCGCCAGCAGCATCAGCAGCAGGGCCACGCCGAAGGCCAGGCCGACGCGGCTGGGGACGATGAAGATGCAGCTGCGGTCGAGCCGCACGCCGCCCGCGGCGCGGACGATCCGTCCCGGCCAGCGGGGACGGACGCCTTTCAGGGATTCGGCCAGCATCAGACTGCCGCCACCTCGCGCAGCAGCCACTGCACCAAGGTGCCGCCGCCCTGTCCCGCCGGGTCGGCCCGCTCGCGCAGGCGGTGGCCGGCCACCGCCGGCAGCACCGCCTGCACGTCCTCCGGGATCACGTAGTCGCGCCCGGCGAGATAGGCCCAGGCCCGGGCCGCCGCCAGCAGCGCCAGGCTGCCCCGCGGCGACAGCCCCCAGGCGAACTGCGGCTGGCTGCGGGTGGCCTCGACCAGCCGCAGCACGTAGTCGACCAGCGCATCGCTGACCCGCACCCGGGGGATCTCCGCCTGGATCGCCGCCAGCGCGGCATGGTCGAGGACCGGCTCGAGCTCCGGCAGGCGCTGGCGTCCCGAACCGGCCAGCAGCAGCGCCTTTTCCGCGGCCCGCGCCGGATAGCCCAGCGACAGGCGCATGAGGAAGCGGTCAAGCTGCGACTCCGGCAGGGCGAAGGTGCCGCCCTGGGTGACTGGGTTCTGGGTGGCGATCACGAAGAACGGCGACGGCAGCGGCCGGGTCGCCCCCTCGATGGTCACCTGCCCCTCCTCCATCGCCTCGAGCAGCGCGCTCTGGCTTTTCGGGGTGGCCCGGTTGATCTCGTCGGCCAGGATCAGCTCACAGAAAATCGGCCCCGGATGAAAGACGAACTGCGCGCTTTCCTTGTCGAACACCGAGGTTCCGAGGATGTCGCCGGGCAGCAGGTCTGCGGTGAACTGGATGCGCTGGAAACCCAGGCCCAGCACCCTGGCCAGCGCATGGCTGAGGGTCGTCTTGCCCATGCCGGGCAGATCCTCGAGCAGCAGATGGCCGCGCGCCAGCAGACAGGTCAGAGCCAGACGCACCTGCAGCTCCTTGCCCAGCAACACCCGGTCGATACTCTGCAAACAGCTTTCCAGTCGCGCGCGCATGCCTGACTCCTCGATTGCGAAAGCCCGATGCTACCGGCCTGCCGGGCGAGGGCAAGGTTGCGGATGTACCCGGAGGTAAAAATGTGACGCAGGCGATGGACCAGACTGGCGCGGTGCCACTCCAGCTGCGGCTATCCGGTTCTTGGTGGAGGCCCCCTCACCACCCCGGATACCGCTCCCAGATCGCCCGGCTCGCCTCGCTGCCGTCATTCCGGTAACTGGCGGGTACCAGGCTGATGTCCAGGGCGATGCGCTCGATCGCGTCGCGCAGCTCCAACTGGTCCAGCCAGCGCGCCGGAATGGCCTCGTGGCCGTGGAGCAGGCCGAGGAAGTGGCCGGCGATCAGCCCGGTGCTGTCGCTGTCGCCGCCGTGGTTGACCGCGCGGATCACGCCCTCCTCGAGGCTGTCGGCCGACAGTGCGCACCAGAGGCCGATGGCCAGCGCCTCCTCGGCGACCCAGCCGCCGCCGAGCTGCTCGATGCGCCGGGGCGTCGGCCTCATGTCCTCGGCGTGCAGCGCGAGGACGTGCCCGACCAGGCGGCGGGTTTCCTCCATGCCGGGCCGCCCGCCGTGCGCGGCGAGGCTGGCCTGGGTGGCGGCGGCGAGCGAGTCCTCACCGTTCCAGAGGCGCGCGAGGATGTCGGCGAACAGCCCGGCGGCCAGATAGCCGGTGGGATGGCCGTGGGTCAGGCGCGCGGAGTCGGCGGCCTTGTCGAAGGGGTTGGGAAAGAAGGCGCAGGGCGCCACGCGCATCACTCCGCCGCAGCCCTTGCTGGCGTTGCCGGCCGGTTCGCCAAGGCGGCGGCTGGCGCGCAGCAGGCCTTCGTCGGTGAACAGCATCATCTGGGTGTCGTCGGTGATGGCGCCAAGCTGGCCGTAGGCCGGGACGAAATCGACGATGCCGCGCGTGCCGAACTGCCGTTCGATCCCGGCCCAGTGGAGGAACTCGACCGGCGCACCGAGGGCATCGCCCACCGCCCCGCCGAGCAGACAGCCGAGCACGGCGGCGGGATCGCGCTTCAGGCGCGGGGCATCGTCCAGCGGCTGCAGGTGGGCCTCGTCGCTGCGCGAAAGGGTTATTTCCGCAGGGTTTCCCAGCTGATCCTGGCCGTCGACGGCGATGCTGCCCGCCAGCAGCGGGCCGACCCGGAGGACGCGCAGCAAGGTGCCGCAGCGACTGTCGCGCAGCAGCATCCAGGGTTGAATCCGTTCCAGTGCGAGCATCGTGAAAGACTCCATGCGGGGGTGCCGGTGAATGGAGTCAGCATGCCAGCAGCGCGCGACAGCTCATGTCGTACTCGCCGAGGCGCAGGGCCGGCCGGATTCCGGCACAATCCGGAAACAGTCGATGAACGGCGCTTGCCGTGCCGAATGCGCTATGTTGTCCGACTGCCGACGACATGCGGCTGGAACGGGAGCAAGAAAGCACCCAGCCAGCGCCGGCGCACCCGCGACGATGGACAGACAGGACGAGGAACGCGATGCAAGGACACCCCCACAGCGACTGGCACACCCGAGCGGCCGAGGACAGCCTGGCCGCGCTGGACAGCGGCCCGGACGGCCTCAGTACCGACGAAGCCCAGCGCCGCCTGCAGCAGCACGGTCCCAACCGCCTGCCGCAGCGCAAGGGTGATGGGCCGCTCAAGCGCTTCCTGCTGCAGTTCCACAACCTCTTGATCTACGTGCTGCTGGCCTCCTGCGGGGTCACCCTGATCCTCGGCGAGTGGCTGGACAGCGCGGTGATCTTCGGCGTGGTGCTGATCAACGCGGTGGTCGGCTTCGTCCAGGAAGGCAAGGCCGAACAGGCGATGCGCGCCATCCAGAAGATGCTCACCCAGGAAAGCCGGGTGCGCCGCGACGGCAAGGTCAGCGTGGTCGACGCCGAACACTTGGTGCCGGGCGATCTGGTCCTGCTCGAGGCCGGCGACCGCGTGCCGGCCGACCTGCGCCTGCTCGACACCCGCAACCTGCGCATCGAGGAAGCCGCGCTGACCGGCGAATCCCTGCCCAGCGACAAGGGCCGCGAGCCGGTCGGCGCCGCCGCCAGCCTGGGCGACCGCAGCAGCATGGCCTACTCCGGCACCCTGGTCAGCGCCGGCAGCGGCGTCGGCCTGGTGGTCGCCACCGCCGGGCATACCGAGCTGGGCCGCATCAGCCACCTGCTCGGCGACGTGCAGCGCCTGCAGACCCCGCTGCTGGCCGACATGGCGCACTTCGCCCGGCAGCTCACCCTGATCATCCTCGGCCTGACCGTGGCGACCTTCGCCTTCGGCGTGCTGCTGCGCGACTACTCCGCCGGCGACATGCTGATGGCCGCGGTCGGCCTGGCCGTGGCGGCCATCCCCGAAGGGCTGCCGGCAGTGCTGACCATCATCCTCGCCCTCGGCGTGCAGCGCATGGCCCGCCACCGGGCGATCATCCGCCGCCTGCCGGCGGTGGAGAGCCTGGGCGCGGTGACGGTGATCTGCTCGGACAAGACCGGCACCCTGACCCGCAACGAGATGACCGTGCAGCGCGTCTTCACCCGTGAACACAGCTACGAGGTGGGCGGCGTCGGCTATGCGCCGCGCGGCACCATCCACTGCGACGACGGCCGGCTGTGCGAGCTGGAGACCGCCAACGACCTGCTCGAACTGACCCGCGCCGGCCTGCTCGCCAACAGCGCCAGCCTGCATCACCTGCCGGACGGCTGGGGCATCGCCGGCGACCCCACCGAAGCCGCCCTGCTCACCCTGGCCGGCAAGGTCGGGCTACACCTGCCCCAGGAAAGCCAGCGCCTGCCGCGGGTCGACGCCATCCCCTTCAGCGCCGAACGGCGCAGCCTGGCCAGCCTGCACCACGACCACGCCGGGCACGGCCTGATCTACCAGTTCGGCGCCCCGGAACGCCTGCTGGAGGTCTGCCAGCGCCAGTGGCGGGCAGGCAGCGACGAGCCGCTCGAACGGCGCTACTGGCACCAGCGCCTGGACGAGGGCGCCCGCCAGGGCCTGCGCATGATCGGCTTGGCCATCCGGCCGCTGGAGCAGGCCCGCCAGCAACTCGACGAGGACGACCTGAACGAGGGCTTCATCCTCCTCGGCCTGGTAGGCATGATCGACCCGCCGCGCGAGGAGGCCATCCGCGCCATCGCCGAATGCGTGAGCGCCGGCATCGCGGTGAAGATGATCACCGGCGACCACGCCGCCACCGCCGGCGCCATCGCCCAGCGCCTGGGCCTCGGCGAGGGACGGGCGATGATCGGCGCCGAAGTCGATACGCTGGGAGATGCCGAACTGGACGCCCGTCTCACCGCAACCTCGGTGTTCGCCCGCACCAGCCCGACCCACAAGCTGCGCCTGGTCGAGCGCCTGCAGGCCTGCGGCGCCCGCGTGGCGATGACCGGCGACGGGGTCAACGACGCCCCGGCGCTCAAGCGCGCCGACATCGGCATCGCCATGGGCATCAAGGGCACCGAGGCGGCCAAGGAGGCGGCGCAGATGGTGCTGGCCGACGACAACTTCGCCACCCTGGTGCAGGCGGTGGCCGAGGGCCGCACCGTCTACGACAACCTGAAGAAGTCGATCCTGTTCATCCTGCCCACCAACGGCGGCCAGGCCATGGTGCTGCTGGTGGCCATCGCCCTCGGCCTGGCCCTGCCGATCACCCCGCTGCAGATTCTCTGGGTCAACATGATCACCGCCGTGACCCTGGCCCTGACCCTGGCCTTCGAGCCGGCCGAACGCGGGCTCATGCAGCAGCCGCCGCGCGATCCGAAGGCCCCGCTGCTCAGCGGCTGGCTGCTCTGGCGGGTGTTCTGCGTGTCGCTGCTGCTGACCGTTGCCAGCCTCGGCCTGTTCCTGCTCACCCAGCAGCAGGGCTGGACGCTGGAGGAAAGCCGCACCCTGGCGGTGAACGTGCTGGTCGCCGGCGAGATCGGCTACCTGTTCAGTTGTCGCCGCCTGCGCGAGCCGGCCTACTTCGGCGTCCGCCACAACCCCATGGTCTGGGCCATGGTGTTCCTGCTGCTGCTGCTGCAACTGGCCTTCACCTACTGGGCGCCGCTGCAGCAGCTGTTCGGCACCGCCGCGCTCAGCCTCAACGCCTGGGGCTGGTGCCTGCTCGGCGCGGTCGGCGTGTGCCTGGCGGTGGAGCTGGAAAAGGTCTTCTACCGCTGGCGCCACCCGGCCCGCGGCGAGCGGGAGGCGGCGACCCGCTGACCCCTGGGGCGTGCCCGGCCCCGGGCACGCCCGCTTTCCCCCATCCGCCCCCGCCCCCCCCCCAATTCCGGGTATATCCGCAAGCCCCTACCCCCGGCCTCCAGCGGCGCCAGGCCCGCCGAAGCCTTGCCGCTTCGCCGTTTCGCATCAACGGAGCGGCCTGGTATGGAAGTTGCCCGTGGCTGATGGCAGCCAGCCAGTGGTGTGTACAGGCAGTCCAGAAGTCCACGAGCGGCCCTGCTCATCATCAGGGAGAGACTCATGCGCAGAACCTTCTCGACAGCCGCGACCGCAGCCCTGCTCGGCCTCGCGGCAGGCAATCCCGCCCAGGCGGCGCTGTTCGCCGTGGACAGCGGACCCTACGGCAACGACACCGCCGGCTTCGCCGCCTGGTACCAGGACAGCCACGGCCGGGTGCTCGACCTGTGCCTGTCCAAGGCGCTCAGCTCGCGGGTGCCAGGTACGCCCGACGCCCCCAGCTACATGTGCGCGCTGCTGCCCGAACCGGGCGTCTTCGACGATACCGCGGACATCGTGTTCCCCGGCAACTTCCCCAGCGAGGCCTTCTGGTTCACCGCCGATGCCTTCATCCAGCAGGGCGGCGTCAACCTCGGCTATGGCGCGGCCCTGGAGGCCGCCTTCAATACCGAACAGCCGGTCGACGGCGACCAGATCAGCTTCGCGCGCATCCGCCTGCGCGTCGACCTGACCAGCGCCGGCAGCTACACCATCACCCACCCCTACGGTGTCGAGGTGTTCGAGGTCACGGCAGAGGACCTCGGAACCGACGGCGTGGGGGCGATCAACCTGACCCGCGACATCGGCATCGGCGCACCGGGCGACTTCAGCGGCGCCCTCAAGGGCGACGTCGGTCCCTTCCTGCGCAGCGTCAACGGCCCCTACGAGGAAACCGACCCGGACACCGGCACGCTCGAACGCTTCGTCGGCGACCCCAACCTCGAGGAACAGGTCACCGGCAGCCCGTTCGGCACCAACTACCTGCGCATCCAGGGCCCCGACGGCCTCGACCTGCGCACCGACGTCTTCGCCGTCTCCGGCAAGCTCTCCACGGTGCAGCGGCCGACTCCGCTGATCATCCAGCGCAGCACCTATTCGCGCGACACCGACGCAAGCGGCGTGACGCTGCAGAGCCAGGACCTGTTCGTCCAGGCCCCGCCGCCGCCCGGCCTGGCCAGCTTCAGGGACAGCGCCGGCGCCGGCGTCGAGATGACCGAGGCCGACGGCACCGGCCACTGGTACGGCCAGTCGGGCTCTGCGCCGACGCCGCTGGCCGAACTGGAGGTCCGCGCCGACAACAGCGCGGCCAGCCCACCCAATGCAGCGACCACCCTGCCCACCATCTTGGTCGACCAGGTGACCATCGAGCGGGCCGAGTACAACCCCGGCTCCGGCCAGTTGCTGATCGTGGCCGGCTCCAGCGACCGGATCGCGCAGCCCGTCCTGACCGCCAGCGACGCCGCCAGCGGCACGCCGATCGGCCAGCTCGACCAGCCCGTCGAAGGCGACGGCGCGCTCAAGCGCCTGGACACCGGCATCAGCCCCATCCCCCCGGCACGGGTCACGGTGAACTCCGCCAACGGCGGCAGCGACACCGAAGAAGTGCTCATCGTCCAGTGACCGGCAGCGCACCCACATTGCCAGGAGGCATCATGAACAAGCGGACAGGATTACTGCTCGGCGCTCTCGGACTGGCCGTCGCGGCCGGCGCGGCCCGGGCCGAACTCGCAGCCGTCGACCCCGGCCCCTATACCCCTGCGACCGGCGGCTTTCCCCAGTGGTACCAGGACGAAAACGGGCTGAGCCTGGAGCTCTGCCAGTCGAAGGCGCTCAGCCCGTCCGGAACGCCGGGCGCCTATCTCTGCACCCTGCTCCCCGAGCCGGGCGTCTACGACGACACCCAGCCGATGGTCTTTCCGGACAACTGGCCGCCGGAACTCTTCTGGTTCCTCGCCGAGACCAGCATCCCCGACAACGGCGGCCTCGAACTGGAGGTCTACGTCGCCGCCATCGAGGCGGCCTTCGCCCTGGAGCAGCCCAGGGACGGCGACCAGCAGAGCTTCGCGCGCATCCGCATCCGCGCCTCGGTGCCGGTGGCCGGCACCTACACCATCACCCACCCCTACGGCGTGGAAACGGTCCAGGTCGAAACCGCCGGCCGGCGGGCGATCAACATCACCCGCGACATCGGCATCGGCGCGCCGGGCGACTTCAGCGGCGCCCTGCAGGGTGATGTCGGCCCCTTCCTGACCAGCACGGCCGGCCAGGTCACGGCTGTCAATCCGGAAACCAACCTGCCTGAAACCTTCATCGGCGACCCCAACGTACCGACGACCGTGACCGGCGGGCTGTCCGGCAACAATTTCGTGCGCATCGAGGGCCCCGGCGGGAGAGTCATCCAGACCGACCAGTTCGTCCTGTCCGGCAAGGTGCGCGACGCCCGCCCGGCGACCGCACTGAGCGTCGGCCGCGCCACCTACGGGCGCACGACCGCAAGCACCCGCCTCGACCTGTTCGCCAGCTCCGCCAACGGCGCCGAACTCTGCTACCGCGAAACCCTGGAACTGGTCGACGGCACTCCGCCCTCGCCCTGTCTGGAGGGGGCCGAGCTGACCGGCGACAACAACGGGCATTTCTTCGCCAGCAATCCGCCGAGCCAGGGCCTGCCGCCCTTCGTGGTGCTCACCGCCAGCGATCCGTCGGGAACGACCCGGCCGACCGCGCTGTCGGCGCGCCTCAGCGACGTGGTGAAGATCAGGACCGCCCGCTACGCCTGGGCCGACCGCAGCCTGACCATCGAGGCCAGCTCCAGCGACGAAACCGCGCTTCCCGACCTCGCCGCGCAGGGCTACGGGCTCCTGGCCAAGACCGGCACCCTGCAGACCCTGACCGTGAGCGACCTGGCCCAGCCGCCGGCCAGCGTCACCGTGAAGTCCTCCGCCGGCGGCGTGGACAGCGAGCCGGTGACGATGGTCGGCAGCGCCCCGGTCGTCGGGCCGAACCAGGACCCCGTGGCGGAAAACGACAGCGCCACGACCAGCGCCGGCGTGCCGGTGCCCATCGCCGTGCTGGCCAACGACAGCGACCCGGACGGCAACACGCCGCTCAGCGTGGTCGGCCTGACCCAGCCGGCCGACGGGCAAGGCAGCACCGCCCTCAGCGGCAGCACCCAGGTGGTCTACACACCGCCGGCCACGGTCACGACCCAGCTGGTCACGACCTTCACCTACCGGGTCCAGGACGCCCGCGGCGGCCAGTCGACACCGGCCACCGTCACCGTCAGCGTGGCGCCCAACCAGGCTCCGGTCGCGGCGAACGACACGGCGAGCGCCATCGGCAACGGCACAGCGGTGAGCATCGACGTGCTGGTCAACGACAACGATCCGGAGGGCAACCTGCCGCTGAGCATCGTCAACCTGACCCAGCCGGCCAGCGGCCAGGGCACGCTCGCCACCGACGGCACCCAGGTCACCTACACCCCGCCGAGCGGCGTCACCGCGAACTTCAGCACCAGCTTCAGCTATCAGGTCCGCGACAGCCTCGGCGCCGTCTCCAACGTCGCCAGCGTGACGGTCGCGGTCACGGCAGCGGCGGTGCAGGAAAACCTCGCGGTGCAGAGGGCCACCGTGCAGGCGAAGAACGCCAACCGCTGGAGCTGGGACATCCGCGGCACCACCAGCGTGGTGACCGGCAACAGCATCCGGGTGCTGGTCGATGGCGTCACCTTGGGAACGGCCACGCCGAGCCAGAACGGCCGCTGGCAGATCAAGGCCAGCAACAGCGCCGTGGCGCCGCCGGCCGACAGGACCGTGACCCTGACCAGCAGCCTGACCAGCAGGGAGATCACCGTGACCGTCCAGTGAAACCCGGCCCGTCCCCCGCCCGCCGGGGGACGGGCCGAAACCGGGACCGCGTCCGCCGCGGCCCCGGTCTAGGGCCTGTTAACACTACTCTCCGCGAGCCGCGTTGCTGCGCCAAATGGCGCCAGGCGAGGCGCGGGACGCAGGGAATGGCATTCCCTTGCCAAGTCCCGCAACGACGCATGGCGCCATTTGCCGCGCAACCCGCAGGGACGGGCCTGTTTTTGCGCGGTGCGTCGTTGCTCGTCGTTCATTTGGAATGACCAAACTTCTCTCCTCGCGCCTAACCCCGCGCAAAAACAGGCTCCGTCGCGGCCGCGCGGAGTAGTGTTAACAGGCCCTGTCCCCGGCAGCAGGCCCGCCATGACGGAATGCAGCCTCCTGCCACCAAGCTGTCGCCCGATGCGTCTACCCTGAAAACAGTTTCCAGCCACGGAACGCAGGCACATGTACAACCCGTATTTCGGCTTTTCCGAGGCCCCCTTTTCCATCTCGCCCGATCCGCGCTACCTGTTCATGAGCGAGCGGCACCGCGAGGCGCTGGCCCACCTGCTCTACGGCCTGCAGATCGACGGCGGCTTCGTGCTGCTCACCGGCGAGGTCGGCACCGGCAAGACCACCCTGTGCCGCTGCCTGCTCGGGCAGGTGCCGGAGCACTGCGACATCGCCTTCATCTTCAACCCCAAGCTGAGCCGCCTGGAACTGCTCAAGACCCTCTGCGAGGAACTGCACATCGCCCCGCCCGAGGGCGTCTGCAGCCTCAAGGCACTGTTCGACCGGCTCAACGCCCACCTGCTGGAAAGCAACGCCCGCGGCCGCAAGACGGTGCTGATCGTCGACGAGGCGCAGAACCTGTCCGCCGAGGTGCTGGAGCTGCTGCGCCTGTTGACCAACCTGGAAACCGAGCGGCACAAGCTGCTGCAGATCATCCTGCTCGGCCAGACCGAGCTGCGCGAGCTCGTCGCCCGCGAGGACATGCGCCAGCTCGCCCAGCGCATCGTCGCCCGCTACCACCTGGAGCCGCTGTCGCGCCCAGAGGTCGGCGCCTACGTCCGCCACCGCCTGGCCGTCGCCGGCACCCGCGCCGAGCTCTTCGCGCCGCCGCTGCTGGAGCGCCTCTACCGGCTGAGCGGCGGCACGCCGCGGCTGATCAACGTGCTCTGCGACCGTGCCCTGCTCGGCGCCTACGTGCAGGACAAGCCCGCGGTGGACCGGGCCACCCTGGACAGCGCCGCCCGCGAGGTGTTCGGCCTGCCGCGCCGGCCGAAAGTCCCCGCCGCCCTCGCCGCCGCCCTCGGCGTCAGCCTGCTCGCCGGCATGGCCACGGCCGGCTGGCAACTGGCGCCGCAGCCGCTGCTCGCCGCCGGCCGCAGCGGCCTGGACAACCTGCTCGCCAGCGCGTCCGCGCCTGCCGACGCCGCACCGCCGGCTCCCAGTCCCGTGCCCGAGCCGTCCAGCACCACCCCCGGCAAGGGCGACACGCCATCGCCCCCCGCCGCGCCGGCCGGATCTCCAGACCTGGAAAGCGAGCCGCCCCTGGAGCCGCCACATCCCGAACCCGCCGAACCGCCGCCGGAGGAGGAACTCGCCGGCCCCGCGAGCGAGGATCACTGGCTGCACGAGGCGCTGGCGGTGCGCGCGCTGTTCGGCCACTGGCAGGCGGGCATCCGCCAGCCCAGCGATCTCGACGGCGCCTGCCGGCAGGTCGAGGAGATGAGCCTGCGCTGCCTGCGCCGGCAGGCCGCGGCGGAGTCCCTGGCCAGCCTGCAGCCGCCCCTGATCGTCGAACTCGCCCCGGCCGGGGGGCCGCCCTTCCTCGCCACCCTGCTGGAGCGCGACGGGCGGCGGGCACGGCTGGTCGTGGCCGGCGAGGTCCGCGAGGTCGGCCTCGCCGCGCTGGCACGGCGCTGGAGCGGCCGCTACGTCCAGCTGCAGCAGGCGCCGCTGGCCCGCAGCCGGCGCCTGACCCTGGGCAGCCGCGGCGCCGACGTGGCCTGGGTGGACCTGCAGCTGGCGCGCTGGGAAGGACAGAGCCGCCCGCGCGCCGGCGACCCGCTGTTCGGCAGCGAACTGGAGCAGCGCGTGCGCCAGTTCCAGCAGGCCAACGGCCTGCTCGCCGACGGCGTGGTCGGCGCGCAGACCCTGGAACGCCTGGCCCGCCTGGGCGCCGCGGAGATGACCGCCCTGACGAGGCAGAGCCACTGATGTCCTACATACTCGAAGCCCTGAAGCAATCCGAGCACGCCCGCCAGCAGGGCAAGGCGCCGGCCCTCAACAGCCTGCCGCCGCTGCTCGCCCCGCCCCGCGAAACCGCCGGCCGGCGCCCGCCGGCCTACCTGCTGCTGGCGCTCGGCCTGGCGCTGATCGGCGCCGGCCTCGGCTGGTGGCGCCCCTGGCAGAACGCGGTGGCCGGCGCGGTCGTTCAGGCGCCGCCAGCGGAAACGCCCGCTCCGCGCAGCGCACCTCCGGCACCCGTCGCCCCGGCCCCGGCAGCGGTTGCCGCCAGCCCCGCGCCCGCGACGGAACGGCCCGGACCCGCCGTCGCCAGCCAGCCGCCGCTGATCCGCCTGGACCCGCCGGCGGCGCCCGAGATCCCGCCCTCCGCTCCAGCGCTCGCCGCCACGCAACCGGCAGCCCGGCCCGCCCCTGCCCTGCCGGCGCCGCCCGAGCGGGTGCTCGGCTTCCACGAACTGCCCGCCGAGCTGCGCCAGAGCCTGCCGAGGCTTTCCCTCTCCGGCTTCTCCTACGCCGAGGAGCCGCAGCTGCGCATGGCGGTGATCAACGAACGCATCCTGCACCAGGGCGACCAGGCCGGCCCCGGCATCGTCCTGGAGCGGATCGCCAGCGACGGCGTGGTGCTGAACTACCGGGGCTTCCGCTTCCGCCCGCGCTGAGCGCCAGCCCTGTCAACGTTCAAGGGCTTTGCGCGTCGCGAAGATAGAGGAGCGCCGGCCCGTTCCCGGCGGGAGCTCCCGTACGACACGCCATCCTCATTCGGTCCCGGCGACGGTTTGCCCTCCCTCGAGGGACTCGTTCCAGCCGCCCCCCAGCGCCTCCATCAGCATGGTCGCGGCCATCAGGCCATCGATGCGGCTGCGCACCTGCCTGCGCTGCAGCGACAGCGAATTGTCCTGGGCCCGGGTGACCTCCAGGTAGTTGCTCTGCCCCACCGCATAGCGGGCCGCGGCGACATCCGCACGCCGCTGGGAAGCCTCCAGCGCCTCGTCGAGGATGCTCAGCCGCTCCCGGGCCGCCTGGACCTGGGTCAGGCCGTCGTCCACCTGGCGCAGGGCGATGAGGATGTTGACCTTGTGCACGTTCACATGCTGCTGGTAGCGCAGGCGCGCCGCCTCCAGGTTGGCCCGGTTGCGCCCGGCGTCGAAGATCGGCAGGTTCAGGGAGATCGGCACGAAGGAGAACTCCCGGGAAGCGTGCTTGGTGAGGTCGCTCAGGTCCTGGGAGGCGAAGCCGTAGCGGCTGGTCAGGCTGATGCTGGGATAGAAGGCGGTTTCGGCGATCCGCTCCTGGGCGATCAGGGCGCGCAGGCGTTCGGAAGAGTCCATCAGGTCCGGACGGCGGGACAGGATGGTCGCCGGCAGGCCGGGAGCCACCGTGGGAATCTCGGGCAGGGCGTACTCCGGCGGAGACGGCACGCGGAAGTCCTTCACGTCCACCACCATCAGGATCGCCAGTTCCTGCTCGTTCATGTCGCGCTTGACCACGGCCTCGTGCATCTCGGCCTCCACCCTGGCCAGCCTGACCTTGGCCTCGAGCAGGTCCTGCTCGGTGTTGAGGCCGGTATCCAGGCGCATGCCGATCAAGCGGACCGCCTCCGCCCGCTCGGCGCGGATCTGCTCCAGCAGGGCGTGGTCGGCCTCGGCGGCGCGGAACTGCCAGTAGGCGACCGCCACCTCGCGGGCGAGGACCAGCGCCACGCTGCGCCGGGTGGCCTCGGCCACGCCCAGCTTGGCCTTGGCCAGCTCGACGGACTGGGCGATCCGCCCCCAGAGGTCGATCTGCCAGGCCGTATTGGTGGTGATGCGGTTGCTCTGGCCGGCGATGGTTCCCTGCTGGAGCAGCTCGCCCAGCGGGGTATTGGTCGAGGTGTGGCTCTCGTCCCGGCTGGCGCCGAAGTTCAGGTTGGGGAAGAGATCGGCCCGGGTGCTCAGCACGCCCGCCTGCCCTTCGGCCACGTGCAGCTCGCCGAACTGGGTGTAGGGGTTGCGCTCCAGGACGCCCTCGACCAGGTAGTCGAGCACCGGGTCCCGGTAGACCCGCCACCAGCGGACATCCACGTTGTTCGGCTCGTCCGGGGAAGCCTTACGGTAGCTCGACGGCAACTCCGGGTCGGGCGCCAGCACGAAAGGCTCGATGCTGCAGCCCTGCAGCAGGACGGCCAGTCCCAGCAGGAGGGGAAGTCGGTTGTTCATCGGTTGTCCTTCCCCTTGGCGCCGGGAGCCACGATGCGATCCGCCAGCCAGACCAGGCCGACCGACGCCAGCAGCATGCTGCCCAGGATGAAGAAACTGTCGCTGTAGGCCATCACGAAGGCCTCGCGCTGCACCACGCCGTTCAGGGTGGCCATGGTCTGCTGAGTGGCAAGGGCGATGTCGCCGTTGTTGTTCATATGCATCGTGGTAATCGCCGCGATCCGTTCGCGAGTGGCTGAAGAAAACAGGGAAACCGCCTCGACCAGGTGCTCGGAATGCAGGTGCTCGCGCATGGTGATGGCCGTGGACAGGAGTGCCGTGCCGACCGCACCGCCCAGCACCCGGGTCATGTTGTACAGGCTGGAGGCCGAGGACAGGTTGGTCAGCTCGATCCGGTGGATGGCCATGTTGGACAGGGTGATGAGGATCAGCGGCTGTCCGAGGGCGCGAAACACCTGGGAGACGATCAACTGGTCGTAGCCGGTGTCGGCTGTCATGTAGGCGTTCATGAAGCAGGAGCCGGAGAACAGCAGCAGGCCGGCCGAGCAGATGATGCGGTTGTCGATCTTCTTGGCCAGCACCGCCGCCACCGGGGTCATGATGATCTGCGGCAGGCCCATCCACATGATGGTCTCGCCGATCTGCCGCGAGTTGTAGTCGGCGATGTGGGCGAGGAACAGCGGCAGGACGAAGGTCGAGCCGTACAGTCCCAGGCCCGCCACCGCGCCGACCCCGGACGCCACCCAGAAGTTGCGCCGGCCGAACAGCCAGACGTTGACGAAGGGGTCGGGGCGCAGCAACTGGCTGCCGATCCACAGGAGGATGCCGGCGAAGGCGACGAAGCTGGTGGTGCGGATGAACTCCGAGTCGAACCAGTCCTTGCGGTTGCCCTCCTCGAGAAAGACGATCAGCGCGCCCAGGCCGACGATCATCCCGGCGATGCCCAGCCAGTCCATCCTCAGCAGCAGATTGAACTTCTGCGGCTGCGCATCCAGGCCAATGGCGATGCCGGCCAGCATCAGGACGCCGGGGAGCCAGTTGATGTAGAAGATCCACGGCCAGCTGTAGAACTCGGTGAGGATGCCGCCGACCGTCGGCCCCAGCGTCGGCGCCAGGGTGCTGGCCAGCATCAGCCAGGCGAGCGCCATCGGCCGCTTGCCCGGCGGCAGGCTGACGATGATCAGGGTCATCGCCGTCGGAATCAGCGCGCCGCCGAAAAAGCCCTGCAGCGTGCGGAACACGATCATCGACTCGAGGTTCCAGGCCATTCCGCAGAGGGTCGAAAACACCAGGAACAGCACCGTGTTGCCCAGGATGAAGGCGCGCGGGCCGAAGACCCGCAGGAAGACGCCGGTCAGCGGAATGGCCACCACCTCCGCCGCGAGGTAGGTGGTGCTCATCCACGAGCCTTCCTCCATGGAGGCCGACAGCGAGCCGAGGATTTCCGGCAGCGAAGCGTTGGTGATCTGGGTGTCGAGCACTGCCATGAACACCCCGAGGACCGCCGCGGCGATGGCGATCCAGGTCCGCGACGTCACCTGATCCGCGGCGGGCGCGGGTGGGCCGCTCATTGGGCGGCCACCTTGGGCGGTTCCTGGCGCAGATCGACCTCGATCAGCGCCGACATGCCCGGCACCACCCGTTCCATCAGGGCCTTCGGCGTTTCCGGGGAGAAGGTGATCTTCACCGGCACGCGCTGGACGATCTTGGTGAAGTTGCCGGTGGCGTTCTCCGGCGGCAGCAGGGCGAACTTGGCGCCCGAGGCCGGCGCGAAGCTGTCCACCCGTCCCTCGATCTTCTCGCCGGGGAAGGTGTCGAGGCGGATGTCGACCTTCTGTCCCGGAATCAGGTCGCGCAGCTGGGTTTCCTTGAAGTTCGCCGTCACCCAGACGCCGTCCTGGATGATCGCCACCAGGCGCTGGCCCTTCGCCACATGATCACCGACCTCGACCGACTTGTTGCCGATCCGGCCGTCCACCGGCGCCTTGAGGGTGGTGTACTCGAGCTGCAGCTCGGCGTCCCGCCGCTTGGCGGCGAGCACTTCCTTGCGGGCGAGCAGGACGGCGCGGGACGAGCGGGTCGCCTCGACGCCGGCCTGGGCCGCACGGATTTCCTCCTGCTGGGCGGTGTAATCCGCCTGGGCGCCGTCGCGGGCGGCGATGGCCGCGTCCAGCTCCGTCCCGGTCACGGCCTTGATGTCCTGGTTGCGCAGCGCCAGCTGGCGCTCGGCGTCCTGCCTGTGGCGCTTGAGCTCGGCCTGACGCCGGGCCGAGCGCGCGGTCAGCGCGCGGACCCTGGCCTCGTCCTGCTCGATGTCGGCATCCAGCTTGAGCAGTTCGGCATCGACTTCCAGGACCTGGGCCTTGATCTCCTCGACCCGCACGGCATAGTCGGCCGGATCGAGTTCGACCAGCACGTCGCCGGCGCGAACCTTCTGGTTGTCCTCGAACAGGACCCGGGTCACCACCCCGTCGACCCGGGGCGCGATGGCGCTGATATAGCCCTCCACGTAGGCGTTGTCGGTTTCCTCGAAATAGGTGCTGCGCCACCACATGCGTCCCACGACGACGAGGCCGGCGACGGCGATCAGCGCGAGGATCGCCTTGGCCTTGCGGGCGCTTCCCGGTGTCGGGCCAGCGGGTTGTGCGGCGGCGTTCGCCGGTGCTTCTTGACTCACGACCTCAGCCCTTCCCGTTGTCCCGTGCCTGGATATGTCCGGCGATGTGCTCGGCGTCTTCGCCGACGCCGCTCAACAGGCCGGAGCGCTTGTTGTACAGCCAGGGCAGACCGACGAAGTAGAGCCCCGGCTGGGCCGTGGCGCCGCGCTGCTGCAGCGGATAGCCGTCCTCGTCGAACACCGGGAACCTGACCAGATCGAAGCTGAAGCCGTAGCCGGTGGCCCAGATCAGCGTGGTGACGCCGGCCTCGGCCAGGTCGAGCCGCTCGGCCAGCGGCGCGGCGTAGCCGTCTTCGAGGCGCTCGGGCTGCTCCTCGGGCAGGTCCAGCTTGCGCATGCTCACCAGCATGTCGATCTTGCCCAGCAGTTCGGCCTCGCGCTGGTCGGTGCCGGCCAGGTTGTCGTGCAGGTCGGGCGCGAGGTTCAGGCCGGTCCCGTCGATGCCCTGCAGCGTGCCGAGCAGCCGCACGCCATTGCGGGCCAGCCGGTGCACGTTGAGGCTGCCGCCCTCGCGGCGGCCGGCCATGATCGGGTTGGGGGCGAACCTGAGCTTCGGCGACGGCAGGCTGTCGACGGTCTGGTCGGCCAGCCCGGACAGGCGCATCCACTCGAAGATGTCCTTGCCGCGGTAGCGGCGCGGCGCCCGGTCGTGCCGGCCGACGCACAGGTAGACGGTGCGCCCGGCGCGGTTCAGCTCGTCGGCGATCTGGCAGCCGGACTGCGAGCTGCCGACCACCAGCACCGCGCCGGGTGCCAGCGCCGCCGGGTTGCGATAGGCGCCGGAATGCATCTGGACGATCGACGGGGACAACCCGGCCGCCATCGCGTGCCGGCGCGGGAACTGGAACAGCCCGGTGGCGACCACCACGTTGCGCGCGGTGTAGTCTCCGTCGCGGGTAGAGACGCGGAATCCGGCGGGATCGGCGCAGATCTCGGTGACCTCGCAATTGAACTTCACCGGCAGTTGGTGGCGCTGGACGTAGTCGGCGAAGGTCCGGACGATCTCCTCACGGGGCATGAAACCGTCGGGATCATCGCCGGCGTAGGTGGCGCCGGGCAGGCGGAAGTCCCAGTTGGGCGTGACCAGGGTGAAGGCGTCCCAGCGGTCGTCGCGCCAGACCGGCGCGGGGATGTCGCCACGCTCCAGCACCAGGTGGGAACGCTGCTGCAGGGTCAGGTAATAGCTCGTAGAGAGCCCGCCCTGACCGCCGCCGACGATCAGGGTGTCGAAATGTTCACTCATTGAATTTTCAATCCGAGACTGGGAAAGAGGACGACCGCCCACTGCCGTGGCAGGGGGCGGTCGCGATTATCCGGTTTCTACCAGCAGGCGACCTCGCTGGAATTGGCGAGGTGCGCCAGGATCTCGCGCAGGGAGTTCCGCTCGACCACCGAGAAGTGGTCGCCTTCCCAGTCGACCACCTGGAGATGCGCGGCCTCCGCCAGGGCGAACGGCGCCAGCAGCGGGAAGTCCATGCCGCGGCTGGCCCGGTACAGGCGCGCGGGTGTGGCCGTCGGGCGCGGGGCGTGAGCGACCAGCGCGTCGTAGTTGGCTCTATACTCGCCCAGGAGAGCGAGGAACTCGTCCCGGGACAGGTCGGAGCCGATGCCGCCGGCCTGCTTCAGCGCCTGCACGATGGCTTCCGGCTGCTCGGCCTCGTCCAGCCGCGACAGGCTGTCGAAGTCGATCGGCAGCGGCTCGCCGGACAGCAGGTCACGGAGGAAGTTGAGCAACAGGGCCTCCCCTTCCAGACGCAGGCCGCCTTCGCTCTGTGGCGCGGCCATCCAGCTGTCGATCATCGTCACCCCGTTCGGCGCGATGCCGCGGGCCTCCATCTGCCGGGCCATTTCCTGGGCGATCACCCCGCCCATGGACCAGCCCAGCAGGTGAATCGAAGCCGGGTCGGCAATCTGGGTACAGAGGGCATCCACATAGCTGGCGGCCAGCGCCTCCAGCTGGCGCGGGGCGCCGTCGCCGGGGGACTGCAGGCCGAGCAGGGTCACGCCGGCGGGCAGCAGCTCGATCAGCTCCCGGTAGCAGAGGATGTTGCCGCCTACCGGGTGGACCACGGCCAGGGTGGCCTGCCCGCCCTCGCGCATCACCGCCAGCGGGGTGCGCTGGTGGCCGGCGTGCTCGGACGCGTCAAGCATGCCGGCCTGGGCGGCGATGGTGCCGTGACGCAGCAGCGACACCAGCGGCAGGGTCTGGCCGAACTCGCTGGTGATGGCGTTGATCAGGCGCACCGCCAGCAGCGAGGTACCGCCCAGCTCGAAGAACTCGTCGTCCACACCCAGTTCCTCGAGGCCGAGCAGCTGGCGCCACAAACCGGCCAGGCGCCGCTCGGTTTCGCTGCCCGGACTGCGCCGGGGCCGCTCCTCCGGGCCGAGCGCGTCGGCCATGACCGACAGCGCCTTGCGGTCGACCTTGCCGTTGGCCGTGACCGGCAGGCTGTACAACGCCATGAACTGCGACGGGATCATGTAGGGAGGCAGGGCGGTCGCCAGATGGGCGCGGATCGCCTCGACCTCCAGCGGTTCGGCCGATGGCTGGTAGAAAGCCACCAGACGGCTGTCGTCGCCGCTGCGCACCGCCACCGTGGTGACGGCGCGGATGCCCGGGCAGCGCGCGAGGTTGGCGTCGATTTCTTCCAGCTCGATGCGGAAGCCGCGGATCTTCACCTGGCCGTCGAGGCGGCCGAGGAACTCCAGGCAGCCGTCCTCGAAGTAGCGGCCGACGTCACCGGTGCGGTACAGGCGCTCGCCGCTCTGCGGATGGATGATGAAGCTTTCCGCGGTGCGCGCCGGGTCGCCGTAGTACTCCCGGGCCAGGCCGATGCCGCCGATGTACAGGTCGCCCGGCACCCAGTCGGGAGCCGGTTCGAGCTCCCGGGTCAGCACATGGAAGCTCTGGTTGGACAGCGGCCAGCCGTAGGGAATGCTCTTCCAGCCCGGCGCGACCCGCTCGACCGGGAAGTAGTTGGACCAGATGGAGGCCTCGGTGGCGCCGCCGAGGCTGATCAGGGTGACGCCCGGCACCACCTTCTTCAGGCGCTCCGGCAGGGTGATCGGGATCCAGTCGCCACTGAGCATCACCAGCCGCAGGCTGTGCAGATGGACGGCGGCCTGCGGGCCGAGGAACTCGATCAGCATCTCCAGCGAGGCCGGCACAGTGTTCCACACCGTCACCCCATGCTCGCGCACGCAGGCGGTCCACTGGTCGGGCGCCGGCGTCTCGCTATGCGGCGGCAGCACCAGGGCGGCGCCCACGGCCAGACCGCCGAAGATGTCGTGGACCGACAGGTCGAAGTTGAAGCTGGACAGGCCGATCATCCGGTCTTCGCAGCTCAGGCCGAAGCGGGCGATCACGTCCTGGATGGTGTTCACCGCCCCGCGATGGTCGATGGCCACGCCCTTGGGCTGACCGGTCGAGCCGGAGGTGAAGATCACATAGGCCAGATCACGCTCGCCCTGGGCCGGCTCCAGCGCCACCGCCGGCGGCGGTGCATCGGGCAGCGCATCCTCCAGCAGCAGCACGCGGACGTCCGGCGGCAGGCTCAGGCCGGTGGCCAGCTCGCGCTCGATCAGCACGACCTTGACCCCCGGACGGGCGATCAGCCATTCCTTGCGTGCCGCCGGCTGGTCGCTGGTGATCGGCAGATAGGCCGCGCCGGACTGGACCACCCCGAGCAGGGCCGTCACCTGGCGCCAGCCACGCTTGGCCACCACGGCGACCAGATCGTCGGCCCCCACGCCGGCCTGACGCAGGCGGGCCGCGAGGCTGGTGCTCCAGCCCCACAGGCTCTGGTAGTCGACGACGCGGTCGGCGGCGATGATCGCCGCCCGCTCGGGATAACGGGCACAGGCCTCGGCGACGAAGTACTCCAGCCGGCCGGTCGGCAGCTCACGCCCGGTCTGGTTGGCTGCCTGGCGCGCCAGCAGCGCCTGCGGCGGAACCCTGGGCAGCAGCAGCGCTTCCTGGGGGGCGTCGTGCTGCAGGATGGCTTCGATCTGCTGCTCGAAGGCCGCGAACATGTTTTCGATGACCCCGGGCAGGAACAGGCCTTCCACATAGTCCCAGTTCAGCACCAGCTCATCGAGGTACATGTAGACCTGGCAGTCCAGCCAGACCTGGGGGGTGTGCAGACCGCCACCCATGTTCTTCAGGCCGAACTCGTTGGGCAGCAGCAGGCCCTCCGGCAGGTCGAGGCCGAGGGAACTGGCGAACACCACCGGCATGACCGGCAGGCCGGTGCCGGTGCTGCCCATGGCGCGGATCACGTCGACGCCCTCGACACGGGAGTGGCGTATATCCCGCGCCAGCTGCCGTTGCAGGACCTTGGCCCGCTCGACGAACAGCCCAGGGGCATCGACGGACTCCAGCAGCAATGTGCTGCCGAAGTTGCCGAAGGCGCGCTGGAAGCGCGGATCGCCCGAGGGGCGGTGGCTCATCAGCATGTTGATGGTGAAGGATCGATTGCGCGACCAGAGGCGCAGCACATCGGTATAGGCGGTGCAGAACAGCATGCTGGGACTGATGCCCAGCTTGCGCGCCTGCTCGTTGAGGCGGGCCACCCGCTCCGGGCCGAACACGAAGCGGATGCGCCGGAGGCGGGACTCATCCGGCATGCGTTCGTGCTCGACCACCGGCAGCTCCGGGGCGTTGCGCAGCGTGGCGATCCGCTCCTGCCAGTACTGCATGGAGCGCTGGAAGACGCTGGTCTGCTTGAGCGCCTGGCGCTTGGCCATGAACTCGGCGAAGAAGGCACGCGGCTCCTCGGGCAGGCCCATGCCGTTATAGACCCGCACCAGCGCGTTGTAGAACAGGCGCACCGAGAAGGCGTCGAAGGAAATCAGGCGGAAGGCGAAGTTGACGTAATAACCGTCGGCGACACGGTCCAGGAATGCCGTGACCTGTACCCTGGCGCCGAGCAGGGCCAGCTTCTCCTCCATGCCCTTCTTGCGCAGATCCTGCAGCTCGGCCGTGCCGATCGGCGGTCGGTCGCGCCAATCGGTCAACTCGAGGGAAACCTTCCCGATCGGCTCCAGCGCCGGACGTTGGGTGCCGTCGGAGAGGAACTCCATGGACAATTCGGGATAAGCCTCGAGTACTGTCTGGAGTGCCGTTTCGAGCCGGGGAATGTCGAGGTCCTCGGTGAAATAGCAGAAATAAAGGAACGGGACAGTATGAAACTTGTAGACCTTTTGCTCGCCAACCCAATAGGCGTGCTGCAACCCGGTCAGCGGGCATGACTCCGATACCGACTCACAAACAGCAGCCCGCTCTTCCGATACATCGAACATTTTCAGTTTTTCTTAAATATAAAGTTATTAAGAGAAGTTCGAATAGGAGACGTACGACATGAATGCATGCCGAAACCTTGACGCAAAGGAGTGACTGGAAACCGCCAGCGAACAACACTGGCAGCACCGGGACCAGGCTTCCGACTCTCCCTGTCCGAATCAACTTGTTCTTTAGAAACTCTCGAGTTTTTCGCCGCGCAACGTCTTATATTTCAAAGTGATTACGAAAAATCTTGTAACCGTATGTAAGTATGGCGGTTTCAGGATCCAAGGGCAATACAATTGCCATTAATTCGCTACTGCATCGCAATCAAGGACTTTTGACGCTTCGGGTCGGGAGCACCGATCAGGAAGAGCAACCCTGCAGAATAAAAGCTCCTGCGCCGGCGATTCTACGGGTTTCGATGCACCGTTCGATGCTCGGCGACGGGCTTTGGTCGAGGCTGAAAAGTTCCGCGTCGAAAGGCCATTTACCAGCCCGATCTGCACCGGGTACTTGCGGGGATGCTCCAGCGGATCATGTGGGCTGCCGGCCGCCAGCCACTCCACGCCGGCATGGGGTTACGCCAGTCCGGCCCCTCGACCCGAAGCGCTCGCAGGGCGGACTCCCGCATCCGGAGGCACTGCGCTGGGCAGGCTTCTCTCTCTTGGGATGGTTCGCGTGCATCCGCCGGATGCATTTGCACTCATTCAACCGTCACGCACGGGCCCGGCTTTTGGCAGATGGATTTCCGAAAAAACTTTTCCGGCTTCGGCCAAAGTTTATCGCTGGGCATCAGTCGTGGCATTGCCAATCGACAAAGTTGTCGCCATGGGAATCTCGACTCTACAAGTTCGCCTCATCGCCTTCCCTGACTCGAAATGTCGACGGCACCTGGTTCGGAAGTGATACGCCATGCCTTCTGGAAAATGAACAAATGAATCCTGCAACCGCTTCGCTAGCTTTCGGAGTATCAGCGTCTAGATTTGGCAGTCAACCGCTCTTGATCACAAGACCGCCAAGGGAGTCACAACAGAACATGGCAATATAATTAAAAGTCGAAAAATCATTGCACAAGTACTGTTTCAGATTCCCCCTCAGCGGTTATCGAGTGGATGCGATGTCAAAGATCGACGCACCCACACTGCTCGCCAACCTGTTGTGCCCCTATCGCGCGGAGAGTGAGATGGAAAGGAACGGCCATAGAAAAATATCCCTTTTGGGCAAGATGTCGCTGCTTATCCTGGTTAGTGGCGCAGGCTGGGCTGCAAGTGGTGCGCATGCTGGCGACAAAATGCCCGGGGGTACGGGAGATGCCGGAAAGTCGAATGACAACGAACTGAGGAGTCAGGCTACCCAACCATCCGAAAAGCTTTCAGCCCTGGTGGAAGAATATCGCACACAGGACCCGAACGCTTCGTTCTCATTTTTCAATGGCCACATCGACAGCTTTTCCACGACGCCTAAAGAGACTATTCCAGAATATTCCGTCAAGACCTTGAAAGAGCTTGGCCTGCCGGCGCAGGCCGCCGAACCATTGAAGATCCAAGCGCCGATTTTCTCGGGGACTCTGGAAAAACAGAGCCACGACATCGAAGCGCAACCAGACGAACAACTGCCCTACGTCGGCGAGGAGTTGCAGACGCCGGAAAAATCCAAAGGCAAGGAAAAGGAAGACTCCAGGGAAAGCTCCGCCGATGAGGTGACGGAGGAGAACAGAACGGAAGCTGCGTCCTCGCCCCACGAAATGCTGGACTGGGAGCGCCCGACAAAAGAGTTGCTGGCAAAGGAAAAACGGGCGGCCTCAAAGATCCTGCAGGCCTTTCTCGAGCAGCATGGAAATCTCTTCGAGATCAGCGCGAAAGAACTCAATGAAAGCATGAAACTGATGGACTTTACGCATGGCGCCTACACGAGAAAGGCCATCTACAAACAGTTCTACTCGAAAAACGAGGCCGTCCTGTATGGCAAGACCATCGTGCAATTCGATATCAACTGGAACGTGGTCGGCATCAGCCGAATGATCGTGACGCCGCAGAAATTTCCCCTGGACAAGTTGAAAGCCGGGATACCGGGTGACAAGGCAATCAAGATCGCCTCGAATGCCAAGGAAGACTGCGCGAGCGACGATGCAAAACCGCTGCTGGTGGAACCATCGATCGACCTGATCCGCAAGAGACGGGTATGGAACGTCGAACTGACTTCCAAGCGGGGAGCATGCCATTGGCGTGTCATCGTGGATCGTGCGGAAGGCACGGTATTGAACGTGAGCGACCTGGTTAGCCAGGCCTATAACGATGCGAAGGTGAATCGCTGGTATTTTACGGGCGGTGACCTGTTCAGCCCGCAGCAGATCGTCTCGCCGAACCAATATACGCGGAACGATCGGCGCCTGGAGCATGACTTCTTCTACATGATGAACGATCATCGTTGCGAGGGCAGCGCGGAAACCGACTGCTCCCTCACGCCGCAGGTTGGCGACACTTGGTGTGAAAATGCGTATGGAACCGATAACGGATCTTCTTATATCCGCGCCACCCGAAGACTTGATCGGGATTTTGTCTCGTATTTTCCGGGCGGCGAATCGGAAACTTTCGGCGAAACCAATGCCTATTACTGGGGGCGCTGGTTCAGCCAGTGGCTGAAACCCTCTCTCGATGCCCTGGGGGTCCTGCCGAGTTCCGCAAGCGATTATCCGCGCGTGCTCATCATCAGCAACGCCTGCACTGAGGAGAATCGCTCCTGGTACAACTCCGTCTTTCCAGTCACGACCGATGACGACAAGGGTGAAGGTGGCGACGTTATTCGCCTTGCCCACAAGGATCCTGCAGGTTCATCCGATAGCAATGCGGGCTGTCAAGGTGACGGCTGCTTCATCAATCCAAGTGAACTGCATCACGAACTCAACCACTTTTATTTACAGCGCTACCATGCTGTGGATACCGACCTGGACTGTGGTGGCTCGAACGAGTTGCAGTTGACGCACGAGGGAGTACTTGGCACGGCAGTACCTCATGCCTTTTGGCATGATTACTACAATGTCGGCTATGCCCCGGCCGATACGAACAAGCTGTATTTCTCAAACTCGAGCGTCGGCCGGGTTCATACGAATGACGGCAATCTGTCGAAGTTGACGGACTTTTCCTGTGCCAATGCTGCCAGCACCGAAGATCCCTATAGTGCCGGGCGCGTGGTCGGGCAGGCCCTGTGGAAGTTCTACCATGGAAAGAAAGTCGATGGCGCCACCATCACCAATACCTGGTATCCCAGCACCGATACGGACTTCAACACACTGGTGTACTGGGCTGCCGAGTTGCAATCCAGCTCCACCTATCAGGACAGGTACGAGTTCGCGAATCGCGTCATGGAGATCCTGGACAAGCACAGCAACTGGTCCAGTTCAGGGAAAGGCGATTATTGCGATATCTTCGCCACGCACGAGCTTGGTAACTATATCGATCCAGAGTATTGCAATTGATCGGCAGCAGTCGATTTTCCGTCGCGCCCGTCCGGTCGGAACATGAAGGGCGCCTGCCTGGCGATGGCTCGTCGAGCCATCGAAAAAGCCCCGAGCCAGCGGCTGTCCGGCACAGCGCGCAGCAGACCGGATAGCCGGGCAAGAAGGCCCCCGGCGCAGGTAGCGTCGTGGCCCGCCAGCCGCCCCGCTAACGACGAAGCTGCAGCTGGTTGGGGCCATCCGCCCCAACCAGCCATGCACGCGGCACAACCGGGGTATGGGACCCCGGAGCCTCCACCGTCACAACCGCCATTCCACCCCGGCATACAGACTGCGCCCATCGCCCGGCAGGAACTGGGCGCTGTCCTGCCCGCGGGCATCGGCGATCACCCCGGTGGTGGCGGCGTAGCGGCGGTCGGACAGGTTGCGGCCCTCGATGAAGAAGCTCGGCCCCTGCGCCGCCCGGTAGCCGGCCTTCAGCCCCCAGAGGGCGTAGCGGTCGGTGTACAGGGTCTCCGCGTGGTCCACCGCGTAGTGGCTCGGCACCCACTCGAAGGTCGGCCCGGCGTACCAGCCCGCCCGTTGCCAGAGCAGCTCGCCCTTGACGAACTGGCGCGGCACGCCGGCCAGGCGGTTGTCGCCGTAGACATCGTCGTCGTCGAAGCGGAAGTCGTTGAACAGGTATTGCCCGCGCAGCACGAAGGCGCCGACCGACCAGGAACCGCCCAGCTCGACGCCCTGGTGCAGGGTGCGGTCGGCGTTGATCGTGCCCAGCGGGTCGCCGTTGGCGTCGTTGAGCGCCAGCAGCTCGTCGCGGATCTCGCTGCGGTAGAGCGCCAGGTCGAGCTCCACGCCGCCGCGGCTGTAGCGCAGGCCGGCCTCCCAGGTCCTGGCCCGCTGGGCGTCGTTCTCGCTGACGATCTGGCCGCCGGTCAGCTCGCTGAAGGTCGGCGGCTCGTAGCTCTGGCTGAAGTTGGCGAACAGCTGCACGCCCTCGGCCAGATCGTGACGCACGCCGAGGCGCGCGACGCGGCCGACGTAGGTCGACTCGAAGGATTCGTCCTGGAACACGCACCGGCTGGTGACCGCGGTGCTGCACTTGAGGCGGTCGTCGACCTCGCGCTCCTGGTGCAGCCAGGCCAGTCCGCCGATCAGCGCCCAGCGCTCGGCCAGCGGGATTTCCAGCTCGGCGAAGGCATTCAGGTTGCGCGCGGTCTGGCGCAGCTCGTTGAGCTTGCGCCCGGCGTGTCCGCCGACGTTCTGGTGGCGCACGTCGCGGTTGCGCCCGTGGCTGGCCTCGATGCCGCCGGTCCAGCGCCAGCCCTGGCGCTGCCACTTGTGGGTGAGGCGCAGGCCGTAGTCCTCGCTGTCCACATCGAGCACCTGATAGATCGGGTGCCAGAGATCCTTCTCGCTGTAGAAGCTGGCCAGCTCCAGGCTGTGGCCGCCGTCCAGCAGCCAGACGGTGCGGTTGCCGAGGCGGTCGAGGGTGAAGTCGCGGCGCTGGTCGTTGCGCAGGTTGTTCGGCGCGGCCTGCTCGTCGTCGTCATGCATCTGCGCCCTGGTCAGGTTGCCCGGCAGTTCGGAGTCGGTTTCCACGTGGGTCAGGTAGAAGCGGGTGGACAGCCGCTCCGTGAGCCGCCCGCCGAGGTTGGCGAAGTAGCGCTGGTTGTCCTGCCGGGCATGGTCGCGAAAGCCGTCCTGGGAGGAGTCGGTCATGCTCAGGTAGGCGTCCCAGTCGCCGAAATCCTGGGCGACCGCCATGAACAGCCGCTGATAGTCGAAGCTGCCGCCCTCGTAGCGCAGGTCCAGCGGCGGCGCGCTCTTGCCGGTCGGCGCGACGAAGTTGACCGCCCCGCCGAGGGTGGCCGTGCCGTAGTGCCAGGCGTTGGCGCCGCGCAGCACCTCGATGTGGTCGGTGGCCAGCGGCTCGATGACCTGGAAGTCGAAACTGCCGTCGGCCAGGTTGACCGGCGCGCCGTCCTGCATCAGCAGCAGGCCGCGGCCGTGGAAGGTGCGCTGCAGGCCGGAGCCGCGGATCGACAGGCGCGACTCCTCGGCTCCGAAGCGCGGCTGGACGAACACCCCGGTGGCCATGCCCAGGGCGTCCTGCAGGGTGCTGCTGCGGCCGGTCTTGTAGATTTCGCCGTCGACCAGCGTGGCGCCGCCGGGAATCCGCGCGAACTCGGCACGTTTCTCGGCCAGGGTCGGCGCGGTCGGGTCCGGCTCGCGGCGTCCGTCGATGGTCATGCTGTCCAGCTCGATCTGTTCGGCCAGGACAGGGGTTGCCAGGCCGGCGCTCAGCGCCAGCAGGCTCAGAATGGATGAAGGGCGCATCCCGTTCTCCTGAAGTTCTTCTTCGTTCCGTGTCGGGCATGGCCCGGCCGTGGCCGGGACCACGCCGAAGTCGCAGGAAGGGCCGGCTTCGCCGGCGCACGCTCGCCCCGGGCAGGCCCGGAGGATGGGAGCGACGGCGAAGCCAGGCTGGAATCAGGGCGCGCGGGGGTTGGCCGGAGGCCAGTGCTGGCGTGGGGGTGCCTTGCCGCGCCGGGCCAGGCTGCGACGCCAGACATGCAGCGGGCGCAGCCAGGCGCCGAGGACGAACAGCAGGGCCAGATCGACGAGGGCGAGGCAGCTGCAGAGCGGGCAGTTGAAGAAGGCCGGCATCTCCGCCGAACCCTCGTCATCGCCATGCGACATCGATCCGCCATGCCCCTCGGTCGCACAGGAGCCGTCCGACCCGGCCAGCATGAAGCCGACCATCTGCCCATGGCCGAAGCTGCAATGCAACGCGCCGAGCAGGATGCTGAAAAACAGCATCCAGGCGATCAGCGAGCGGTGGTCGCGCGGAAGGTCCATGGGCATGGAGCAGGCCGGAGATTCGGAGGACGAAAATCTATCCGATGGCTGCGCCCCATGACAGCCCCGCCGCGCCTATTTACACTGCCCTCAGTCCTGTACCGACGCCTCTGCCGCCGATGCCGCCACTCCTCCAGTACTTCATCCGCCTGCCTTCCGCCGGACTGCTGTTCATCCAGTTGCTGGGCGTACTGCTCTATCCGCTGATGGAGGGCACCCAGATCGGACCGGCGCTGCTCGGGGCCTTCGGGATCGTCGTGCTGGGCGCGGCGCTGCGCATGGTGCGCCGCAGCGCCGCGGTGACCTGGATCGCCCTGGTGCTGGCCGCCGCCATCCTCGTCCTGATGCTGGCCAACACCCTGGCCTCCGCCTGGGAGATCAAGCTGAGCCTGGCCCTGCTGGAGAGCGCCTTCTATTTCTATGCGGCAGGCAGCCTGATCTTCTACATGATGGAGGACCAGCGGGCGACCACCGACGAGCTCTTCGCCGCCGGCGCGACCTTCACCCTGCTGGCCTGGGCCTTCGCCTACCTGTTCATGGCCTGCCAGCTCGTCGCCCCGGACAGCTTCGTCGGCCAGGTGAATCCCGGCGCGACGCGCAGCTGGATGGACCTGCTGTTCTTGAGCTTCACCACCCTCTCCGGGGTCGGCGTCGGCGACATCCTGCCGCTCAAGCCCTTTGCCCGCGCCCTGGTGATGCTCGAGGAATTCGCCGGGGTCATGTATTTCACCCTGGTGGTCTCGCGCCTGATCGGCCTGACGATCCTCGGCGCCAGGCGTTAGGCAGGCTTCCTCGCCCCTCCGGGCCGGGTCGCCCATCGACGGCACAGGCCGCTAGACTGGGATCAGCCCCTTCCCAGCCTGCGAGGCCCCATGAATCGACCGCAGCAAATCCCCGCCTCCCCCGTTGCCGGACTCGACCTGCGCGCCCACTGGATGCCCTTCACCGCCAACCGCAACTTCCAGCGCGACCCGCGGCTGGTGGTCGCGGCGCAAGGCAACTACCTGACCGATGCCGAAGGCCGGCAGGTCTACGACAGCCTCTCCGGCCTCTGGTGCTGCGGCGCCGGGCACGGCCGCCGGGAGATCGCCGAGGCGGTGGCGCGCCAGCTCGGCACCCTCGACTACTCGCCCGGCTTCCAGTTCGGCCACCCGCTGTCCTTCCGCCTGGCCGAGAAGCTCGCCAGCCTGACCCCGGCCGGCCTCGACCACGTGTTCTTCACCGGCTCCGGCTCGGAATGCGCCGACACCGCGCTGAAGATGGCCCGCGCCTACTGGCGTCTGAAGGGCAAGCCCGGCAAGAGCAAACTGATCGGCCGCGCCCGCGGCTACCACGGGGTCAACGTCGGCGGCACCGCCCTGGGCGGCATCGGCGGCAACCGCAAGGCCTTCGGCCCGCTGCTGGACGCCGACCACCTGCCGCACACCCTGCTCGCCGAAAACGCCTTCAGCCGCGGCCTGCCCGCGCACGGCGGCCCGGCCCTGGCCGACGCGCTGCTTGGGCTGATCGAGCTGCACGACGCCTCGAACATCGCCGCGGTGATCGTCGAGCCGATGGCCGGCTCGGCCGGCGTCATCGTCCCGCCCGAGGGCTACCTCGCGCGGCTGCGTGAGCTCTGCGACCGCCACCAGATCCTGCTGATCTTCGACGAGGTGATCACCGGCTTCGGTCGCAGCGGCGCGCTGTTCGGCGCCGAGCGCTTCGGCGTGGTGCCGGACATCCTCAACCTCGCCAAGCAGCTCACCAACGGCGCCATTCCCATGGGCGCGGTGGTGGCGAGCAGCGAGATCTACGCCACCTTCATGCAGCAGGACCTGCCCGAGCACGCGGTGGAGTTCGCCCACGGCTACACCTATTCCGCCCACCCGGTCGCCTGCGCCGCCGCTCTCGCCGCGCTGGAGCTGCTGGAGCGCGAGAGCCTGGTGCAGCGGGCCGCGGAGCTGGCCCCGCACTTCGAGAACGCCCTGCACGGCCTGCGCGGCGCGCGGCATGTCCTCGACATCCGCAACTGCGGCCTGGCCGGCGCCCTGCAGCTCGCCCCGCGCGACGGCGACACCCTGGTGCGCCCCTTCGAGGCGGCCATGCGGCTCTGGCGCCGGGGCTTCTACGTGCGTTGCGGCGGCGACACCCTGCAGTTCGGCCCGCCCTTCACCAGCTCGGCCGCCGAGCTGGACCGCCTGTTCGACGCCGTGGGCGAGGTGCTCGGCGGGATCGACTAAAGAAGGCAGGCAGCCCGACGCACAGGCCCCCGGATAGTGGCGGATTGATCTATCCTGCGCCATGGCTCCGTCTGCAGCCTGCGGCGCAGACGGGTTTATTCCCGCCGGCCGGAGTGCCGGCCCAGCAGTAGATCGGACATGCATTCGCCCAGGAGCAACCGAAAGAAGAGCAGCCGCCGGCCACGGAAGGCCAGCGACTGCAGCCGCGCCACAGACTTCGAAATCATCCTCGACAGCCTCGACGCCATCGTCTACGTGGCGGACATGCACAGCTACGAGCTGCTGTTTCTCAACAGCTACGGGCGCCAGCACTATGGCGATCCCGCGGGGATGAAATGCTGGCAGCTGCTGCAGGCCGGACAGACCGGCCCCTGCGACTTCTGCAGCAACCCCCACCTGCTCGACGCCAACGGCGAGCCGGCCGGGGTCTACGTCTGGGAGTTCCGCAACACCCGCACCGGACGCTGGTACGAATGCCATGACCAGGCCCGGCACTGGGCGGACGGCCGCCTGGTGCGCATCGAGATCGCCACCGACATCACCGAGCGCAAGCGCATGGAAGAGGAACTCGCCGAGGCCAAGCGGCAGGCCGAGGCCCTCGCCCACATCGACGAACTCACCGGCCTGAACAACCGCCGGGCGTTCTTCCAGCTGGGCCTGCAGGCCTTCCGGCAGGCCGCGCGCGCCGCCAGCCCCATCGCCGTCATCATGTTCGACCTGGATCATTTCAAGCAGATCAACGATATCCATGGCCACTTCGTCGGCGACAAGGTCCTGGTCGCGGTGGCCAACAGCGTGCGCGAACACGTGCGCGAGGCGGACATCGCCGGACGCCTCGGCGGCGAGGAGTTCGCGCTGATCCTGCCGCAGACCAGCCTGCCCGAGGCGCTGGTCGCCGCCGAACGCCTGCGCGGCACCATCGCCGCCACCAGCCTCGCCCACGGCGAGGCCCGCATCCGCTGCACCTCCAGCTTCGGCGTCGCCGTCTGCGCGGATGGCTCGCTGGACCTCGAGCACATGCTCAGCCTGGCGGACGCGGAGCTGTACCAGGCCAAGCGCAACGGGCGCAACCGGGTGGAGCACGCCGGCGCATAGGCCAGCGGGCGGTCGTCCCGGAAGAATGGCAGGCGGGACATGCCGCACCGACCGGGCATCCGGTTTTGCTTGCTCTCGAAGCCAAATGCGTATAATTATCAATTGCCAATTTCGCACACCCCGTCGATGACGACTCCCCGCCCTGCGTCTTGCCGCCAGCCATGACTGGCGGGGCCGTCGCTCATCTGTCGTACAGGATGAATCACCCATGAGTCGTATCGTTTCCGCGCTGCCCGGGCGCATCCGTATTCGTGACAGAGCGCTGCGGGACCGGGCGCGCCTGGCCCGGATCGAGGAAGCGCTGTCCGCCCTCGAAGGCATCGCCAGCCTGCAGCCCAATGCCGGCGCCGGCAGCCTCGTGATGCACTTCGATGCCGCGCGGATCGCGGTCGAGGTACTGGAGGCGAAGGTCGACGCGATCATCGACGCCGAACTGGCCCGGCCCCACGCGCCGCGCCGGCGCTCGCTGAAGATGCAGATCAACCGCGGCGCCAAGCTCGGCATGCTGGGCAGCCTGGCCGCCTCGCTGGCGCTGGCCGCGGCCGGCAAGAAAGGCGCGCACGCCATCACCGGCGGCCTGTTCGTCGCCTGCCTGGGCGTGCACCTGGGCGTGCACCGGCGCTCGCTGGTGCGCTGAGCGCTCTCCCGGCCACGCCCTTCCCCGTGGCCGGACTCCCTACTCCTCCAGAAGACTGCGCAGCATCCAGGCGGTCTTCTCGTGCACTTCCAGGCGCTGGGTGAGCAGATCGGCCGTCGGCTGGTCGCCGGCCTTGTCGACCACCGGGAACAGCTTGCGGGCGGTGCGGGCGGTCGCCTCCTGGGCGGAAACCAGATAACGGACCATCTCGCCGGCCTTTGGCACCCCCTTCACCTCCTCGATGGAGGCCAGCTTGGCGAACTCCCTGTAGGTGCCCGGCGCCGGAAAGCCCAGCGCGCGGATGCGTTCGGCGATCAGGTCGAGGGCGGCCCATTGCTCGGTGTACTGGGTCATGAACATCTGGTGCAGCGTGTTGAACTGCGGGCCGGTCACGTTCCAGTGGAAGTTGTGGGTCATCAGATAGAGCGTGTAGCTGTCGGCGAGCAGTGCCGACAGGCCATCGGCGATCTTTTCGCGATCCGCGGCATCGATGCCTATATCGATGGCGGGAGTCCTGCCTTTGCGGTTTTCCATGGGAACCCTCCTCTCGAAGAAACGATGTTTCCGACGCTCAGTCGAGCCCCAGCGCCCTGGCCACCCCCGCGCCGTAGGCCGGGTCGGCCTTGCCGCAGTTGGCGACATGGCGCCGCTTGACCTCCTCCGGCGCCTCGCCCAGGGCGCGGGCGGTGTTCTCGAACAGCACCTGTTGCTGCTGGGGCGTCATCAGGCGGAACAGCGCGCCGGGCTGCGAGTAGTAGTCGTCGTCATCCTCGCGGAAGTTCCAGTGATCCGCCGAACCCGCCAGCGCCAGCGGCGGCTCGCGGAAGTCGGGCTGTTCCCGCCATTCGCCATAGCCGTTCGGCTCGTAGCCGAGGGTGCTGCCGAAATTGCCCTCGACGCGCATGGCGCCGTCGCGGTGATAGCTGTGCACCGGGCAGCGCGGGGCGTTGACCGGGATATGGGCATGATTGACGCCGAGCCGGTAGCGCTGGGCGTCGCCATAGGAGAACAGCCGGCCCTGCAGCATCTTGTCCGGCGAAAAGCCGATCCCCGGCACGACGTTGGCCGGATTGAAGGCGGCCTGCTCCACTTCGGCGAAGTAGTTGTCCGGGTTGCGGTTCAGCTCGAGGATGCCGACCTCCTGCAGCGGGTAGTCCTTGTGCGGCCAGATCTTGGTCAGGTCGAAGGGGTGGTACGGCACCCTGGCGGCGTCCTGCTCCGGCATGATCTGCACGCAGAACTGCCATTTCGGGAAATCGCCGCCCTCGATGGCCTCGTAGAGGTCGCGCTGGTGGGTTTCCCGGCATTTGCCGATGGCCGCCTCCGCCTCGGCGTCGCTCAGGTTGCGGATGCCCTGCATGCACTTGAGGTGGAACTTCACCCAGTAGCGCTCGTTTTGGGCGTTGATGAAGCTGTAGGTATGGCTGCCGAAACCGTGCATGTGCCGGTAGCTCGCCGGGATGCCGCGGTCGCTCATGACGATGGTGATCTGGTGCAGCGCCTCGGGCAGCAGGGTCCAGAAATCCCAGTTGTTTTTCGCGCTGCGCAGGTTGGTGCGCGGGTCGCGCTTCACCGCGTGGTTGAGGTCGGGAAACTTGAGCGGATCGCGCAGGAAGAACACCGGGGTGTTGTTGCCGACCAGGTCCCAGTTGCCCTCCTCGGTGTAGAGCTTGACCGCGAAGCCGCGGATGTCGCGCTCGGCGTCGGCGGCGCCGCGTTCGCCGGCCACGGTGGAGAAGCGCACGAACAGCTCGGTCTGCTTGCCCACTGCGGAAAACAGCTTCGCCCGGGTGTAGCGGCTGATGTCCTGGGTGACGGTGAAGGTGCCATAGGCGCCCGAGCCCTTGGCGTGCATGCGCCGCTCGGGAATCACCTCGCGGTCGAAGTGGGCCAGCTTCTCCAGGAACCAGACGTCCTGCAGCAGTTGCGGACCGCGCGGGCCGGCGGTCATGACGTTCTGGTTGTCGACGACGGGGCAGCCCGCCGCCGTGGTGAGCTTTTTCTCGGTCATGCCGGTTTTCCTTCCTTTTCCCATCCAAGAAAAACGAGGTGTCTGGGGCCGCCTCGATTCCCGGACCAGGTGGAAGGCCTTCCCCTTCGGAAAAAGAGTAGTCCTGAAACATGAAAGCGTCGCCGGGAGCGACGGGAAGGCCCCGCCCTACCCCAGCCATCCGGGCCGCAGCAGCATGACCCCGCCCAGGGCCAGCATGACCGCCCCGCTCAGCAGCTTGAGCCAGCGCCCCGCCCGCTCCGACAGCCGGCGCCCGCAGAGGGCGAGCAGCGCGCCGGCCACCATCAGCAGGTCGTCCGCCAGGTAGCCCAGGACATACAGGCCCAGGTAGGCGTAGTGGAGCGCCGGAGACAGTCCCTGGCGGGCGAGGATCGCCGTGTAGAGCGCCGGGAAGCCGGCGGTGCAGAGCAGCTCGACGACGTTCACCAGCACCGCCAGCACGGCGACGCCGGCGAGCGCGGGCAGCAGCCGCCCGGCCTGCAGGATGGCGCGCAGGCGGGCATAGAGCCCAGGCTTGGCCGCGGCCGGTATCGACAGCGCGAAATCGCCGCCCGGACGCAGGCCGTCCCGGAGGTTGAGCGCGCCGATCAGCAGGGCCAGGCCGCCGAGCAGCCGGGTCAGCGTCGTGGAGACGCCGAGCAGCAGGAACAGGTTGAGCCAGGCGGCCAGGAAGGCGTAATAGACCGCGCCGCCGGTCAGCACGAAGGTACCGGCGACCAGCGCCATGCGCCGGCGGTCGTGCAGGCGCACCAGGAGCGAGAGAAGAAACAGCAGCAGCCACATCGCGCAGGGGTTGAAGCCATCGAGCAGGCCGAGGGCCAGGGTAAACAGCGGCAGCCCCAGGCGCTCCACGCTGAGGCAGCCGAACAGCCCGGTCTCGAGCGCATCGCTGGGCGCCGCCTGGCGGTCGAGCAGCGCGACCAGCTCGGCACCGCTGCGTCCGGCGCTGTCGAAGCCAACCAGTACCCGCTCGTCGATCACGAAGGTCGGCACGCTCGGCGGCCAGACGCCGGCCTGGCGGGAAATCCGCAGCAGATCCTCCCGCGCCGCGGCATCCCGGTCTACCGGGCGCAGGACGATGCGCAGCTCGGGGCGCCCGGCGGCCAGCTCGGCGAGAAAGGCCTTGGCCGCGCTGCAATGCGGGCAGCCGTCGCGCACGAACACCTCGATGGTCTGCGTCCCGCCCTGTTCCGGCGGCACGGCGAGCGCCGAAGGCAGGCCTGCGAGCAGGAACAGCAGCACCAGCCTGCATGGCAGCGACATGCCGGGCCTCGCTCAAGGCCCTTCGAGCCGCCCGACGCAGCCGGCGGCGATGGCGATCAGTTCGCGGGCCAGCTCGCGGGCGCCCGGCCATTCATCCGACGCCGGCTCCGGCAGATAGATTTCCAGGCCCAGATAGAGAAAGGCCGGGTTGTGCCATACCTGCGGCGGGATGATGGTCCGCGCATGGAGGTCGGCGCCCTCGTCGCCAAGGGGCACCACGCGGACTTCCACGCCGGCCAGCTGCTCGGCGCCGGCCACGGCCGTGCGCAGACAGGCGCACAGTGCCGGGTCGGCGCAGATCAGGTCGGCGCCGAGCTGCGGGTCGGCGCCGCTGTGCAGATCGACGAGCAGCCGGTGATGATTCAGCACATGAGGCAGCAGCTGCAGGTACAGCGCCCGGTGCAGGGTCTCGTACTGGAAACGCCGCGCGGCGGGCGGCGGCTGCCCGGAAAGCCCCTCGGGGATCTCCAGCACCGCCACCTGCGCCGGGTCCACGCCGCCGGCCACGGCCTGGCCGAAGGCCAGTTCCTCGCGGTGGATGCCGATCACCAGCAGCGTGGGGGGGATATCCATCGGTTGCCTCCGCGGCGCTCAGGCGGTGTCAGTCGCCGATCCACTCGTAAAGCGCGAGCGTGGCCGGATCGCACTGGCAGCAGGCGGTGCCGCAGGTGGAGCCGGCTGGCAGGCGACGCACGCGGCCCTTGCGCGCCAGGCTGGCGAGCATGGCCTCGACCGCCTCCGGCGTGCTGCCGGTGGTCGTCGCCAGATCGCGCAGGCTGGCCCGACCATGCTGGCGAAGGTACTGGCCGATCTCCGCGAGGATCATGGCTTCTCCCTCAGGCCCGCTGGGCAACGGCCGCCGCAGCGGCTTCGCGCCCGGCGAAACGGCGCATGGCATACAGCGCCAGGCCGAAGCCGGTCAGCAACGCACCGATCCAGGCCAGCGAGGACAGCGGGTGCCGCGTCAAGGTCGCCGCCTGATAGAACAGGGTCGACACGCCATAGGCCAGCCCGGTGGTCCAGAGCGCCACGAACAGCGTCCAGTGCGGGCCGGACTCCTGGTAGACCGTCGCGGTTGCCGAGGTGCAGGGCATGTAGAGCAGGATGAACAGCAGGTAGGCGAAGGCGCCGGCACGCCCGTCGAAGCGGCTCGCCATGGCGCCGAAGATGCTGCTGGTCCGGGCCTGATCCGCCTCCGGCAGGCTCTGGCTCTGCGCCTCGATGCCGGCGACATCCCGGCGCCAGGAAGTGCTGCCCGGCAGCAGCTTGAGCCAGCCGTCGAACAGCGCGGCGAGGTTGGCGGGGATGGTCGCGAAGGCGGCGGCGATGCCGGCGCCCAGGGCGAGGGGTGACCTCTCGCCGGCATCCTGCGAGCCTGCCGCCAGGGACGCATAGGCGGCGTTCAGGGTGCCCACTATCGCCTCCTTGGCCAGCACGCCGGTGAAGATGCCGACCACCGCCGGCCAGTTGTCCTCGTCCAGCCCCAGCGGCGCGAAGGCCGGTGCGACGCCGCGGCCCACGGCGGCCAGCACCGAGCGGTCGCTGTTCTCATTGCTGTAACTGCCGTCGGTGCCCACTGCATTGAGCACGTTCACCACCAGCACCATGGGCACGATCACCCGCCCGGCGCGGAAGATGAAGCGTTTCAGGCGCTCCCAGGCATGGATCAGCACACCCCGCACGGTCGGCACATGGTAGGGCGGCAACTCCATGATGAAGGGCGTGGCCTCGCCCTGCAGCAGGGTGTTCTTCAACACCAGCCCGGTCAGCACCGCCACCGCAATGCCGATCAGGTACAGGCCGAACACCACGTTCTGTGCACCCTCGGGGAAGAAGGCCGCGGCCAGCAGCACATAGACCGGCAGGCGGGCACCGCAGGACATGAAGTGCGCCATGGCGATGGTCATCAGGCGGTCGCGGCGGTGTTCCAGGGTGCGGGTCGCCATGATCGCCGGCACCGTGCAGCCGAAGCCGACCAAAAGCGGCACGAAGGACTTGCCCGGCAGGCCGATCCAACGCATGAAGCGGTCCATCACGAAGGCGGCCCGGGCCATATAGCCGGAATCCTCCAGCAGCGACAGGGACAGGAACAGAAAGCCGATTATCGGAATGAAGGAGGCCACCACCCGCAGGCCGCCGCCGACGCCCTGCGCCAGCAGCAGCTCCAGCCAACCCGGTGCGCCGAGACTGGCCAGCAGCGCACCCAGACCGTCGACCAGCAGCACCCCGACGAGCTGCTCGAAGAAATCGATGAAGGCGCCGCCGAGGTTGATGGTGAGCATGAACATCAGATACATCATCGCCAGGAAGATCGGGATGCCGAGGGCGCGGTTGAGCACCACGCGGTCTATGCGCTCGGTGAGGTCGCGCCCGACCCGGCCGCCGATGCCGACCACCTCGCCGGCCAGGCGGTTGGCCAGCCCGTAGCGGGCATCGGCCACCTGGATGTCGAGGTCCTCGCCCAGCTTCGCGGCGAGCGCCTGCGCCTGCCCGCTCAGCGCACTGCCGGCGGTCTGCCGGGCAAGATCGTCGCCCTCCAGCAGGCGCACCGCCAGCCAGCGCGCCGAGGTGCCGGCATGGGCGGCGGTCGCCGCCAGCTGCGGTGCCAGGGCAGCGATCGCCTCCTCCAGCGCCGCCTCGTAGGCGACCTCGGCGGTCGCGCCACGGCGTTCGGCGACGGCCTCGGCGATGGCCACCTTGAGCGTTTCGATGCCCTCGCCCTCGGAGGCGACCACCGGCACCACCGGGCAGCCCAGGCGCTCGGCCAGCGCCCTGGCGTCCAGCGTCATGCCCCGGGCCTCGGCCACGTCGACCATGTTGAGCACTACCAGCAGCGGCACGCGCATCTCGACGAGCTGGCTGGTCAGATAGAGGTTACGCTCGAGATTGGCGGCATCGACGATGTTGATCACCAGATCGGCCTCGCTGCCGTGGACATAATCACGGGCGAGCTTCTCGTCGAGGGAGACCTCCTGATCGGTCACATCCAGCGAATAGGTGCCCGGCAGGTCCACGACCTCGAAGCGCAGCCCGCGAAAAGCGTACTCGCCGCTCTTGCGCTCGACGGTCACCCCCGGCCAGTTGCCGACCCGCTGGTGCGAGCCGGTCAGGGCATTGAACAGCGTGGTCTTGCCGCAGTTGGGATTGCCGACCAGGGCGATCCGGTAAAGGTCCTTCATAGCCGCTCCACCGAGAGCGCGTCGGCCTCGTCACGGCGCAGCGACAGCGCGAAGCCGCGCACGCGGATCTCCACCGGATCGCCCATCGGCGCCACCCGGGTGATGCTGATTTCCGCACCCGGCGTGAGGCCCATCGACAGCAGCTTGCGGCGGTAGGCGCCGCCGCCCTCGGCGAAGCCGAGGACCCTGGCGCGCTCGCCAACGTGTAGATCCCTGAGCAGCATGGCAAACCTCCCTGTTTCGGTTGTCGGTCAGTGGCCCGTGGTGGAGCGTTTTGCGGTGCGGCGCTTCGTCCGGGTCCCGTTCTGGCGCGGCAGGCCGGCGCCGGCCAATGCGCGCAGGAGGATGGCGATGGTGCTGCCGTTGTGCAGCATCGAGGCGGCCACCGGGGTCAGCAGGCCAAAGGCCGCCGCGCCGAGGATGCTGGTGTTGAGGCCGGCGGTGAGCTTGAAGTTGCCGTCGATCAGCCGGCGGGTGGCCAGCGCCAGCGCCCGGGCATCGGCGACCCGGGAGAAGTCGTCCTCCAGCAGGGTGATGTCGGAGGCCAGGCGGGCGATGTCGGCGCCGTGGTGCATGGCGATGCCGACCAGGGCGCCGGTCAGGGCCGGCGCGTCGTTCACCCCGTCGCCGACGAAGGCGATGCGCGCGCCCTCGGCGGCGAGCTGCTGCAGCACCTCGGCCTTCTGCTCCGGCAGCAGGCCGGCGCGGAACTCGTCGAGGCCCAGCTCCGCGGACAGCGCGCCGGCGCGCTCCGGCTGGTCGCCGGTGAGCATCAGGATGCGCCGGACGCCGAGTTCGCGCAGCCGCGCCACGGTGTCGGCGGCGTTGTCGCGCACGCTCTCGGTCAGCGCCAGGACGCCGATCAGTTCGCCGCCGAAGCCGATGTAGAGCAGGATCTTGCCTTCGGCGTGCAGGCGCTCGATCACCTCGGCATGGGCCGCGGTGGAGATGCCCTCGTCGTCCTCGATGAAGTGCCGCGAACCGACCACGATGCGCCGGCCGTCGATCATGCTCGCCACGCCATGGGCGACGACGAACTGCACGGCCTGGTGGTCGAAGTGGTGCGGATGGTCGAGGCGGTGGGCCGCCGCCACCACCGCCTCGGCGACCGGGTGGACGTAGTGCTCCTCGACCGAGGCGGCCAGGTTGGTCAGGTCCTCGGAAGTGTAGGCGGCGCTGAAAGCGATCGAGTCGGTCACCTTGAGCATGCCGGTGGTCAGGGTGCCGGTCTTGTCGAAGACGAAGGTATCGGCGCGGGCCAGACGCTCCAGCGCCTTGGCGCTCTTGATCAGGATCGCCGACTGGCCGGCGCGGTACATCGCTGCCTTGAAGGCCACCGGGGTGGCCAGCTTCAAGGCGCAGGAATAGTCGGCCTGCAGCACCGCCGCGACGCGCTGCCCGTCGGAGGTCAACAGCCAGGTGGCGCCGGCCAGGCCGAGCACCATCGGCACCAGGCGGTCGGCCAGGCGCGCCGCTTCGAGCTGGGTCTCGCTCTTCACCGACAGCGACTGTTCGACGAATTCGGCGATCCGCGCGGCGGCGGCCTGGCGGCCGACCCGCTCGGCGTAGATGCGCAGGCGGCCCTCCTCGACCAGAGTCGCCGACAGCACCCGGTCGCCGCGCCGGCGTACCACCGGCACGCCCTCGCCGGTCATGGTCGCCTCGTTGACCAGCGCCTCGCCGCCGAGCACGGTGCCATCCACCGGAATCACCGTGCCGGTGGCGGCGATCACGCTGTCGCCGACCTGCAGCTCGGCGGCGTCGATGAGCGTCTCGACACCGTTGCGCTCGACCCACACCTCGCCGCCCGGCGGGTGCAGCAGATGCTTGAGCATTTCATCGGAACGGCGCTCGATGGACTCCTCGAGGTACTCGCCGAGGGCCAGCAGGAAGGAGGTGGTGTTGGCGGCGAGGTAATCGCTGCGGCTGATGGAGATACCCACGGCGAGGGCTTCCAGCACATGGGAGGTGATGCCCCGCTCGAGGAAGTCGTCGACCGCCTCGCCGAGCAGCGGCACCGCGGCGCCGAAGGCGACCGGTGCCTGCAGGGTCGGCTGCAGGCTGCGGGTGGCCAACAGGGTGGCGCCGCTCAGGGCCACCGCCCCCAGGCGCGCGGCCTCGCTGTGCCGGTGGTTGGCGGCCGGCAGCGGCAGGCCCGACGGCGACAGGGCGAGGATGGCGGCGGCGAGGCTGTCGGAGTCGGTGACCTCCGGCTCGAACTCCACCACCAGCGAGCGCGCCGCCGGATTGGCGCGCGCCTGCAGCACGCCCTTGAGGGTCCTGACCTCGTGCTCGATGCTGTGCGCATCGAGCGGTGTGCCCGCGCGGCAGCGGTAGCGGAAGCGCACCCGACCGGGTGTCCGGTGCAGCGACTGCAGCCGGACGAACCAGGTACCGTCCATCAGGTATCTCCGTGACGCTCGGTGGCGACCTCGGCCTTGATGTCGGCCATCTGCTCCTTCATCTCCTCGAAACCGCCGGCGATGCCGGCATAGAGCTTCATGCCGGCCTTGATCAGCTTGCCGCGCAGTTCCTCGTCGGCCAGCACCCAGGCCGCGGTGGCGCCGAGCACCGCACCGAGCAGGAACTGCTCGGCATTGCCCGAACGCAGGAAGGCCGGCATGCCCTGCAGCAGGCCGTCGTCGAACAGGCCGGCACCGGGAAAGCCACCCGGAGCGCCCCCGCCATACCCATAGCCATAGCCCTGGTGCTTCAGCGAATGATGGAAGGCGGCGCCCGCCGGGTCGTAACCGTAGCCGTAGCCGTGGTGGTGCGCATGCGGATGCGGCCCGCCGCCATAGCCTCCGTAGCCGCCATAGCCGCCCTGCGGGGGAATTCCGGCACCGTAGTCCGGCCCCATGCCGTATTCCGGCCCGCCGCCATAGGGCGGAGCGGCGGCGTCCGGCGGCGGGTAGCCGTAGCCCATACCGCCAGGCCCAAGGCAGCCGCGCTGCATCTTCTTCTGCTGCTTATTCTTCTTGGCCATGCCGTTTCTCCTTGTCGAGCCGAGTCGTATCGCGCAGCAGCTGCTCGATCAGCAGCACGCCACCGGCGCCGACCACGGTGGCCACCAGCGCGCTGGAGTAGTCGCCCTGATGGACGGCCGTCGCAGCACGGGACCCGGCGGCGAAGGCCGTGCCGCCCTGCAGGGCCTGGCGCAGCACCCGCCGGAGCTGGACCGGCGAGGTCGCACGGGGCTCGCCCTGGAATGCCGAGAGGCAGGCGGTGGCGACGAAAGCACGGGTGAACTCGCTGCTCAGGGGGAGCGGCGGATAAGGCGGAAAAACCGCCTGGCCATAGCCATAGCCGCGGAGCGGATATCTCATGACGCCCGTCCCTCCGTGCCTGCGGGCTTGCCGGGCGTCACCGGCTCGGCGGCGGCCCGCGCCATGGCTGCCTCCGCCTCGCTGAGGTGCGGGCCTTCGCTGGCGGGGGCCCCGGGCTCGGCCGGTTTTTCGGCAAGGCGGGCGCGGGCCTTGGCCGAAGCGCTCTCGATCGCCTCCAGACTGGAGACGGTGGCGCTGCGCAGGCCGCCCTGGGCCTTTTCCAGGCCCTCCTGGGTCTTGTCGCTCCTTAACAGCTTGAGGATCACGGCTCCCGTCACTATGCCGACGGCAAAGGGAATGATATGGAACATTTCAGTCCTCCTTTCGATTTCGACCTGGCCGGTTCTTCAACAGGTAGATCCCTGCTCCGCCTGCCACCAGGCCGGCCAGCATGGCGGGATGGCTGTGACGCAAGAGGGGGCTGAAAATACCGAGCGGGCCGGCATGGGCGAGCGCCCGCTCCATGAAGTCGGAGAACGGCCCGTGGCGCACGTAGGCCGCCTCCGGCGGTATGCCCCGGGCCGCGTGGTAGCGCTCCTGGGCCATGGCATCCGCCACCGCTTGGCGAAAGGCCGGCAGATGCCGCTCCCGCGAGGCCGCCTGCAGGTTCAGGAACACCCGGCGTGCCTCCGGCTCGCCGACCTCGCCGAGCAGGTAGTCGTACAGGCGGATATTGGCGATCTCGCCGGCGACGGCCCGCTCGCAGTTGACCAGCCAGCTGGGCGCGACCGACGTTTCCTGCGGAAAGGGATTCAGCGGACGGGGAATGCCGAAGCGCTGGCATAGGTTCGAGAGCGCGGCGATGTGCCGTTCCTCCGAACGCAGGATATTGGCGAAGGGCGGACGCGGGCCGAAGGCCTCGACGACGCCGGCATAGAAGGCGTGGGCGGCGTATTCGTCGTAGAGCGCGATGCGCACCGCCTGGTGCAGGATGGGAAAGGGAGCGGCGGGATCGATACTCTGACTGCGCAGAATCGGCTCGTCATAGTTTCTCATGCATGATCTCCCGATAGATCTCACGCAGAATCTGCTCGAGGGTGGCTGCGGCAGGCGACTCGACCCCGGCCAGGAAGTCGCTCCAGGCCTCGGCCGGAATCACTTGCGGGTCGTATTCCACGGAGCACGAACGGGCCAGCACATTGACCCGCACCGAATGGACGCCCGGCGTGCGATCGAGAATAGACTGGAATTGCCGGGCCTGCCGGCTGCGTCCGGCGAGCGACTCGTAGCCGGCGACCAGCTTGAGGCGGATGCGCCCGTGGATGTGGTGGGCGATGCGGATGTGCACGAGGTAGCCGCGCAGTTCGTCGAAGGCGGGCATCTGGACACCTCCTCCAAGGAAATTCGAATGGGCTGGCGGGGATGCACTCCCCCACCGTTCGCCGCCCGAGTACCGGGCGTGCATGCCGAGTCAATCCATGGAGCGGCCGGCCGACCTGTCCTGGCGCCGATCAAAAGCTATGGCAGCATTGTGCGAAGCTGTCAAAATGCGAGCAGATCGCATTTCGTTCCCGGCGTTTCCCGCCCCATCGCATCCGTGCCGGCAGCAGCCGGACAAGTCCGCACTCGGCGTCCTTTCCCTGCGCAGTCGACCGTCCATCCGGCCATGGCGCATCCGTCCGCATCCGGCGCTTGCCCGGCCCGGCCCTTTTGTTAATGATATTGTTTATCATTAGCAGACTATCGACCCGATCCGATGACCGCCTCCCTGCCACTGCCCTCCGCGCTGCGCCTCCAGGTCCTCCATCGCCTGTTCGGCGAGCATCACGGCTGGCTGCTCGGGCGCTTGCGCGCCCGGCTCGGCTGCGCCCACGACGCCGCCGACATCGCCTCGGAAACCTTCACCCAGGTCGTCGCCCTGGAGGACCCCGGCGCCATCCGCGAGCCGCGCGCCCTGCTGACCACCATCGCCAAACGCCTGGTCTATGCCAGCTGGCGCCGCCGCGACCTGGAGCGCGCCTATCTGGAGGCCCTGGCGCAGCAGCCGGAGGCCGTCCAGCCGTCTGCCGAGGAAACCGTCCTGGTCCTGGAGGCCCTGACGGCCATCGACCAGCTGCTCGACGGACTTTCCCCGAAGGCCCGCGCGGCCTTTCTCTACAGCCAGCTGGAAGGCCTGACCTACGCCGAGATCGCCACGCGCCTGGGGGTGTCCGTCACCCGCGTGCACCAGTACGTGGTCAAGGGGCTGACCACCTGCTACCTGGCACTGGAGCCGGCATGAATCCCGCCCGCCTGTCGCCCGAGGAAATCGCCGCCATCGAATGGCTGGCCCAGCAACGCTCCGGCCGGATGAGCGCTGCCGAGCGGCAGCGCTTCGAACGCTGGCTCGCCGAAAGCGAACGGCATCGCGGCGCCTGGGAGCGCCTGCAGCGACGGCTGGACAGCGCCTTCGCCGGCGTCGCCGAACAGCCTGCCGACCTTGCCCGAAACACCCTGCTGAGCGCCGGAACCAGCCGGCGCCAGGCCCTGCGCGGGGCTCTCGTGCTGGCCGGTCTCGGGCTCGGCGGCCTCGGGCTGACGCGCCCCGGCATGCCGCTGGACGGCCTGGTCGCCGACCTGAGCACCGCCACGGGCGAGCGCCGGCGCTTCGTCCTGACCGACGGCAGCAGCGTGCTGCTCAACGCGCAAAGCCGTGTCGACGTCGATTTCGGCGGCGGGCGGCGGCGCCTGCAGCTGCGGCGCGGCGCCCTGCTCGCCGAGGTGACGGCCGATGCCCGGCGGCCATTCGTGGTCGAAACCCCCTTCGGTCACGTGCAGGCGCTGGGAACGCGCTTCAGCGTCGCGCTCGGCGAACGGGACGCCACGGTCTGGGTGCAGGCAGCGCAGGTCCGTCTGGAAACCCGCTCCGGCAACAGCCTGGTACTGGCGACCGACGAAGGCGCCCGTTTCGACCGGGACGTCTGCCAGCGCCTGGAGGGGCAGCGCAAGAACGAGTTCGCCTGGCAGGACGGCTGGCTGGAACTCCACGACCGTCCTCTGGACGTGCTGATCGCCGCCCTGCGCCCCTATCACCCGGGTCACCTGCGCCTTTCCCCGGCCGCCGCCGCCCTGCGCATTTCGGGTCTGTTTCCGCTGGACGACAGCGAGCACGTGCTGGCTTCGCTCGAGGAAATCCTGCCCCTGCGCATCCAGCGCTACCTGGGCTGGTGGACGACCATCGAACACAGCTGATTTTTTTTCGCACGCCCCCTGAAAATTCCAGGGCCTCGTTGCACATGAACGGTATTCCTTGCCTGTTCAGCGGAGCCGTCATGTCTCGCCGTTTGTCCTTTCCCCTGTCGCCGGTATCCCTGTCGTTGCTGCTGGCCTGCCTCGCCCCGCCGGTTCTGGCCGAGAGCCCAGCCGCCACGCAGCAGCGAACCCTGGCCTTCGACGTGCTGGCCGGCCCCCTGGAAAACAGCCTGACCGCCATCGCCCGACAGAGCGCGCGCGGCATTCTCTTCGATCCGGCGCTGGTGCGCGGGGAGCAGGCCGAGGCCCTGCACGGGGATTTCACCGTCGAGCAGGCCATCGAGCGGCTGCTGCAGGGGCGGAACCTGCGGTTGCGCGTCACGGAAAGCGGCGCCCTGAACATCGAGGCGCTGCCCGGCAGCGGCAGCGCCCTGGAACTCTCGTCCCTTCTGGTGAGCGACTCCTGGCAGGAGGACGCCCGGGGTCCGGCCTACGGCCTGGTGGCCAGCCGCAGCGCCACGGCGACCAAGACGGACACGGCCCTGCGCGAAACGCCCCAGGCCATCTCGGTGATCACCCGCGAGGAGATGCAGACCCGCCGGCACGACAGCCTCGCCGACACGCTGCAGTACACCTCCGGCGTGGTCACCCAGCCGAACGGCTACAGCCGCGTGGCGGACGACTATCGCCTGCGCGGCTTCGACATCGGTCCGCGCACCGGCGGCGTGCTGCGCGACGGTCTGAAGCTGCAGAGTTCCCAGTTCGAGGGCGGCCAGGAGCCTTACGGACTGGAGCGGGTCGAGGTGCTCAAGGGCGCCTCCTCGGTGCTCTACGGCCAGCTGTCTCCCGGCGGCCTGGTGAATACCGTGAGCAAACGTCCCACCGACGATCCGCTGCACGAAATCAACGTCGAATACGGCAACTACCAGCGCCGCCAGATCTCCACCGACCACGGCGGTCCGCTCGACGAGTCGGGACGCTTCACCTACCGGCTGACCGCCCTCTGGCGCGACAGCGAAACGCAGTACACCTCGATCGACGACGACAGGCGTTTCTTCGCCCCGGCCCTCACCTGGCACATCGACGACGATACCCGCCTGACCCTGCTCGCCACCTATCAGGAAACCCGCACGACCCTGACCCCGGCGATGAACTACAACGTCACCAAATACAGCGCGACGCCCGGCCGCAAGATCCCCTACGACCTGTTCGCCGGCGAGCCGAGCTTCGACGACTACTCGGGCGACATGGGCACCCTCGGCTACCTCTTCGAGCACCGGCTCGACGACGGCCTCGAACTGCGCCACGCCCTGCGCTATTTCCATTCCGAAAGCGACTACGACTACATCAGCCTGAACGGCAGCCGGATCACCGGCGCGGATCGCTCCACGCTGACCCGCAGCTACAACTCGCGCGAGGACATCGCCACCGGCTGGGCCAGCGACAGCAGCCTGCAATGGTCGTTCGACAGCGGCCGCTGGGAGCACACCCTGCTCGCCGGCCTCGACTACTACTACAAGACCTACGACAGCCATCGCTGGAGCGGCAATGCGCCCTCGCTGGATCTGGCCAACCCAACGTACGGCAACCTGCCCACGGTCAATACCGCCATCGACCGCGGCTCCGACCTGCACAGCCGGCAGGCAGGCTTCTACCTGCAGGAACAGGCCAAGTTCGCCGAACGCTGGGTCTTCGTGCTCGGCCTGCGCCAGGACTGGGCCAGCAGCCACACCCGCAACTACCGCGACCGGAGCCGCAGCACCAAGAGCGACCAGGAGCTGTCCGGCCGCATCGGCATGGTCTACCTCGCCGACAACGGCCTGGCGCCCTACATCAGCTACAGCCAGTCGTTCCTGCCCACCGACGGCGTCGACAGCGAAGGCCGCAGCTTCGAACCCACCGAGGGCGAACAGTATGAGATCGGCCTGCGCTACCAGCCGCCCGGCCGCGACCTGATGCTCAGCGCCGCCGTCTACCGGCTGACCCAGGAGAATGTGGTCAGCTCGATTCCCGGCTCCGACTTCGACGAGCAGACCGGCAAGGAGCGCAGCAAGGGCCTCGAACTGGAACTCAAGGCCGGCCTGACGCCGCAGTTGAACCTGAGCGCCTCCTACGCCTATACCGATGCCCACATCATCGCCGACAACGATCCCGTGCTCGAAGGCTCGCGCATCGAGGGCATCCCCTATCACAGCGCGTCCCTGTGGCTGGACTATCGTCTGGCCAGGTTCGGCCTGCCGAACCTGAAGATCGGCGCCGGCGCCCGCTACAACGGCACCACGCGCACCTCGGCGAGCGTCAGCGACCGCAACATTCCGGCCTATACCCTGGTCGATGCGCTGCTCAGCTACGACCTCGACGCCCATTGGCAGATGACCGCCAAGGTGCAGAACCTGACCAACAAGCGCTACCTGTACTGCGCCAACGCCTGCCGCTACGGCGACGAACGCACGGCCATCGGCACGCTCAGCTATCGCTGGTAGGACCCCGCACGCGCATTCGGAGAAAGGAAAGGGTTGATCGGAGGGCCGGTCAGCGCCATGTCTGGAGAGTTCCCATGGCCTGCCGGCCTTTGCCCGTGGCCGAAGCCAGAGCAGCCGAAGCTAGAGCAGCCCCTCCGCCTGCATCGCCTTCTGCACCGCGGGCCGCGCCGCCACCCGGTCGTGGAAGGCGCGCAGGGCCGGCCAGGGGGAAAGGTCGATGTCCAGCGGCTTGGTCCAGCTCAGCACGGTGAATAGATAGGCATCCGCCACGGAGAAGCGCGCGCCGTTCAGGTAGTCCTGTCCGGTGAGCACCTTGTCGACATAGGCCAGGCGCTGCTCGACGGCGGCCAGCGCGGCCTTCTTCCACTCGGAGGTGATCTGCGGATTGAACAGCTGGCCGATCTCCTTGTGCAGTTCGCTGCCGATGAAGAACAGCCACTCCTGGACGCGGAAGCGCTCCAGGCTGCCGTTGCCCGGCAGCAGACCGGCCTCGGGCAGCTTCTCGGCGAGGAACAGGGCAATGGCCCCACTCTCGGTGAGCCGCTGGCCGTCGTTCAGCTGCAGGGTCGGTACATAGCCCTTGGGATTGACGTTGTAGTAATCCCCACCACCCTCGATGGTATGGCTCTTCAGATCCACCTTCTCCAGTTCGTAGGGCAGGCCCAGTTCGCAAAGAACGATGTGCGGAACCAGGGAGCAGGCCCCCGGGGTGTAGTAGAGCTTCATGGTTTCTCCTCGATCGACGAATTACTCAGCTCGCCGGGCAAGCTTAGGCCGCTCCCGGCGCCTGCGCTATCCTGCCGCCCACCTCCATCACCTGCCCTTGAGTAACCCACAGAAGACGTGGATTGTTATGTGGATAAAATCGGTATGACCGGCCGCAAGGCCGATGGAATCTGGCTCGCGGGCTGCTGATCATTTTTTGAGCACAGCATTGACAAAGCCTCCTGCCAGCACATAACAGACTGAAATATCAAGCCATTTCCAGTAGGCCGACAGGCGATAACCAGCGCGTCTGAAGGTACTACAAGCCCCTGCTTGTCAACTGCCGGCAGAAGAAAAAAATGTGGATAACCTCGGGGACTGCGGAGCAGTACGACGGCCGGACCCACTCTGCCTTATGCTCAGGCTTTTCCGTCTCGCCCTGCCCCTGCAACCGAGACAGCGCTTGACCGGCCGGTCGCTTCTGCCGGGCCGACAGATGTGGAGATGCCCATGCTGCACGACTTCGATCCCCCTGCCGCCCTGCTGGAGCTGTGCGAGCTCATGGTGCGCCAGCCGCTGTTGGTGCTGACCGGCGCGGGCATCAGCACGCCCTCCGGCATTCCGGCCTATCGCGACAAGGAGGGCGTCCGCCACGGCCGGGCGCCGATGACCTATCAGGAGTTCATCGGCTCGGCCGCGGCGCGCCGGCGCTACTGGGCGCGCAGCATGATCGGCTGGCCGAAGGTGCATCAGGCACGGCCGAACACGGCGCACCAGGCCCTGGCCAGGCTCGCGGCCGGGCGGCGGATCGCCGGCCTGATCACCCAGAACGTGGACGGACTGCATCAGCAGGCCGGCAGCGAGGAGGTGATCGAGCTGCACGGCAACCTGCACCGGGTGCGCTGCCTGGACTGCGGCAAACGGCTGTGGCGCAGCGAGATCCAGGCCGAGCTGGAGGCGGAGAACGCCTACCTGCAAGGCGTCGAGGCCGTCCTCGCCCCGGACGGCGACGCGCGGCTGGCGGAGGCCTATCTGGAAGGCTTCCGCATCCCCTGGTGTCCCTGCTGCGGCAGCGACCTGCTCAAGCCGGACGTGGTGTTCTACGGCGAGGGCGTGCCGGCCGAGCAGACCGAGGCGGCGTCGTCGAGCATCGAGCGGGCGCCGGCGCTGCTGGTCGTCGGCTCGACGGTGATGACCTATTCGAGCTTCCGCCTGTGCCGCTCGATTGCCGAGCGGGGCAAGCCGCTAGCGGCCATCAACCAAGGCGCGATGCGCGCGGAAGCGCTGCTGAACCTGAAGATCGAACGGCCCTGCGAGCAGGTGCTGCCCTGGCTGGCCGAGCGGCTGGGGAGTGCATAGCGCGTTGCGTCCCGCCGCCTCCCGGCGGGCGTCAGGCCGGAACGCCGAGAATCACGCTGGAGGCCTTGATCACTGCACAGGCCTTGACGCCCGGCTTCAGGCCCAGCTCGGTGGCGGCCTCCTTGGTCACCACGGCGGTGATCCTGGTGCCGCCCGGCAGGGCCAGGGTGACTTCGACGTTGACCTTGCCCGCCTCGACCGACTCGACGGTGCCGGCCAGGATGTTGCGGGCGGACAGACGGTAGCCGCTGCCATCGGTCGCCAGCATGACCCAGGGTGCCTTGACCACGGCCACCACCTTCGTGCCGACGACCAGCCCCAGGGATCTGGCGCTTTCCAGGGTGACCACGGCGGCCAGCTTGTCGCCGCCTCCCAGACTGACATCCACTTCGGCGTTGACGACGCCTTCCTTCAGAGCGCTGACGGTGCCCTCGAGCACGTTGCGGGCGCTGACCTTCATGCTGCTTCCCTCATATCGGATGCATAAGTACGGGACTCGTGCCAATCGGCATGGCCTTTCCCACATGACTCACCGCAAGACCAACCAGCCATGCGTACGCCACTGTAGTCGAGCGTCCTGTATGGGGAAACAACAGGAATCCGGCCTCCGGTCGCCGAATCGCTAAAGCGCGGTAGATAGATAATCCGCCGGCATCAGGGCAGCGGCCGGATCGTCGCCACGTCGAAATGCACGGCGAGCATCGCCACCAGCTCCGCCAGCGGCACGTTCTCGTGGGTGTCGGTGCTGTTCGGGTATTCCAGGTGCACGCCGTAGCGGTCCGGGCTCTGGCCGAGCGTGTAGAGCCAGGCGCGCACGCCGGGCTCCTCGCGGTGCAGCAGGTAGATCGCCCGCGGGTCCAGCGAGGTCACCGCATCGACGACGAAGGCATCCGGCCCCAGTTGCTCCTGCAGCAGCAACAGCACGTGACGGATGTCCTGATGTTTGTCCAGCGCCCAGATATTCATGCTTTCGCTCCGCACTCCCGCCGCTCTCGAAACAGCCTTATTCAAAACCGGTTGCAAAAACCGAGCGTTGCGCTGGCGGTATCACGGCGGATGACGATCTGCTCTAATGCGGCCCGATCGGCGGCTCGGCCTCACACCAGTCGATCCCGCCGATGCGCGTCGGCGAGGGCCCGGATGTTGCCAAACCGCTCGCCGGACGGCAACGACGAGCCGGGCGACCCGCCGGGCACGGACGGAAGCACATCATGAAACGCAAGGCCCGGCGTACGAGCGGCGGCTTTGCAGTGACAAGGGGAAACCAATGGGTGAGGTGAAGTCATCGCCTGCAGCGACGGAAGTGTTCAATCTGATCGTCCCGCTCGAGAGGAAGCTCAAGGCTTATCTGCGCCTGCTGTCCGATCCGCACCGCGCCGACACCTGGCTGCTGGAAGTGCGCCTGTTCTATGAAGCCGAGCCGGTGGGCCGGACCAGCTTCACCCTGAACGGCTATACCCAGGAAGAAGCCGAATCGGTGGCGCGCAACATCCGAAGCAATGCCTTCCTGATGCAGGAAATCGATCAGTATCTCTGGAGCGAGAACGACTGATCCCTGCCTTCGGTATGCCCAGACGCCCGGCCTGGGCATGCCACCCCGAACGCAGCGGCCCGCCCTGAAGCGCGGGAGCCCGCGGGCCTGCCCCTCAGCGCAGCGAAATGCTGTACAGCAGGATCAGCCGGTTCTCGTCGATGTCACGCTGGCTGGCCACGTCGCTGCGCAGCGAGGCGTTGGCCCAGGCGATGCCCAGGCCCTTGAGCGGGCCGCTCTGCACTACGTAGTCGAGGCGCAGGTCGCGCTCCCATTCCCGATCGGTGCGCGAGCGGCCGGCGACGTCGATGAGCCAGGCCTTGTTGTAGATCACCCGGGCGCTCAGGCCGGGAATGCCGAGGGCGGCGAAGTCGCAGCCGTAGATCGCCCCCAGCACCCGCTCGCCGGCGCGGCTGAAGCCGCCGATCTGGCGGGTGGCGTGGTGTCGCTGGTGGCGCCCTCGTTCTGCTGGTAGCCCAGACCGAGCGCATGGCCGCCGGGGCGCTTCACTCAGCCGGTTACTGCAGCGAATGCCTCGGCGATGGCGTCGATGACCGCACGGACCCTGGCGGTATGGCGCACGTCCTTGTGGGTCACCAGCCAGATGTCATAGGGCGGGCATGCGCGTGCGGGCCACAGACGCAGCAAACCGTCGGCCTCGCCGAGCGGGAGCGGGATCTCGCCAACGCCCAGGCCATTGGCCACCGCGCGGCGCACCAGCAGGCCGGAAGTGCAGGTCATCGCGATGCGGCCATGGGTGATTGGTTCGGAAGCCAGCGTCACTTCCTTGCCGCTGTCCAGATACGGCTGGTAGAGCACCAGGTGATGCCCTGCGAACGCCGTGCCGGGCTCGGGCACACCGTGGGCCTGCACGTAGGCCGCCGAGGCGAAGATGCCACTGCTCCAGCGCGCGACGCGGCGCACGATCAGGTCGGGGTTCTCCGGCTTGAGGGTGCGCACCGCGATGTCCGCCTCGCGCTTGCTCAGATTGAGCAGTTGGGTCGAAGCCTGCAGTTGCACCTCGATGCCGGGCTGCGCCCGGTGCAGGCGGGCGATCGCCGGGATGACGACATCAATGGCGAACGAGTCTGTGGTGGTGACCCGCACCACGCCGCTCATGCGGTCATCCATGCCGAGGATTTGCCGCTGCAGCTCGGCGGCCGAGGACTCCATGTTCAGCGCTGCGGCCATCGCCACTTCGCCAGCAGCCGTCAGGCTGTAACCGCCGGAGGTACGCAGGAACAGGGTGGCACCCAGGGCGTGCTCCAGGGAGGCCAGACGGCGCCCGACGGTGGCCTGGTCGATGCCCAGCACACGGGCCGCGCCCCGCAGGGTCTGCTCGCGGCACAGGGCGAGAAAAATCCGTGCATCGTCCCAGTTCACGAGGACTCCTTGGTGATGCAAATCTGCATAGATGGCATTTGAAATTGCTGCATTATTTCATCAAGCAGCGCCTCTATGATCCCATCATCGCCACTGGCTGCGCTTCTCGACAGGCGCAAGGGATCATCATGAATGCCGAACGCTCCTCTCTCATTGCCAACCGCCCTTCGCCATGGCTGCCGATCTGGGCTGGACTGTGCGCCAGCCTGGTCGGCATCGGCCTTGCCCGTTTCGCCTACACCCCTCTGGTGTCCGCGCTGATCGAGGCGCACTGGTTCTCTCCATCCGCGGTGGTCTATCTGGGGGCGGCCAATCTCGCCGGCTACCTCATCGGAGCATTGGGAGGACGGCCGCTCGCCGCCCGCTGGTCGAGCACCGGGGTGCTGCGCGCCATGATGGTGTTGGTGGCCCTGTCGTTCCTCGCCTGCGCCGTACCGCTGTCCATGGCCTGGTTTTTCGGTTGGCGGCTGCTGTCCGGCATCGCCGGTGGGGTGATCATGGTGCTTGCGGCAAGCACCATCCTGCCGCATGTCGCGCCGAACCGTCGCGGCCTGGCCAGCGGCGCGATCTTCCTCGGAGTCGGCTTGGGCATCGCCGGCTCGGGCAGCCTGGTGCCGTTCCTGCTCTCCTTCGGCCTGTTGCCGACCTGGCTGGGCCTGGGCGCGGTAGCACTGCTGCTGACTGCCACCAGTTGGTTCGGCTGGCCTCAGGAGAGCCCGCATGCGCCGGCCACTTCGAGCGCATCCGCCATGCGTGGCTCGACGGGCATCTACGTGCTGTTCGCTCAATACGCGCTGATGGCCGCCGGGCTGGTGGCGCCGATGATGTTCCTGGTCGACTACGTCAGCCGTGGCCTCGGCGCCGGCAGCCACAGCGGCGCGCTGGTCTGGACGCTGTACGGGGTGGGCGCCATCGTCGGGCCGGTGGTGTACGGTTTCCTGGCCGACCACTGGGGCGCGCGCTCGGCGATCCGCCTGGTACTGCTGGTCCAGGCCGGCGCCCTCGCGGTACTGGTGACGGTCGCCGACATGCGCCTGCTGGCCGTCGCGGCGCTGGTGATAGGTTCGTTTCCGCCCGGCATAGTGCCGCTGGCGCTGGCCCGCGTGCAGCAGCTGGTTGCCGGCCACCATGAGCAGAACGCCACCTGGAGCCGTGCCACTGTGTCCTTCGCGAGCTTCCAGGCCCTGGCCGGGTATGCCTATTCGGCGCTGTTCTCCGCCAGCCATGGCCACTACGCGCTGCTGTTCTCCGTCGCCGCGGGCGCCATCGGCCTGGCCCTGGCGCTGGATCTGCTGCTGGTGTTCAAGGAAATCTTCCGCCCCTCCACTAGAGCCGACGTGGCACCGGAGCCATAAGAGGGCGTTCTCATCGAAAGCCGCCGTTTTCCGGCCTCACCCTTGTTTCCAAGTCAGTCCTGAACCAATGGTGCACCGGTGCTCGCCCCTACCGGATGAACCTGAAAAAAGGCGAAGGCAGGGCTGCCTTCGCCTTCAGGGAAGTTCCGAGTTAAAAGCCTACTCATGGTCTTTTGTGGATATTCGCCAATAAAACCCGGCAAGATTTTTCAAATTCGCTCCCATTTGCTGGGTATTGCCTGAAAACCAACGCCTTGCTACAGGGCGTGGCCGGCTACTTGTCAAACAAAAAGGCAGCTCATAAGATAGCGCTGTCTTTGGAAATGGCGCAGTAATCGTATGATGTTAAACTACATGCCATCACCTACAGACAGCCACAATTGGGGAATATCCATGTTAACGACAACAAATCAGTAACGTTATTAGCTTCTTATTTTCTTGACCATGTAAAGATAGCGCTGTCTCAATGCTGAGGTGCCTTATGCTTCCCCCCATCAACGCTCTGGTCATCATGGGCGTCGCCGGTTGCGGCAAGTCCAGCGTCAGCCAGGCGATCTGCGCGCTCAACGGCGCCACGCCCATCGAGGGCGACGCCTTCCATCCACCGGAAAACATTCGCAAGATGAGCGCCGGCATTCCGCTGACCGACGCGGATCGCAGCGGCTGGCTCGGCATCCTGTGCGACGAGTTGCGCCGCTCCATCGACGCCGGGCAGCCTCCGGTGCTCTCCTGCTCGGCCCTCAAGCGCAGCTACCGCGAGCGCCTGCGCAGCGCCGTGCCCGGGCTCGGCTTCGTCTACCTCGAGCTGACGCCCGCCGTCGCCGCCCGCCGGGTCGCCGAACGCCCCGGCCATTTCATGCCGACGAGCATGATCGACAGCCAGTTCGCCACCCTCGAACCGCCTGTGGACGAGCCCCTGACCCTGGTTCTGGATGCTTCGCGCCAGAATATTCCGCAACTGGCCACCGCTGCCCACCACTGGTGGCGCCAGCATGAACCAGACTGACTGAAACGACTTTTTTATTTAGCCGTAAAAGATAGCGCTGTCTCAGCGCTGCTCCAACTCAAGAACAACGACAATAGGAGACTTACCATGTTGGGCCTGTCCCATACCACCCTGCTGCTGCTCGATGCGCTGATCGCCATCGTCGGCCTGATCGTCCTGATCACCCGCTTCAAGCTGCATCCCTTCCTCGCCCTGATCATTTCCGCCTTGTTCCTCGGCCTGGTCTCGGGCATGCCGGTGGACAAGGTCATCAAGTCCTTCCAGGAGGGCTTCGGCGGCGTCCTCGGCTTCGTCGGCATCATCCTCGCCCTGGGCACCATGCTCGGCAAGATGATGGCCGAGTCCGGTGGCGCCGATCAGATCGCCCGCACCCTGATCCAGGCCTTCGGCAAGGAGCGCGTGCAGTGGGCGATGATGTTCGCCGCCTTCCTGGTCGGCATTCCGCTGTTCTTCGAGATCGGTTTCGTCCTGCTGATCCCGCTGGTGTTCATCGTCGCCCGGCGCACCGGGGTCTCGCTGATCAAGGTCGGCATTCCGCTGCTCGCCGGCCTGTCCGTGGTGCACGGCCTGGTGCCGCCGCATCCCGGCCCGCTGCTGGCCATCGGCGTGTTCGGCGCCGACATCGGCAAGACCATCCTCTACGGCCTGATCGTCGCCCTGCCGACCGGCATCATCGCCGGCCCGCTGTTCGCCTCCTTCATCGCCCGCCATGTTCCCGGCACACCCTCGCCCGAACTGATGGAGCAGCTCGCCCACGAGTCCGAGGCCAGCAACCTGCCGAGCTTCAGCGTGACCCTGGTGACCGTGCTGCTGCCGGTGTTCCTGATGCTGCTGAAGACCTTCGCCGACGTGGCCCTGCCCGAGGGGCACCTGGTCCGCGCCTGGATGGACATGATCGGCCACCCGATCACCGCCCTGCTGCTGGCCCTGCTGCTGTCGCTGTACACCTTCGGCTACGCCCGCGGCTTCGAGCCCAAGCGGGTCTTCCGGCTGCTCGAGGAGAGCCTGGCGCCGACCGCCGCCATCGTCATGATCATCGGCGCCGGCGGCGGCTTCAAACAGATGCTGGTGGCCAGCGGGGTGGGCAACGTGATCGGCCAGATGGCGGTGAGCGCGCAGATCTCGCCGATCCTGCTGGCCTGGCTGGTCGCCGCGGTGATCCGCATCGCCACCGGCTCGGCCACGGTCGCCACCATCACCGGCGCCGGCATCGTGGTGCCGGTGATCGAGCTGATCCCCGACGTCAACCGGGAGCTGCTGGTACTCGCCACCGGTGCCGGTTCGCTGATCCTTTCCCACGTCAACGACGCCGGTTTCTGGATGGTCAAGCAGTACTTCAACATGACCGTCAGTGAAACCTTCAAGACCTGGACTGCCATGGAGACCCTGCTCTCCGTGGTCGGCCTGCTGTTCATCCTGCTGCTCTCGCTGGTGGTTTGATCGAGCGGAGAGGCGATCCAAGCTCGCTCGCCGAGCCGGGATCGCCTCTCCCGCCACGCCGGTCAGCTGTCAGTCCCTCGATAGCCCCCAAGCGGTTCGCTCAGGCCGGCCAGTGCCTGTGGCGTGCCACAGCAATTACCGATAGCGCCCGATTTCACCCTGTAACGGCGGCATTGGATGCCGCCCGGATATTTATCCGATTGCCAGGCCAACAATAATGAAAAACAGCAATAAACCCTCTCTGCTGAATCGCCCTCGTACCATTGCTCTGCCCCTGCTGCTGGCAGGAGTCCTGCCAGGTGCCCAGGCCGAATTCCTCGACGACGCCAAGGGCACCCTGACCCTGCGCAACTTCTACATCCACCGCAACTTCGTCGACGACGGCGCCACCCGCAGCAAGGCCGAGGAATGGACGCAGAGCTTCATCCTCGACCTGCAGTCCGGCTACACCGAAGGCCCCGTCGGCTTCGGCATCGACGTGCTCGGCCTCTGGTCGGTCAAGCTCGACGGCGGCAAGGGCACCAGCGGCACCCAGTTGCTCCCCGTCGGCAAGGACGGCGACCCGGCCGACCAGTTCGGCCGCCTGGCGGTGGCCGGCAAGCTGCGCTTCTCGAAAACCGAGGTGAAGGCCGGCGAATGGTCGCCGGCGCTGCCGATCCTGCGCTCCGACGACGGCCGCTCGCTGCCGCAGACCTTCCAGGGCGGCATGCTCACCTCGAAGGAGATCAGGAACCTGACGGTCTACGGCGGACGCTTTCGCGGCAACAGCCCGCGCGACGACAGCAGCCTGAATGACATGAGCTGGGTCGGCAATTCCAGCGTCACCTCCGACCGCTTCAGCTTCGCCGGCGCCGAATACGCCTTCAACGACAATCGCACGACGGTCGGCGCCTGGTTCGGCCAGCTCGAAGACATCTACAAGCAGCGCTACTTCCAGCTCGTGCATACCCAGTCGCTGGGCAAGGACTGGAGCCTCGGCGCCAACCTCGGCTACTTCGACGGCGAGGAAGACGGCAGCGCCCAGGCCGGCGAGCTGGACAACAAGCTGCTCTCCGGGCTGTTCTCCCTCAAGCATGGCGCCCATGTCTTCTACCTCGGCCTGCAACGGGTCACCGGCGACGACAAGTGGCTGCGGGTCAACGGCACCAGCGGCGGCAGCGCGGCCAACGACACCTACAACGGCAGCTTCGACAACGCCCGCGAACGCTCCTGGCAGCTGCGCTACGACTACGACTTCGCCACCATGGGCATCCCTGGGCTGACGCTGATGACCCGCTACCTCAAGGGCACCAACGTGCACGTCGGCAACATCGACGACGGCGAGGAATGGAACCGCGAGACCCAGCTCAGCTACGTGGTGCAGAGCGGCCCGGCGAAGAACCTGACCCTGCGCTGGCGGAACTCGACCATCCGCCGCGACTGGGGCGCCAACAACAAGTACGACGAGCAGCGGATCATCGTCCAGTACCCGATCTCGTTGTTCTGAACTCTCTACAAGGCCTGTCGTTCTTTACAGCCTCGCTATCCGGGCATGAAGGCTTCGATGCCGTCCGCTCAGCACGACGACAGGCCTTTTTCCAGGAACAGGCCGGAATCGACTTCCTTCCGCCAGCCGACGGCATGTACGGCAAAGTCGATCTGGGGCGTCAGACAACGGCCACGTCCTCTCAGGTATCCGGCAATCGACAGGATCAGGTACATGTTATGGCGAATATCCTGGAGAGATGTGCCTTCACCCCGCCATCCGAAGCTGAATTCGGCCGCCATGGATTCAACGTGCCGTTTTTCATGCTCGGCCACATCGGACGGGTAGTTGAATATCGAATGCCCCTTGGCAAGGGCGAGCAATCCATCGCTCGCATAATCGTATACGGCCGCCAGGATGGACTTTTCTTCGAGGCTTACCGGAAGAGTGAGTATCCATGAGCAGCTTTTTACCCGGGACTCGACGACTGCCTTCAGGTAATTCCGCCGCCTGAAGCGCTCCTGCTCGTCTGCGATGATTTGCATGACCGCCTCTACGCTCTCGGGGCCCTCCGCCACAAAACGATCCTTTACCGGCCGGATGAGTTCGACGAAGCCCGCGGCAGTGATATAGCCATGCCTGTTCCTGGCGATCTTCCGTTGCACATACAGCGACGGAATGGAAATTCCGGCACCGACATAGAAGGTGGCGCGATCGGCGGCCAGTATGACGCAGTCCCCCATGCTGACCGTCGCGATAAAAGTCATGCATCTCTCCCCCGCAGGCATATGACTCGGCCATAGCGCATTGCCAACACTGGAGACAGAACGCTCGCGCCCATTAACCATAGGTGCATTCGGCGCGGCCTTCCGCGCCCGCCCGGCGGCCTAGAAGGCGCTGGCCGCCGAAGGCTGTTGCAGGTCCGGCGCCCGCCGATCCGCGACAGGCCGCCACATGGAGTACTCTGCCCTTCCACCCATTTCAGCAAAGGAAATCTGCGATGATTTATCGCCCACTCGGCAGAACCGATCTCCAGGTCAGCGCGCTGGCGCTCGGCAGCATGACCTGGGGCGAGCAGAACAGCGAGGCCGAAGGCTTCGAGCAGATCCGCCGCGCCCAGGCGGCCGGGATCAACTTCATCGACACCGCCGAGATGTACCCGGTGCCGCCGAAGGCGGAAACCGCCGGCGCCACCGAGACCATCATCGGCAACTACTTCAGGCGCCACGGTGGGCGCGGCGACTGGATCCTCGCCACCAAGGCGGCGCCGCCCGGCAACGGCATCACCCACATCCGCGGCGGCCGCAACCATTTCGACCGGGCCAACCTGACCGCCGCCGTGGACGCCAGCCTCGCGCGCCTGCAGACCGACTACATCGACCTCTACCAGTTGCACTGGCCGGACCGGCAGACCAACTTCTTCGGCCAGCTCGGCTACCGGCACGACCCGGACGCCCACATCACGCCGATCGAGGAGACCCTGGAGGCCCTGGACGGCCTGGTGAAGAGCGGCAAGATCCGCCATATCGGCCTGTCCAACGAGACGCCGTGGGGCGTGCACCGCTTCCTGCACCTGGCGGAGACCCGCGGCTGGCCGCGGGCGGTGTCGATCCAGAACCCCTACAACCTGCTCAACCGCAGCTTCGAGGTGGGCCTGGCGGAAATCGCCATCCGCGAACAGGTCGGCCTGCTCGCCTACTCGCCGCTGGCCTTCGGCCTGCTCTCCGGCAAGTACGAGAACGGCGCCCAGCCGCCCAAGGCGCGGCTGACCCTGTTCGAGCGCTTCCAGCGCTACAACAGCCCGCAGGCGCGCCGCGCCGCCAGCGCCTACATCGCCCTGGCCCGCGAGCACGGCGTCGATCCGGCGCAACTGGCCCTGGCCTACGTCACCAGCCGGCCGTTCCTCACCAGCAACATCATCGGCGCCACCACCCTGGAACAGCTGGACAGCAACATCGCCAGCCTGGAGCTGAAGCCGAGCGACGAGCTGCTGGCCGGCATCGAGCGCATCCATACCGAGCAGCCCAACCCGGCGCCCTGAGAGGCGGCGCTTGCGTAGGGAGGACAACGCCGCAGGCTTGTCCGCCATGGTGGATGGCTTCGGCCATCCACCCTACTGCTTCAGTCGCCCCCATCGAAACCACCCCATGCAACGAAGACATCCGCCCGGTAGGCAAAAGTCGCGTAGTCCGTTACGAAGCGCCCGAAGCCGATCTGCTTTTCAGAAGCCCAAAAGCGAAAGGCCACCCAGCACATCGCCGTCGACGACGACGGCAACGCCCGGTGCCGTCTGCACATCTTCCCACCAACGGCCTGTGCGACAATCCGCAGGATCGCCTTCGTCGGATCGCCGTGCCCGCCCACTGCCCTCGCGGCAGTGGCGGGGCACCGCGACAAGAGGCAAGCTAGTCATCACGCGCAGGGCCATTCCAAGGACCCTGCCCGCCTGCCCCCGACGACAAGAGGCCGCCCCCATGTACGCCTGGCTCAATGCCCTGCCCAAAGCCGAACTGCATCTGCATCTGGAAGGCTCGCTGGAGCCGGAACTGCTGTTCGCCCTCGCCGAACGCAACAAGGTCGTCCTGCCCTGGCCCAACGTGGAAAGCCTGCGCAAGGCCTACGCCTTCCACAACCTGCAGGAATTCCTCGACCTCTACTACCGGGGCGCCGACGTGCTGCGCACCGAACAGGACTTCTACGACCTGACCTGGGCCTACCTGCAGAAGTGCAAGGAACAGAACGTCGTCCACACCGAACCCTTCTTCGATCCGCAGACCCACACCGACCGCGGCATTCCCTTCGAGGCGGTGCTCAGCGGCATCGGCCAGGCGCTGGAGGATGGCCGCAAGCAGCTCGGCATCAGCAGCGGGCTGATCCTCAGCTTCCTGCGCCACCTCTCCGAGGAGGAGGCGCACAAGACCCTCGACCAGGCCCTGCCCTTCCGCCACGCCTTCATCGCCGTGGGCCTGGACAGCTCGGAAAAGGGCCACCCGCCGCGCAAGTTCCGCCAGGTGTTCGACCGCGCCCGCGCCGAGGGCTTCGCCACCGTCGCCCATGCCGGCGAGGAAGGCCCGCCGGAATACATCTGGGAAGCCCTCGACCTGCTCAAGGTCAAGCGCATCGACCACGGCGTGCGCGCCGCGGAGGACCCCAGGCTGCTGGAGCGGCTGATCGACGAGCAGATCCCGCTGACCGTCTGCCCGCTGTCCAACGTCAAGCTCTGCGTGTTCAAGGACATGGCCGAGCACAACATCCTCAGGCTGCTGGAAATGGGCGTGAAGGTGACGGTGAACTCCGACGACCCGGCCTATTTCGGCGGCTACGTCACGGAGAACTTCGCCGCCCTGCAGGAAAGCCTCGGCATGACCTGCGAGCAGGCCGAACGCCTGGCCCAGAACAGCCTGGATGCTCGCTTGGTCTGAATTGGTTACAGGCCTTTCCCACCGGCGGCGCGGTCATGGTGGAAAATCGCTGCGCGAGTTTTTCACCCTACGCGCGGCACCGTCGAATCTCCGGAGGATGCAGTGATCCAGTTTCTCCTCAACCGCGAACTGCGCAGCGAGCGCACCCTCGACCCGAACCTCACGGTGCTCCGCTACCTGCGCGAGCACCGGCACAAGACCGGCACCAAGGAGGGTTGCGCCTCCGGCGACTGCGGCGCCTGCACCGTGGTGGTCGGCGAACTGGTCGGCGAGGGCGGCCGGGAGCGCCTGCGCTACCGCAGCCTCAACGCCTGCCTGACCTTCGTCGCCGCCCTGCACGGCAAGCAGCTGCTCACGGTGGAAGATCTCAGGCACGACGGGCAGCTGCACGCCGTGCAGCAGGCGATGGTCGACCAGCACGCCTCGCAGTGCGGCTTCTGCACGCCCGGCGTGGTCATGTCGCTGTTCGCCCTGCAGAAGAACGCCGACAACCCCGACCGGGAACAGGCCTGCGCAGCCCTAGCCGGCAACCTCTGCCGCTGCACCGGCTACCGGCCGATCCTCGCCGCCGCCGAGCAGGCCTGCAGCGCTCCAGAGCCGGACCAGTTCGATGCCGCCGAGGCCGAGATCATCGCTGCGCTCAAGGCCATCGCCCGGGACGCCACCGAACTGACTGACGGCGACAAACGCTGCCTGCTGCCGGCCAGCGTCGCCGAGCTGGCCGCGCTCTATGCGGCCCACCCCGAGGCGCGGCTGTTCGCTGGCGGCACCGATCTCGCGCTGGAGGTGACCCAGCAGCACCGCGCCCTGCCGCTGAGCATCCACCTCGGCCGCATCGAGGAGCTGAAGCGGGTGACGCTGGGCAGCGATACCCTCGAGATCGGCGCCGCCACGCCGCTCACCGACTGCTACGCCGCGCTGGCCGCCGAGTACCCGGACTTCGGCGCCCTGCTCGCGCGCTTCGCCTCCCTGCAGATCCGCAACCAGGGCACCCTGGGCGGCAACATCGGCAACGCCTCGCCGATCGGCGACGCGCCGCCGCTGCTGATCGCCCTCGGCACCCGCCTGCTGCTGCGCAAGGGCGAGGCCACCCGCACGCTCGCGCTGGAGGACTTCTTCCTCGACTACAAGGTCACTGCCCTGGAGCCGGGCGAGTTCATCGAGAAGATCCTCGTGCCGCGCGCCCGTCCCGGCCAGGCGTTTCGCGCCTACAAGCTGTCCAAGCGCCTGGACGACGACATCTCGGCGGTCTGCGCCGCCTTCAATCTCGCGATCGAGGACGGCCAAGTGCGCGAGGCGCGCATCGCCTTCGGCGGCATGGCGGCGACGCCCAGGCGCGCCGTGGCCTGCGAGCAGGCGCTGCGCGGCCAGCCGTTCGATGCCGCTGCCATCGAGCGCGCCTGCACGGCGCTGGCCGGCGACTTCGCGCCGCTCAGCGATTTCCGCGCTAGCCGCGAGTACCGCCTGCTCGCCGCGCAGAACCTGCTGCGCAAGGCCTTCCTCGAACTGCACACGCCGGCACTGCCGACCCGGGTGACCGATCATGTCTGACCTCACACCTCATACCCAGGAAGAACTCGCCGCGCTGTTCCGCGCGGAGCTGGTCACCGGCGTCGGCCGCAGCGTCAGGCACGAGAGCGCGGCCAAGCACGTGACCGGCGAGGCGCTCTACGTCGACGACCGCCTGGAGTTCCCCAACCAGCTGCACGTCTACGCGCGCCTCTCCGAACGCGCCCACGCACGCATCCTCAGGATCGACACCGCACCCTGTTACGCCATCCCCGGCGTGGCCATCGCCATCACCAGCGCCGACGTGCCCGGCAAGCTGGACATCGGCCCGGTGTTTCCCGGCGACCCGCTGCTCGCCGACGGCATCGTGCAGTACCTCGGCCAGCCGGTGCTGGCGGTGGCCGCCGACAGCCTGGAGAACGCCCGCCGCGCGGCGCTGGCGGCAATCATCGAATACGAGGACCTGGAGCCGGTGCTGACGGTGGACGAGGCCCTGCGCCGCCAGCAGTTCGTCCTCGACAGCCACAGCCACCGGCGCGGCGACGCGGTCGCGGCGCTGGCCAGCGCCCCCCATCGCCTCGCCGGCAGCCTGCGGATCGGCGGCCAGGAGCATTTCTACCTGGAGACGCAGATCGCCGCGGTGCTGCCCACCGAGGACGGCGGCATGCTGGTCCACAGCTCGACCCAGCACCCCACCGAGGTGCAGAAGCTGGTCGCCGAGGTGCTCGGCGTGCCGATGAACAAGGTGGAGGTGGACATGCGCCGCATGGGCGGCGGCTTCGGCGGCAAGGAGACCCAGGCCGCAGCGCCGGCCTGCCTGTGCGCGGTGATCGCCCGCCTCACCGGGCGGCCGACCAAGATGCGCCTGCCGCGCAGCGAGGACATGCGCATCACCGGCAAACGCCACCCCTTCCAGGTGGAGTACGAGGTCGGCTTCGACGATGACGGCCGCCTGCACGGCGTGCACATCCAGCTGGCGGCCAACTGCGGCTATTCACCGGACCTCTCCGGGGCCATCGTCGACCGCGCCATGTTCCACGCCGACAACGCCTATTACCTGGGCGAGGCGCTGATCGACGGCCACCGCTGCAAGACCAACCTCGCCTCGAACACTGCCTTTCGCGGCTTCGGCGGCCCGCAGGGGATGCTCGCCATCGAGGAGATCATGGACGCCATCGCCCGCCACCTCGGCAAGGACCCGCTGGCGGTGCGCAAGCTCAACTACTACGGCAAGACCGAGCGCAACGTCACCCACTATCACCAGACGGTGGAGCACAACCTGCTCGAGGAGATGACCGCCGAGCTGGAGGAAAGCTGCGCCTACGCCGCGCGCCGCGAGGAAATCCGCGCCTTCAACGCGCAGAGCCCGGTGCTCAAGAAGGGCCTGGCGCTGACCCCGGTGAAGTTCGGCATCAGCTTCACCTCGAGCTTTCTCAACCAGGCCGGCGCGCTACTGCACGTCTACACCGACGGCAGCATCCACCTCAACCACGGCGGCACCGAGATGGGCCAGGGCCTCAACACCAAGGTCGCCCAGGTGGTCGCCGAGGTGTTCCAGGTGGACATCGCGCGCATCCAGATCAGCCCGGCGAACACCGGCAAGGTGCCCAACACCTCGCCCACCGCCGCCTCCAGCGGCGCCGACCTGAACGGCAAGGCGGCCAAGGAGGCGGCGCAGACCATCAAGCAGCGCCTGGTCGAATTCGCCGCCCGGCACTGGCAGGTCGGCGAGGAAGATGTGCAGTTCAGGAACGGCCAGGTGCGCATCCGCGACCGCTACCTGAGCTTCGAGGAGCTGATCCAGGCGGCCTACGTCGGCCAGGTGTCGCTCTCCAGCACCGGCTTCTACCGCACGCCGAAGATCTACTACGACCGCACCCAGGCGCGCGGCCGGCCGTTCTACTACTACGCCTTCGGCATGGCCTGCGCCGAGGTGCTGGTCGACACCCTGACCGGCGAGTACCGCCTGCTGCGCGCCGACATCCTCCACGACGTCGGCGCCTCGCTGAACCCGGCCATCGACATCGGCCAGGTCGAGGGCGGTTTTGTCCAGGGCATGGGCTGGCTGACCAGCGAGGAGCTGGTCTGGGACGACCAGGGCCGGCTGCTCACCACCGGGCCGGCCAGCTACAAGATCCCCACGGTCGCCGACGTGCCGGCCGACCTGCGGGTCAAGCTGGTGGAGAACCGCCGCAACCCGGAGGACACGGTGTTCCACTCCAAGGCCGTCGGCGAGCCGCCGTTCATGCTCGGCATCTCGGTGTGGTGCGCGATCAAGGACGCCGTGGCCAGCCTCGCCGACTACCGCCTGCAGCCCGCCATCGACGCCCCGGCGACCCCGGAGCGGGTGCTCTGGGGCGTGGAACAGATGAAAAAGCTGCACCAGGACGTAGGGTGGGTGCAACTCGCCGGACAGGGTCAAGGCGCAACTCCCAATGGCGGGTTGCATCCGCCCTACGAATCGGGGAGCCACGCATGAGCAACATGACCTGGATCGACGCCCTCGCCGACCTGCAGCGCCGCGGCGAGCCCTGCGTGCTGGTGACCATCGTCGAGGAACAGGGCTCCACGCCGCGCAACGCCGGGGCGAAGATGGTGGTCGAGCGCGAGCGGCTGCACGACACCATCGGTGGCGGGCACCTGGAATTCAAGGCCATGCAGATCGCCCGCGAGATGCTGGAAAGCCGCAGCCGCGCCGCGCGCCTGGAGCGCTTCGCCCTCGGCGCCAGCCTCGGCCAGTGCTGCGGCGGCGCCACCGTGCTGCTGTTCGAGCCGCTGGGCCAGCCGCAGGCGCGCATCGCCCTGTTCGGCGCCGGCCACGTCGGCCGCGCCCTGGCCCCGCTGCTCGCCGGCCTGCCATGCCGGCTGCGCTGGATCGATTCGCGCGAGGAGGAGTTTCCCGTCCCGCTACCCGCCGGGGCGGAACAGGTGGTCAACGACGAGGTGCTCGAGGAGGTCGAGCGGATGCCCGCCGGCAGCTACTTCATCGTCATGACCCACGATCACCAGCTCGACCTGCAGCTCGCCGAGGCCATCCTCAAACGCAATGATTTCGTCTACTTCGGGCTGATCGGCTCGAAGAGCAAACGCGCCCGCTTCGAGCACCGTCTGCACGAACGCGGCCTGGCCGCCGAGACGGTGCAGCGCATGCGCTGCCCGCTGGGCCTGCCCGAGGTGAAGGGCAAGCTGCCGCTGGAGATCGCCATTTCCATCGCCGGCGAGGTGATCGCCACCTACAACGCCCGTTTCGGCGAGCAAAGCCAGGGCGGCGAGCGCATCGCCAAGCTGCTGCCGGCCTCGCGGCGCACCCCGGCCTGAAAGTAGGTAGGGTGGATGGCCGAAGCCATCCACCATGGTGGACAAGCCTGCGGCGTTGTCCACCCTACAAACTGATCGCCAGCCAGCTGGCTCCTACCTTGTCGGGACCGACTCAACACATGAAGGACCGTCCGATGCACGCCCACCGCGCCGCCCTGCTCCACTGCCTCGCCGATCCCCGCGAGGTGGGCATCGAGCAGTCGTACCAGTACTTCGAAGACGGCCTGCTGCTGGTCGAGGACGGCAAGGTGGCGCAGATCGGCGATGCCGCCAGCCTGCTGCCGACCCTGCCGGCCGGGGTCGAGGTGGTCGAGTACCATGACGCACTGATCGTCCCCGGCTTCGTCGACACCCACATCCACTACCCCCAGGTGGACGTGATCGCCTCCTACGGCACCCAGCTGCTGGAATGGCTGGAGACCTACACCTTCCCCGCCGAAGGCCGCTTCGTCGACCCGGAGCATGCCCGCGCCCAGGCGCGCTTCTTCCTCGAAGAACTCCTGCGCAACGGCACCACCACCGCGCTGGTGTTCGCCACCGTGCACCCGCAGTCGGTGGACGCCTTCTTCGAGGAGGCGAGCCGGCTCGACCTGCGGATGATCGCCGGCAAGGTGCTGATGGACCGCAACGCCCCGGACTACCTGCGCGACGACGCCGCCTCCGGCTACGACGAGAGCAAGACGCTGATCGAGCGCTGGCATGGCAAGGGCCGCCTGCACTATGCCGTCACCCCGCGCTTCGCGCCGACCAGCACGCCCGAGCAGCTGGAGCTGGCCGGCCGGCTGCTGCGCGAATACCCCGGCCTCTACCTGCACACCCACCTCTCCGAGAACCGTGCGGAGATCGACTGGGTCAAGGAGCTGTTCCCCGAGCGCAAGCACTACCTGGACGTCTACGACCATTATCGCCTGCTTGGCGCCCGCTCGGTGTTCGCCCACGGCATCCACCTCTGCGACGACGAGTGCCGGCGGCTCGGCGAGAGCGGCTCGGCGGTGGCTTTCTGCCCGACCTCCAACCTGTTCCTCGGCAGCGGCCTGTTCGACCTGGCCAGACTGGAAGGCCACGGCGTGCGCGTCGGCCTGGGCACCGACGTCGGCGGCGGCACCAGCTTCTCCCAACTGCAGAGCCTCAACGAGGCCTACAAGGTGCTGCAGCTGCAGGGCCAGCAGCTCGATCCGTTCAAGGCGCTGTACCTGGCCACCCTCGGCGGCGCCCGGGCGCTCTACCTGGACGAACAGATCGGCAACCTGCAACCGGGCAAGGACGCCGACTTCGTGGTCCTCGACTACCGCGCCACGCCGCTGCTCGCCCGCCGTCTGAAGCAGGCGCGCAGCCTTGAGGAGAAGCTGTTCGCCCTGACGATCCTCGGCGACGACCGGGCAGTTAAGGAAACCTTCGCCGCCGGGCGCTCGGTGCACCGGCGCGAGTCATAGGCAGCGGCGCAGTTCGCTCTTGAGAGTCTTGCCGTAGCTGTTCTTCGGCAGCTCCTGGCTGAACAGGTAGCGTTTGGGCTTCTTGAACGATGCCATGCGCTCGACGAACCAGGCGTTGAGAGCCTGCGCGCTCACCTGCTCACCCGGACGGAGGACGACGAAGGCCACCACGCGTTCTCCCCATTCCGGGTCCGGCTCGCCGACCACCGAAACTTCGGAGATCGCCGGATGCAGCGCCAGCACCTCCTCCACTTCGCGGGGATAGATATTGCTGCCCCCGGAGATGATCACGTCCTTGGAGCGGTCGGTGAGAGTCAGCAACCCATCCTGGTCCAGGTAACCGATGTCGCCGGTATATAACCAGCCGTCCACCAGCGTCGCGCCGGTTGCCGCCTCGTTGCGCCAATAGCCCTGCATTACGCTGGGACCGCGCACGACAACCTCGCCGGGCTGGCCTGGTGGCAGTGGATGACGCGATCCATCCACCACGCAGACCTCGACGCACGACTGCGCATAGCCGACCGAGAACGCCAGCCGCTGCCAGTCCGACCGCGCTCGGTCGGCGATCAGCTCGCGGGAGAGCGCCGTGATCGTCATCGGACTTTCGCCCTGGCCGTAGATCTGGATCAGCCGCGGGCCGAAGGTCGCCACCGCCTCCTGCAGATCGGCCAGATACATGGGTGCACCGCCGTAGACGATGGACTTGATGCCGTCGCCGCCATAACCCTGGCGCCGCGCCTCTTCGACCATGCGCTTGACCATGGTCGGTGCCGCGAACAGGGTCAGCTGCCCCAGCCTCCTGGCCAATCCGAACAGCTCGGCGGCATCGAAGCCGCGTGAGGCGGGAATCACGTGCCGGGCTCCGCAGCGAACATGGATGAAGTTGTACAACCCCGCCCCATGGGACATGGGCGCGGCATAGACGCAAGCGTCGTCCGCGCTGACCGGATCGACATCGACCGGATAGCAGAGGGACATCGCAGTCAGGTTGCCGTGGGAAAGCATCACACCCTTGGAGCGCCCCGTGGTGCCGGAGGTATAGAACAGCCAGGCGAGGTCGTCCGGGCTACGCCGGATGGGACCTGCCAATAGAGGGGCGGCCTGCTTCAGTCGCTCGATCATGCTTCCGCGGCCGGCCAGCTCCCGGCATTGCGCGGGCAGTTCGCCTTCGGCGAACAGGCTTCCGTCGTCGGTGAAGATCAGCCGGGCTTGAGCGTCGTCGGCGATCCAGGCAGCCTCGCTGCGATGCAGCTTGCAGTTGATCGGTACCGCTACCGCGCCGGCCCACCAGATGGCGTGGAGCAGCTCCAGGTACTCGCAGCAGTTCCTCATGAACAGCGCGACGTGCTCTCCCGGCGCGATGTCGTAGTCATCGCGCAGCGCCGTTGCCAGGGCACCGGCGCTGGCCGCGAACGTCCGGTAGTTCGCGACCAGCCGCTCGCCTTCGTACAGGGCCGGCCGCTCGGGCCAGTGGCGCGCGGCATCGTTCAGCCAGTTGGCGAGGTTCATGGTCAGGCCCTCTCCGCTTGCAGCACGCTGGCGTAATTCGCCACCGCCATGCCGCCCATGTTGAACACCAGGCCGAATTCTGGCTGCTGCAGGGCGATGCCCATGGGATTGCCGGTGAGCTGGCGGAACGCCATGGCGTGCATCGACACCCCGGTCGCGCCCACCGGATGGCCCTTGGCCTTGAGGCCTCCGGAGAGGTTCACCGGCAGACGCCCGTCGGCCAGTACCGTGCCATCCTCCAGCGCGCGGAATCCCTCGCCTTTCGGTGCCAGCCCCATGGCCTCGTAGATCATCAGCTCGGCGATGGTGAAGCAGTCATGCACCTCGGCGAAGTGCAGGTCGGCAAGGGTCACCCCGGCCTGCTCCAGGGCGGACCGGATCGCCCGCTGCGGGCCTTCGAAGGCCAGGAAGTCCCGCCTCGAGAGGGGCAGGAAGTCGTTGACCTGAGCCATGGCGCGGATGGCCACGCTGCGGCGGAACTGCCTGGCCCGCTTCGCCGAGGCCAGCACGATTGCCGCAGCGCCGTCGGAGATCAGCGAACAATCGCTCAGGCGCAGTGGCGGCGCGATCAGCGGGTTGCTCTCGGACACCGTGTTGCAGTGTTCGAGGCTCATCTCCCTGTGCATCTGCGCCAGCGGGTTGCTCATGGCATTGCCATGGTTCTTCACCGCTATGGCTGCCATCGCTCCCAGCGGGTCCCGGTAGCGCTCCCCATATTGCCGGGCGGCCATGCCGAACTGCTGCGGGAAGCTCAAGGCGGCCTCCTGGGGATCATTCTGGTAGCCGGCGCCAGCCAGGGCACGGGTGACGGCGCTGGTGGAGTTGGACGTCATCTTTTCCGCACCGACCACCAGTACCAGTTCGGCAGCGCCCGAGCGGATCGCCTCGATCCCGGCCCGGATCGCCGCAGACCCCGAGGCGCAGGCATTTTCGCAACGGCTGGCCGGCTTGAAACGCAGTGCCGAGTCCGCCTGCAATACCAGCGAGGCCGGGAAGCCATCCGTCACCATTCCCGAGTTGAAATGGCCGAGGAACACCGCATCGATCTCGGCCGCTTCTACGGCGGCCTCCTCCAGCGCCTCGCGTGTCGCCTCGACGATCAGATCTTCGAGCGTCTGGCCTTCCAGCCTGCCGAAGCGAGTATGGCCGCTAGCCACGATGGATACCGAATCCGTGATCATTTGAATTGCCTCTGTTGTTGCCCGGTTGACGGCGGCTCGGCCGAGAAGGCGGCTTTCGCCACGGTCTCCCGTTGTTGTTATGAGGACCGAAAACCATGAGGTCTTGTAGCGACACCGACCGGTACACAGCGGCGCTGTCGGTGTGCTGGACTTACGATGGCGCACGATTGGCATGCCCGATATGCGTGCAACTACGTACAGGCGTGAGTATTGGTGGCCGGGCGGATCAGGTCGTTTAGGCTGTACTTGAAGGCAACATGAAGGACAAGGTATGGCAGCACATACGTCCGAACCTGGCGATCTGGCCAGCCTGGCGTTCCGGGTTTCGCCAGCGCCGCAGGTGATCACCGCAAATCGCCGGATACTCGACTTCAACGAAGCGTTCCAACGCCTGTTCGGCTATGAGCGTCAGGAACTGCTTGGCCAGCTGATCCTGCGGCTCTATCCCTCGCGCGCCGACTACCAGGCGATTGGCGAGCGTTGCCTGAGCTGGCTGCGCAAGAGTCGCTCCTACTCCGACGAACGATTCATGCAGCAGTGCGACGGCAAAGTCTTCTGGGCGCACGCCGATGGCTACACGCTGACGCCCGAGGAACCCTTCCGGCTGATGGTCTGGCACTTCGAGCGCATCGACCGCTCCATCCGCGCGACAGTGAACCTGACGCCTCGCGAACGGGAAATCTCGGCGTACATCGTCAACGGCCTTACCTGCAAGGAGATCGGCCGCAAGCTGGGAATTTCCCACCGGACCGTGGAGGTACATCGGGCGCGCCTGATGAAGAAGCTAACGGCAAAGAACAGCGCAGATTTGGTTTCCAGGATCATCGTTCTGAATTGATTCAATCCGACGCCAGCGTCCGCTACTCACCCAACGCCACCTGGCGTGACGCGCCGCAGACCATCAATCGGCTCCTGGCAGGAACTGCAGTCGCCGGAGACGCGCAAGGGATTGCAGCTGCCGCACAGGTACTCGCCCTGCTCGGCCAGCGCCAGGCAGGCCAGGTCGTCGACCAGCGGCTCGGTGCGGCCGTGGAGGTTGCGCAGTACCACCGAGGGCACTCCAGTCGAGAGTGCCCCACGACAAGGCGGCTCTAACTGCCGCGGTAGGTGGAATACCCGTAGGGCGACACCAGCAGCGGCACGTGGTAGTGCCCCTCGCCGCCCAGCCCGACGCGCAGCACCACCACGTCGAGAAAGGCCGGCTCGGCCAGGCTCAGCCCGCGGCGGCGGTAGTAGTCGCCGGCATGAAAGTGCAGCTCGTAGACGCCGGCGCGAAACGCCTCGCCCTCCAGCAGCGGCGCGTCGCAGCGCCCGTCGGCGTTGGTCACGGCCCGGGCCAGCAACTGCCGCTGTTCGCCGTCGAGGCGGTAGAGGTCGATGGCGATGCCCGCGCCGGGGCAGCCGTGGGTGGTGTCGAGCACGTGGGTGGTCAGTCTGGCCATGGGTACTGCGGAGCCGGCGGCCCCTTCCTCCTGCGTCCGGATGAGCGGTAGATTTGCAGGAGATACCCTTGTCCCGATAGTTTCAAGCCCAGACACCCGCCGACAGGAGAGTCCCGTGACCAGCCCCTACCCCCGCGACCTGATCGGCTACGCCGGCAACCCGCCCCACCCGCACTGGCCCGGCGAGGCGCGCATCGCCCTGTCCTTCGTGCTCAACTACGAGGAAGGCGGCGAGCGCTGCATCCTCCACGGCGACCAGGAGTCCGAGGCCTTCCTCTCCGAGATGGTCGCCGCCCAGCCGCTGCCGGGCGTGCGCAACCTGTGCATGGAGTCGCTCTACGAATACGGCAGCCGCGCCGGGGTCTGGCGCCTGCTCGAGCTGTTTCGCCGCGAGGGCATTCCGCTCACCATCTTTGCCGTGGCCATGGCCGCCGAGCGTCATCCCGAGGTCATCAGGACGATGGCCGCCGACGGCCACGAGATCTGCAGCCACGGCTACCGCTGGATCGACTACCAGTACATGGACGAAGCCGAGGAGAAGGCGCATCTGGACCGGGCCATCGATATCCTCACCCGGATCGCCGGCGAGCGCCCGCTCGGCTGGTACACCGGGCGCCTCGGCCCCAATACCCGCCGGCTGGTGCGCGAGGAAGGCGGCTTTCTCTACGACTCGGACGCCTACGACGACGACCTGCCCTACTGGGACCCGGCCTCCACCGCGGACAGGCCGCACCTGGTGATCCCCTACACCCTGGACACCAACGACATGCGCTTCACCCAGGTGCAGGGCTTCAACAGCGGCGACGACTTCTTCACCTACCTCAAGGACGCTTTCGACGTGCTCTACGCCGAGGGCGAGGCCGGCGCGCCGAAGATGCTCTCGATCGGCATGCACTGCCGCCTGCTCGGCCGCCCGGCGCGCTTCGCCGCCCTGCAGCGCTTCGTCGACTACGTGAAGGGCCATGACAAGGTCTGGTTCGCCCGGCGCGTCGACATCGCCCGCCACTGGCACACCACCCACCCCTTCCCGGGAGCCGGCCAATGACCGCCTTCGCCACCGTAAAGCCCTCGGCCCTGTCCCGCGAGGCGTTCGTCGAAACCTTCGGCGGCGTCTACGAGCATTCGCCGTGGATCGCCGAAACCGTCTTCGACCGGGGAACCGGCCAGGAAGACGACGCCATCGAGCGCCTGCACGCGCGCCTGGCGCAGGTCGTCCGCTCTGCGCCCCGCGAAGCGCAGCTGGCGCTGATCCAGGCCCACCCGGACCTGGCCGGCAAGGCCGCGGTGCGCGGCGAGCTGAGCGCGGCCAGCACGGCCGAGCAGGCCGGCGCCGGCATCCAGGACTGCACGCCCGAGGAGTTCGAGCGCTTCGAGCGCCTCAATGCCGCCTACCAGGCGCGCTTCGGCTTCGTCTTCATCATGGCGGTGAAGGGCAGCGACCGGCAGCGGATCCTCGCCGCCTTCGAGGAACGCCTGAACCACACGCCCGAGCAGGAATTCGCCCGCGCCCTGGCCGAAATCGACAAGATCGCCCTGTTCCGCCTGCAGGCGATGTAAGGACTACACATGAAGAACTACGCTGCGCCCTTCGAGAAATACCTGAACCTCGCCGACGCCCGCCTCGGCACCCGCGCCCTCTACGTCACCGACGATTGGTTCGCGCCGGTCGAGCGGATGCTCCAGCCCACCGAGCCCGAGTGGAAGGAAGGCGTCTACGACGACAACGGCAAGTGGATGGACGGCTGGGAGTCGCGGCGCAAGCGCTTCGAGGGCTACGACCACGCGGTGCTGCGCCTCGGCGTGCCCGGCTCGATCAAGGGCGTGGACATCGACACCCGCCATTTCACCGGCAACTATCCGCCGTCCGCCTCGCTGGAAGCCTGCTTCCTCGCCGAAGGCGATCCCGACGAGCACACCGAATGGGTCGAGGTGCTGCCGGCGGTCGAACTCGAGGGCAACAGCCACCACTTCCACAGCGTCGCCGACCCGCGTCCCTGGAGCCACCTGCGCTTCAACATCTACCCGGACGGCGGCGTGGCGCGCCTGCGCGTCTACGGCATCCCGCACCGCGACTGGAGCGCGGTCGGCGCCGACGAGCCGCTCGACCTGGCCGCCGCGCTCAATGGCGGGCGCGCCCTGGCCTGCTCCGACGAGCATTTCGGGCGCATGGGCAACCTGCTCAATCCGGGACGCGGGGTGAACATGGGCGACGGCTGGGAAACCGCGCGGCGGCGCACGCCGGGCAACGACTGGGTGATCGTCGCCCTCGGCCATCCCGGCGAGATCGAGCGGATCGTCGTCGACACCCTGCACTTCAAGGGCAACTACCCGGACAGTTGCTCGATCCAGGCGGCCTTCGTCAAGGGCGGTACCGACAGCCAGATCGAAACCCAGAGCCTGTTCTGGCGCGAGTTGTTGCCCAGCCAGAAGCTCTCGATGCACCAGGAGCACGAGTTCGTCGAGCAGATCAGGCCGCTCGGGCCAATCACCCACGTGCGCCTGAACGTCTTCCCCGACGGCGGCGTCAGCCGCCTGCGGCTGTTCGGCCGGCTGGCCAGATAGCCGGCGGATTTGAAGCCGCCATTTTTTATTGAGAGCCCAGCCTATGCGCACCCTGAGCATCGAACCCCTGAGCAAGGCCGCCTTCGCTCCCTTCGGCGAGGTGATCGAGACCGAAGGCAGCGACTATTTCATGATCAACAACGGCTCGACCCGCCGCTATCACGCCCTCGCCCAGGTGCAGACCAGCGCGCCGGAGGACCGGGCCATCGTCAGCATCTTCGTCGCCCGCACGCTGCCGATGCCGCTGACCATCCGCATGCTGGAGCGCCACCCGCTGGGCAGCCAGGCGTTCGTGCCGCTGCGCGGCAACCCCTTCCTGATCGTGGTCGCCCCGCCGGGCGACGCCCCGCGCCCGGAACAGGTCCGCGCCTTCCTCGGCAACGGCCGCCAGGGAATCAACTACCAGCGCGGCGTCTGGCACCACCCGGTGCTGGCGCTGACGGACGACGACGAATTCCTGGTGATCGACCGCAGCGGCACCGGCGCCAACTGCGACGAGCATTTCTTCGGCGAAGACGAGCGGCTGCTCCTGCGCCATCCGTGACAGACAAGGTCCGCTGGCGCGGACCAGAGGTATCCTGCGTGGAAGCACACCTGACCGAATGGCTGAACCTCGCCATCCGCTGGATTCACATGATCGTCGGCATCGCCTGGATCGGCGCCTCCTTCTATTTCGTCTGGCTGGAGAACAACCTAGACCGGCGCACGCCCCGCGAAGGACTCGCCGGCGATCTCTGGGCGATCCACGGCGGCGGCATCTACCATCTGGAGAAGTACAAGCTGGCCCCGCCGCGCATGCCCGAGAAGCTCCACTGGTTCAAGTGGGAGGCCTACAGCACCTGGCTGTCCGGTATCGCCCTGCTCACCGCGGTCTACTACCTGAACCCGGGCCTCTATCTGCTCGCCCCCGGCAGCGCGCTGCCGCCGGCGGCGGCGGTGGCTCTGGGCTTCGGTTCGCTGATCGCCGGCTGGCTAGTCTACGACCGTCTATGCGACTCGCCATTGGGCAGGCGCCCGGCGCTGCTCGGCGGCACGCTGTTCGTATTGATCGTCCTCGCCGCCTGGGGCTACAGCCAGGTATTCGGCGGCCGCGCCGCCTACATCCACATCGGCGCGCTGATCGGCACCCTGATGGTCGGCAACGTGTTCCGCATCATCATGCCGGCGCAGCGCGACCTGGTGCGGGCCATCGAGGAAGGCCGCGCGCCGGACCCGCGCCTGCCGGCCAAAGGCCTGCTGCGCTCGCGGCACAACAACTACCTGACCCTGCCGGTGCTGTTCATCATGATCAGCAACCACTTCCCCAGCACCTACGGCAGTCCGTGGAACTGGGCGATCCTCGCCGCCCTCTCGGCGCTCTCGGTGCTGGTGCGCCACTACTTCAACACCCGGCACCGGAGCCAGCGCTTCGCCTGGGCGCTGCCGGCCGCGGCCCTGGGGCTGCTCTGCCTGGCCTTCGTCAGCGCGCCGCGGCAGACGCCCGCGCCGGCCGCCGCCAGCGTGCCGGCCGGCCAGTTCGCCCGGGTCGCCGCGGTGATCGAGGAACGCTGCACGGCCTGCCACTCCGCCCGGCCGAGCAGCCCGCTGTTCGCCAGCGCGCCGGGCGGGGTGATGCTCGACAGTCCCGAGCAGATCCGCGCCCTGGCGCCGAAGATCCACGCCCAGACGGTGGCCAGCCAGCTCATGCCGCTCGGCAACCTCACCGGAATGACAGTGGAAGAACGCGAACTGATCGGCGCCTGGATCGCCGCCGGAGCGAAGATCGACTGAAGCGGGCGGACATCGCACACTCATTGACCTCGGCCGGTAATTCGCCCCCGCGATACCGCACAATCCGCGCAGGGCTGGACGATTTCCACGCCGACGCAATTAGCAATACCGCCAATGGCACCGATGGCATCCCACTGCTAGCCTCCTAGACAGAGTCCGTTCCGGCGTCGGACGAGAACAAGAAGATCGGGGGTTCCCCATGAGCGAGCAAGGCGCCATTACCCGCGTCAGGCTGCTGATCGATGGCTGTTTCGTCGACTCCGCCAGCGAACAGTGGCGCACTGCAGTCGACCCGGCTACCCAGGAAATCCTGATTCGCGAATCCTTCGTCACCGGCTCGAAGTCGAGTGCAACCCTCCGTACCCGTCGCAGGGCACCGATCGCTGCCCACGCGCCTACCCTCCTCAAGCACCAGCAGCCGACCCGCGAACACCTCGTCGCTCCGCGCCGGTGCGACGGAGATCGACTCGGTAGCCCGCTGAACGCCACTACCGCCCTCAAGTGAGCCGCGGAGGAAATCGTCATGCACATCGGTTTCATCGGACTCGGCAACATGGGGGCGCCGATGGCGCGCAACCTGCTCAAGGCCGGTCACCGGCTGAGCGTCTGCGATCTTTCCGCAGCGGCCGTCGCTGCCCTGGCCGAAGCCGGTGCGAGCGCCTGCGACTCACCCGCCGCCGTGGCGCGCAGCGAGGCCGAGCTGATCATCACCATGCTGCCCGCCGCCGCCCATGTGAAGGCGGTCTACCTGGGCGAAGGCGGCCTGCTCGACCAGGTCCGCCCCAGCCTCCTGCTGATCGACAGCTCCACCATCGACCCGCTGAGTGCCCGCGAAGTCGCCGCCGCCGCCCGGGCGCATGGCAATCCCATGCTCGATGCGCCGGTTTCCGGCGGCACGGCGGGCGCCGCGGCCGGCAGTCTGACCTTCATGGTCGGCGGCGCCGCGGAGGATTTCGAACGCGCCCGGCCGATCCTCGCCGCCATGGGCAGGAACATCGTCCACTGCGGCGACGCCGGCAACGGCCAGGTGGCCAAGGTCGCCAACAACCTGCTGCTTGGCATCTCGATGATCGGCGCCGCCGAGGCCATGAGCCTGGGCGTGGCGCTGGGCATGGACGCCGGGGTGCTGGCCGGGGTGATCAACAGCTCGAGCGGCCGCTGCTGGAGCACCGACACCTACAACCCCTTTCCCGGCGTGCTGGACGACGTCCCTGCCGCGCGCGGCTACCGCGGCGGCTTTCGCAGCGACCTGATGCTCAAGGATCTCGGCCTGGCCAGCGAGGCCGCCCGCCAGATCGGCCAGCCGGTGTTCCTCGGCGCCCTCGCCCAGCAGCTCTACCAGGTTTTCGTCGCCCAGGGCCATGAGGCCCTGGACTTCTCCGCCATTATCCACCTCTACAACAAGGACAATCACCCATGACGCACCTTTCCGACTGCCCCGTACTGGTTACGGAGAGCAACCGCATCGGCCACCTGACCCTGAACCGCCCGGACAGCCTCAACACCCTCACCCTGCCCATGGTCTGCGCCCTGCATCGCCAGCTCGAGGCCTGGGCGGCGGACCCGACGATCCTCGCCGTGGTGCTGCGCGGCGCCGGCGACAAGGCCTTCTGCGCCGGCGGCGACATCCGTGCGCTGTACGACAGCTTCCGCGCCGAGGACGGCCGCCACATAACCTTCTTCGAGCGGGAATACGCCCTCGACTACTATCTGCACTGCTACCCTAAGCCGGTGCTGGCCCTGATGGATGGCCTCGTCCTCGGCGGCGGTCTGGGCCTGGTCCAGGGCAGCATGCTGCGGGTGATCAGCGAACGGACCCGGGTGGGCATGCCGGAAGTCGGCATCGGCTACTTCCCGGACGTCGGCAGCAGCTACTTCCTGTCCCGCCTGCCCGATGCCCTGGGCCTCTACCTGGGCGTCACCGGCGTGCATCTCTCGCCTGCCGACGCGCTCTATGCAGGTCTGGCCGACTGGTACCTGCCGAGCGAGGGCTTCGCCGAACTGGAACGCAGTCTCGACGAGCTGGCCTGGGACAAGCACCCGCGCCAGGCGCTCGGCAACCTGCTGGCCGCCTTCGGCAAGCGCCACCTGCCGGGCGCGGAGCTCAAGAAGCTGCACCCGGCCATCGAAACCCACTTCTCCCTGGCGGACATCCCGACCATCCGCGCCTCGCTGCTCGCCGAGCACCGCCCGGAATACCGCGCCTGGGCCGAGGAAACCGTCCGCCTGCTGGACAGCCGCTCGCCGCTGTCGCTCTGCGTGACGCTCGAGCTGCTGCAGCGCGGCCGCCACCTGTCCCTCGACGACTGCTTCGCCCTGGAACTGCACCTGGACCGCCAGTGGTTCGCCCAGGGCGACATCATGGAAGGCGTGCGGGCGCTGCTGGTCGACAAGGACAAGTCCCCGCGCTGGAACCCGCCGACCCTCGCCGAAGTCAGGCCAGAGCAGGTCCAGGCCTTCTTCGCCGACTTCAAGCCCGGCGAGGAGGGGGTGGTTCCGCTGATGTAAGCAAGCATCCCCTGGCCGCTCCTCCGGCGCCATGAATCTCGCCGGCCTCCTTTTCAAGGGGGCCGGAAGGATTGCACATGCGTCCCGCCGAAGATCATCCCGCCTGCCCGCTCGCGGGTCCGCACTGCAGCAAAAGCAAAGTCCAGAACAGAGCCCTGGAGTCTGCTCGCTGCCCCGTGTAAGCCATGACCTACAAAAATTCGGGAACCTTGCCAATTTCTTCGATGCGGCCGTCCCGGTAGATTCACTCCCACAGCGACATCGAAGGAACGATGTAGGCTGCCAGGGATGGAAGCTAGGGAAAGTCGCAGGATAGCGACATCATCAGGATGATGGCCCCAGGGACGAAGGGAATGACATGAAACGGCGAGAGCGACCCTCTCGCCGTTTTTGTTTGTGCCGAAGAAAAGGCCCGGAGAATGGTGCCGGGCCGGCGGGTTTTCAGCGGATGACGGTGGTGTCTTCGCTGCTGGCAGGTTCGGCGGTCTGCGACTTGCTGGTGGCGGACAGGGTGTTGTCGGCCACATCCTCCGCGCCGTCGCCGACCAGCATGCCGACGCCGGCACCGATCAGCATGCCGATCGGGCCGCCGATGGCGCCGATCATCATGCCATTCATGCCACCCAGCGACTTGCCGGTGGCTTGTTCTTCAGACTCGTCGCCAGCCTTGGCGAGCGGCACGCCGTCAATGGCCAACAGGCTGAGGGTCAGGGCTAGGGCGCCGGGCGTTTTCATGATGGCGGTTCCCTCCAAGGAACGTTTCGCTGATCTTTGCCACTGTCGCTCTGCGCGAATAACGGGAGCCGCGATGCTTCCGCGCGGCGGAGCACAGCAATGGCAAAACAATGTCTATTGAAAATCCGATGGATCGACTCCCTCCCTGGCCCGCAGCGGGAATCCGGGCAGCTTCATGCCCTGAGTCGTCCTTATAATCATTTTGCCAGCCAGCGCTGCGCCGACCGATGACTTGGGACAATCTCCGGGCGGGCGGCGGCCCCGGAGCTTGACCTTGCCACCACCGGAAGCTCTAAGGTGGCCGGCATCCGGGATTTCCAGTGAGACCACCATGGATTCATCAACCAACGCCCAGCGTCCGAGCGAAGGTACGCATCTGAACCTGACGGTCGAGGGCATGACCTGCGCCTCCTGCGTCGGGCGCGTCGAGCGGACCCTGGCCAAGGTGCCCGGCGTGACGGGCGCCAGCGTCAACCTGGCCAGCGAGCGTGCTGCCGTCGCCTTCGCCGGGACGCCCGACGTGCCCGCCGCCATCGCCGCGCTGCACAAAGCCGGCTACCAGGTCGCCGAAGATAGCGTCGAACTGAGCGTGACCGGCATGACCTGCGCCTCCTGCGTGGGCCGCGTCGAACGCGTGCTGCGCAAGGTGCCGGGGGTGACTGAGGCCAGCGTCAACCTGGCCAGCGAGCGCGCCCGGGTGCGCGTGCTGCGCGGCGTGCCGACGACCGCGCTGATCGCCGCCATCGAGCGCGCCGGCTACGAAGCCAAACCCGTTGCCACCGCCGGCGACCTGTTCGATGCCGAGGAAGCTCGACGCAGCGCCGAACAGGGTGCGCTGAAACGTGCGCTGACCCTCGCTGCCGTCTTCACCCTGCCGGTATTCCTGCTGGAGATGGGCGCGCACCTGATCCCCGCCCTGCACCACCTGATCCTCGCCACCCTCGGCCAGCAGGCCAACTGGGTCCTGCAGTTCGTCCTCACCACTGCGGTGCTGTTCGGTCCCGGCCTGCGCTTCTTCCGCCTCGGCGTGCCGGCACTGCTGCGTGGGGCGCCGGACATGAATTCGCTGGTCGCGGTCGGCACCAGTGCCGCCTGGCTGTTCTCACTGGTCGCCACCTTCGCCCCCGGCCTGCTGCCGGCCGGCACCGTGCACGTCTACTACGAGGCGGCGGCAGTGATCATCACCCTGATCCTGCTCGGCCGCTTCCTCGAGGCCCGCGCCAGGGGCCGCACCTCGGAGGCAATCAAGCGCCTGATCGGCCTGCAGGCGAAGACCGCCCGGGTACGCCGCGACGGCCAGGTGCAGGAGGTGGCCATCGAGGCGGTGCGCAGCGGCGACCTGCTCGAGGTGCGCCCCGGCGAGCGCATCCCGGTGGACGGCGAGGTGATCGAGGGCGCGAGCTTCGTCGACGAGTCGATGATCACCGGCGAGCCGGTGCCGGTGGAGAAGACGCCCGGCGCCGGCGTGGTCGGCGGTACCATCAACCAGAACGGCGCGCTGACCCTGCGCGCCACCCGCATCGGCGGCGACACCGTGCTGGCGCAGATCATCCGCCTGGTCGAGCAGGCCCAGGGCGCCAAGCTGCCGATCCAGGCGCTGGTCGACCGCGTCACCCTGTGGTTCGTCCCGGCGGTGATGCTCGCCGCGCTGCTGACCTTCATTGCCTGGATGGTCTTCGGCCCTGCGCCGGCATTGACCTTCGCCCTGGTCAACGCGGTGGCCGTGCTGATCGTCGCCTGCCCCTGCGCCATGGGCCTGGCCACGCCCACCTCGATCATGGTCGGCAGCGGCCGCGCCGCCGAGCTGGGCGTGCTGTTCCGCAAGGGCGAGGCCCTGCAGCTGCTCAAGGATGCGAAAGTGGTGGCGCTGGACAAGACCGGCACCCTGACCCGCGGCAAGCCCGAGCTGACCGATCTGATCCTCGCCGAGGGCTTCGAGCGCGGCATGGTGCTGGCCAGGGTCGCCGCCGTCGAGGGCAGGTCCGAACACCCCATCGCCCGCGCCATCATCGCGGCGGCAGAGGCGGAAAACCTCGTCCTCGGCCAGCTGGAGAACTTCGAGTCGGTCACCGGCTACGGCGTACGCGCCACGGTGGACGGCGTTCGGCTGGAGATCGGCGCCGACCGCTTCATGGCGCAGCTTGGCCTCGACGTGGCGATCTTCGCCGGCGAGGCCAGACGCCTCGGCGACGAGGCCAAGACCCCGCTGTACGCCGCCGTCGACGGTCGCCTGGCGGCCATGCTGGCGGTGGCCGACCCGCTCAAGGACGGCACCCCGGCGGCGATCCGTGCCTTGCATGCACTGGGCCTGAAGGTGGCGATGATCACCGGCGACAACCGCCGCACCGCCGAGGCCATCGCCCGCCAGCTCGGCATCGACGAGGTGGTCGCCGAGGTGCTGCCGGACGGCAAGGTCGCGGCGGTCGAGCGCCTCAAGGCCGCCCATGGCCGCCTCGCCTTTGTGGGCGACGGCATCAACGATGCTCCGGCGCTGGCCGCGGCAGATGTCGGCCTGGCCATCGGCAGCGGCACCGACATCGCCATCGAGGCCGCCGACGTGGTGCTGATATCCGGCGACCTGCGCGGCGTGCCCACGGCCATCGCCCTGTCCCGCGCGACCCTCGGCAACATCCGCCAGAACCTGTTCTGGGCCTTCGCCTACAACACCGCGCTGATCCCGCTGGCCGCCGGGGTGCTTTACCCGGTCAACGGCATGCTGCTGTCGCCGATCTTCGCCGCCGGCGCCATGGCCCTGTCCAGTGTGTTCGTGCTCGGCAACGCGCTGCGCCTGAAGCGCTTTCGGCCTGCCGCCCACGCCTGAGCGGAGCGGAAAAAGGAAAGCCCCCGGCCGTGCGGCCGGGGGCTTTCTTCGCTTCAGCGCCGGGTCGCCAGACGCTGCACGGTACTCACCAGCAGATCGATCTCCTCGAAGGTGTTGTAGAACGCCAGCGACGGCCGCACCGTGGTTTCCACCCCGAAGCGGCGCAGGATCGGCTGCGCGCAGTGGTGGCCGGAGCGCACGGCGATGCCCTCGCGGTTGAGGGCGGCGCCGACCTCCTCGGTGCGGTAGCCCTGCAGCACGAAGGACAGCACGCTGGCCTTGTTCGCCGCGGTGCCGATCAGCCGCAGGCCGGGAATCCCCGCGAGCCCCTGGGTGGCGTATTCCAGCAGCTCGTGCTCGTAGCGGGCGATCCGCTCCAGGCCGATGCGCTCGACGTAGTCCAGCGCCGCCCCCAACCCCACCGCGTCGGCGATGTTGCCGGTGCCGGCCTCCAGCCGCGCCGGCGCCTCCTGGTAGAGGGTCTTCTCGAAGGTCACGTCGGCGATCATGTTTCCGCCCCCTTGCCAGGGGGGAAGCTCGTCGAGTAGCGCCTTCTTGCCGTAGACCGCGCCAATGCCGGTCGGCCCGAAGATCTTGTGCCCGGAGAACACGAAGAAGTCCGCGTCCAGCGCCTGCACGTCGACCTTCAGGTGCGACACCGACTGCGCACCGTCCACCAGCACCCGCGCACCGGCGGCATGCGCCAGGGCGATCACCTCGGCCACCGGCGTGACCGTGCCGAGGGCGTTGGACACCTGGGTGATGCTCACCAGTCGGGTGCGCGGGCCGAGCAGCCTGGCGTACTCGTCGAGGCGGATCTGCCCCGAGTCGTCCACCGGGATCACCTTGAGCTTCGCGCCCACCGTGTTGGCCAGCAACTGCCAGGGCACGATGTTGGCGTGGTGCTCCAGGTGGGAGACGATGATCTCGTCCCCCTCGCCGATGAACTGGCGGCCGAAGGTGTTGGCCAGCAGGTTGATGCCCTCGGTCGCCCCGCGCACGAAGACGATCTCCTCCGCTGACTTCGCGCCGAGAAAGCGCGCTACCTTGTTGCGCGCGCCTTCGTAGGCATCCGTCGCCCGCGCCGCCAGCTCGTGGGCGGCGCGGTGGATGTTGGAGTTCTCGTGCTCGTAGAAGTAGCTCAGGCGGTCGATCACCGCCTGCGGCTTCTGCGTGGTGGCGGCGTTGTCGAACCATACCAGCGGCCTGCCGTTGACCCGTTCGGCGAGGATCGGGAAGTCCCGGCGGACCGCCTGCACGTCGAAACCGCTGCGGACCTGCGGCTGGACGACGGGCTCGGGCGCCTTCTCCAAACCCGGCGCGACCCGGTCGAGGAAATAGAACTGCCCGGCCCCCTGCCCCGCCGGTGCCGCCGGGGCGGACGGCTCGGCGAGGATCGAGCGGAGGATCTCGCCCAGCACGTCGACTCCCGGCACCGCGAGGCTGTCCGGCTCGACAGGAACCTCCGCGAAGCGCTGCGGCTCGCCGGCATGGGCACTGCCCTCGCCAAGGAAGTAGTACGGCGAGGACGGCGCGCCTCCGGCCGACGGCGCCAGGCCGCCAGCACTCGGGAACACCGAGGGCAACGCCGCGGCGTAGGCCTCGGGCGAGCCAAGGTCCAGACCGTCGGCGATGCCCGCCGGCGGCGCTTCCCGGGCCTGCGCCGTGGAGACGGCCGGGGCGAGGTCGCCGGACGGCGCGCCGGGACGCACCAGAGCGCCGCCCGGCAGGCTGGCGAAGAAGGCGTTGGCCAGCTGCGCCAGCCCCGCCACGTCCGGCAGGCCGGCCGGCGCCGGGGCGTCCACCGGCTGCGACGGATTACTTATAAGTGGCCGGATAGTCATGGTACTTGTCGACCTCCACGTCATCGAGCACGGCCAGGGCATCCTCGGTCAGCACCGCCAGCGAGCAGTACAGCGAGATCAGGTAGGAAGCGATGGCGTTGCGGTTGATGCCCATGAAGCGCACCGACAGCCCCGGGCTCTGCTCGCCGGCCACGCCGGGCTGATACAGGCCGACCACCCCCTGGCGCTTGTCGCCGACGCGCAGCAGGAGGATCTTGGTCCGCCCATCCTCGTCGAACGGCACCTTGTCCGAGGGGATCAGCGGCAGGCCGCGCCAGGTCAGGAACTGCGCGCCGAACAAGCTGACGGTGGGCGGCGGCACGCCGCGACGGGTGCACTCGCGGCCGAAGGCGGCGATGGCCAGCGGGTGGGCGAGGAAGAACGCCGGCTCCTTCCACACCTTGGTGATCAGCTCGTCGAGATCGTCCGGGGTCGGCGCGCCGCTCAGGGTGGAGATCCGCTGGCTGGGGTCGACGCTGGCCAGCAGGCCGTATTCAGGGTTGTTGATCAGCTCGTTTTCCTGACGCTCCTTGATGGTTTCGATGGTCAGGCGCAGCTGCTCGCGGATCTGGTCGTGCGGGCTGCTGTAGAGGTCGGAAACCCGGGTGTGCACGTCGAGGATGGTGGTCACCGCGTTGAGGAAGTACTCGCGCGGCTGCTCCTCGTAATCGACGAAGGTCTGCGGCAGCGCCGCTTCGTCGCGCTGCGAACAGGCGACCTGCACGTTCAGCGGGTTCTTCACCCGGTTCAGGCGGAAGATGCCCGCCTCCACCGGCGTCCACTGCAGCAGGTGCACCAGCCAGCGCGGGCTGATGGTGGAAAGCTGCGGGACGGTCTTGGTCGCGTTCGCCAGCTGGCGGGCAGCGCTGTCGCCTAACGCCTGGCGTATATCTTGATATTCGGTCATGAATCACTCCAGAAAGATGCGAATAGGTGCCAGGGCCGAAAGGTTCGTCGTCATGACTACCTCGCGTTGCTTGGCGGGTGTTGCAGGGATGTGCAGGGTCTAAGGGTTCGTCGTTACGACTACCCCGCGTTGCCTGGCTGGTGTTGCAGGGTCGCCTGGGTGACGTTGCTGCCCGGAGGCACGCTGCGGGTCAGCCAGACGTTTCCACCGATGGTGGAACCCTTGCCGATGGTGATGCGCCCGAGGATGGTGGCCCCGGCGTAGATCACCACGTCGTCTTCGACGATGGGGTGGCGAGCCTGGCCCTTGAGCAACTGGCCGGACTCGTCGACGGTGAAGCGCTTGGCGCCCAGGGTCACCGCCTGATAGATGCGCACGCGGTTGCCGATCACCGCGGTCTCGCCGATCACCACGCCGGTGCCGTGGTCGATGAAGAAGCTGTGGCCGATCTGCGCCCCCGGATGGATGTCGATGCCGCCGGCCGAATGGGCGATCTCCGCGGCGATCCGCGCCAGCAGCGGCACCCCGGCACGATACAGACGGTGGGCCAGACGGTGGTGGATCACCGCCTGAACGCCCGGATAGCAGAGCAGCACCTCGTCCAGGCTGCGCGCCGCCGGATCGCCCTGGTAGGCGGCGATCACATCGCTGTCCAGCAGCCGGCGCAACTCCGGCAACGCGGCGCCGAACTCGCGGACAATCTGCACCGCACGGGCCTCCAGGTCCGGCTCGCGCTGCCCGCACTGGCGGGCGACGTAGTGCAGTTCCAGGCGCACCTGGCCGAGCAGGGCGTTCAGCGCGCTGTCGAGGGTGTGCCCGACATAGAAATCCTCGCTCTCCTCGCGCAGCTCGCTGGGTCCCAGGCGCATCGGAAAGAGCGCGCCGCACAGCGCGGCGAGAATCTCCGCCACGGTCTGCCGCGAGGGCAGTTCGCGGCCACCCAGCTCGCGCGTCCGGCCACAGCGCTTGCGCCAGTCGTCGCGGGCGGTGCGCAGCTCCTCGACGATCTGCTCCAGTTGCCAGTTCACCGGCCGGGGCGCGGGCGCCTCCGGCATGTGCGAGACGCCGTCGAAGACGGCCTTGGGTTTGTTGGACATGAAGAAATCCTGCCGGCCGCGGAAACGGCCGGTGCTGAACGGGGATGACGGGGGAAGGAAGTGTCGGGAAGGTGCGGCTCAGTCCTGCACCCAGGGCAGCCCCCAGAGCCGCCAGCCGCCGCTTTCGCCGCGCTGCCGATGGGCATCGAGATCACCCTCGAAACCCTCCAGCACGTTGAACACCTGGGCGAAGCCGGCAGCCGTAGCCGCTGCCGCGGCCGCCGCGGAGCGCTTGCCGCTGCGGCAGAGCAGCACCAGCACGCCGTCGCGGCCGGCCCGGCTTTCCAGCTCGCGGAGGAAGCGCGGATTGCGCACCAGCGTCGGGCCGGTCTGCCAGGCCACGTGCAGGCTGTCCGGCACGCGTCCGACGAACTTCAGCTCCTCGGCGCTGCGCACATCCACCAAGGTCGCCGCGCCAGCCTGCAGCAGTGCCCAGGCCTCCGGCGGATAGAGACTGCCGGCATAGCCGAGGCCATCAGCAGTGGCGCGGGAACGGGCCCGGGCGAGCAGCTCCGCCGGACTGGCGGCGAGTACGGCGGACAGATCGACGGGACGCCGGATGTCTTCGGCGACATGCGGGGCTGGGGCGGCGGCTGGCATTGGGGACTCCTCCGGTTGACTGGTCGAGGCCCGGCAGCCGATCCGCCGCACCACGTTGGGGACTACTCTATGCCGCCTTTATATTCCAAAAAAATAACTTGTTATTTTATTTATAAAACTTTTTGGAATAAAAATACCATCGTGCAGGCGACGCCAGGCAATCAACGTCGGCCTGGTGCCTATCGGCCGGCCCGCCGGGAGTAGCCGCGCGGCAGGTTGCGGGGCGCCAGCAGCCCTACCGAAAGACCATCACCAGCCCCGCCGCCAGCGCCAGCAGCGCCCCGCCGATCAGCAGTCCCAGCGCCAGCGGGCTGGAGTCGGCCTTCGCCTCGGGCTGGGGCGCGGCGGCCGCCTGGGCGGCGGCGTGCAGGGGATTGGCGACGGGGGTGCGGCCGCTCGCCCTGGGTTTCTCCTGTCTGGGCAGGTCGACCGCCGCCATGAACAGCGTGGCGTCCTCGTCCTCGGTCTGCGGCACTTCGACCTTGGGGCCGATCACCAGCAGGGTCACCGAGCCCATGCGCACCTGGTCGCCGGGCTGCAGGACGGCGCTCTCGACCCGCTTGCGGTTGACGTAGACGCCGTTGGCCGAGGCCAGGTCCTTGATTTCCAGCACGTCGCCCTTGAGGAAGAACTCGCCGTGGCGGCGCGACAGTTCGGGATCGCCGAAGCACAGCTCGCAGCGGGTCGAACGGCCGAAGGTCATCGAGCCCTGGACGAGAAACTTGCGCCCCTCGTGCTCGCCCTGGATCACCTGCAGGAACCAGCGCTGCGCGGCCTCCGCCCGCGGTCTGGCCTTGCTCGGGTCGAGCAGCAGCAGCTCCACGGCGCCGAGCCGCAGCAGGTCGTCGGCGCGCAGCTGGTAGTGGCTGGCGATGCGCGTGTCGTTGACGAAGGTGCTGCCCTCGCTGTCGCAGTCGTGAAGGTAGTACTGGCCGTTCTGCTGGCGGATTTCCGCATGGAAGGCGCAGATTCCCGGATCGTCGAGGACCAGGTGGTTGCGCCGGTCGCGGCCGATGGTGAAGCGTTCCTCGACCAGCCAGACGGGTGCCTGGCGACCGTCTTTGAAGTTCAGCTTGAGCATATGCGGTATGAGCCCTGTTCTCGTGGCGCAGACTCGGTGGGGTGCGGCGACTGTCGGTCAGTTGCCGAATAGGTTGTTCCAGGCCCGCTTGATCGGGTTGCCGTTTTCGGCGGGCGGCTCGCTGGGCGGCGCCGACGTCCGCTGTACGGGCCGGCTGGACTGGGCCGCCCTGGCCGCGCGCGCCGAGGCCAGCAGCTCCCGGTGCTCGTCGCGCATCCTCAGCAGTTCGGCGTTTTCCGGCTCGGCCTGCAGCCCGCGCCCGATCATCTCCAGGGCGGCGGGGAAGTCCCGGCGCCGGTAGGCGCCGTTGGCCAGGTCGCGGTACTGGCTGGCGACGCGGTGCAGGCCGGCCAGGGCCTGCTCGTTGCTGGGCGCCCAGCCGAGGATCTGCCGGTAGTAGTAGACCGCGCTGTCGTCCTCGGGCGTCAGCAGGCGCTTGTCGGCGATGCTCTGCTCGGCGCGCGCCAGATAGCCGGCGATGCGCGCCTCGAGCAGGCGGCGCAGGCCGTCGAGGGCGCCGGCGTTGCCGGCGTCCAGTTCGAGGACCTGGCGGAAGTAATGCGCCGCGCTGTCCTGCGCCGGCTCCAGCAGCCGCCCCTCGCTCAGGCGCTGGTCGCCGAGGGTCAAGAGGCCGCCGATGTGCGCGGCCCGGACCCGCGCGAGTCCGGACTGGGCGGCCTGGCTGCGCGCATCCAGGCGCAGCGCCTCGCGGAAGTAGTGCTCGGCGCTGTCCTGCGCCGGCGCCAGCAGTTGCCCCTCGGCCAGGCGCCGTTCGGCCCTGGCGAGCAGGTCGTCGACTTGTTTCTGCTGCTGCCAGTGCTGCCAGAAAAGGCCGCCGCCGGCCAGTGCGCCGCCCAGCAACAGCACGCCGAGCACCGCCGCCGGCCAGCGCGCACGGCGCGACTGGCGCGGCGCGGGCCGGGCTGCCGGGGTGTCTTCTTCGATGCGGCTGGCGCTCAGCTGCAGGCCGGGGCCGAGGCGCGTCTCGTCGGGGTCGCCCAGTTCGAGCGCCTCCAGCGCCGCCAGCAGCTCCTGGCAGTTGGCGAAGCGCTGCTCCGGCTCCTTGGCGAGCATGCGTTCGAGCAGGCCGCGAAACGGCCCGAGCGAACCCGGCAGGCTCGGCAGCGGCAGCTGCACGTGGTTCATCACGGTCTGGGTGTAGTTGCTGCCGCGGAAGGGGTTGGCGCCGGTGAGCATCTCCAGCAGGATCACGCCCAGGCTGTAGATGTCGCTGCGCGCATCCAGCGGCAGGCACTGCGCCTGCTCCGGGCTGCTGTAGGCCGGGCTGCCGACGGCGATGCCGAACTGGGTCAGTTCGCTGTCGAGATCCAGATCCTTGGCCACGCCGAAGTCGGTGAGCACCGCGGTGCCGTCGCCGCGGAACAGGATGTTGGCCGGCTTCACGTCGCGGTGCACCAGCCCCTTGGCGTGCACCACCGCCAGGCCGCTGGCGATCTGCCGGACGATCTCCCGGGCCCGCTCCGGGGCGAACAGCTCGCCCTTGTGGCGGGCCAGGTCGCCGCCGGGCAGGTATTCCATGGCCAGGTAGTGGCGGCCGTCAGGCAACCGGTCGATGTCGTGGATGGTGATGATCGAGGGGTGGTGCAGGGACGCGACCAGATGCCCCTCGCGGATGAAGCGCAGGATGAAGCTCTGGTCCTCGGCCTTGCCCAGGACCTTGATCGCCACCTGGCGCTGCAGCGACTGCTGGGTGGCCAGGTAGACCGCGGCCATGCCGCCCTTGCCCAGCAGGCCATGCAGGCGGTAACCGGGAATATCAAGCACGCTGTCGTTCATGGAGTCGGGCGCCGATCATTTCTTTGCGGATTTCAAGAGTTTGCCGAGGAAGCTGCGCGGCTTTTGCGCCGCGGCCTGCACCGGCGGCGGCGAGGCCAGCCCGAGCGCGATGCAGGAGATGTTGTCGCTGCCGCCCATGCGGTTGGCGGCCGCGACCAGGTTGCCGACCAGGGCGTCGAGGGTGGCGGCGCGGGCGCACAGGCGCTGGATCTGCGCGTCGCCCAGCTCGCGGGTCAGGCCGTCGCTGCACAGCAGCAGCAGCTCGCCGTGGCCGAGGCGGCCCTGCACCAGATCCACCTCGAGCGCCTCGCCGCTCTGGCCGAGGCAGCGGGTCACCACGTTGCGCAGGGGATGCCGGCCGGCCTCCTCGGCACTCAGCCGGCCGGCATCGATCATCGCCTGCACCCAGCTGTGATCGTGGGTCAACTGCTCGATGGAGCCGGTGCCGATCCGGTAGGCGCGGCTGTCGCCGCCCCAGGCGAGCTGGAAATCCGCGCCGGAAAAGCGCACCGCGACCAGGGTGGTGCCCATGCCGCGCCGCCCCTCCTCGGCCTCGGCGGCGGCGAGGACGGCGGCATTGGCGGTCAGGACGGCGCTGCGCAGGTCCTCGCCACGGGCGATCTGCCGGCGCAGGGTTTCCAGCGCCAGGGCGCTGGCCACCTCGCCGCACCGGTGGCCGCCCATGCCGTCGGCGACCGCCCACAGACGCAGCTGCGGACAGCACAGCACGGCATCTTCGTTGTGCGTGCGCACCCGGCCGGCGGTCGTGAGTGCCGCGTATCCCAGGGCGGGATCGGAAGACGGAGCGATCGACATGGCGGTGAACGGTCTCGGTGGCGGCGCTGCGGCTGGAGCCGACGGGGTAAATGGCTATTCGCCAGTAGCATACTCTGCCGTCGACGCCCGGAAAGCCGCTGACCGGGCACGACGCCGGGAAGGTGAAGGAGCGCACAGTTTGCCGGGATGCCCCCTCCTTACGGCTCCGGCCACGGTGCTCAGTCGAGCCGTAACCGCTCGCCGGCTGCCGGCGCCCGGTACATGCCGTATTTCCTGAGCCGCAGGTACAGCGTGCTCTTGGCGATGCCCAGCGCCCTGGCGGCCTGGGTCAGGTTGCCACGGCTGCGCTCGACGGCCTGGCGGATGACCTCGCGCTCGGCCTCCTCGAGCTGCCCCTCGACCAGCCCGGCCGCCGCCCGTGCCGACTGGCGCAATTCGTCCGGCAGATCGTCGCGGGTCAGGCGGCATCCGCCCAGCAGCAGCATGCCCTCGAGAACGTTGCGCAGCTCGCGCACATTGCCGGGCCAGTCATGGGCCATCAGCGCCTGCAGGGCCTCGGGGTCCAGCTCCGGCAGCGCACGCCCATGCCGCTCGGCCTGGTGCCGCAGGATATGCCCGGCCAAGAGGGGAATGTCGTCGCGCCGCTCGCGCAGCGGCGGGATGCGGATGCTGGTGACCGCCACCCGGTAGAACAGGTCCTGGCGAAAACGCCGCTGCGCCACTTCCTCACGCAGATCGCGGTGGGTCGCCGCCACCAGGCGGAACTCGACCCGCCGCGGCGCGCACTCGCCCAGCCGGTAGATCTCGCCCTCCTCCAGCGCCCGCAGCAGGTGGCTCTGCAGATCCAGCGGCATCTCGCCGATTTCGTCGAGAAACAGCGTGCCGCCGTGGGCCGCTTCGATCTTGCCTTTCATGCCGCCGCGACGGGCGCCGGTGAAGGCGCCCTCGGCGTAGCCGAACAGTTCGCTGGCCAGCAGCTCGCGGGACAGGCTGCCGCAGTTGATGGCCACGAAGGGCCCCTCGCGACCGATCCCCGAATAGTGGATGCCCTGGGCGAACGCCTCCTTGCCCACGCCCGTTTCGCCCTGCAAGAGCACCGGCACATTGCAGCCGGCCAGTTGCTGCGCCTTGCGCAGCGCCGCGGCCATCGCCGCGCTGTTGCCCACCAGGCGGGCGAAGCCGGCTTCCCGCTCGCCCGGCACATTTGTGCGCGGATGGGGAGCGGCCAAAGAGCGCGAGGGACGGGACGGCAAGGGAATACGCAGCAGCGTGCCCAGCACCTCGCCCCGGCTCTGGACGGGCTGCAGCCAGTCGACGGGCAGCCAGCCCGGCAAGGGGCCGCTCGGGCGGCCGTCCAGCCCGAGTACGAGAGCCGGCAGCCGGCAGGTGCCGCGAATGTCGAGATCGATGCCCCGGGCCGCCAGGGCTGCCGGCCCATGCAGGTTGCTGCGGACCAGAAAGCCGTGGGGATCGAAGAGCAGCAGGCCTTCGTCGCGCGGGGCGACCAACTGCTCGACGCTGTGCTCCAGCAGCTGGTAGCGACTGGCCATTTCGTGCCTGGCCAGCGCCGACTCGATGCGCTGGGCGGTGGTCACCGCCAGGGCCAGGCTGTGGCGGCTGAAGCTTCGCGACTCGCCGGAGACATCCAGCGCGCCCAGCACATGCCCGTCGCGCGGGTCGCGGATGACCGTGGCGGAGCAGGTCCAGTGCTTGATGCCCTCGCAGAAATGCTCCGCCGCATGGATCTGCACCGGCTGGCCCAGCAACAGCGCAGTGCCGATGGCATTGGTGCCGCAGAGCCTCTCGTCCCAGGGACTGCCGGGCATCAGGTGGATGCGCTCGGCCCGGTCGCGCGCAGCGTAATCGCCGCCCGCCTCGATCACCATGCCTTCGCTGTCGGCCAGCAGCATGATGTTGCCGGTCTGCGCCATGAGTTCATGGGCCATGGCCATGACCGGCGCGCTGGCATCGAGCAGACGCCGGTGCCGATCGCGGAGGGCCTGAAGCTGAGCCTCGGTGAGCGGCTCCGGCGCCTGGCGCAGGCCCGGGTCGACCCGGCTGTCCAGGCAGCGCCGCCAGGACTGGTCGACTGGAGGACGCACCGCCACATCGCCGGGCAGATCCGCACTCCTGAGAAAATGCTGCCAGGCAGCCCTGATCCGTTGGTCATCCTCGGGACAGGAAAAGACTCCTTTCGGTATGAGCGAACTCATCAGCCATCACCCTTGATTGTTATTGTTCTTGGTTCGGCCGTGCGAGCGAAATGCCCACAGCGTCCTTACTGCGGCAGGCATCTGGAAACATGCAATGCCGTAGAAACTGCAAGGCATTCTAGACAGGAATCCATCCGCTCGAACCAGCAATCGCCTCGGGAATCGAGAGCGTGCGGACAGGCGGCAGTTGCTGGCGAATAAAGACCAGCGGCGGGATGCAGGCCCCGGGACGGGGCTTGACTCTGGTATCCAGCAACCTGTGCAAAGGTGAATATTGGTGATTGTGATGAACACCACCCGGCAGAGCAGCAAGGATGCATTTCGATGCACCTGACCCACAAGATCGCCCTGCGCCCGACTCCCGAGCAGGCGGACT
>NZ_SMMU01000010.1 GCF_004339665.1 Azotobacter chroococcum
TACCTGGGATGGCGCCGCCTGCTCGAACGCTACAAGACGCAGCTCAATCCATTGATTTGCTTGAGGGAGGCGCTAGGGCGAGTAGCTATGCAACAGCTAACTCAGACATAGCCTTGTGAAAAGGCGTGGCAGGCGTCGGCCAGATGGGGCCGGTGGAACAACTGATCGTATCTGTGCTCCTGCGTAGGTCGCCGCCGGGGACGCAGAGCGTCGATCAGTCAGGGTTCCACGCAGAAGCGTGGAACCCGTCAGAATCAAGATGTATCTGGCATTTCATTGAGAGTTGAACAACGTCAGCGAAATGCGTGGCAGAAATCGGCCAAGTGCAGTCATTTACTTTAGAATGAGCTCAGCTAGCGTATGCTAGATAGCGGACACTTAATGCTCAAACTCAGCCGCACGTTTTTCGTCACTTGCGGAGAGAGTCTATATACCTTGTTAGGCGCAGCGACCCTGAATAGGCGTGTTGGATTAAACAAAATAGATAGAACTCTTCAATGTTTATATAACGAGCACTCAGTAACTTAAGCTGATCGTTAAGGCTACATTTTGCCCGCCGTACGGAAAGCGGGCGGCGCCGAATGAAGGAGCCTTCAAGAAGGCTTTTGCGTTATTTGAAAAGCCGTAGCCCTCTGTCGGAACCCCAAGCCGGCTAGTGTCAAGCTTGCCGTTCATATTTTCATCATGGATGACGGCAAGCGCATACGTTCCCTGCGGAATTTCCTCAAAGTCACAGCGTGCCTGTGTATGCTTGATTTTAATCACCATGATATTGATAGCGGAGCGTAGGAACTCTGTAGGGAAGCCGACTGGTGATTCAAAAAGCGCGCAAGCTATGACTCCAGTGCTGTTTCTAATGTTCAGAATCTTCACGTGAATGCCAGGACATGCTGATTGGGCCAGGGTGATGGCGGGAAGAGTCGCAAACACCGCTACTACATATAAGACTATGCATCGAAATCGCATAGGACTCGCATCTCTGGCTCCTTGATGAATTATTAGCTTAGACGCCGATGCCCGAAAACTCCTGTAGCCGGGCTGATACGCATAGGCGCAGTTATTCTTTCCGATGATTGGTTCGAGAGATTGCTCGTAGGTGCTGAATCGCAGCAGCCATATCGTGGTCAGCCTCGCTGATCAACAATTGATTGGAACTGTGCGACTGGCCGCTTTCTGCTGAGTTGAGCCGCGCCGATCAATGGGCGTGAAAGACCGGTACGGGTCGAAAGCCGGCATTGCCTACACAAGACAGATCTCCCCAGCTTTTGGCCGCCGAGCAGGAGCCTACGCAGTCCATCCATTCAATCAACAAATGATTGGACTCATTGCCCAGCGCAGACATGCGCGCAAAGCCTGAACCTGCAAGGCCGGATCGGGGCCAGGACGGGCCGGTTTCTCCTTGAGGCCGCCACCCGTCCATGACAAGCTGCCGCACCGGTCGCCTCCGCCCCGCATTCTGGCGACGTTCTTCGCGGCGGCGTTGGCTGCCCCGCTCTCCGGCTCACTGCCGCCCTCCTTGTAGAGATGCCCATGAAACGTTTCGTCCTGATCGGCACAGCCCCCATTCCGGAAAACGGTGGTGCGCTGTGCCTGTACGAATATGGCGAGGATTTCGTCATCAAGATCCAGGGCGGCAGCGGCAATCAGCTGATGAATACCCGCATGCACGGATCGGAGGACGCCCTTGGCCAGATCCCCTGCCGCAAAGTCGCGTCACACCCGCAGGCGCGCGTGCTGGTCGGGGGGCTGGGGATGGGCTTCACCCTGGCCGCGGCGCTCAAGGCGCTGGGTGCCGATGCGGAGGTGCAGGTGGCGGAGCTGGTGCCCGGCGTGATCGAGTGGAACCGCGGCTCTCTGGGCGAGAAGGCCGGTCATCCGCTGCGCGACCCGCGCACCACCCTGCTCAACGAGGACGTCGCGGCAGTCCTCGCGCGCGAGCCAGGGGGGTATGACGCGATCATGCTGGATGTCGACAACGGGCCCGAGGGGCTGACGCAGAAAGTGAACAGCTGGCTCTACTCGCTGGACGGCCTGAACGCCTGCGCGCAGGCCCTGCGGCCCAAGGGCGTGCTGGCCGTCTGGTCGGCCAGCGCCGACCGGGCCTTTTCCGGACGGCTTGCCAAGGCCGGCTTCCGGGCGGAAGAGGTTCAGGTCTTCGCCCACGGCAACAAGGGTACCCGGCACACCATCTGGATTGCAGAGTTGCTCCCAGGCAGACGCTCCTGAAGTGCTGGCAACGACCGACACCCATCCCCCACGGTTGCCAGGCCATGCAATTCCTGCGAAAAACGCTGCCCATCCAGGCATCCCCCCACGGGCTGCCGACTGAACGGAGCGAGCGATGAGCGACGAATTGCAGGTTGAGGACATCCAGTTGGGCGACGGCAAGGCCGTGGTCAAGGGCGCCCTGATCACCACCCAGTACAACGGCTTTCTGGAGGACGGCACCAGGTTCGATTCCTCCTACGATAAAGGCAAGCCGTTCCAGTGCGTCATCGGCACCGGGCGGGTGATCAAGGGCTGGGACCAGGGGCTGATGGGCATGAAGGTCGGTGGCAAGCGCAGGCTCTTCGTGCCGGCGCATCTCGCCTACGGCGAGCGGCAGATCGGCGCGCACATCAAGCCGAATTCGAACCTGATCTTCGAGATCGAGCTGCTGGAAGTGCTGACCCGGGACGATTGAGGAATCCCCGGCAGAATTTCCTTTCGGAGAAAAGGCCGGAAAGTGGGTATTCCAGGTCTTGCACTTGCCATGCAAGACTCGTCTCCCGGAACTTTCCCGTTATCCATCCTTGCTCTTTCGCCGCGTCAGGGCGGTATTCAACGATCAAAAACAATGAGTCCCTGCACAACAGGCAAGTTGTGCGGAAAGTGGCCGGCAGGCAGGCGGGCCGCTGTCCAGCGGAACTTCAGCCTGCCTGTGGTGGCAACTTCGAAACAGGCGATTTCCGCTGTTCGTTCATTCGTCACCGCCAATCCGACAGCCTGTCGGATCGACTGCAAAGTTTCCTGAACCAACAAAGCCGGGGCGAACTCTAGTTCCCAGGAGGGCGTGAAACGCTCGGCCGAGCGAAGGATGGGAGACGATGCCTGCAGACGAACCCAAGAGACTGGAAAGCGAGACGATTCCGGTGATGGTCGAGGAGGCCGTCCTGCACAAGCGCCAGGTCGAGTCCGGCCGCGTGCGGATCACCAAGTCGGTGGAAATCGAGGACTGTCTCCTGGAGGAGTCCCTGCTCCACGACGAGGTACAGGTCGAGCGGGTTTCCTGCGGGACGGAAGTCGATCCGGCCCATCCCCCCCAGGTTCGCCAGGAGGGCGACGTCACCGTCATTCCCGTGCTCGAGGAAGTGCTGGTCGTGGAGAAACGGCTGGTACTCAAGGAAGAGCTGCGTGTCCGGCGAGTCGTGCACGAGGAGCCTCACAGCGTGCCCGTCACGCTGCGGCGCGAACAGGTGACGGTCGAGCGCACCCCCGCAGAAGTCCCGCCCTCCCAAACCCGGTAGACATCTACCGCAACACCGCTATCGCCTTGCAGCCCAGGCTGCCGAATTTATAGAGGTGGACCATGCAACACATTCTGATTGGCGCATTCGACCACTACGACGAAGCCGAACAGGTCAAGCGCGAGCTGATGAGTAGCGGCGTGTCGCAGACCGATATCCAGCTGGCTGCCTCGAACGACATCAGCATGAGCGAGGACACGGCACTGCGCACCGACACCACCTACGACACGCGCCGGGAGGACCAGTCCCTGGGCGACAGGATCAGCGAGTTCTTCCGTTCGATCTTCAGCGACGAGGACGCCACCAGCCAGCGCTATGCCGAGGCGGTACGCCACGGCTCCACCGTGGTGACCGTCACCGTCAACGACGACGACCAGGTTAGCGTCGTCGAGGAGATCATGGAGCACAACGGCGCCATCGACATCGACGAGCGCAGCGCCGGCTGGGGTCTGCAGCATACGGAACAGCTCGGCTCGGCCGAAACCGCCACGACCACCAGCGGGACGGCCGAGCGCACGGCCATTCCGATCATGGAGGAGCAGCTCAAGGTCGGCAAGCGGGAGAACGCCCTGGGGCGCGTCCGCATCGTGTCGCGGATGACCGAGCGCCCGGTCGAGGAGACGGTGAGCCTGACCGAGCAGCACGCCGTGGTCGAGCGCCGCCCGGCCGATCGCCCGGCCTCGCAGGAAGAGCTGTCCACCTTCCACGAGGGCACCATCGAGATCCAGGAAACCGCCGAAGAGCCCGTGGTCTCCAAGACCGCCCGGGTGGTCGAGGAGGTCATGGTCGGCAAGGAAACCACCCAGCGCGAGGAAACCGTGCACGACACGGTGCGGCGTACCGACGTGGACATCGAGAGGGACAGCGACATCCGCAAAACCCGGCCGACCGCCGGCGACCGGCCGATCGATCCCGACACGCCCTTCCGCAACCGGCCCTGAGCGGCCTGAGAGCGATCCCCTCTCCCCGCCTGCGGGAGAGGGGCCCTCTCTCCGCAGTCGCCTGCCTGCCCCTCAGGCCGTGGGCGCGCCGCCTTCCGGCCCGATCGGGGCCCGCTCGCCGAAACGCCGGCAGGTCTCGCGGGGCCCCTTGATGCGCACCAGCCGCCCCTCCTGCAGGCGCCAGACCTGGTCGGCGACCTCGATCAGCGCCGGCCGGTGCGAAACGGCGATGACGGTGATCTCCGGGGTCAGCTGCTTCATGGTCCGGCAGATCGCCTCTTCCGACTCGGGGTCCAGGGCGCTGGTCGCCTCGTCCAGGATCAGCAGCCGGGGCCGGTGGGCCAGCGCCCGGGCGATGACGATGCGCTGGCGCTGGCCGCCGGACAGCTTGCCGCCGCGCTCGCCGACGACCGTCTGCATGCCCTCGGGAGACTTCTCCACGAACTCCCAGGCACCGGCCTGCCTCAGCGCCCGCTCCGCATCCGCGACCGTCAGCGCCGGATCGCCCAAGGTCACGTTGGCCAGGATGCTGTCGTGGAGCAGCAGGGTTTCCTGGGGCACGTAGCCGATCAGCCGTCGCCAGCGCTGGCGGTCCAGCTCCTCCAGGGGGACGCCGTCGACCCGGATGCTGCCGGACTGCGGGGCCAGCAGCACGCAGAGCAGGTCGAGGAGCGTGGTTTTCCCGGCGCCGGAGGGCCCGACCAGGCTGGTGAAGGCACCAACGGGGATCGTCAGGTCGAGGGCATCGAGAATCGGCCGGTCGCCGTAGCTGAAGGACACGCGCTCGAAGACGATGGCGTCCTGCAGGCTGGGAGCCCGGTTGCCGCCGCCGGGCTCGGCATCGGCCTGCGCGGTTTCGATCGCTTTCTGCAGCGCCCAGTAGGCGCTTTCCTGGGAGGCGACGCGCTGGTAGCGCTGCTGGGCCTTGTGCAGCAGGCTCAGGATCCGCACCACCAGGAAGATCAGCACCATCACCGACGACAGGGGCAGCTTCAGCACGACCAGCCCCGCATAGAGTCCTCCCGCCGCGAGAGTCGCCAGCATCGGCCCCTGCAGCGCCCTGAGCGCCTCGCGGCTCATGACCTCGCGCTCCATGGCGTGGTTGAGCTCGTCGGCCCGGTGCCGCAGCAGCGAGTCGGCGATATCCTCGCGGGCCATGGCCTTGAGCGGCTTGACCGAGCCCAGGGTGTCGGTCAGGTGGGCCAGCAGCTCGCGCATCAGGCGGGTCTGGCTCTTGCCGGCAAGACGCGAGGTCTTCACCAGTTTCTGCAGGGCCAGCAGCAGGAAGACGCCCAGAATCAGGGAGAGGACGGCCGCCTGCCAGGACACGAACAGGGCGATGACCACGTAGACCATGGCCTGGATGAACAGGGCCAGGGCGTTGGCGGCGTGCTCGTAGGCGGTGGAGGCGCGGAAGGCCTCGGTGGCGACGGAGTTGGCCAGCGCCCCCGTCGGCTGGCGCAGGTAGTACTCCCAGCGGCTGCCGAGCAGGGCGCGGATCAGGGCGACGCGCAGGTCGGTGGCGACATGCGCCACGGTATAGCCGACCTGGCGATTGCCCAGCAGGACCAGTGCGCTGCTGACGATCATGCCCAGCACCATCACGGTGATCATGGTCACGACGGTCGGCTCCAGGCCGAACATCTGCAGGATCGCGATGACCTCGAGGGAGAACTCCGAGTGCGTCTCATCGCCCAGCGCCACCGACAGCAGGGGCAGCAGGGTGGTCAGGCCGACGCCTTCGGCAAGGCCGGCCAGGAACAGGCTGATCAGCATGAGCGCCGTACGCGCGGGATAGGTCCGACCAAAGGCAAGCAGAATACGCATGGTCATCCTTCAGGAAAAAAGGCATTCCGGCTGGACAACAGACAGCCGGCATCCGCGGAAAAAGCCAGCGGCCGGCAAGGCCGGCCGGGCCCTTCAGGCACCGGCAAGGGCCTTGCCGGCAGGGGTGCGCAGCGCAGCGAAGGCCTGGACGATGCGCTCGATCTGTTCGGGCGTGTGTGCGGCACTGACACTGCAGCGCACCAGCGCCTGGCCGCCGGGGGTCGCCAGCGGCGGCACCAGGTTCACGTACACGCCGCGTTCGACGAGGCTCTCCCAGAAGGCCACGCCTTCCTCGGGCGAGCCCAGCAGCACGGGAACGATCGGGCTCGGCTGCGGGCCGAGCCGGTATCCCAGCGCATCCAGCCCCCGGTACAGCTGCCGCGCATTGCTCCAGAGGCGCTCGCGCAGCTCCGGCCGGTCGCGCATCGTCTGCAGGGCGGCACGTACCGAGGCGATGGCGGACGGCGACGGCGAGGCGGTGAAGATGTACGGGCGACTCGCGTAGCGCAGCAGATCCATGTCCTGGTGATGGCTGGCCGCGAAGCCGCCGATCGCCCCCAGGCTCTTGCTGAAGGTGCCGGTGACGATGTCCACCTCCGCCTCGACGCCCAGTTCCTCGGCCAGGCCACGGCCATGGGCGCCCAGCACGCCGACCGAATGGGCCTCGTCGACCAGCAGGTAGCCGCCCAGGCGCTGCTTGATCTCGACGATCTCGCGCAGCGGCGCCTGGTCGCCCAGCATGCTGTAGATGCCTTCCACCAGGATCAGGGCGTTGCGCGCGCGCTCGCCGAGCCGGCGCATGCGCCGCTCCAGGTCGGCCGCATCGTTGTGGCGAAAGCGGATGACCTGGGCGCCGCCCAGCTTGCAGGCATCGTAGATGCTGGCATGGCAGTCCGCGTCGAGCAGCACGATATCGTCCGGACCGGCCAGGGAGGCGATGACGCCGAGGTTCCCCATGTAGCCGGTGGAGAAGACGATCGCCGAACGGCGCGCGAAGAAATCGGCCAGTTCGGCCTCCAGGGCCATGTGGCTGCCATAGCTGCCGTTGGCCATGCGCGAACCGGTGGTCCCGGTTCCCTGCTGCTCGAGCGCCTGCTGCGCCGCCTGGATGCAGGCGGGCTCGAAGGTCAGCCCGAGGTAGTTGTTGGTGCCGGCCAGGATCACCCGGTGCTCGCCGATACGCCCTTCGGTGGGGGAAAGGATCTCGTCGATGCGCGTGCCGAACGGATTGAGGCGGCCCTGCACCAGATCGGCACGCGCCTGCGCCAGCTTCGCGAACCTATCGAACAAGGCCATCGGCATGCTCCGTCAGCGAGAAGACAGCCCGTGCCAGTTCGGCGGGAGTGTGCACGTCTGCCAATACGTTCAGGGGAATGGAGATATCGAACTCGTCCTCGAGCTCCATCAGCAGGTCCATGACCTTGACGGAGTCCAGGCCAAGCTCCTGTTTCAGGTCGATATCCGGGTGCAGCGGCGTTCCGGGCGGCGCCAGAGGCCTGAGATAGGCCAAAAGCCGCTCCAGTATTTGTTCCTGGGAAATCATGGTCGGTCCTCTATCGATTCTGGAGATGCTTCTTGCCTGACTAGAACCAACGCTCCTGCAAGGCGTTTCTCAGCGCTATCCGGGGCTCCCAGCCCAGGGCGCTGCGAATGGGCTCATTGCTGCAGGACCAGTCGGGATGGGTCAACTCGCCCACCTTCGCCGGCGTCAGCATGGGCGCGTGGCTGCTCAGCTGTGAAACGAGCAGATTGACTCGGGCGAGCCCCTTCAGGAGTGGCGCTGGAACCGTGATCCGGCGCACCGGACCCTGGCGAATCTCTGCGGCGATGGCGGCGATGCTGTTCCAATCATAACCGCCCGGCTGGCAATCATTCAGTTCGTAGGTGGCGGCAGGCGCCTGCGGCGAATCCAACCATTGTCGCACGGCGCGCGCCAGATCCTCGACGTGCAGAAAGCTGAGCCGTGCATCGCCCTGCCCCAGCGTGAACAGCCAGCCGCGCAGCAGCCAGTCGAACAGGGGACGCATTTCCCGGTCGCCCGGCCCGTACACCGCCGTGGGCCGGAACACCGTCACGGCGATGTCCCCGGCCGCCTGCCTGACCCGGCGCTCCGCCTCGAACTTCGAATGAGCGTACCAGGACAGCTCCGGATGACGTGCCGCCAGCGACGACATCAACAGGAAGCGCTCACAGCAGCCACCGTTCCGGGCGGCCTCGATCAGGCGCAGGCTGCCGTCGATATTGATCCGGTTGAAATGCTCGGGCGTGCCGCCACGCACCGCGCCGGCGCAATGGATGAGCGTATCCGCCCCGGCGACCAGCCTGGCCAGGGCGTCTTCGTCCTCGAGGGTTCCGCGTATCCATTCGGTGCCGTCCTCGAAACCGTCTCGCTGACGGTTCAAGGCGCGCAGCGGCACGCCCGCCTGCATCAGCTGCCGGCGCAGGACACCGCCGATGAAGCCGGTCGCCCCCGTCAGGGCAACGATCCGCGCCATGGGCCGCTACCCGCAGACCATGGACAGCCCGGACGCAGACTGTGCCTGAGCCAGGAAACGCTTGCGCGCTTCGGCCCGCGAGGGCTTGCCCGACGAGGTGCGTGGCAGGGAATGGGGCGGAACCAGCTCCACGAAAGCGATGAAGCCGAATTCGCTGCTGATCAGCCCGGCCAGGGCGCGCACCAGTTGCTCGCGCCTTTCCAGGTCGCTGACCCGGCACTGGACCTGCACCACGACCTGGGGATCGGGAACCGCGGGAACGAGGAAGGCGATCACGTCGCCCGGCCGCACCTCGGACTGGGACTCGACCAGATATTCGACGTCCTGCGGCCAGATGTTCCGGCCACGCACGATCAGCAGATCCTTCTGCCGGCCGGTGATGAACAACTCGCCAGCGCTCAGATAGCCAAGATCGCCGGTATCCAGCCAGCCGCCGTCCAGAGCCGCCTGCGTGGATTCCTCGTCGCGGAAATACCCCGACATCACGCTCGGCCCCTGCAGCATCACCCGCCCGACTCGACGCTCCGGCAGGGAGCGTCCGGCCTCGTCACGAATTTCCAGGCGGTGCCCGGGAAGCACGGCACCACAGTTGACGAAGGTGCTGGCCTGGCTGTCCTCGCCGCCGAAGGGTACGGCCATCGACTGATGCTCCAGGGCATGGCGCTCGATGCGGTCCACCACAACCCCCGCGCCACGACGGCCGAAGCTGGCGCCCAGCGTACACTCCGCCAGGCCATAGCAGGGCAGGAAGGCCGTCCGCGCGAAGCCCGCCGGGGCGAACTGCTCGGCGAAACGCTCCAGCACCTCCGCGCGAATCGGCTCCGCGCCGGTACCGGCAATGCGCCAGCTGGAGAGGTCGAACTGGGCCGCTTCGCCCTCCCGAACGCGACGGGCGCACAGGTCATAGCCAAAGGGCGGCGCGAACGAGATGGTGCCGCGGTTCTGGCTGATCAGGTTGAGCCATTGCCGGGGCCGCATGGCGAAATCCTGGGTACGCAGGTAGTCCACCGACAACTGCGAGGCCATCGGGCCCAGCACGAAGCCCACCAGTCCCATGTCGTGGTAGAACGGCAGCCAGGAGACGCAGCGGTCGCCGGGACGCACGCCCAGCCCGTCGCGGATCATGCCTTGCAGGTTGGCCATGGCCGCCTGTTGCGTCACCACCACGCCGCGCGGGAAGCGGGTGCTCCCCGAGGTGTACTGCAGATAGGCCACCTCGTCCGGCCGGGAAGGCTCCAGTTCCACCGGCGGAACCGCCCGCCCCTTCATCTCCTCGACCGAGCCGACGAAGATCGTGCGGAAAGACGCGGCCGCCTCCTGCGCGAACGGCAGCCACGCGGCAGGCGCCAGGACGGCGGAGGGTTCGCAGCTCTTCAGCAGCGTGGCGAGTTTCTCGACATAGGCGGCATGACTGCCCAGCCCGGACGGAATGGGCAGCGGCACCGGAATGAACCCGGCATATTGGCAGCCATAGAAGGCCTCCATGAATCCCGGCTCAGTGTCGGCGATCAAGGCTACCCGGTCACCCCGGCGCAACCCGAGCCCATGCAGGCGCCTGGCCAGAGCCCGCGCCTCCCGCCTCACCTCGGCATAGGGAACCACAGCCGTCAGGCGGCAGCGCCCGTCATAGAAATTCAGGCCGGTATGCCCCAGCGCCGCGTAATCGAGGGCCTCTGCCAGTGTCGAGAAGTCTGCCAGGCGCGGAGCCAGGGCGTTTTGCGTAGGAGTTGCAGACATAGCGGGTTTGGCCATCATTCCAGTCCTGGCATTTTTCAGCGCAACAACCGTTCCCTGCAGCGGATCGCTCAGCGAGGCCGGCAGCATCTGGAATCATAAAAATCAACAAAGCGCGATTGAACACGATCAGACCAGAGTAGTCCATTCCGACCGCTCAAACCGTAGGCTAGACAAAAGATGACGGGGAGGTTACCCCTCCCGGCCCGGTTAGGGCGCTCTATATAACCCAACTTCGACTACACTTCCCTCCTTTTACCCAAAGCACCCCCAAATAACCATTCCAGAGGGCATGGAAAAAGCCATGCGCCGCCGAACCACGCCTTCGCAGCCGATCGGCAAACGGTCAGGAATGGCCAGTCGAGCCAGAGGAGCCCCGGTTTGAATCAACCTCCCTTCAGAGGGCATGGACCGCTCGTTACCAGACCGGTGCTGGACAAGGCCGATCTTGATACCTTCATCGCCCTGCCGGGCAGGCTCCACCGCAACGACCCGCACTGGGTGGAACCCCTCCACGCCGAACGCCGCGACCAGCTTTCGCCGAAGAACCCCATCTTCGCCCATCTCGAATGGCAGGCCTGGATCGCCTGGTCGGGAAGCGAACCCGTGGGACGCATCAGCGCGCAGGTGGACCGACTGCATCGCCAACTGCACGGTCCGGATACGGGCCACTTCGGCATGCTGGCGGCGGTCGACGATCCCACCGTCTTCGAGTCCCTGATGGCGACCGCGGAGCACTGGCTGCTCGAGCACGGCGCGCGGCGGATAACCGGCCCCTTCAGCCTGACCATCAACGAGGAAAGCGGCCTGCTGGTCGAAGGCTTCGACCGGCCTCCCTCGGTCATGATGGGCCACGGCCAGCCCTGGTACGGCGCCCGGGTCGAGGCCCTGGGCTACCGCCCGGCAGCGGACCTGCTGGCCTACTGGATGCGCACGGACGAGCTGAACTTCCCGCCCCCGCTGTGCCACCTGATGGAGCGATGGCGCGACCGCGTGCGCATCCGCCCGCTGGATCGACGGCGCTTCGCGGAGGAGATCCAGTTGCTGCGCGACATCTTCAACGACGCCTGGGCGGAGAATTGGGGCTTCGTCCCCTTCACCGAGGCGGAATTCGAGGCCGTGGGCAACCACCTCAAGCTGCTGGTGCCGGACGACCTGCTGTACATCGCCGAGGTCGACGGCGAACCCAGCGCCTTCATCGTCGCCCTCCCCAACCTCAACGAAGCGATCGCGCCCCTGCACGGGCGCCTGCTGCCTTTCGGCTGGCTCCGCCTGCTGTGGCGGCTGAAGGTCCGCGGCCTGCGTACCGCCCGCGTCCCGCTGATGGGCGTGCGCCGGGCGCATCAGCGCAGCCGCCTGGGCTCCGTGCTGGCCCTGTACCTGATCGAGGCGCTCAAGCCGCCCTTCGTCCGGCGCGGGCTCGAGGCGCTGGAGATGTCATGGATTCTGGAAAGCAACCGCGGCATGCGGAACATCCTCGAACATATCGGGGCGTATCCCTACAAAAGGTATCGGGTCTATGAAAAGCGAATCTGAGGCAGGACGCTGCGCCGCACTGGTGCTGGCGGCCGACCGGCATGCGGACGATGCCGTGGCGAGCGCAGCCGGCGTCGCCTGCAAGGCCCTGGCGCCGGTCGGCGGCGTACCCATGGTCCACCGGGTCATCCAGAGCCTGCGGACAAGCCGTCTGGTCGGCCGGATCAGCCTGGTCGGCCCGGCCCGCGACCTGCTGCGCCAGGATGCCGAACTCGAACATAGCCTGGCCGACGGCAGCCTGGGCTGGCTGGAAAACGCCGGCTCGCCGAGCGCCAGCGCGGCACGCGCCCTGGAAGGCACAGCCCCCGGACAGCCGGTGCTGCTGACCACGGCCGATCACGCCCTGCTGAGCCCGGCCATCGTCGATCACTTTCTCGAACGGGCGCTGGCCGGCGACTGCGACTTCGTCGTCGGCGTGGCCCGCCTGGACACCGTGCAGGCGGGCTATCCCGACACCCGGCGCACCGCCATCCGGCTGCGCGGCGGGCCGTACTGCGGCTGCAACCTGTTCGCCTTCACCAGCGGGCGGGGCCGCGAGCTGGCGACCTTCTGGCGCCGGGTCGAACAGGAGCGCAAGCGTCCCTGGCGGGTGATCGCCGGCGCGCTGGGCCCGGCGGCCACCCTCCGCTACCTGCTCGGCCGCCTGACCCTGGAACAGGCCCTGGCGCAGCTGTCGCGCAAGCTCGGGGTGAAGATCGGCGCCGTCGTGCTGCCCTTCGCCGAAGCCGCCATCGACGTCGACTCCCGGGCGGATCTCGCCCTGGTCGAACGGATTCTGGCGCAGCGGACGACGCAGAGGAGCGCTCAGTCCTGAATCGCGGCCATCGGTATGTTCCAGAAGCGGGCCTTGGCCCGGACGGACTCCAGATCCGCCGGGAAGTCCAGCTCTCCCCAGCTCAGCCCCTCGATGGACTGCACGAACACCTGGCCCGTGTCCTGCGCCAGCTGGTCGATGATGCTGAGGTACCAGCGCTGCAGCGCCTCCGGGCGGCGCATCTGCGCCTCGAGCGTCTGGCGGAACAGCGCCGCGCCCTGCGGCTGGAAATACATCATGCCGATGGACTCGCCGTCGATGTGGGCCAGCGGCAGCGTCTTGCCGACCCGCGTCAGCCGCTCGCCGTCCAGGCAGACCTTCATGTCGTCGCTGTCGTAGCCGGCCTTCCGGTCGATGGCGAGGGTGATGGGCCGTGGCGGCGCCTCCAGCAAGCGCTCCAGGACCGCCAGCTCGAACAGGGTGTCGCCGTTCAGGAGGAGGAACTCGTCCTGCATGGCCTGCCGGGCCATCCAGCAGCTGGCCAGGTTGTCCGCCACCTCGAAGAAGGGGTTGTACAGCGTCGCGACGGTGCCCGTCCCATAACGATCGCTCAGCACGCGCTCGACCTGCTCCGCGCCGTATCCCACGACCACCGTGACATGCCCGATGCCGGCGGCCAGCAACGCATCGATCTGCCACTCGATGACGCTGCGCCCGGCGATATCGAGCAGGCACTTGGGGCTGTTTTCGGTGAAGGGAAGGAGGCGACGTCCCTGGCCGGCGCTCAGAATGACGGCCCGACGGAGCTCATTCCGCTTGAAAAGATTCATGCAATCTCCAGTCACTGTTCTAAAACCCGGCCCATTCCGTGCGGACAACACCGCGTTTCCCCTCGAATAGACCAAGGCATTCAGGATAGCCTATCTTGCATGACCGGACGCATGACACGACCGGCGAGGAGAAGGTTCGAGTATTCATGCTTCTGATCGAGCGCTACGTCATCACCGAGGCACGCCGGCCGCTGCTGGTCATGCTGGGGATTCTGGTCTTCATCTTCGCGGCCTATTCCGCCGAGCGCTATCTGGCAGAAGCCGCCAACGGCACCCTGGCCCTCAGGGTGGTTTTCGACATCGTCGTGTACAAGGTCCTGATTGCGCTGGAAGTACTGATTCCGGTGGCCCTGTACGTATCGGTGGTCCTCAGCCTGGGGCGCCTGTATCACGACTCGGAAATCACCGCCGTGGCCGCCGCGGGCATGAGTCCGCTGCGGATCTACAAGGCGGTGGCCATTCTCGCGCTCCCCATCGCCGTTGGCGTCGCCGCCCTGTCGCTGTACGGGCGCCCCTGGGCCTATGCCAATGCCTACCGGCTCGAACAGGAGTCGAAGAGCGAGCTGGATATCCACCACCTGCTGGCGGGGCGCTTCAACGTCAATGCCGAAAACGGCCGGATGATCCTGGCTGAACACATCGATCACCAGAGCGGCCGGCTGCAGGACGTCCTGATCTTCGATGGCGGCGAGCGGAAAACCCGCCTGTACCGCTCCCAGGAAGCCTGGATCGCCGACCCCGACCCCTATGATCCGGCCATCGAGATGACGCATGGCACCGCCTATTCTCTGCAGCACAGCGGTATCCAGGACAAGCGGATCCTGTTCAAACGGATGAACATCCACCTCGCCCCCCTCGAAACGACCGCGGAGTTCCGCAGGAAGGCCGCCCCCTGGCAGGAGCTCGCAGCCTCCTCGGCGCTTCCCGAGCGGGCGGAACTGCAATGGCGCGAATCCCGCGGCGTCAGCACCTTCATCCTGGCCCTGCTGGCCATTCCGCTCAGCCGGACCGCTCCCCGGCGGGGCCGCTTCGCCACCCTGCTGCCGGTGACGGCCGTCTATGCAGTGATCTTCTACGCCGGCGACATCTGCAAGAGCCTGGTGGCGAACGGCTCGCTGCCGCTGACGCCCGGACTCTGGCTGGTACCCCTGGCCATGGGGCTCGTGCTGATTGGCCTGGTCGTCCGCGAGCGGGCCATCGTCCGGGTGAAGGCGGCATGAAGACTCTCGACCTGTACATCCTGCGCAATGTCTTCCTCGGCTTCATCGCCGCGGCAGCCCTGCTGCTGCCGCTGTTCAGCACCCTGGACCTGGTCGGCGAACTCGACGACATCGGCGACGAGGGCTACCGGCTGGCCCAGGCGCTCCAGGTCGTGCTGATGACCATGCCGCGCCGCGCCGTGGAGCTGGGGCCCTTCATCGCCCTGCTGGGGGGCATCGCGGCCCTCGGCCAGCTCGCCCTGTCGCAGGAGCTCAGCATCATGCGGGCGGCGGGCATCTCCGCCACCCGGATCGGCCTCACCACCCTGCTGGCCGGCGCGCTGCTGGCCGGCGCGCTGGGCGCAGTCGACGAGTTCCTGGCCTCGCCCCTGCAGCAGAAGGCCGTGCAGATGCGCGCGCACGCCAAGCCGGACACCGACAAGGACGACAGCATCTGGGCGCGCAAGGACGGGCAGGTCGTCCGCATCGGCAGTCTGGGTACCGGGCGCGTGCCCAACCATCTGGAAATCTTCCAGTTCGACGAGCGCAACCGGTTGCAGGAATACATCCTGGCCGAGCATGCCGAGATCCAGCCCGGCGGAATCTGGCAGCTCCACAACGTCCAGCTGAAGCGCTGGGACGGCGAGTCGGAAAGCGTCCAGCAGCTCGAGCAGCTGCCCTGGCACGCCATTCTGCCCGATACCCCCCTGGACGAGGTTACCCTTCCGCCCGAGAGCCTCTCGGCCCGGCAACTGCGCGGCTACGTGCATTTTCTGCAAAGTACCGGCCAGCCGGCGATCCAGTTCGAGATCGCCCTGTGGCAGAAGCTCGGCGTGCCGATCCTGATCCTGGCGATGATCCTGTTCGCGGTTCCCTTCAGCTTCGGGCCGGTGCGTTCGAACGGGCTCGGCAGCAGGCTGGCGCTCGGCGCGGTCATGGGGCTGCTGGTCTACATCAGCAACGAGATCCTGGTCAGCCTGGGCCAGCTGTTCAAACTGAACGCCCTGCTGGTCGGAGTGCTGCCGGCACTGGTCCTGCTCGGCATGGCCCTGGCCCTGGTGCGCCGGTTCGATCGGAGCAAGCCCTGACGGCAGCCGCCATGCAGGCTCCTGACATGCTTTCATGAAGTCGACACATCGCAATTATCCGCTCAAGGCAAAAACATGACGATATGCGTCCATCTGGTGGGCAGCTGCAACGTACCCCTGTGGGGATTGAGCTCCCGGGAAAGGCTCGAGCGAATGCTCCGCAAGAACCCCAAGGCACGCCTGTGCGGGCCGGACGAGCCCCTGCCGCAAACCGGCAGTGTGCTGCTCCTGCGCGAAGACTATCTGTACGACCCGCGGGTGCTGCGCGGGCTCCTGGATGCCGAGGACGTCGCCCTGCAGGACCCGCGCGACGGGACCGTGGTCGCGGCCCGTCTGGCGGTCGAGGACCTGGCGGGAACGCCCCGCCTCGAAGGCCCGGCGATCGAGAGGCTGCGCCAGGTGCGCCCGGATACGGTGGCCTCGGGCCTGCAGGCGCAGTTGCGCAAGTTCGACCCGCCGTGGGTCATCCGCATCACCGGAAGCGAGCGCGAGCAGCTGGAAAAGTCCCTGTTCAACGGCGCCTACAAGGGGGTCACCGACTTCGTCACGCGCTGCGTCTGGCCGGTGCCGGCGCGCTGGGTCACCGGCTGGTGCGTGCGGATGGGGCTGAGCCCCAACCATGTCACCACCGCGAGCTACGTGCTGGCAATCCTCGCCGGCTACTGGTTCTGGCAGGGACAGTACGGCCTGGGCCTGATCGCCGGCTGGATCATGACCTTCCTCGACACGGTGGACGGCAAGCTGGCGCGCGTCACGGTCACCTCGACCCGCTTCGGCAACATCTTCGACCATGCGCTGGACCTAGTGCATCCGCCGATCTGGTACATCGCCTGGGGAATGGGACTGGGGGCGGCCTGGGGCTTCGACATGCCCCTGGGCATGGTGCTCTGGGCCATCTTCATCGGCTACGTCGCCGGCCGCCTGTGCGAAGGCGCCTTCAAGTTCGCCGCGCCCTTCTCCCTGTTCCTCTGGCGGCCCTTCGACTCCCTCAATCGCCTGGTGACCGCCCGCCGCAACCCCAACCTGTTGCTCCTGACCCTCGCCTGGGGGCTGGGCGCCGACGACGTCGGCCTGCTGCTGGTCGCGCTCTGGACGGTGCTGTCCACCCTGGTGCTCGGTGCGCGGGTAGCCTGGGCGCTGCTCCTGCGCCGGCGCGGCACGGAACTGCAGCCCTGGCTGAGCCAGATCGACCTGCGCGCCGAAGGCCATCGCCCGATCGTCCGCCTGTTCGCGCCCCGCTCCGGTCTGAGCGATGCTTGAGACCCGCGCGACGCCGGCGCGCGTCGGCATCCTGCTGAACCCCGGCAGCGGGCGCGTCCGCCGGCGGCTGCCGGCGCTGCGCCGGATCGCCGCCGCACTGCCCGAGGCCCTGCTGCAGGAGGTTTCCGGTCCCCGGGAGATCGAGCAGGCGCTGCGGCTCTGGCAGGCCGGGCCGCAGGACCTGCTGGTGATCCTCGGCGGCGACGGCACCCTGCAGGCCACCCTGACCGCCCTCCTCCAGGAGCCGGCCGGCGACCTGCCCGGGCTGCTGGTGGTGCCGGGGGGAACCACCAACATGAGCGCGGCCGACCTGGGCGCACGCCGGAAACCCGAGGCCGCGCTGCGCGCCCTGGGCGCCTGGCTGCAGGGCGCCGGACCGGCGCCGAGACTGGTGGAGCGGGCGGTGCTGCGCGTCGACGGCGAGACGGACCTCGGGCCGCAGTTCGGCATGTTCTTCGGGGCCGGCGCCATCCTCGGCGGCGTGCGCTACTTCCACCGGCACATCCGTCCGAGCGGCGTGCGCGGAGCGCTGGGACCGGCACTGGCCTTCGGCCGCATGCTGCTCTCGCTGCTGGGCAACCGGCCGCACCCGCTGCTGCCGGCGATGCCGGCCCGGCTGAGCACGCCGGGCGCCGACTGGCAGGACGACTGGCTGCTGGTGCTGGCCTCGACCCTGGACCGGCTGCTGGTCGGCTGCCGTCCCTACTGGGGTGCGGAACCGGCCCCCGTGCATTTCACCGCCGTCGCGCATCGCCCGCGCCGTCTGCTCCGGGTGCTGCCCGCCCTGCTGTGCGGACGCGGTGCGGCCGTCGCCCGCGAGCACGACGGCTACCTCAGCCGCAATCTCGATACACTGCAGCTGAGCGGCCCCGAGGACTTCCTGCTCGATGGCGAACTGTTCCAGGCCCGCGAGCCCATTCGCCTGTCCAGCACGCCCCCGCTGCGCTTTCTGACCTTTTGAGGCAGCCGATGCCGATACCCGACGCTTACCCCCTGCCGGCACCGCCAGCGGCCCTGCTCGCCGAAGTCGCCGGCCAGTGTTCCCTGCCGGTTGCCGCGGAGCTGCAGCAGCTCTGCGACGAGGTGCGCGCCCGCTTCGGCGATGCCCTGCTGGCGCTGCTGTTCTACGGCTCCTGCCTGCGCAGCGGCGATCCGGGCGAAGGCCTGGTCGATCTCTATGCGATCGTCGACGACTATTCCCGCGCCCACCCCAGCCGCCTGCTGCAGCTGGCGAATGCCTGGCTGCCGCCCAACGTCCTGCTGCTGCGCACGCACATGGCGGATGGCCGGCTGCTGCAGGCGAAATGCGCGGTGCTGTCGCTGCAGGATCTCGAGCGGGGTACCGCCCGCTGGTTCCAGAGCTACCTGTGGGGACGCTTCGCCCAGCCGTCGCGGCTGGTCCATTGCCGGGACGCGCAGGTCGAACGGCGGGTGCAGACGGCGCTGGCGCGGGCCGTCCTGACCCTGCTGGAGCAGGCCCTGCCCTGCCAGCCGGGGCAGTTCGACAGCGAACGCCTCTGGCAGCAGGCGCTGGCGCTGAGCTATGGCTGCGAGCTGCGCCCGGAGGCCGCCGACCGTCCGGTCCAGCTGGTGCGGCACGACCGCGAGCATTACCGGCGCCTGACCCTGGCCGCCGCCCCGGCGCTGGCCGGCCTGGAAGCCATTGCCGGCGAGACCGACCGCTATCGCAACCGCCTGCCTGCCGCTGCCTGCCGGCAGGGCCGCCGGCGCTGGCGATTGCGGCGCCTGCAGGGACGGCTGTTGAACGTGGTCCGTCTGGTGAAGGCTTCCTTCACCTTCGAGCAGGGCGTCGACTACGTCGTCTGGAAACTGCAGCGGCATCTGGGCGAGCCCATCGAGATCAGCCCGCGCCTGCGCCGCCATCCGCTGATCTTCGGCTGGCCGCTGCTCTGGCGGCTGCTGCGGGAGCGGCGCCTGCGCTAGCTGCCGCATACTTGCTCCAACGCTTCACATATCGCCGGCTCGGCTTAATTCATCCTGGAAGGGAGGTACTACATGGGACAGGTCAAAGAAGAGATCGCCGTGGAGCCCAAACGCAAACGAAAGCATCGTCCCAGCGTGGCCATCGGCTTCTGGATCATCAAGCGCCTGGAGAATGTGATCAGGCGCTATTCGATCCTGGGCAACCCGCCGTTCTTCGATACCCGGCAGTTCCCCTGGGTCCCCGCGCTGGAGGCCAACTGGGAAACCATCCGCCAGGAACTCGAGCAGGTTCTGCAACATCGCGAACGCCTCCCGAACTTCCAGGACATCTCCAGGGACCAGCGCAGCCTCACCCAGGACGACCGCTGGAAGACCTTCTTTCTCTACGGCTACGGCTACAAGATGGAGGGCAACTGCGAGCGCTGCCCGGAGACGACCAGGCTGGTCGAGTCGATCCCGGGGATGTTCACCGCCTTCTTCTCGATCCTCGAACCCGGCAAGACCATTCGCGAGCACCGCGGCCCCTATAACGGCCTGCTGCGGGCGCACCTGGGCCTGCTCGTGCCGGAGCCCCGGGAAAACTGCCGGATTCGGGTGGGCGACCAGATCCGCTCCTGGGAGCCCGGCAAGTGCATGATCTTCGACGACACCTACCGGCATCAGGTGTGGAACGAGACCGACGGCACCCGCGTCGTGCTGTTCCTGGACGTGCAGCGGCCGCTGGCCTGGCCGGGCAGGCTGCTCAACAAGGTGGTGCTCCGGCTCATCCGCTGGTCGCCCTTCATCCAGGATGCGCGGCGCAACCATCGCGCCTGGGAGCAGGGGCTGGAGCGCTAGAACGCCTTGCCGGATTGCCCCCTCTCCCCGCCGGGGAGAAGGGGAAAACCGCAGGGCTCAGTCGTCCAGCCGCTTGTGCGCCTGCTCCCAGGCCGACAGATTGCGTCGCGCCTCCTGAACGAAGGGACTGCGGCGCACCGCGCCGAGAAACAGGTCACCGAGCAGTCGTCCGGGCAGGCGCAAGGGGCGCTTGAACTGGATCAGCAGCACCACGCGGGTCTCTTCCGTGTCGTTCCAGACTTCGTGGGGATAGGTGTCGTCGAAGACCAGGCACTCGCCTTCCCGCCAGCTGGCGGTCTGCTCGGCGACCTGGATGCGGCAGCGCTCGGCGGGCGTCGGCGTCACCAGCGCGAGATGGCAGGTCAGGATGCGCTTGGTCACCCCGGTATGCCGCGGAATATGGGCACCGGGACCCAGGATCGAGAAGAAGGCGCTGTTGAGCCCGGGCACGGCCGAGAGAATCCGCGCCGTCTCCGGGCACTGCTGGCAGCCGCTGTCGATCCGGTAGCCGTAGCCCCAGAGAAAGTACGACTGCCAGGCATTGCAGGTGGCGATGCGTCGGTGGTCCGGGGAAATATCGCGCAGGGCCGGGATCGGCGTGCGCTGCTCGAGCAGCTGGTCGAGCTCGGCGCGGATGACCGGCCAGGCGGCCTCCAGCTCCGCGACCCAGGGGAACAGCTGCTTGTCGAAGAACGGTGGATCCCCCACCAGGGAATTGCGCGCCAGAAAGCGGTTGATCAGCGGCCGCAGTTTCTTGCCGGTCCGGTACAAGGCACTGCGCTTGACCTTGTCTTTCACTACCTCGGCTGAAGCCATTTCACTCATGCAGATGTCCTGATTGCAGGCTGTGGGCGGTCGGGCAGCGGCGGCGCCCGGGCAGAAACCGCCTCGGGCGCCTGCCGCTCAAGAAATGGGGCGCTCCGCTTGCATGACCTCGCGGATCGCCTGGAGGGCGCGCTCGCGGGAGGTGGCAAGCAGCGCCGGAGAAAGTCCCGGCAGGTGATCCAGACCCTCCGGCAGAGGCGCCACGCCCAGGGCCTGGTGTACCTGCTCCACGCAGCGTTCGCGCTTGATCCAGCCCGCCGCGACCAGTTCGTCGTAGAGGCGCCCGAGCCGGCTCTGCTGCCTCGGCACGCCGCGGCTGCCGGCGACCCGTTCGATGACGCCCAGCCGCCGTTCGAGCTCATGATGCAGCCGCGCCTTGCGGTGCCGCTGCACCGGCAGGGGGAACACCGCCACCGGCCGGCCGCTCATGCAGGCCTCGGTCAGCATCGAGACGCTTTCGCCGGTCACGACGAAGGCATCGGCCAGCGCCAGCAGCGCCCGGTAGGGATTGTCGCCCTGGCTGCCGAAGCGGTAGCTCCACAGCGGCGCATCGATGGCCGCCAGCAGGGCGTCGGTCGCGCCTGCCGACGTGCGCGGACTGGTCGACAGCAGCAGCGAGCCGCCGCGGGCCCTGGCCGCGGCGCCGGCCTCCCGGCCCAGCGCCGCAGCGGTCTGTGCGTCGAGCCGGTAGGGGATGCTGTCGCCGCCCACCAGCAGCGCGATCCACGGCCGCGGCAGATGGGCGAAACGCTGCCGCCAGGCTTCCAGCGTCGCCTCGTCGAGGGGATGCTCGCCGATGAAGGGGGCCGGCAGGTCGACGACGTTCTGGCGCAGCGGCAGGCCGTATTGCGGGGTCGTCACCACCCGGTCGAAGTCGGCCAGCGGCGCGCGCGGCCGGCCCAGCACCACCAGGCGTGCATGGCCCTGCGACTGACGCTGTATCCGGCGGGCCACGACGGCCGTGTGCCGGCCCGCGCTGAGCACCAGGTCCGGCCAGGCGTCGGTAGCGCCTGCGCTTGCCAGGCTCTCCGGGCGCTTGATTTCGTAGGGCCAGCCGAGGGCCTCGGCGATGTCCGTCAGCTGCGCATTGTCGCCGGCACGCCCGCCCTGCAGCACCCAGACCCTAGGCAGCACCTGCCCGCCCCGGCTGCGCTGCGCGAAGTCCGCCCGGAAGCGGTGGGTGCGTCCCTGGCGATCCTGGCAGTCGAGCTGCCAGCAGCGATCCGGATAGCGCAGCGCCACCCGGCGCAGCAGCGTCCGCCAGCCGTCCAGGCTGTCGATCATCGACTCCTCGGCGCCCAGCTCCGTCCTGACGAAGACCCACTGGCGGCCGAGCCGGAACAGCCGGTCCACCAGCCAGGGCAGATCCTCCACCGGCAGCTGCTCGAGGCCGTTCGCGGCGATCGCCTCCTGCGCCGGCAGGTCATCGCGGCCGAGTGCCTCCAGCGGCCAGCGCACCTGGGACGGATCGCCGGCATCGGCATCGCCCCAGGCACCGACCAGCGCCAGCTGCACGACGCCGGCCGCCTGTGCCTGGCGACAGACGTCCGCCGGCGGCGCAGGCGGCATCCGCGCCGCCTGCTCGCAGCCGCTGGCGAAAGCGGGGCTGGGATGCGCCGCCGTGTAGATTTCATAGCCTTCCCGCTCGGCCGCCTGCTCGAGGCTGAGAAAGTGCTCGGCAAGCGGATGGATCTGGTACGAGTACTGCTCGGGCGTGGGCCGCCAGGGCTGCAGGTGCAGGGCCGTGTAGTGCAGCAGCTTGGTCTCGCCCGGCCGGAACTCGAAGTCCCTGGCATGCCAGCGGGGATCGAGCGCGCCCCAGCGCCCCGGCTCGGCGGCCGCCTCGGCGCACAGGGCCTTCTTGGGTTCGCGGCAGGCCTTGGCGAAGGTCCAGCAGCGGGCCATCCGCTCGCAGTCGATCAGCATCACCGCCGTGTCCTCGGGCAGCAACGCCAGGTAGCCATGCTCGCCCATGGGCTGGTCGAACAGCTCCGCGGGATCGGCGGTGAAGATCTGGTCGACGTCGTTGTAGATCGCCCGGCCCTGGCGTCCGGCGAGGTCCGGGATGGCGAAGCGGTAATTGGTGAAGCCGGTGCGCCAGCCCTGCCGGTCGAACCCCGGCAGGCCGGTCATGCGGTAGACCTCGTAGCGCCGCAGCGGATTGCGCACCCGCTCGAGGGAATAGAAGAAGATGCGCTCGGCGCGGTGCTGCGCCGGCTGGGTGCCGAGGAAGATCCGCACCGCCGGCGCTTCTGGCGCGCCGGGCCGGGCCTCCAGCACGACGGGAACGATGCTCGGCACCGCCAGCGACTCGTCGACGCCATCGCGCGCGGCGGCGGACCCCGGCCGGGAAGCGTCGGGCTGCGTGCAGGAGGCCAGCGACTGACGGTGGAAAGTCAGGAGTTTCCGCACTGCCGCGTTGATTTTCAGTGCAAAGAAGGTCATGCGTCCTCTCATCCCTTGCGAGTACGGCGGCAGAGCCTTGGCCTGGCTGTTCCCGCTGAATATAGTTCGCCCATTGCGCGCACAGGCGGCAATGGTCCGGGCGCCCCTCGCGGAGCACGGCCATCTTCCCGGCAGGTGCGCGCGTATTTCCTCCGCACTCAGGCGGCTCCCGGCACCATGACGCGCATCTTACACATTTCCGATACCCATTTCGGCACAGAGCAGCAACCCGTGGTAGAGGCCCTGGAGTCGCATGTGCGCGAACAGGGCGCCGACCTGCTGGTGTTGTCGGGAGACATCACCCAGCGTGCGCGTCGCGCCCAGTTCGATGCGGCCCAGGCCTTCGTCCGGCGCCTGGAAGGCTATGGCATCCCGCAAAGCCTGGTGATTCCCGGCAACCACGACCTGCCGCTGCACAACCTGCTGGCGCGCTTCCTGTCTCCCTACCGCAACTACCGGCGCTATTTCGGCACGGAGCTGGAGCCGGCCTTCGAGAACGACGAGCTGCTGGTCATCGGCCTGAACACCACCCATCCGAGGCGGCGCAAGGACGGCCGGGTGACCGACGCCCAGGTGCGCACGGTCTGCACGCAGCTGCGCCGCTGCGACCCGGCGAAGCTGCGCATCGTGGTGGCCCATCAGCCGTTCGGCTCGATAGTGCCCTCGGACCTGCGCAACCTGCAGCATGGCGCGCAGGCGGCGCTGACGCGCTGGGCCGAGGCGGGTCTGGACATTGTGATGGGCGGGCACATCCACCTGCCCTATGTGCTGCCGCTGACTGGCCAGTATCCCGAGCTGGCGCGGGAGATCTGGACGGTGCAGGCCGGCACCGCGCTGTCCTCGCGGCTGCGCGGCCGCCTGCCGAACTCGTTCAACCGGCTGCACCTGGACAAGGCACAGGACAAACAGGTATGGGTCGAGCGCTGGGACTACCACCCGCCGGCCGGCCGCTTCGTGCTCGGCGGGCATTTCGACCTGCACTGGCCGCCCCGCTGAGCGAGGGCTGCAGGCGGGCTGCCCGGCCCCCTCAGCGCGGCGTCGCCAGCATGTCCTCGATGGACGCGATCAGCCGCCGCTCCCGTTGCTCGCCGAGGGCCGGCGCGCCGCTGGCCCGGTGGGAGGGAGGCCGCTCCTGCGCCAGCGTCTGCAGACGCTTTTCGAGGGCGACGGGGTCGAGGCCATCCCGCCCCAGCAGACGACGCCTGGAGAACGGCTTCTTGGTCGAATGGCCCACCAGCAGCGGCAGCAGCCGCTCGGCGCCGCCCAGGCCTGCGTCGCTGCCTGCCAGGCGCTTCAGCAGCCGGCACGCCGCCTGCGCCAGCCGCGGCGACGGCGAGGTGCGCTTGCCGTTGAGCTCGTGCAGGAACACACCCAGGTGCAGCGCCGCCGAGACGGCGGGATCGGCGTCCATGCACATCTGCCCGCAATCGATCACCCGCAGCGGTGCCCGGGGATCGGGCGAGACCATGAGATTGCCGGGATGCAGGTCGAGATGGCAGATGCCGGCCTCGCGCAGCGCCGCCAGCACGTCCATCAACTGCCAGAGCAGCGCCCGGCGGCGCGCGGCATCGTCCTCGTGCTGCAGCCAGACGTCGCTGAACCCCTGCCAGCCGGCCAGATACTCCTGCAGCAGCACCTGCCGCACCGGCAGACCGCAGCGGAAGTACTCGCCGAAGGCGAAGGTCCGGACCCCGTGCGCGGTGCGCTCGCTCAGCGCCAGGTTGTGCGCCAGCTCGGCGGTGCCGTGGCTCATGCCCACCAGCGGGCTGCTGCAGCCCAGCAGCGCGCCGAGACGCTTGCGCGGGATCAGGGTCATCTGCTTGACGAAATAGCCGGGCACGTCCGGCCGCTCCGGGGGCACCAGCCGGTAGATGCGCCGCGACTTGTCCTTCTCCGCCCGCTCGCGGAGCAGCGTGACCCCCGCCGGATCGCCCTCCAGCAGGAAGCGGTCGAACAGCCGGGCCGGGACCTGCGCGTCCTCGTCGGCCAGCCACCAGCGCCACCCCGAGCCGGAAAACGCCAGCGGACCGGCGAACCGGGCGGTCAGAAAGCACGGCCTTGGCCAGCCGGCAGCGAAGCGCTCTGCATGCAACCTCATTCACTTCACTCCGATGCCATGAATGCGATCGAAGGATATGTCGCCAAAGGCCACTTCGTCGCCCCGTTGCGTTAATCTGGCGAGGTTTGCGCTGCAGCCCGCGGCTTCGGCGCCGGCCCATTCGCCCGGGAAACCTCGCCATGTCTCGAATACCGCGTGTGACCGTCTTCATTCCGGTACACAACCGTCAGCGCTACATCGCCACCGCCGTCGACAGCATCCTGGCGCAGACCTTCGAGGACTTCGAGCTGCTGGTCGTCGACGACGGATCGACCGACGCCACCCTCGAGGTGCTGTCACACTACCGGGACCCTCGCCTGCGCGTGGAGTGCAACCCGCGCAACCTGGGCCTGCCGGGGACCCGCAACCGGGGCCTGGAGCTGGCCCGCGGCGAATACATCGCGCTGCTCGACAGCGACGACAAGGCCTGGCCGAACCGCCTCGCTCGCCAGGTCGAGGTGCTCGACCGGCATCCCGAGCTGGTGCAGATCGGCAGCGCCTGCGACTTCATGGACGCCGAGGGCCGGCGCCTCGACCGGGTGCGCCGCCGCCCGCTGGCCCCCGACGAGGTGGATGCTAGCCTGGCGTTCTACTGCGCGCTGACCAACCGCACGATCATGGGGCGCACCGCCATCCTGCGCGAATACCGCTACAGCGAGGACTTCCCGAGCTGCGAGGACTACGAGCTGCACCAGCGCCTGGCACGCAAGTGGCGCATGGCCAACCTTCCCGACGTGCTGGTCTGCGGACGCGAACATCCCGGTCGCTTCACCCGGAACAACCAGGCGCTGGGCCTCGACCGCAAGCGCGAGATCTGCCGGCGGGCGCTGCTCGAACTCGGCATCGAGCCGAGCGAGGACGACCTCGACCGCCACTATGCCCTGTCGCGCCCGCAGAAGCTCGGCGCCGATCTGAACCGGGACTATCTCGACTGGACCGAACAGTGGCTGGCCCGGCTCGATGCCGCCAACCGGCGCACGCAGCGCTATGTGCCCGAAGCGCTCCTGCGCGTCATGACCGAGCGCTGGGTACAGCTGTCCCTGCAGGCGCGCCGCCAGCTCGGGCCGGGCGCCTATCTGCGCCTGCTGCGTTCGCCGCTGGCCCGGCGCCTGCCGGCGGCGTTCCTGCGCTTCCTGCGCGCACCTCGTCCGCTGGCGACCTGACCCGGCACGATCCCACCCCCCACGAACCAGCAATGAGGAGCGTGACATGCGCTATCTGGATTTCGGGGCCCTGGAACGCATGGACGCCAGGGCGTTTCAGGAGCAGCACCCCTACCCCTGGGCCAACCCGGCCGGCCTGCTGACCCCTGAAGGCTATGCGGCGCTGCGCGAAAGCCTGCCCGCCATGGAACAGTTCACCGAGGTATTCGGCAAGGTGCGCCGTTACGGCCAGCAGTCCCATGACCGCCTGGCACTGGAATATTCGCCGGAGCTGGCGCTCTCACCACACTGGCAGGCGTTCATGAACGAGCTGACCGGTCCACACTACCGGCGCTTCATGGCCCGCATGCTCGGTACGCGTGCCTTCCGGCTGCGCTTTCACTGGCACTACACGCCGGCCGGCTGCTCGGTCTCGCCGCACTGCGATGCCCGCGACAAGCTGGGATCGCATATCTTCTACTTCAATACGGAAGACGACTGGCAAGCCGAGTGGGGCGGGCAGACCCTGGTGCTCGACGATAACGGCCGCTTCGACAGCAAGAGCGCGCCGGCCTTCGAGGACTTCGACCGCACCATCGAATCCCAGGCGCTGGGCAACTACAGCTTCCTGTTCTGCCGACGCGGCAACTCCTGGCACGGTGTGCGCGAACTCAGCTGCCCGCCGGGCCATTACCGCAAGGTCTTCATCGTGGTCATCGACGAACGCCGGCCGCTCAGGCAGCTCTCCCGGCGGATCAAGGAATTGTTCAAGCGTGCCGCCTGAAGCGAACGCCAACCGGACTCAGACGCTCGTCGCCTGCCCCGCCCCGAAGATCCGGTAGCAGGCCTTGCCGGCGTGCTTGGCCTCGTACATGGCGAGGTCGGCCTCGCGGACCAGGCTGTTGGCGTCGCTGGACGCGTCGGCGAAGGCCACGCCGATGCTCGCGGAAACGGCGACCGCCGGCTGTCCGGCACTCAGGGCGACGGGCCGGCTCACCTGCTCGATCAGCCGCTGCAGAATGCTGTCCAGCGTCGGCTGATCGTTCGCCCCCGGCAGCACCACCACGAACTCGTCCCCGCCGAGCCGGGCGACGGTGTCGGAGGGCCGCAGCACGGCCTGCATGCGCTGCGCGACTTCCTTCAGGAGCAGATCGCCGGTCTGGTGGCCGAAGTGGTCGTTGACCGCCTTGAAGCCGTCCAGGTCGAGCACGCAGACCGCCAGCCGGCCGCCCTCGCGATGCTGCAGGCCGAGCGCCATGTTGATGCGGTCGAACAGCAGCAGACGGTTGGGCAGGCCGGTCAGGGCATCGTAGTAGGCCAGGCCGTCGAGCTCCTTCTGCCGGCTCAGCAGCTCGCCGTTGAGCCGCTCCAGGGCAAGGGTGCCGCAATGGGAACGGTCGAGCAGGAGCAGCAGGACGAGGGTCAGCGCCAGCAGCGAGAACATCAGCAGCAGGGGCAGGATGCTGACCGGAAAACCGCCGAAGTCCTGCGGGGCGACGAACTCGATGAGCCACTGCCGCCCGGGGATGCTCAGCCGGTGCTGGACCACGCCATTCCCGGGCTCCTGCGGGACGGCGCCGCGCGGATGGATGGCGACCGGCTGCCCGTCCGCCAGGTCGTAGAGGCGCACCTCCACCTTCTGCGGCCCGAACGACAGATTATTGAGCAGCACGCTGGGCCGCAGCATCAGGATCAGATGGCCCTCGAGGGCCTGCCAGCGCTGCTCGGCGCCCGCCACCGGCATGCCCTTGCGGTATACCGGCTGATAGATGGCGACCGCCGGCGGCCCGTTCGGGTCCTGCAGCAACGGAAAGACCGGCGTGGTCCGCTGCACGCCCAGGCGGGCCGCAGCGCGCGCCACCTCCCGGTTGTAGGGACGCGCCAGGACGTCGAGCCCGAGCACCCGGCGATTCACCTCGAACGGCTCGGCGTAGCGGATCGGCAGATACTCTTCGCGGGCGGGAGCCGACACGGGCAACCGGGCATCGGCGGCTACGTCGAAGATGCCGAGGCGCCGCTCCTGGAACGGCAGCAGAACGCGCTCGAACTCGCCGCGCTCGCCGTGCAGGACCCGCGGCGCCCAGTGCATGGCGAGGATTTCCGGATAACTCGGCAGCACTTCGCGGGCGAAGCTCGCGAACTCCGCAGGCTCGACTGTCTCGGCCGAGATGAAGAGGCCGCGGAAGGCCAGCAGGACCTGGGGAGAATGGTCGAGCAGATTCTGGACATTGTTGAACTGGACATGCGCCAGGCGCTGGAACTCCCCAGCCTGCACGCGCCGCTCCAGCGCGGAGCTGTACAGGTAGGCGACCACCGAGATCAGCGCCCCGAGCCCGCCCACCGCCAGCAACCTGGCCCAGTACCCGCGCCGCGCGCGCCAATCCACCCCCACCATTCACGCCTTCGCCTGGAGTCGCCGCCATAGAGGCTACGAATTATATGAGCGAACGCACATTTTCACCCTTGGCCGATCGCATGATGGGCCAGAGTGTTCGGTAGCCGCACGAAGCCTGCCGGGACGGCCGGGCGGCAGTGGGGAGTGGCGCAAAGGGTCTTTCGCAGAGAGCAGCTTCCCGGGGTGAGCGCCGGCGGCTCGGTGCTGCCGGCCGACGCCGCCTCAGACGACCGGTTCCACCTCGTGGCCGCAGGACAGGCAGTGGCTCAGCCATTCGCCGAGGAACAGGTTGAGCTGGCTCTTCTCGTCCGGCTGGTGCATCGCCGCGTTGGGGTAGACATAGCGGCTGCGCAGGCGCCGGGCCTGTTCCGCACAGACCACCTCGGCCATGCGCGCGTCGTGGTAGACCCGCACCTCCATCCGCGGTGCCGGCAGCCAGGGCAGGCTGTGCTCCTGGCAGACCTTCAGGGTGGTGGTGTAGGGACAGTCCTCGAGCACCTCCAGGGCCAGCACGCCGAGCAGCCGCTCGCCCTGGCTCACCCCCACCCGGCGCGCCGCCGCGGGCGTGCTGCGCATCTCCGGCAGCAGGCGCATCAGCCGCGCATAGTTGGCCTCGCAGGTCGCCTGCAGGTCGACCAGGTCGACCCGGTAACGCTCGCGCATCAGACTTACGCCCACAGTCCTCGTACCTCGACACGGTTCAGCGCCAGCCACTGCAGGGCAATGATGCTGGCGGCATTGTTGATCTTGCCATCCTTGACCGCCTGCAGCGCGTCCTCGAAAGACAGCACGTGCACGCGGATGTCCTCCCCCTCCTCGGGCAATCCATAAACGCCGCCGGCCCCCACGCTGTCGCAGCGCCCGACATAAAGGTAGACCTTCTCGTTGCTGCCGCCGGGCGACGGGTAGTAGACGGTCACCGGCCACAGCGCCTCGAGCTTGAGGCCCGCCTCCTCGAGGGCCTCGCGGTGGGCGACTTCCTCGGGCTCCTCGTCCTTGTCGATCAGCCCGGCGACCATCTCGAGCATCCAGGGATTCTCCGACTTGTCCATCGCTCCGACGCGGAACTGCTCGTTCAGCACCACGCAGTCGCGCACGGGATCGTAGGGCAGCACGCAGACCGCATCGTGGCGCACGAATAGTTCGCGGCTGAGCACCGGGCCCATCTCGCCGGAGAACTGGCGATGGCGCAGGTGCACGCGCTCGAGTCGGTAGAAACCGCTGAAACAGGGCTCGCGCCGCACGATTTCCACGGCATCCGCATCCGGCTTGAAGAATTCGCTCATCCTGCACACTCACTCGTCTAGTGAACCGAAGTCGGCTGCCATCCTAACCTGCCCTCTCGAGCGGCGCAGCCCCTTTGCAGACGGCCGAGGACCTGCGACCCTAGCCAGTCCGCCAGCGCGCCGATCCGGGCGTCTGGCGAGATATTCCTCAACGACGCCGAAAGCCCAGATGAACGCTGTGACCCCCATGAAATCGCTCGCCCTCGCCGCTCTCGCCCTGCTCCTGGGAGCCTGCCAGAGCCTGTCCCCCTCGAGCCAGCCAGCCGTCTACAAGCGCACGGCCTGGGAACATTTGCAAGCCGGATGCCAAGGACGCGAGTGCCCGCTGGTGAACATCGACACCGTGCATTTCGCCGACGAGCCGACGCTGAACCGGCTGATCGACCAGGGCCTGCTGGAGCTGACCCGCGAAGCCGAAGGCATGCCGCTGCCGGCCTCGCTGGAGAGCCACGAGCGGGACTTTTTGGCCGGCGCCAAACCGGGCTGGAGCAGCTACCTGCAAGCCAAGGTGCTCGAGCAGAACAATGGGCGCATTCTCGTCGAGCTGTCGAGCTACCGCTTCACCGGCGGCGCCCACGGCATGCCGCGGCGCGCCTTCATCGACTTCGATCGCCGCCGGCAGAAGGCCCTGGAGCTGCGCGACCTGCTGCTGCCGGGTCAGGAGGAGGCCTTCTGGGCGAAGGCCGGACAGGCCCACCAGCGCTGGCTGGCGGCCCAGGGCGTCGGCGAGGATGCGGAGTTCATCGCCACCTGGCCGTTCCAGAAGACCCGCCACATCGCCCTGGCAAAGGTCGGCGTGCTGCTGATGTACGACACCTACCGCATCGCCCCCTACGCCATGGGTCATCCGCTGCTGGTGGTGCCCTACCCGCAGCTCAACGGCATTCTCAGGCCGGAGCTCTTCCCGCGCAGCAAGTAGGAGCCAGCTTGCTGGCGATGCTTTTTCGCGGCAACGGATCGCCCGCAAGGTCGGTAGGGTGGACAAGCCTGCGGCGTTGTCCACCCTACAGCCTGCAGGGCCAGCAAGCTGGCTACCCCCGCGAACCGCGTGCCCGAACTCCGGGAAGAGCCGGGCGGCGCTTCAGACCTGCTTGTAGATCACCGAGCCTTCTTCCTTGAAGCGCTCGGCCTGCTCCTTGAAGCCGGCCTCGACGGCCTGGCTTTCCTCGGACAGCCCGTGCTCGGCGGCATAGTCGCGCACTTCCTGGGTGATCTTCATCGAGCAGAACTTCGGCCCGCACATCGAGCAGAAGTGCGCCACCTTGGCCGAGTCCTTGGGCAGGGTCTCGTCGTGGTAGCTGCGCGCGGTGTCCGGGTCGAGGCCGAGGTTGAACTGGTCCTCCCAGCGGAACTCGAAGCGCGCCTTGGACAGTGCATTGTCGCGGATCTGTGCACCGGGATGGCCCTTGGCGAGGTCGGCGGCGTGGGCGGCGATCTTGTAGGTGATGATCCCGGTCTTCACGTCGTCCTTGTTCGGCAGGCCGAGGTGCTCCTTGGGCGTCACGTAGCAGAGCATGGCGCAGCCGAACCAGCCGATCATCGCCGCGCCGATGCCGGAGGTGATGTGGTCGTAGCCCGGCGCGATGTCGGTGGTCAGCGGGCCGAGGGTGTAGAACGGCGCCTCGTCGCAGCATTCGAGCTGCTTGTCCATGTTCTCCTTGATCATGTGCATCGGCACATGGCCGGGGCCTTCGATCATGGTCTGCACGTCGTGCTTCCAGGCGATCTTGGTCAGTTCGCCGAGGGTTTCCAGCTCGCCGAACTGCGCGGCGTCGTTGGCATCCGCAATGGAGCCCGGACGCAGGCCGTCGCCCAGCGAGAAGGCGACGTCGTAGGCCTTCATGATCTCGCAGATTTCCTCGAAGTGGCTGTAGAGGAAATTCTCCTGGTGATGCGCCAGGCACCACTTGGCCATGATCGAGCCGCCGCGGGAAACGATGCCGGTGACCCGCTTGGCGGTCAGCGGCACGTAGCGCAGCAGCACGCCGGCGTGGATGGTGAAGTAGTCCACGCCCTGCTCGGCCTGCTCGATCAGCGTGTCGCGGAACAGCTCCCAGGTCAGGTCCTCGGCGATGCCGCCGACCTTCTCCAGCGCCTGGTAGATCGGCACGGTGCCGATCGGCACCGGCGAGTTGCGGATGATCCATTCGCGGGTCTCGTGGATGTGCTTGCCGGTGGACAGGTCCATCACGGTGTCCGAACCCCAGCGGATGCCCCAGGTCAGCTTGGCCACTTCTTCCTCGATGGAGGAACCCAGTGCCGAGTTGCCGATGTTGCCGTTGATCTTCACCAGGAAGTTGCGGCCGATGATCATCGGCTCCAGCTCGGTGTGGTTGATGTTCGCCGGGATGATCGCGCGGCCGCGGGCGATTTCCTCGCGGACGAATTCGGGGGTGATTTCCTTGGGGATGTTCGCCCCAAAGCTCTGCCCCGGATGCTGCGCAGTGAGCAGGCCGGCGGCGCGCGCCTCGGCGAGCTTCATGTTCTCGCGGATGGCGACGTATTCCATCTCGGGAGTGATGATGCCTTTCTTCGCGTAGTGCATCTGGCTGACGTTGGCGCCTGCCTTGGCACGGCGCGGGTGGCGCACGTGGGCGAAGCGCATGGCGGTCAGCTCCGGATCGGCCAGGCGCTCCTGGCCGAAGCGCGAGCTGAGCCCGGCGAGCAGTTCGGTGTCGCCGCGGTCGGCGATCCAGGCCGAACGCACGTCCGCCAGGCCCTTGCGCACGTCGATCTGCACGTCGGGGTCGGTGTAGGGGCCGGAGGTGTCGTAGACCAGCACCGGGGCGTTGATCTCGCCGCCGAAGGCGGTGGGGGTCACGTCCAGGCTGATCTCGCGCATCGGCACGCGGATGTCCGGGCGCGAGCCGGGGACGTAGATCTTCCGCGAACGCGGGAAGGGCTGTACGGACTGCTGGTCGACCTGGGCTGACTCGCTCAGGTTCTTCTGTTGTTCTATCACGCTCATCAAGGCACTCCACTTCGTCCGGGGCATGGATTGTCGGAGTCGATCGGGGCGGACGCGGGCATGCCGAAGCATCGAGAGGCCCCCGCCGAACGGCGAGGACGTCTTGTTCCCTACGCAGGTTTCACCCTGATCAGGTTCAACGGGATCCGGCCTGCGCCGATCTCAGCCCCCGCTGGGGCACCCCGACAAGTACCGGCTGAGTCTAAACAAGGTGCGTACAGAAAACCAACAGGCGCAGGGCGCCTCGTCGGAAAAGGCGGTCAGGGCCTAACCAGCAGCCGCTCCAGCCCTTCCAGCAGCCGCGCCAATGCGCCCTGGTTGGCTTCGAGCACCGCCTTTCCGGCCGCCGCAGCCCGGGCGGCGCCCGCCGGCTCGCTCCAGAAGGCGCCGACCGCCGCGGCCAGCGAGCCGGCATCGCTCACCTGGCGCAGGGCGCCGGCCTCGTCGAGCCGCGCGGCGATCTCGAGGAAGTTGAACAGGTGCGGCCCGCTGAGCAGCGGCTTGCCCAGCGCCGCCGGCTCCAGCAGGTTGTGCCCGCCGCTGGGGACCAGGCTGCCGCCGACGAAGGCGCAGTCGGCCAGGGCGTAGAGGAACAGCAGCTCGCCCATGGTGTCGCCGAGCAGCACCGCGGTTCCGGCCTCGACCGCCTCGCCGGCGGAGCGCCGCGCGGTGGCCAAGCCCTCGCGGCGGCACAGCTCGAAGACGCCGTCGAAACGCTCCGGATGGCGCGGCACCAGGATCAAGAGCGCCTCAGGAAAATCTGCCTGCAGCCGGCGGTGGGCGGCGAGGACGATCTCGTCCTCGCCGGCATGGGTGCTGGCGGCGATCCATACCGGGCGATCCGCCGCGCTCCAGTGGGCGCGCAGCGCCGCCGCCCGCTCCGGCAACTGCGGGTCGACGGCCAGGTCGAACTTGATCGAGCCGGTCACCGTCACCGCCTCGCCGCCGGCGCCCAGCGCGCGGAAACGCTCGGCCTCGGCCTCGCTCTGCACCGCCAGCCAGCGCATCTCGGCGAGCATCGGGCCGGTGAGCCGGGCAAAGCGCCCGTAGCCGCGCGCCGAACGCGCCGACAGCCGGCCGTTGGCCAGCGCCACCGGAATGCCGCGCCGTGCGCACTGGTGCACATGGTTGGGCCACAGCTCGGTTTCCATGATCACCGCCAGGCGCGGCTGCAGGCGGTCGAGAAAGCGCGCCGCCGCCCACGGCAGGTCGTAGGGCAGGTAGCAGTGCTGCACGCGGTCGCCGAACAGCGCGCGGATGCGCTCGGAACCGGTCGGCGTCATGCAGGTGACGGTGAGCGGCAGCTCCGGATGGCGCGCCTGCAGGGCGCGAATCAGCGGCGCGGCGGCGATGCTCTCGCCCACCGACACCGCATGCACCCAGATGCCGCCCGGGCGCAGCTCGGGCAGGCCGAGGGCGAAGCGCTCGCCGACGCGCCGCGCATAGGCCGGCGCGCGCCAGGCTCGCCAGGCCAGGCGCAGGAGGATCAGCGGGAGGGCGAGATGCAGCAGCAGGGTATAGAAGGTCCGATTCATGGCGGCGCAGCTTAACAAAACAAGGCGCCCGGCGGCTGCAGGGTTGGTGGCGGCGCCCCGCCTGCACGACCAAGGTCGTGACCGACTCGCCAATAAAAGACTGACGAATGGCACGCTTCATGCTGACCAGGATCAATAAACTGGCTACGCCTTATCTCCTATGGTCCCAGTCCGAGCCCGTCGGATAACCGGAACCCACGACCTCGAGTCAGCCGCTATAATCCGACTCTTTTACTCAACGAGAGCAGCCATGTTCCCAGCCCTCAGCACGGACGTCCTGATCGTTGGCGGCGGTATCGCCGGCCTCTGGCTGAACGCCCGTCTGCGCCAGTCCGGCTACGCCACCCTGCTGGTGGAAAGCGCCAGCCTGGGCGGCGGACAGAGCGTCAAGTCGCAGGGGATCATCCACGGCGGCACCAAGTACGCCCTGCACGGCGCGCTGAGCGGCGCCTCCGAGGCGATCGCCGACATGCCGCGGCGCTGGCGCGAGGCGCTGGCCGGCAGCGGCGAGCTGGACCTCTCCGGGGTGCGCCGGCTGTCCGACGCCCACTATCTATGGTCACCCGGCACCCTGGCCGGCAAGCTCACCAGCTTCTTCGCCAGCAAGGCGGTGCGCGCGCGGGTCGAGCCGGTGAAGGGCGAGGCCCTGCCCGCGGCGCTGCAGCATGCGGACTTTCGCGGCAGCGTCTATCGCCTGGACGAGCTGGTGCTGGACGTGCCCGGCCTGATCGCCCGCCTCGCCGAGCTGGCAGGCCCAGGCCTGCTGGCCGCGCGGGAGATCGCCCCGCTGCGCGAGGCCGGCGAGCTGGTCGGGCTGAGTGTCGACGGTCGGGAGATCCGCGCCCAGCGCATCGTCTTCTGCGCCGGCGCCGGCAATGCCGAACTGCTGGCTACGCTCGGCCTGAGCCAGCCGGCCATGCAGCGGCGCCCGCTGCACATGGTCATGCTCAAGGCGCCGACCCTCAAGCCGCTCTACGCCCACTGCCTGGGCGGCGGGCCGAAGCCGCGGCTGACCGTCACCAGCCATCCGGCCGCCGACGGCCAGTGGGTCTGGTACCTGGGCGGCGACCTGGCCGAGGCCGAAGGCGTGGCCCGCGACGAGGCGCAGCAGATCGCCACGGCTCGCCGCGAACTGAACGAACTGCTGCCCTGGATCGATCTGGCCCAGGCGCGCTGGGCGACCCTGCGGGTGGATCGCGCCGAGCCGGCGCAGTCGGCCCTGGCGCGCCCGGACAACGCCTTTCTCGCCGAGCAGGGCCGCCTGCTGGTCGGCTGGCCGACCAAGCTGGCCCTGGCCCCGGATCTGACCGAGCGGATCTTCGCCAGCCTCGAACGGGACGCCGTGCGCCCGGCGGCACATCCGCCGCTGCCCGCCCTGCCCCGCCCGCCGCTGGCGCGACCGGCCTGGGAGGAGCTGCTGCCGTGAGCCTCGCCACCCTCCACGACCTGCACCGCCCGCTGGGCAGCAGCGGCCTGACCGTCTCGCCGCTGGGCCTGGGCACCGTCAAGCTCGGCCGCGACCAGGGCGTGAAGTACCCGACCGGCTTTCGCATCCCCGACGACGCCGAGGCCCGCCGGCTGCTCGCCCTGGCCCGCGAACTGGGCATCAACCTGATCGACACCGCGCCGGCCTACGGGGTCAGCGAGGAGCGCCTCGGCCCGCTGCTGCGCGGCCAGCGCGACGCCTGGGTGATCGTCAGCAAGGTCGGCGAGGAGTTCGAGAATGGCCAGTCGCGCTTCGATTTCTCCCCGGCGCACACCCGCTTCTCCGTCGAGCGCAGCCTCAAGCGCCTGGAAACCGACCATATCGACCTGGTCCTGGTGCACTCGGACGGCAACGACGTCGCCATCCTGCGGGACAGCGGCGTCTACCCGACCCTCGCCGAACTCAAGCGCGAGGGCAAGATCAACGCCTTCGGCTTCTCCGGCAAGACCGTCGAGGGCGGCCTGCTGGCCCTCGAGCAAGGCGACTGCGCCATGATCACCCTGAATCTCGACGACCAGCGCGAGCTGCCGGTGGCCGACTACGCCGCCGCCCACGCCAAGGGCATCCTGATCAAGAAGGCCCTGGCCAGCGGCCATGCCTGCCTGGATAGCGGCATCGACCCGGTTCGCGCCAGCTTCGAGCTGCTGTTCCACCACCCCGGTGTCGGCAGCGCGATCGTCGGAACCATCAACCCGCTGCATCTGTCGCATAATGTCTCGGCAGCTGCAGCCGTCATCCGCCAACAAAGACAATAAGGACCTGCCGCTTCTGCGGCAGGCCAGGACCAAGGAGCCGCCATGTCGACCATCATCGCCAAGCGCAATCCGCGCGCCTTCAAGACCCTTCCCCTGTTCGTGGAAGCTTCCCCCGAAGGCCTCAGCTACCAGGCTCTCGGCCAGCCGCTGAACTTCAGCCAGATGCTCGAACGGCGTCGCCCGGTCGAGGTCGCCGACAGCCAGCGCTTCGCCCTGGAACTGGCCAACCTGGGCGTCTCCGTGCGCCTGACCCTGACCTGGCAGGGCCGCGACTACTGGCTGCTGGTACGCCAGCAGCGCCAGGACCGCGGCGACGTGGTGCTCAAGCCGATCTCCGGCTACGTGCCGGCCCACGAGCTGAACCTGCCGCTGCTCACGGCGATCCAGGAAGTCGCCGAGGAATGCCTGCTGCAGACCCCGCAGTGCTGGCTGACCGGGCGCTTCGGCGACACTTGGCTGCCGGCGCCCTACGAGAACGTCCTGCACTACTGCGACAACACCTCCTTCCGCCTGAGCCCGCTGTCCGGCGCGGCGCGCCCGGTGTCCTGCGGCAGCATGCCCCTGCTGGAGCGCCCGCGGGCCTACGTGCACCTGCCCACCGCTTCGCTGCAGCTGGTCTACGACATGCGCCTGGAGATGCCGGGGAACCTGCGCCAGCTCAGCCTGCTGCACGCCGACGAATGCCTGGAGGAAGGCACCCTGATCGCTCGCATCGACCACGACAGCCCGGACCTCTACCTGCTGCCCTTCGACCAGGACCGGCGCCCGGCGGACGAACTCTACACCCTGCAGCAGGGTGTTCTGCGTCCGGTCGACACCCGCGACCTGTGGCTGGCCGAAAGCTTCGCCCCGCAGGACGGCTGGGTGGTACGCGACGAGCGGATCAGTTGGCGCGACTGGCAGGCCCTGTGGGACGCCCCCGAGCAGAACCTCGCCAGGCCGGCCCCGCGGCGCAGCGGGGCGGTAGGCTGAGAGGAGCTCCCAGGAGGAAGCTCCCCCCGGACGCCACTCACCGAGGGCACACCAGTGCCCTTACCTGGTCGCATCCTCCCGCCGATGCGCCAAGGCCTCGCCGGCGTCCTGCATGGATGCGAAAGCCTTGGCGAACATCGGCACCAGCAGGCGGTTGCCGAACTCGCTCAGATGATCATCGTCCGCATACAGCGGGATTCCATTCCTGCTGCCGTGACAGACCTTGCCGTCACACAGATAAGGCAGGGGGTCGAGAATCCGGGCGCCGCATTGCTCGCGGGCTTCGTCCTGAAGGCTCCAGACGAAGGCATGGCGCTTGTGGTAGTCCGCCAATGTGATCGAGACCTCCCTCTGAGCTCCTATCAGCATCGTCTTGGCCATGGCATGGGGCACATCTATCACCATCTCGGGTATGGGCCGCATCAGAAATAACGGCCGATGCCTAGCGATCTCACAAGCACTCGCCACATAGTGCCGGCGAAATTCCTCCAGATACTCGGGGGAAGCCCTGTCGGCAGGCGAGGAGAAAAACACCAGGGGCCGGCCGGTTTCCTTGTCCTCGAATTTTTCGTTGTAGCCCATGGCATACACGGAGGTTCGATTTATCACGATGACCGGCAGACTGGAGGAAACACCGGCCAACTCTGCCTCCAGCTCCCTCTTCAAGGCCAGACAAGGCGCTGCATTCTTCTTCTCGACATCGTGCGCACCGAACACCAGCAGACACAGGGGGGCAGCCCGAAACTGGATGCCCTGTTGCGAACCGGGCAGCGCGGCCTGTGCCGCCGTGACCAATGCATCGGCATGACTGTCGCCCACCATCAGCGCCCTGATCGAAGGGCCACCGAAGGTGCAGGCGGCTCCCTTGTCCAGGCATTCGTCCTGCCGGGGATTGCGATTGTCGGCCTGAGCCTCGATCTCGCCCACCGCGGCGGGCAGACGCTGCGGGAAACCATCGGTTTCACGTATCCAGGCGGCTGCCAGCGCCGGCGGAAAAACCGCCAGTAGCAGAGCGGCTGCCGCCCAACGAGGCGTCAATCCGTGCAAGCCACGCCGTGCCGGAACCTCGATCAAGGCATAGGAAAGCTGGCCAAGCAGCAGGGTCGCGAAGAGAGCAGACAGGACCCAGGCCGGGCTTTCCAGCCTCTCGCAATAGGCAAGGCCGGCGACCAGCGGCCAATGCCACAGGTAGATGGAGTACGAGCGGGTGCCAAGCCACTGGGCTACAGCGTTGCCGGTCCAGGGCGAATCCCCGCGCTGCGCCAGCAGTACCGACAGGGCCCCGATGCAGGGCACCAGTGCCAGCCAGCCCGGCCAGAGACTCGACGAGTCGAGAAAGACGACGGCAGAGACAATCGCGAGCAGGCCAAGCCATTCCAAACCGAGCCTGGTGCGCGCGGAAAACCTCAGATTCTCGCCAAACAGGAAAAGCAGACCTCCGGCCAGAAACTCCCATGCCCGCGACTGCAGCAGGTAGAAGGCTTTGGGCGGCTCGCTCAGAGTCAGTGCGACACAGACACCAAAGGAGGCGAGCAATAACGGGACCTGGAGCAGGACCATTGCCCGCCGGCCCGGAAACAACCGCCAGACGGCCAGCAGGAGTACGGGCAGCAGAAGATAGAACTGCCACTCCACAGACAGCGACCAGCTATGCAGAAGCCATTTCTCGTGGGCGTCGTCATCGAAATAGCCGGACTCCTGCAGGTAACGCAGGTTGGATGCAAAGAGCAGGGTCCGCCGGGCATGCCCACCGAGCGTCTCGTACTCCTTGGGCATCAGGAAGAACCAGCCGACCGCCAGCAGCACCGCCGCCAGCACGATCAGGGCCGGAAGAATCCGCCGGGCACGGGCCAGGTAGAAATCCCACAGGGAAAAATCGCCCCGCTGCAAGCCCTTGGCGATAATGCCGCTCATCAGGAAGCCGGAGATGACGAAGAACACATCGACGCCGACAAAACCGCCGCCGAAACCAGCAATCCCGAAGTGATACAGCACCACGGCCATCACGGCCCAGGCGCGTAGTCCATTGATGTCACGGCGGAACTCATTGGCCCCGGTGGTCGATGCAGAAATGCTGTGCGACACCCTCTTCCCCACAGGAACTTGCGGATCGCAATGCCCAGGCGAAGCAGTGCAGGCGCTTGGGCGCGACGGATTTGAAAGACGAACTTTCCGCGCTTATGGCTGCCGGCGGATTTTCTCGACGATACCGGTAGTGGAACTGTTCTCCACCAGCCCCAGCACCCTCACCTCGCCGCCATGGGCGCGGACGAGGTCGGCGCCGACCACCTGATCGACGCCGTAGTCGCCGCCCTTGACCAGCACGTCCGGACGGATCTGCTCGAGCAGGCGCTCGGGGGTGTCCTCGGCGAAGCTCACCACCCAGTCCACCGCGCCGAGCCCGGCGAGCACCGCCATACGCCGGTCCACCGAATTGATCGGCCGGCCCGGCCCCTTCAGACGGGTCACCGAAGCATCGTCGTTGACCGCCACGATCAGCCGGTCGCCCTGGGCGCGGGCCTGCTCCAGGTAGGTCACGTGGCCGGCGTGGAGGATGTCGAAGCAGCCATTGGTGAAGACGATCTTCTCGCTCTGGGCGCGGGCGTCCTCGATGGCCAGCAGGAGCTGCTCGAGGCCCAGCACGCCGCGCTCCGAGCCCTGCTCGCGCTGCACCGCACGGCGCAGCTCGGGGGCGCTGATCGCCGCGGTGCCCAGCTTGCCGACCACGATGCCGGCCGCCAGGTTGGCGAGCGCCACCGCCTGCGGCAGCTCCTCACCGGCGGCCAGCGCCGCGGCCAGGGTGGAGATCACCGTGTCGCCGGCCCCGGTGACGTCGAACACCTCGCGCGCCCGCGCCGGCAGGTGCAGCGCCGGATGGCCGGGGCGCAGCAGGGTCATGCCGTGCTCGCCACGGGTCACCAGCAGCGCGCCGAGCTCGAGTTCGGCCATCAGCCGGGCGCCCTTGGCCACCAGCTCGGCTTCGTCGGCGCAGCGGCCGACGATGTTCTCGAACTCGGCCAGGTTCGGAGTGATCAGGTCGGCGCCGCGGTAGATGCTGAAGTCCTTGCCCTTGGGATCGGCCAGCACCGGAATGCCACGGGCGCGCGCCGCCTGGATCAGTACCTGATGATTCTGCAACGCACCCTTGCCGTAGTCGGAGAGCACCAGCACCCGGACCCCGTCGAGCAGGCCCTCGACCTCGGCGGCCAGGGCCGCGGCGTCGGTGGCGAAGGGCTGCTCGAAGTCCATGCGCAGCAGCTGCTGATGGCGGCTCAACACCCTGAGCTTGACGATGGTCGGCTGGCTGGCGATGCGCTGGAAATGTACGTCCACGCCGGCCGACGCCAGGCTCTGGGCCAGGCTGTCGGCCGCCTCGTCGGCACCGGTCACCCCGACCAGGCTGGCCGAGCCCCCCAGCGCGGCGATGTTCAGCGCGACGTTGGCCGCCCCGCCCGGGCGGTCCTCCATCTGCTCGACCTTGACCACCGGCACCGGCGCCTCCGGGGAGATCCGCGTGGTGCAGCCATGCCAGTAGCGGTCGAGCATGACATCGCCGACCACCAGCACGGGAGAGCGCTCGAAACGGGGCATGGACAGCTTCATAAGATCCCGGAGAGTGGAAAAAAACATCGAGAATTCTATGATAAATTCATCGATAGAGTCACCCCCAGCTCCAATAGCGCACCGGAACGATATGCCTTCTTTAGCCGATCTAGAAAAAGAATTCCCTATAAAATTACAATGCAATGGCTTTCAATATCATCTAGCCGAGCCACTGGATATAGGCAACCTGCAACAAAAGACACTGAGCTCTGGAGGCGAACGCACCTTAATAGTTGCCACAACCCCGCGCAATAAAAACAGCTATTTCATCAAGAGATCACTTCTAACAGGGCTCCATTCAAAGCTCAGAATCACCTTTGGATTACCCAGGAAGAAAGCCGGACCGGACTGGGAAATCGCCGAGCTGACCAATAGTTTGAATGCATTACAAAAGAGTATCGACACACCCGAAATCGTAGGCTTCGGCTACAGAAAGAACCTTGGATTGGTCAGTGAATTTGAAATAATATCAAAATACTTGAGCGACCATACTGATGCTGCCACATGGCTCTCGACAAACCCGGAAAAGATTAAAATCCAAGAACTTGTCGACACCATCCAGAAACTGATAATAAAACTCCACCAGAAAGAAACTTATCACCTTGATATGTGGGCGGGAAACTTGATGCTAACCCCAGACAGCAAGACATTAAAAATAATTGACTTTGAAAACTGCCAGTTTGGCAAAACCGAATACAGCCATGAGCTTCTGGGCTTCTTATTTGGCTTCCTCTACTACAGAGAAATCAAGAAACACCTCACTGCCCAAGAGTACGACAAGATTACCGAGCACACGCTAGAGAGCCACCCTGAGATTGATGCAACCCGTTTCGCCAGGCTCTATGCGTTAAGCAAAAATCTGAAGATCGGACGCAAGGAGCGCCGCGAGATTTTTCATAGCGGCACAGTCATAACCGGGTAAGCCCTCCCCAACCAATCTGGTTGTCATGCGCTCTGCTCAGGATACTGATACTGCGCCGTCTCATCCAAACGGGACTCGGCATGGATTATCGGCTGCTCTTTTGCTGGCCGTATAGCAGCCGCCCGCACCCAGAACAATTCATGCCTTCGCACCGCCTTGCGGAAGAACTCGTCGGCCCCGGTGGCCGGCCAGCGGCGCCCGGCGAGGGCCTGCTGAATCAGCCGGCGCAGGCGCTTCTTCAGCGGCAGCGGCGCCTGCAGGTCATGCTGCATGGCCAACGCTGCGGCCTTGTCCAGGCGGGTTTCAGCGTCGAGGCCCGGACTCCACAGGCCGTCGACCGGCAAGGGCTCGATGGCTGGCGGCAGGGCGATGCCGTCCCCGGCCGGGCCCATCGGCCAGCGGTCGTTGTCGTGCAGGTGGTTGGCGTAGAGCAGCAGGGTCTCGGGACGCCAGGCGCTGGCGGCGGCCGCCTCGAGCAGGGCGCGGGTGGCAGCCATGTGGTCGGCATGCGGATCCAGCTCGGGATGCGGCGTCACCACCACCTCGGGGCGAAAGTGCTCAAGCAGCGCGCGCAAGTCGGCGATCAGGTTGCTCCAGGTCGGCGCACCCTCGGCATCGCCGGGCAGGCTCAGCGGGTTGTGCCGGCGCACGCTGCGGGTGTCGCTCTCGCCGGATTCCCGCGAGCCGAACGGCCGCTGCGGCTCGGCGGCCATCGCCGGCAGCTGCAGGCAGTAGTAGCCGAGCTGCACGCAACGACTCTGCGGCACGCCACCCCACAGCGGCACCGCCAGACTGTCCCAGCTGCGCAGACGGCCCTTGAGGCGCGCCGCGGCCGCCGGGTCGAGACCGAGACGCCGGTAGCGCTCGGCCTCGATCTCGCCCTGGGTCAGGGTGACGATGGCGACATCCCGCGCCCGGCTGTACAGGCCGAAGGCCGCCAGTTCGGCGTCGTCGGCATGGGGGGCGATGACCAGCAGGCGCCGTTCGGCGTAATCCGGGTTGGTCAGCGCATGCAGGGTGGCCGTGGCGGCCAGGCTGCAGAAGCGTCCGCGAAAGCGCAGGCTCCCGTCACGTAGCGCCTCCTGCTGACCGGACAGGTTCAGGTAGCGCAGCCCGTCCACGCCGCGCTCGAAATCCTGGCGGTCGTCGCCGATCCACACCTGCGGATCGAACAGCCGCCCGAGCCGGCCGGCGCTGACGCGCACCTCGAGGATCAGGGTCTCGGCCGCCCCGATATCGCCCTCAACCACCAGCCTGCCCTCCTCCAGGCGCACCGGCAGGGCCAGGGCATCGGGCGGAAAGGCATAGCAGTAATCATCCTGCGGACGATAGAACAGATGATCGGCGAACCAGGCCTCGTGGGCGACCCAACCCAGCACCAGCGCCAGCGGCACCAGCCACCAGGCGACCAGCAGGCCGAGCAGGACCAGCGCCATCAGGGCGGTCAGCATGAAAAGGCGCTTGTGCCGGCGATGGCGCTTCAGCAGCTGCTGCTTGCGGGCTGTCATGGCGTCAGACCTGATAGACCGGCACCCGGTGGCACCAGAGGTCCTTGTATTCACGGTCGGCGCGGCCAAAGGAATAGCGCAGCTGCTTGTCCTTGGCCCGCGCCTCGGCCCAGGCGTCCTGGGTATTGACGAAGGTGAGTACGCTGCCGGGGGCCAGCTTGTCGCAGTCGGGATCGAAGCCGCCGTTGATGTACTCGTAGGAGACCCACTTGGGCGACTCGACCCGGTAGAGGATCTGGATGGCGATGGGCCGCTCCCCGAGAAACACCACCTGGCCGGCCATGAACTCGTTCATCAGCTCGAACACCTCGGCCAGGCGAGGCTTGCCCGGCACCTCGAACTTCCAGCGGCGCTCGAACAGCTCCGCGTAGATGGCGGCGCGCTCGGCAGGCGCCACCTCGCCGATCGGCCGCAGATGACCGCCGGCCTCCTGCAGCAGGCGCAGGTCGCGGCGCAGGTTGTAGCGGTAACGCCCCTTGTAGTTCTCCGGCGGGCGGGCCATGGCCAACTGCTCGGGCTGCTCGCGCAGGTTCGCGATGCGCCCGTGGTTCAGCTCGGAGATGTAGCTCATCTGCTGGCGCACGGGTACGCAGGCGGTCTCGGCGATCGGCAGGATCACTTCGGCATTGCCCAGGTCGAACAGCCGGCGCTTGCCGGCCTGCTTCAGCACGTCCTTGGACAGCGCCAGATGGCGTCCCCAGCAAGGCACGGCGGCCAGCAGCTCGCCATCCTGCTCCCAGCCCAGGTAACGGACAGGCATTTCCGCCAGGGCGGACAGCCGCTCGACGAACGCGGGATGGGTCGCCACGCTGCCGCCATGGCGGCTCCAAGCCTCGGCATAGGCCGTTTGGTCGATGGCATTCCAGCCACGCTCACGCCAGCCACGCAACAACTGCAACATCAGGCATCCCCTGTTACAGAAAGCATTTCATCGGTTTCCTTGAATTGTCTGGAGTGCAGGCGCGCGTAGTGCCCGCCGAGCGCCAGCAGCTCGGCATGGGTGCCGCGCTCGACGATGTGCCCCTCATCCATCACCAGGATCAGGTCGGCCTTCTCGATGGTCGACAGACGGTGGGCGATGACCAGCGTGGTGCGCCCTTGCATGACGCGATCCAGGGCGGCCTGGATATGCCGCTCGGACTCGGTGTCCAGCGCCGAGGTGGCCTCGTCGAGGATCAGCAGCGGCGCATCCTTGAGCAGTGCTCGGGCGATCGCCAGGCGCTGGCGCTGGCCGCCGGAGAGGGTCACGCCGTTCTCCCCCACTTCGGTATCGAAGCCCAGCGGCAGCCTGTCGACGAACTCCCGGGCGTAGGCGGCCTCGGCGGCCTGCTCGATGGCCTCGCGCGGCGCGCCGGCCAGGTCGCCATAGGCGATGTTGCTGGCCACGCTGTCGTTGAACAGCGTCACCTGCTGGGTCACCAGGGCGATGTGCCGGCGCAGGTTGCGCAGGCTGTAATCCTCGATGGCGACGCCGTCGAGCAGGATCTGCCCCTCCTGATGCTGGTAGAAGCGCGGGATCAGGTTGGCCAGGGTCGACTTGCCGCTGCCGGAACGGCCGACCAGCGCGACCATCTGCCCCGGCTCGACACTGAAGCTGATCCCGCCGAGCACCGGCCGGTCGCTGCCGGGATAGCTGAAGCTCAGGTCGCGAACCTCGAGGCGGCCGGCGACCCGCTCGCGCTCGACATGCCCCTGGTCGACCTCGGCCTCCTCGTCCAGCTGGGCGAAGATGCTGTCGGCCGCCGCCAGGCCCTTCTGAATGGTGGCGCTGACCTCGGACAGCTGGCGGATCGGCTTGGGCAGCATGCCGGCCGCGGTGATGTAGGCGATCAGATCGCCCGCCGAGGCGTCGCCGCGCAGGTAGAGCACCATGTACATGAGCACGGCCATGCCGCTGTAGATGACCAGCTGCAGCAGCGGCGTGTAGACCGCCTGGGTGCGGGTCATGCTCAGGCTGCGGTTCATGTTGAGGGCGCTGGCCTTGTGGAAGCGCTTCTGCTCGTAGGACTCGCCGCCGAAGCTGCGCACCACCCGGTAGCCCTGGATGGTTTCCGAGGCGACATGGGTGACGTCGCCCATGGCGTCCTGGATCTTCCGGCTCTGCTTGCGAAAGCGCTTGCTGGCCGCAGTCACCATCAGCGCGATGATTGGCAGCAGCACCAGCAGCAGCAGGGTCAGCTTCCAGTTGCTGAGGAGCAGGTAGCCGAACAGGAAAACAACGGTGAGCCCCTCGCGGATCACCACCTTGATCGCATCGGTCGCCGCGCCCGTCACCATGGTCACGTTGTAGGTGATCCGGGAGATCAGGTGGCCGGAGTTGTGGGTGTCGAAATAGCGGTTGGGTAGGGTCAGCAGGTTGTCGAACAGGGCGCAGCGCAGGTCGTGCACCACGCCGCGCGCGACCTTGGCCAGGTAGTAGTTGCCGAGGAAGGAGCCTATGCCCTGGTAGAGGGCAATGAGTACAATCAGCAAGGGCACGCCATAGAGCAGCGGGATACCCAGCAACATGGCCTCGCCGGAGCCCTCCAGGCCATCCAGGAAGTACTTGAGCATCTCCGCCAGCAGCGGCTGGCTCGAGGCGAACAGCAGGAACCCCACGATGCTCAAGGCGAAAGCCTTCGCATAGGGCAGAACGTACCTCAGCAACCGCAGATAGACTTTCAGGCTGGATTGCTGGACAGGGTTGGCCATACGGCGAGCCTCGAACATCGATTGAGGAACAGGATGCGGATTGTATCAGCGCAAGAGCTGGAAAAATGGCTGGAAAGCGGCCGTGTCCTGGAAAAGGACGCACGCGGCCCCAAGGTCGTGGCCCTGGACGACGGGCGCTTCCTGAAGATCTTCCACTCCCGCCGCCATCCCCTGCTCGCCCGCCTGCAGCCCGCCGCCCAGCGCTTCTGCCGCAACGCCGGGGAACTCGGCCAGCGCGACATCCGCACGCCGCAGGTCATCGAGACATTCTGGCTGGATCGCGCGGCGGGCCTGAGCGGCTGTCTCTACCGCCCGCTGCCGGGTATCTCGGTGGAGCAGCTTTACTACCAGGAGCCGCAACGGATCACCGAACTGCTGCCGGCTCTGGCGGGCTTCATTCGCCACCTGCACGAGCGCGGGATCTACTTCCGCTCCCTGCACCTGGGCAACATCATCCGCATGCCCGACGGCCAGTTCGGCCTGATCGACATCCTCGACCTGCGCTGCCGGCAGGGTGCGCTCAGTGCCTGGCAGGTGAAGCGCAACCTCGGTCATCTGCGCCGCTATCTGGAGCGGCGCAAGCTGACCGACTTCCCCTTCGACGCGCTGTGCGAACTGTATCGCCATCCGGCCCGTAGCCAGGCCAGCCCTTCTGCACTCGCCACGACCGGCAAAGCGAAATAGCGCCGGCGAACATGGCTCGGCTCCCGGGGACTCAGGCCGTCTCGCCCGCGGAAGACGGACGCCGAACCCCCAGCAGGATGCCGACCGGGAACCAGAACACCACCCAATAGGGGCTGGGGCGGTGGAAGATGGCATAGATATCCGAAACCATCGCCACCATGGCAAACGCCATCAGCCCCATCCCCAACCGGGCCAGAGGCTCCGCCCTGCACTTCCAGCCCTTCCACAGCAGACTCGCGAGCAGGGCGACGAACAGCAGGATGCCGACGATGCCGTATTCGTACCAGAGCTGCAGGTAGAGACTGTGGGCGTGCTTGACGCTCCAGGTGGCGGGCGGCGGAAAACTGAAGTTGAAGTCCGCCCCGGCCCCTGCGCCCATCAGCCAGAATTCGGAGAAACGCTGACCCCAGGCATCCCAGATCAGCTCGCGGTTGCTCAAGCCCACCTGCCGCTCATGCTGGATTTCCGGCCAGAAGACGAACAGGGCGACCAGCAGCAGCAGAGCCCCGCCGCCCAGCAGGGCCTTCGACCTGGCATTGGGAAACAGCAAGAGCATGACGAGGCCGCCGGCCGCCGTGGCAAACCAGGCGCCGCGGGAGAAGGTGAGCAGGATATAGGCGAGCAGCCCCAGCATGCCCAGGGCCAGCAGGGCGGCCTGCCAGGCACGCAGCGGGAGACCGACCACGAGTCCGGTCGCCAGCACGGCGAAGACTCCGTAGTACAGGCCGGCGACGATCGGGTGATCCAGATCCGCGAAGCCCTTCCAGCCCAGTTCGCTCAGACGGCCGGTGAAACGTATTTGCTGGTAATCCAGCGGCTTGTCCAGCACGCCGAACTGGTAATAGAGCGTCAGCCAGGCGAAGAGCGCGGCAACGGCCACGGCGGCGACCAGCAGGCCGCACAGGAGGCGCGGCCGCTTGGCCAGGCTGGCCACGGCGAACACGTAAATCAGCATCAGCCCGACGATCTTGAACCAGTGACCGGGATCCTCCGCCGCACCGGGATTCAACCAGCCGCTGAGCAGCACCCAAGCGGACAGGGCCAGCAGGATGCGCGCCGGCCACTGGCGCCAGGTATCCGGGGAGAAGCGCCGGGCCAGCAGGAGAAACAGTGCGGGCACGAACAGCAACAGATAGGTCTGGGTGGCGTAACGGCTGCCATCGTTATTGAACACTAGGCCGGTCAGTTGCACGAAAAGGCCGGCCCCCAGCAAATAGGGCCAGACCTGGGCAAACCGCGACAACGCGGACAGGCGTTGAGTAGAAATCACAGCGACTCCATTCGATCATCTTTCGAAATCATTCGACCACAGAGGAACTACGCCCCGCACCGACATCAGTCAATGCGGGGCATGCCCCATGAGAGGGTACGGACGTATCATCCCATGACAGGGGTATTGCGGCGGTGACTTCTATCAGCCCTTTACATAGCAGTCACTAACGCGCATAGCCTTGCGGATTCATCGATTGCCAACGCCAGGTGTCGGCCATCATGTCGGCGAGCCCTCTTTGCGCCTTCCAGCCCAACTCCCGCTCCGCCCTAGCGGGATCGGCCCAGCACACCGGGATATCTCCCGGCCGACGCGCAACGATGCGATAGGGGATGACGCAACCACTGGCCTGTTCGAAAGCCTGGATCATATCCAGCACGCTGTAGCCCTTGCCAGCACCGAGATTCCAAGCCCTCCAGCCGGCTTGGCAAGCGATCGCCTGCAACGCCTTCAAGTGTCCGCCTGCCAGGTCGACCACATGGATATAGTCGCGCACTCCCGTTCCGTCCTGAGTCGGATAATCCCCCCCGAACACGGCCAGTTCCTTGAGCTTGCCGATGGCAACCTGGCCGATATAGGGCAATAGATTGTTGGGAATACCGCGGGGATCCTCGCCGATCTTGCCGCTATGGTGCGCCCCTACCGGATTGAAGTAGCGCAGCACGGCAATGCTCCAGCGCGGATCGGAAGCCGCCAGATCGCGCAGAATCTCCTCGACCATCAGCTTCGAACGGCCATAGGGATTGGTCGGCGAGCCGGTCGGGCTGTCTTCGGAAAGCGGCATTTCGGCCGGCTCCCCATAGACGGTCGCGGAGGAGCTGAACACCAGACGAAAGACACCGGCGCGGCTCATGGCCTGGCACAGCCGCACGCTGCCAACCACGTTGTTTTCGTAGTATTCCAGCGGTTTGCGCACGCTTTCCCCGACGGCCTTGAGTCCGGCAAAATGCAGCACGGCAGTTATCTCGTGAGCGGCGAACAAGCCATCCAGCAAGCGGGCATCGTGAATATCCCCCTCGATGAATACAGGTGCCCTGCCACAGATGCCGGCCACCCGGACCAGGGACTCGGCCGAGCTGTTGCACAGGTTGTCCAGCACGACAACCTCGAAACCGGCCTCCAGCAAGGCCAGCACTGCATGCGAGCCGATATAGCCGGCACCGCCGGTTACCAAGATTTTATCCGCCAAGTTCGACCTGCCCTTCACAAACGAAGAGATAACAGCCAAAACCTCCAACCGAGCCAGCTTCCGATGCAGCAGCTCTAGTAGCCCACCATATACTTCTTGTGCAGGAACCTGCCATACCAGATCAGCCCCCTCAGCCAGCGCCCCTGCTGGAACATGAGCCGGTACATGAAGCGCGAATAAACGTAGATTTCCCTGGGCGTGAAGCCGTCGCCCAGGCATTCCCCGGCCCATGGCGAGAGGGCCTGATACTTGAGAAACAGCTCTTTCGACTGATGGGGATTCCAGCTACGCCAGGGCTTCATCGGGCCGATGAAGTGCACGAACTTCGTACTCGGCGGAACGTCCATCCCGATCTTGCCTTTTCTCAGCTTGCCGGTCAGGCCATACTGATGGTTCCAGACCCTGTCGATGAACTGCACCTTTCCATCGAGCACGATATTGAGAGCATCCTGGTCGGAATAGCGGAGATTCAGGGCTGGGTCGGCTATCTTCTCCAGCGCTCTCTCGGACACCCTCTCCGTTATCCATCGGGGGATATTGATATACAAAACGCCGGAGTTGAAATAATCGGTCAGTACCTGCCCTTTCCGAATCAACCCAACTCGCTTGGACTCGGAACCGGCATCGCGAATCACGGCGGCAATCGTGTCGCCGATATCCAGCCGCAACAGTCCGGAAATATCGCCAACGCATAGAATATCGGCATCGAGATACAGCACCCTGTCCGAGACATCCTTGAGCGCCTCGGGAATCAGAAGCCGGAGATAGGCGGCCTTTGAAATATAGGCCTGTCCCTTGCCGGCCCCCGGATCCTTGACATCCACCAGTTCATCGACAATATGCAAATGTACAGGTTTGCTGAAAAGGCCCTCCAATTGCTCGACCCGAGCACGGCTGACTGACGAAATCGCAGAGATAAACACATGGAAAACCAAGTCCAGTGCAAGATTGTTCTCGATGATCGAGGTAATGGTGACGCCCATTGGATGGAGATAGTTCTCGTCCACACCAAAAGCGACATGAAGAGCATTTATATTTTTCGTGGCGGTGTCGGACATGACTTCCCGTACCTCTGATTCACTCAAACGACCCGGACGGGATACCTTCAATGGCCGCAGGGCCGGGTCGCAGCCCTGCGCCGATTTGCCGGATCACGGGAAATTGTTTCATATATAGAATACTGTTGCCCCGGTGAGCTTCTGCCGGGAAGCTCCCTGACAGAGCATGGAAAGGTATCGATTCTTTTCAGACACGATGGAACAGCCCTCACGCCTGCATTCCGTACGCCACATCCTGCAAGCGCTCAGTACCGACATCCGGCCAGCATCCCGCCATCCGCTGCGCGGCACACATAATCCCCACCACCAGGCCAGCAACCCCGAGCAAGAAGCCACCGCTGCCCGGAAGTGATGGAGACTGAATCCCATCCCTCTCTCGAGCGGAGCCAGACTCGCCCGCAACCGCTCCTACATGAAGCACCACAACCTGCGCATACTAACAATCCGCAGATAGGACAGATACAAGAGCAGTTCTTTATCTTTCAGAGTATGCCATAACGAATCCTGGCCAGCAGATGCTCCAGAAACTGTCGGGACTTGAACCTGGGTTTGCGAACCACCTGCTCGATGTCGCTCGGATCCATGAGCCGCTGACGCGCCAGCGTGGGCTTCACCATGAGCCCCCGGACCTCCGGCAGCAGCACCTCAGAGTAGTACCAGTCGAGCGGCAGCCCCGACAGGGGCGCCTCGGCGAGAATCCGCTCGTAGAGCTCCGCCTTGACCATGTAGGCATGGGTCAGGCGCACGCGCGTCGCCGAAAACAGATTCGCGGCGACCCGCTTCCTGACACCGCCCTTCTTGAAGGTGCCGCCCAGATACAGCATGTCCCATTCCCGGCCCTGCAGTTGGGCCTCCACCCGCTTGAGCACGGCCAGGGCATAGGGCTCGAACTCGCAGTCGTCCTCCATGATCAGCACCGCCGGCCAGCCGTTGTCCCTGGCCCGGGCGATCACGCCGAGATGGCTGCGCATGCAGGCCCAGGTTCCCAGCAGCTTGCGCTCGAATCCGGAGCTTTCGCCATCGACGCGCAGCAGGAACTCCCGCAAGGCCACAGATGGCTGGTCGCTCTCCAGATTGTGCAGGGAAACCGCGGAGAACCGCTCGGCCTGCACGCCCATGTCACGTAAAGTCGCCTCCATGCGAGCCCAACGGTCCGGCCTGCTATCCAGATTGATGACGCAGGCAAAATCAAACGGCCAGCTCACTGTGTGATCCTCGATTAAGTCCGGTAAAACCCGGTCATGAAACGGAGCCGCCGAGTGGCTGCCCCGGGACCGCCTCCCCGCGCAGAAGACGGCCAAGCAGCTCGGTAGTCTGCTCCAGACCACGCACCCCATGGGTCAGGTGATATTCGGCGAATTCCCGTGCCTTTTCGAGGCAGGGAGGATAATGCTCTTCGATCCAGGCGACACGCTCCGTCAATACCGCAAGGGAGTCGATCCGGACGCCGAAGAAGCGCTCCTGGGCGAAGATATCCCGGTCGTCGCCGGCATTGACATAGATGACCGGCCGCCGCGCCAGCGCCGCCTCGACCACCGCGTTGGACATGATGTTGACCACCAGGCTGGCCCGACCGAGGGCTTCGGCCAGGCTGCAGCCGGCCGGCAGAACCTCGATGTGGGCGTGATGGCCGGCTGCCTCCTGCCAGAATGGCACCTGGCTGCGCGGATGGGCCTTGACCAGCACCCGATAGTGCGGATTGTCCGCGGCCCAGTCCCGCAGCAGCGCATAGGTGCGCCGGTAGCCGTCCTCCTTTTCCTTGTCGGGGCCGACCCCGAGGATCAGCAGGGTGCGCAGCGCCACCCCGGCCGGCGGCAGGTCGTAGGCGCGATCGACCATGTGCGAGCCGGACAGCACCGCCCGGGTGTCGCCGAAGCGCAGGGGCCGCTCGCGCAGCGCGTCCAGCGAACTCTGGCCGAACAGGAAGTAGTAGTCGTAGTCGGTCATGCCCAGGCGCCGCGAGCTTTCCAGGGTGGTGGCGTGGGCCAGGTGCACCAGCGGACGGCCGCGACGGTTGAGCGACAGGCGCAGGAAGGGGCTGCACAGGCTGCCGTTGCGGTCGTTGATCAGCAGGCGGGGGTCGTAGCGCTCGAGCAGCCACTCGGCGTAGGCGGCGTAGCCGAAATAGCGCAGCGGCACCGGCTGCGGCGGGCGCGCCAGCAGGTGCCCGGCGATGACCGCCTGTGGATCTTCCTGGGCGATCTCGGCCAGGTGATGGCCGGCACCGCGCAAGGCCGCGATCAGGTGCTTCTTGCGCTGCAGCGGAATCACCTTGGGCGCGCCCTGCAACAGCAGGAAATCGCAGGACTCGCTTTCACGGCTGGCTTTCGACAGGCCAAGATGCGCCCGTATGCCGAATATCAGGTCGAGCAGCGCCTCGCGGCCGAAACGCAGCGCAGCACCCGGCCAGGCATGGCGCTCGCGCAGCACCCGCCAGCGATAGCGATCCAGCATGCGGGCCTTGCGCGCCCAGGCGCCTTCGGCCGGCGGATCGATGCGAATGGGTTCGGCCATAAGATCAATCCAGCACGAAGGGGGCGGTCATCGGCAGTGCCCAGAAGCGCCGGGCCACCGCCTGGTCGGAGAAGCGCTCCTGCAGCCGTCGCTCCATGGCCTGCGCGCAGGCGGCGCGGGCGGCCTCGTCGAGGCCGGCGAGGCGCACCAGCCCTGCGGCCAGTGCCGCAGCATCGCCCAGCGGAAACAGCGTGCCGACACCCTCGACCACCTCCCGGCCGCCGCCGCAGTCGGTGGCGATCAGCGGCACGCCGGCGGCCATCGCCTCCAGCAGCACCATGCCGAAGGGTTCGTGGTCGGAGCTCAGGGCGAAGACGTCGAAGGCCCGGAAGTAGCGCCGGGCCTCGGGAATCTGGCCGAGAAAGCGCACCTGCCCGGCGATGCCCAGGCTGCCGGCCAGGGCCTTCAGCTCGGCCTCGAGCCGGCCGCTGCCGAGGATCGCCAGCAGGCTGCCCGCGGGCAGCTGCGGCAGCGCCTCGGCGAAGCCGCGCAGCAGGGTGGCCTGGTCCTTGTCCGGGTGCAGCCGGCCGACATTGCCGACGATCCAGGCATCCGCCGGCAGCCCGAGCGCCTGGCGGGCCGCCTGGCGATCCACCTGAGTGGCCTTGAGGGCCTGCACATCGATGCGGTTGTAGAGGGTCTCGATGCGCCCGGCCGGCCAGCCCGGCAGGCAGGCGCGCATGTCGTCGCGCACCGCATCCGATACGCCGAGCAGGCTCAGGCGCCGGCGAAAGCAGGCGGCGAACAGCCGCCGCGACAGCCGCCGGTAGTCGTCGAAGGCATGGTGCACGGCGATCACCGGCAGGTCGCTGGCCAACAGGGCGACGTAGGCCGGCTTGAAGCGGTGGGCGATGCACAGGCGGAAATCGCGCCCGTGCAGGATGCGCTTCAGCGCGCGGATGGCGGCGAGCTTGAGGCCGCGCACCTCCTGGCTGTCATAGCCGAGGAAGATCACCTCGTCGGAGGCGCTGCCCTGCTCCGCCTCGATGCTGGGCTCACCGGTCAGGTAGACGGTGGTGACCTGGTACGGCGTGCCGGCGAACAGCTGCGCGTACTGCCGGGCGCAGTCGAGGAAGGGACCGTCGTAGCCGTGGCAGAACTGCAGCACCCGAGGCCCTTCAGACCGCGTCATACCAGTCCATCCCGTCCTTGACCACCAGGATGTCCTGCATGATCAGGTAGCGCAGGTCCGAGCCGTAGAACATGTTCAGCGCATCGGTCGGCGAGCAGATCATCGGTTCGCCGCGGCGGTTCAGCGAAGTGTTCAGCGACACGCCGTTGCCGGTGAGGCTTTCCAGCTCCTTCATCAGGTCGTACCAGCGCGGGTTGAAGCGGCGCTCGAGCACCTGGGCGCGGGAGGTGCCGTCCTCGTGGACGACTTCCGGCACGCGGTCCTTCCACGCCTCGTTGACCTCGAAGGTGAAGGTCATGAACGGCGACGGGTGATCGACCTTGAGCATCTGCGGCGCCACGGTGTCGAGCATCGACGGGCAGAACGGCCGCCAGCGCTCGCGGAACTTGATCTGCTCGTTGATCCGGTCGGCGACGCCCGGCACGCTCGGGCAGCCGATGATCGAGCGCCCGCCGAGGGCGCGCGGGCCGAACTCCATGCGGCCCTGGAACCAGGCCACCGGATGGCCGTCGACCATGATCCTGGCGATGCGCCGCTCGACGTTGTCGATCTGTTTCCAGACCGGCTTCTGCGGGTGCCTGGCGCAGGCGGCGATGACGTCCTCATTGCTGTAGGACGGGCCGAGGTAGACGTGCTCCATCTTCTCCACCGGCACACCGCGCTGGTACGAGACATAGGCCGCGGCGCCGACCGCGGTGCCGGCATCGCCGGAGGCCGGCTGGACGAACAGCTCCTTGACCTCCGGGCGGGCGATGATCTTCTGGTTCAGCTTGACGTTCAGCGCGCAGCCGCCGGAGAAGGCGATCCGCCCGGTCTCGCGGATGATGTCGCCGAGGTAGTAGTCCATCATCTGCAGCGCCAGCTTCTCGAACAGCGCCTGCATGCTGGCGGCATAGTGGATGTAGGGTTCGTCGGCGACGTCGCCCTCGCGCCTGGGCCCCAGCCACTCGATCAGTTTGGGCGAGAAGTAGTAGCCCTTGCCCTTGTCCTTGTAGCGGCGGAAGCCGATGACGTTGGCGTAGTCGGTGTTGATGGTCAGCTCGCCGTTCTCGAATTTGGCCAGCCGCGAGAAGTCGTAGCGGGCAGCGTCGCCGTAGGGCGCCATGCCCATCACCTTGAACTCGCCGTCGAGCATCTCGAAACCGAGGTACTCGGTGATCGCGCCGTACAGGCCGCCGAGCGAATCCGGGTCGTAGAACTCCTTGATCTTGTGGATCTGGCCGTTCTCGCCCCAGCCGAAGAAGGTGGTGGCGTACTCGCCCTTGCCGTCGATGCCGAGGATCGCGGTCTTTTCCTGGAAGCCCGCGCAGTGGTAGGCGCTGGAGGCGTGGGCCAGGTGGTGCTCGACCGCCTCGATCCGGACCTTCTTCAGATCGAAGCCGAGCTGCTGCAGGCACCACTGGATGCGCGTGCGGTAGCGCTTGTAGCGGCGGTTGCCCATCAGGATGGCGTCCAGCGCCCGGTCCGGGGCGTACCAGTAGCGCCTGGCGTAGTGCCAGCGGGCCTTGTCGAACAGGCTGATCGGCGCAAAGGGGATGGCCACCACGTCGACGTCGGAAGGCTTGACCCCGGCCTGCTCGAGGCAGAATTTGGCCGACTCGTAGGGCATGCGGTTCTTCGCGTGCTTGTCGCGCACGAAGCGCTCTTCTTCGGCGGCCGCGACCAGCTTGCCGTCGATGTACAGGGCGGCGGAAGGATCGTGACTGAGGGCGCCGGAAAGGCCGAGAATCGTCAGTGCCACAGGGTCTAGCCTCTTTACTCTTCGGTGGTGCGGGCATCCGCTGCCCGCGGTAAGCGTTGGTCGAGCAGCCGGTGCAGCGCCGAGTCGGCCGGCCAGTTGCGCAGGAAGCGCGCGCGGTCCTCGGCGAAGGCGCGCTCGAAGCGGGCGGCGCCGTGATGCTGCTCCAGCGCATCCAGGTCGATCAGCAGCCAGTGGCCGTCCTGCCAGAGCAGGTTGTTACCCTTCAGGTCGCCATGGCTGATGCGCTCGCGCAGCAGGGCGGCGAACAGCCGCTCCAGCGCCAGCAGCTCCTCTTCCGGCGGAGCGCCGTCCAGATGCGGCTGAAAACGCGCGAGTATATCCTGCCCGTCGCAGTATTCGGTAATCAGGTAGGCGCGCCCGCGCAGGCCGCAGAAACGCCGCTCCAGCACCGCCAGCGGGCGCGGTGTGGGAATGCCGAGAAAGGCCAGGCGATTGCCTGCGACCCAGCTGTGCCAGCCGCGACTGGGGCGCCAGAAGCGCTTGAGCCAGTGGGCGAAACCCTTGATGTTGTAGCGCTTGACGACCAGGGTCCGGCCGCACAGCTCGACCCGCGCCACGGTGGCAGCCCCGCCGGTCTTGTAGATATGCCCCTGATCGATGAGCGCATCGGGGGCGGCCAGAAGCGGACGCAACAACGCCTCGCTGTCGCGTCGCTGCGCACGCAGCCCCATGGGCCCGTGCCGCACGCTGAACAGCGTACAGTCGCGGCCGACCTTGGCGAGAAAGTCACGCAGCCGCCAGCGGCGTACCCGGGCCACCTCCTTGAGCAGCGCCTCCAGCGGCAGGGCGTGCTCGCCGTTGGCCAGCAGGTAGTGCACCAGCAGTTCCTCGAGGAACTGCTCGAGCTCGACCGGGAACTGGGCGAAGAAGGCGCCGAGGTTCTCCAGCACCCGCTCGCGGGACAGCGGCTGGCCGGGCGTCTCCGCGTGCACCGCGCCGCCGTCGACCACATGCAGCTGCCCCGCGTGGCGCAGCAGGTTGTCCAGGTGCATGTCGGCCTGCCACAGTCCCCTGGCGTGCAGACCGGCGATCGCGGCCAAGGCCTCGCCGAGCACCGCCTGCTGGCCGTCCGACAGCAGCGGCTCGTGCTCGACGCGCTGCCAGGCATCGGCCAGGCTTTGCGCACCATCCAGATAGTCGAACAGCAGCCAGCCGCCTTCGCCCTCGATCAGACCGTCGGCCAGCAGCCGCGGGGTGGTCTGCTGCTGACCGGCGAGCAGGTGCACACCCTTCAGCTCGCGCTGGAAATGCCGTGCCGCCTTGTCGCCGACCAAGAGCTTGGCCAGCACCCGCTGCCCGCGCCACTCGCCGCGGCCGACGTAGCGCTGCCCCGGCAGCACGCGCAGCAGGCTGTCCAGACGCAGGCTGGCCGGCCCGGCGGCATCGGCCAGCTCGACGAGCAGCGGCAGCTCCGGCTGGCGGCCGGCCCTCTTCAACTGGCGCAGATTCATGCGCGACACTCCTTCTCGTGCTGTCGCCTCGACAGCCGTCCATGTCTGATGGGCGACGCGATGGCGACGCAGGCGCTCATTCGCGCCCCTCGAAATACTTGAGGATCTGCCGGATACGCACCTTGTCGCTGGCGTTCAGCCGGCTGCGCCGACGGTACTGCAGATAGAAACGCAGGCGCTGGGTGCGCGACAGCTTGTACTTGGCCACCTTGTCCAGGCAGGCGAGGTCCTTGACGATCCGCCAGCGCAGCCACTGGCCCCACCAGAAGCCGCCTACCGGGCAGTCGATGAAGAACAGCCGGCCCTCGCCGTCGACCAGCAGGTTGCGCCACTTCAGGTCGTTGTGGACGAAGTGATGGTCGTGCATGGTCCGGGTCGCCCGGGCCAGCTGGCGGCTGACGCCGTCCACCCAGCACGGGTCGCCCAGGCGCGGGTCGTCGTCCCTGGCCAGCCGGGCCAGATCCTTGGTGCCGGGCAGCTCGCGGGTGATCAGCGCGCCGCACAGGAAGGCCCCGCCGCTGCGCTCCAGCCCCCAGGCGGCCAGGGAGGCGGTCGGGATGCCCCACTTGGCGAAGCGCCTGAGGTTCTGCCATTCGGCCTTGACCCGCGGCCGCCCCAGATAGCGGCGCAGGCCCTTGCCCGCCGAGCGGTAGCGCTTGACGTAGTAGCGCTCGCCGGCGATCTCGACGCGGATCACGTCGGACAGCGGATCCCGGGAAACCCGCTCGCCGTCCAGGGCGAACACCGCCGCCAGGCTGGCGAAGGCCCGTGCCGCCGCGGAGTCCAGATCAGGGGACAGCTGCCAGGCGCTCATAGCGGATTGCCCTCCGCCGCCTTGCGCTGGAAGCGCGCCAGCAGGCGCCCGGCCTGGGCCTCCAGGCGGGCGAGCAGACGAGCCTCCTCGCGCAGTATCTGGCGCAGCGGCTGGCAGAAGTAGCCGCGCAGGAAGCGCAGCTTGTCACGGCGGGTCAGGCCGATGTCCAGCGCCGAGAAATACAGCGCGGCCAGGTCCTTGTCGCGCCAGCGCCGCGGCGTGCGCGCGCGAGTCTGCGCGCGGTGCAGGTCGATCAGCGACAGCCTGAGGCTGTTGGCCTCCACCGGCCGGTCGGTGTGCAGCAGGAAATGGCAGATATAGCAGTCGCGGTGATTGACCCCGGCACCGTGCATGCCGGCGGTCAGTCGCGCCACCTCGGCGATCAGCGCGCGCTTCAGGCGCGGCGCCGGCGGCCGGCTCGGCCAGTCGAGGCAGAAATCCTCGAGGCTGACGGTCGGCGCCAGTTCCTCGGTGATCAGGAAGGAGTGCTGGCGCGCCGGGTTGCCGCCGCGCTCGCCGAAGGCCACCGGCGTCATGGTCGGCACCCCCGCCTCGGTCAGACGCCTGAGCGCCCGCCACTCCTGGGCGGCGCCGAGCACCGGTGCCCTGGCGGTCAGCAGGTTCTTGAGGATCTCGGCCCAGCCGATGCCGCGGTGGATCTTGACGAAGTAGCCGCACCCGGCCACCTCGACGCGCAGGGTGCGGCGAGCCTCCAGCTCGCGGTAGACCTGGCCCTGCAGGCGCTCGACCTCGGCGAAGGCATCGCGCCCGGCCCAGAGGGACTTGAAGGGTTCGGAGAGAATCAACTGCATGGACATACATCCCTGTAGGAGCCAGCGTGCTGGCGATCTGCTGCGAACCACGATATCGCAGGCACGCGGGCGCCTGCACCCGGCGAGGCGTTCACTCGCCCTGCTCCGCCAGGATCAGGTCGGCGGCCCGCTGCGGCATGGAATAGAGGTCGGCGGTTTCGGCGTAGGCCAGGCCGTTGCGCCGGCAGAGCGCGCGGCGGTCGTCGGCTTCGAGCAGATCGGCGAGCGTCCGGTTCAGGCGCTCCTGGTCGAACGGGCTGGGCAGCACCTGTCCGCAACCGGCCTCGGCGATGTAGTGAGCATAGCCACAGACGTCGGTGACCAGCACCGGCAGCCCGGCGACCAGCGCCTCGAGCAGCACGGTGCCGGTGTTCTCGTTGTAGGCCGGATGGATCAGCAGGTCGGCGCCGAGCAGAAAGCGCGGAATGTCGCTGCGCCCGCTGAGGATCTCGACCCTCTCCGACAGGCCGAGCGCCTTGACCTGCAACTGGAAGGGCCGCGGGTCGTCCTGACCGATGGCGATCAGCCGGGTGCGCTGCTTCAGCGCGGCGGGCAGCGCGGCGAGCGCCTTGAGGCTGCGGTCCAGACCCTTGGTCTTGAAGCCGGAGCCGATCTGCACCAGCAGCAGATCGTCGTCGGCCAGGGCGAACTCGCGGCGGAAGTCGGCGCGGATCTCGCCGGCGTTGGCCGGCGCGCGGCGGTCGGCGGAGATCCCCGGCGGCAACAGGTGGAAGCGCTCCGCCGGGGTGCCGTAGTGCTTGACGAACAGCGGCTGCTGCACCTCGGAGATCATCAGGATCTGCGTCTTCGACTGCGGCGCGAACACCGCGCGCTCGTAGTCGGCGAAATGCCGGTAGCGCCCCCACAGGCGATAGAGCGGGTTGCGCAGGGTCTGCGCCTTGTCTTCGTAGCAGGGATCGGCGGCGTAGTAGACATCCAGTCCGGGCATCTTGTTGAAGCCGATCACCCGGTCCACCGGGCGGCGCGCCAGATCGGCCTGCACCCAGGCGGTGAAGCGCTCGTTGCGGGCATGGTTGAACAGCGCCTTGACCGGCGCGATCAGCACCTCGAAGCCGGGCGGAATCTCGCCCTCCCAGAACATGCTGTAGACGCGGATGGCGTGCCCGCGCCGCTGGCACTCCAGGGCGATGCGCATGAAATCGCGCTGCAGCCCGCCGAAGGGAAAGTACTTGTAGAGGATGAAGGCCAGCTGCATCAGGAGGTCCTGTCGGCAAAAGCATGGATCGGCGCCGGGCGCGCCGGCGCGACGGCAAGGGCCGGCACGATCAGCATCGGCACGCCGCCTCGTTCAGCAGCGCCTGCAGCTCGCCGGCCACCCGCGGCGGGGCGAGGCGGCTGAAGCACACCGGCTGCTCGCGACTCAGATCCAGCCGGCGGCGGTCCTCCTCGGTCGGCCGATAGCCGCAGGTCTTCTGCAGGCAGGGCACGCAGGCCGGATAGTCGCTGGTCAGATGGCGCTGGTGACGGCCATAGGCGCCGGTCAGGCGCGGGTCGGTCGGGCCGTAGAGGGAGACGGTCGGCACGTCCAGCGCCGCCGCCAGGTGGCCGAGGCCGGTGTCCACCGCCACGCAGGCGCTGGCCCCGGCGAGAATCCCGGCGATGCCGGCAAGGTTGGTCCTGGGCAGCACCTCGACCGCCGTCAGCCCCTCGGCGATACGCTCGGCACGCGCCTGCTCCGCCGCGCTGCCCCAGGGCAGGCGCACCGCCCAGCCCTCGCCGGCCATGCGCTCGGCCAGCTCGCGCCAGTAGCTTTCCGGCCAGTGCTTGCTGTCCCAGGTGGTGCCATGCAGGAACAGCAGGTAGGGCGCGGCCGCCGGTGCAGCCAGCCGCTTGCGGTCCAGGCCGTAGTCGCCGACCGTCGCCGGCAGGGCATAGCCCAGCGCCTGGGCGAACAGCTGGCGCACCCGCTCCACCGCGTGCTGGCCCCAGGGCACAGGATGGCGGCGCCCATAGAAGAGACTGGCCAGCGGCTCGCGCGCCGAGCGGCGATCCAGCCCGGCCACCGGCGCGCCGCCGAAGCGGGTCAGCCAGGCGCTTTTCAGGAGGCCCTGGGCGTCGATCACCAGATCGTAGTCGTCCCCCAGGCTCTGCCGGAAGCGCCGCCACTCGCCGCGGGTCGTCGCCTGCCAGAGGCTGCGGCGCCAGCGGCGGATGGCCACCGGGATCACCCGCTCCACTGCCGGGTGCCAGGCGGGAATCTCGGCGAAGCCCTCCTCCACCACCCAGTCGAAGCGAATGCCGGGCAGCGCCCGCGCCGCGTCGGTCAGCGCCGGCAGGGTATGGATGACGTCGCCCAGCGAGGAAGTCTTGATCAGCAGTACGCGCACTCAGTGCTCCTGCGGCTGCGGGTCGGGCAGAGGATCGCCGGCGAGGTGCTGCAGGGCGTCCAGCACCCCTTGCGGTGCCAGCTCGCGCAGGCAGTTGTAGTGGCCGAAGCGGCAGGTGCGCTCGAAGCAGGGACTGCAGTCCAGGCCCAGGCGGACGATTTCCACCTGCTCGGCCAGGGGCGGGGTGAACTGCGGCGAGGTGGAGCCGTACACCGCCACCAGCGGACGGCCCAATGCGGCGGCCACGTGCATCAGCCCCGAGTCGTTGGACACCACGGCATCGGCGCAGGACAACAGGTCGAGCGCCTCGGCCAGGCTGGTTTCCCCGGCCAGATTGGCCGTCGCCTCGCGCAGCGAAGGCGCCAGGGCGGCGCGGATCGCCTCGCCGACCGGATGGTCGTTCTTCGAGCCGAACAGCCAGACCTGCCAGCCGGCGCGCAGCTTGGCCTCGGCCACGGCGGCGTAGTGCTCGGCCGGCCAGCGCTTGGCCTCGCCGAACTCGGCGCCGGGACAGAGCGCCAGCAGCGGCCGGCCGAGCCTCAGGCCGAACTTCTGCAACGCCGCCGCACGGCTCTGCGGCTCGATGCGCAGGGCCGGCCGTGGATAGGGTTGCGGCAGTTCGGCACCGGGCTCGAAGGCGAGCGCCATGAAGCGCTCGATCATCAGCGGGTAGCGCGCCTTGTCCAGCCGGCGGATGTCGTTGAGCAGGACGTAACGCATCTCGCCGCGCCAGCCGGTGCGCTCGGGGATGCCGGCGAAGAACGGCACCAGCGCCGACTTCAGCGAGTTGGGCAACAGGATCGCCTGGTCGTACTGCCCGGCCAGGGACTTGCCGATGCGGCGGCGGCCGGCGAGGTCGAGCACACCATGGCCGAACGGAAAGCTCAGCGCGCGGCGCACCTCGGGCATGCGTTCGAGGATCGGCCGGCTCCACTCAGGCGCCAACACGTCGATTTCGCAGTCGGGATGGCGCTGCTTCAGGCAGACGAACAGGGTCTGCGCCATCACCATGTCGCCGACCCAGCTGGGACCGATGATCAGGATATTCATAAACTGGAAGCCAGAAGCGGAAAGATCCGTAGGGTGGGTTAGCCGCGACAGCGGCGTAACCCACCGTCGATGTCCGCAGAACTACTCATTGGCCGGCCCCCTGGGCCGGATGGTGGGTTAGGGTCTTCGACCCAACCCACCCTACGCCTGCAGCCTGCCGCCGGTTACTTGACCAGGGTACGCCACTCGGGATGGGCATCGGTCTTGCCGGTGACCAGATCGAAGTAGGCGCGCTGCAGCTTCTCGGTGAGTGGGCCGCGGCGGCCGATGCCGATCTGCCGGCCGTCCACTTCGCGGATCGGCGTGACTTCGGCGGCGGTGCCGGTGAAGAAGGCCTCGTCGGCGATGTACACCTCGTCGCGGGTGATGCGCTTCTCGACGATCTCGACGCCCATCTCGCGGGCCAGGGTCAGCACCGTGTTGCGGGTAATGCCGTTCAGGCAGGCGGTGACTTCGGGGGTGTAGATCACGCCGTCCTTGACGATGAAGATGTTCTCCCCCGAACCCTCGGCCACGTAGCCTTCCGGATCGAGCAGCAGGGCCTCGTCGGCGCCGCCGGAGATCGCCTCCTGCAGGGCCAGCATGGAGTTGACGTAGGCGCCGCTGGACTTGGCGCGGGTCATGGTGATGTTCACGTGATGGCGGGTGAAGGAACTGGTGCGGATCTTGATGCCCTGCTCCAGCGCGTCCTCGCCCATGTAGGCGCCCCAGTGCCAGGCGGCGACGATGACGCGGACCTTCAGACCGCTGGCGCGCAGGCCCATGCCTTCCGAGCCGTAGAAGGCCAGCGGGCGGATGTAGGCGCTGTCCAGCTTGTTCTCGCGCACTGCGGCGCGGGTCGCCTCGTTGATCTCGTCCCTGGTGAAGGGAATCTTCATGCCCATGATGTGCGCCGAGTCGAACAGGCGGTCGGTGTGCGCCTGCAGACGGAAGATCGCCGTGCCCTGCGGGGTGTTGTAGGCACGCACGCCCTCGAACACGCCCATCCCGTAGTGCAGGCTGTGGGTCAGCACATGGGTGGTCGCGTCGCGCCACTGCACCAGTTCGCCGTCGTACCAGATCACACCATCACGGTCGGCCATCGACATAATTAGCCTGCTCCTCAAGAGAATACGCTACGTAATACACACCAGACCGGGCGGCGCCCCGCGCCACCCCTATATTCGGCAGGCCCCCGCAGGCGCCCCGCTCAGCTCAATCCCAGCTCCCGCCAGATCCGCATCACCGCTCGACGTTCGTCCTGGAACTGATCGCCGCCCACCACGCCCGGCTGCTTCTGCAGGGCCAGTCGGTGGGCGGCGGCGCGATAGGCCTTGTAGGCCTCCTGCAGCAGGCGAACCTCGTCGCAGGGCAGCAGGCCGGCCTGCGCGAGGCCGTCCAGAATCCGGATGTTGTCGGTGTAGCGCAACAGCTCGGGATGCTGGTGCGACCAGGCGAGGGCCGCATATTGCACCATAAATTCGATATCGACGATACCGCCGGCATCCTGCTTGAGATTGAAGGGGACCACCGCCTCGAAGGCGTTTTCCGCCGTGCCGGCGGCCGTGCTCGAGGTGCCGAGGTTGGCGCGCATCTTCGCGCGCATCTCGCCGACCTCGCGGCGCAGGTTGTCCAGCTCGCGCGGACGGGCCAGCACCTGGGCGCGCACCTGCGCGAAGGCGGCGGCCAGCCGCGGGCTGCCGACCAGCACCCGGGCGCGCACCAGCGCCTGATGCTCCCAGGTCCAGGCCTCATGCTCCTGGTAGCGCTGGAAGGCGCCGAGCGAACTGACCAGAAGCCCTGCGTTGCCGCTCGGGCGCAGGCGCATGTCCACCTCGTAGAGCTGCCCGGACGGCGTCTGCGCGGTGAGCAGGTGGACGATGCGCTGGCCCAGGCGGGTGAAGAACTGCGCGCCGTCGATCGGCTTGGCGCCGTCGGTCTCGGCCTGCGGGTCGCCGTCGTGGATGAACACCAGGTCCAGGTCCGAGCCGTGGCCCAGTTCGATGCCGCCGACCTTGCCGTAGCCGACGATGATGAAATCCAGGTCGCAAGGGCTGCCGTCGCAGCGCCTGGGGTTGCCATGGCGGGCGACCATCTGCCGCCAGGCGAGCGTGAGCACCTGGTCGAGGATCGCCTCGGCCAGCCAGGTCAGGTAGTCGCTGACCTTCATCAAGGGCAGGGTGCCGGCGATCTCCGAGGCGGCGACGCGCAACCGGTGGGCCAGCTTGAAGTGGCGCAGCGCCTCCATCTGCTGCTCCAGGTCGTCCTCGGGAATGCGCAAGAGCAGCGCGTTCAGCTCGGCCGCCAGCTCTGCCTCCTGCGGCGGGCTGTACAGGCGCTCCTCGTTGAGCAGTTGGTCGAGCAGCAGCGGGAAGCGGGTGATCTGCTCGGCGACCCACGGGCTGGCGGCGCAGAGGGCGAGCAGGCGCTGCAGGGCGCCGGGGTTTTCGGTGAGCAGCACCAGATAGGCGGAGCGCCGCGCCACCGCCTCGACCAGCGGCAGCACCCGCTCCAGCACCAGATCGGGGTCATCCTGCTCCACCGCCAGGGCCAGCAGCTGCGGGATGAAGGCATCGAGGCGCTCGCGGCCGAGGCGCTGCATGCTGCGCACCTGAGTGCCGCCGCGCAGCGCCGCGAGGCGCTGGCAGACCTGTTGCGGATCGGCGAAGCCGGCCTCGGACAACTGCCGGCAGGCCGACGCCTCGTCCCCGGCGCTCTCCCACAACGGCAGCCACTGGGTGTCGACCGGCCGCTCCTCGGGCGCCTCGTCCTCGCCGGGCGCGGCGATCACCTGGCGGAAGTGCCAGTCGACCCGCTCGCGCCAGTGCGCTAGCCGCTCGAGGAACGCCTCCCAGTCGGCGCAGCCGAGCATGCAGGCGACCCGCGCCCGGTCGAGCTCGTTGTCGGGGAGCATCTGCGTCTGGCGGTCGGCGATGGCCTGCAGGGCGTGCTCGGTATAGCGCAGGAACTCGTAGCCCTCGCGCAGCTCGGCCACCACCGCCGGCGGCAGGTAGCCCTGTCCCTGGAGGGTCGCCAGCACCTTCAGCAGCGGCCGCTGCTGCAGGCTGCGGTCGCGGCCGCCATGGATCAGCTGGAACACCTGGGCGACGAACTCCACCTCGCGGATGCCGCCGGCGCCCAGCTTGACGTTGTCCGCCATGCCCTTGCGGCGCACTTCCTGGCGGATCAGTTGCTTCATGTCGCGCAGCGCCTCGATGGCGGAGAAGTCCAGGTAACGCCGGTAGACGAACGGCCGCAGCATCTCCAGCAACTGGCGCCCGGCCTCGCGGTCGCCGCCGACCACTCGCGCCTTGATCATCGCGTAGCGCTCCCAGTCGCGTCCCTGATCCTGGTAGTACTGCTCCATGGCGTTGAAGCTGTAGACCAGCGGTCCGCTGGAGCCGTAGGGGCGCAGGCGCATGTCGACGCGGAAGGCCTGGCCGTCCACGGTGATGGCATCCAGCGCCTTGATCAGCTTCTGGCCGAGACGGACGAAGAACTCCTGGTTGTCCAGGCTGCGCCGCTCTCCTTCCGTCTCGCCGCCCTCGGGGTAGGCGAAGATCAGGTCGATGTCCGAGGACAGGTTCAGCTCGCCGGCGCCCAGTTTGCCCATGCCGAGCACCACCAGCTGCTGCGGCAGCCGGGAGCGGCGCCCGAGCGGCGTGCCGAACTGCGCGCAGAGCCGCACGTGCAGCCACTGACAGGCCAGGTCGATGCAGGCGTCGGCGAGCTCGGAGAGGTCGCGGCAGGTCTCGATCAGATCCGCCTGGCGGCTGATGTCGCGCCAGACGATGCGCAGCTGCTGGCGGTTGCGGAAGCGCCGCAGCCGCCGGCCCAGCTCCTCCTCGTCTCCGCACTCGGCAAGCAGCGCGGCGAGCTGCCCGCGCAGCTCGTCCGGCGCCAGGGAGCGCTCGAGGGTGCCGCCGTCGGCCAGTTGCAGGAGCATCGCCGGATCGCGCAGCGCCTGCCCGGCGACGAACTCGCTGTTCGCGCAGACCCGCGCGAAGGCCGCGCGCCGCGCCGGCGGCCACTCGGCAAAAGGCGTCGCCGGGCCGTCGCCGAGCGCACCGGCGGCCGGCTCGAACGCCGCCAGGGCGCGGTCGGCCAGGGTTTCCAGCGAAGGGGGAAGGGCGACTAGCGTAGGTAGGCTCATGCTTGTTTCCTGTCTCGACCGGGCCTGTCCGCAAGCGGCTCGAGTCCCGGCCCGCGGGGTAATTTTACAAAAATCCTTGGGAGGGGGCTGAAAGCGCCATTGTTTTGTAGTAAAACTACAAGACAGTCGGATCACCCGCCGACCACTAACAACAATCCCGCCGCCGCCCATAAGGCCGGCCGCGCATCCAGGCTCCCGACTCAAGGAAGCCTTCCGCTATGGAGCAAGACATGCAAGACCTTGACCCCATCGAAACCCAGGAGTGGCTGGACGCTCTCGAATCCGTCCTCGATCACGAAGGCGAAAACCGCGCCCACTATCTGCTGACCCGGATGGGTGAGCTGGCCACCCGTACGGGCACCCAACTGCCCTATGCGATCACCACGCCCTACCGCAACACCATTCCGCTGACCCACGAAGCGCCCATGCCCGGCGACCTGTTCATGGAACGCCGCATCCGCTCCCTGGTACGCTGGAACGCGCTGGCCACTGTCATGCGGGCGAACAAGAAGGACCCGGACCTGGGTGGCCACATCTCCAGCTTCGCCTCCAGCGCCACCCTCTACGATATCGGTTTCAACTATTTCTTTCAGGCGCCCACCGCGGAACACGGCGGCGATCTGATCTACTTCCAGGGCCACGCCTCCCCCGGCGTCTACGCCCGCGCCTTCCTCGAAGGCCGCCTCAGCGAAGATCAGCTGCAGAACTACCGGCAGGAAGTCGACGGCAACGGCCTGTCCTCCTACCCGCACCCGCACCTGATGCCGGACTTCTGGCAGTTCCCCACCGTCTCCATGGGCCTGGGTCCGATCCAGGCGATCTACCAGGCGCGCTTCATGAAGTACCTGGAAGACCGCGGCTTCATCACCCCCGGCAAGCAGAAAGTCTGGTGCTTCATGGGCGACGGCGAGTGCGACGAGCCGGAATCCCTCGGCGCCATCGCCCTGGCCGGCCGCGAGAAGCTGGACAACCTGATCTTCGTCATCAACTGCAACCTGCAGCGCCTCGACGGCCCGGTGCGCGGTAACGGCAAGATCATCCAGGAACTCGAAGGCGTGTTCCGTGGCGCCCAGTGGAACGTCAACAAGGTGGTCTGGGGCCGCTTCTGGGACCCGCTGTTCGCCAAGGACCATGCCGGCCTGCTGCAGCAGCGCATGGACGAGGTGGTCGACGGCGACTACCAGAACTACAAGGCCAAAGACGGCGCCTTCGTCCGCGAACACTTCTTCGGCGCCCGTCCCGAGCTGCTGGAGATGGTCAAGGAGATGTCCGACGAGGACATCTGGAAACTCAATCGCGGCGGCCACGACCCCTACAAGGTCTATGCCGCCTATCACCAGGCGGTCAACCACAAGGGCCAGCCGAGCGTGATCCTCGCCAAGACCATCAAGGGCTACGGCACCGGAGCCGGCGAGGCGAAGAACATCGCCCACAACGTCAAGAAGATGGATGTGGAGAGCCTCAAGCTCTTCCGCGACAAGTTCGACATCCCGCTCAAGGACGAGGAGCTGGAAACCCTGCCGTTCTACCGGCCGGACGAGAACAGCCCGGAGATGAAATACCTGCGCAGCCGCCGCGAGGCCCTGGGCGGCTTCGTCCCGCAGCGCCGCAGCAAGAGCATCAGCATCCCGACCCCGCCGCTGGACACCCTCAAGGCGATCCTCGACGGCACCGGCGACCGCGAAATCTCCACCACCATGGCCTTCGTGCGGATCCTCGCGCAGCTGGTCAAGGACAAGGAGCTGGGCTCGCGCATCGTGCCGATCATCCCCGACGAGGCACGCACCTTCGGCATGGAAGGCATGTTCCGCCAGCTCGGCATCTACTCCTCGGTCGGCCAGCTCTACGAGCCGGTGGACAAGGATCAGGTGATGTTCTACCGCGAGGACAAGAAGGGCCAGATCCTCGAGGAAGGCATCAACGAGGCCGGCGCCATGTCCAGCTGGATCGCCGCGGCGACCGCCTACAGCAACCACAACCAGCCGATGCTGCCGTTCTACGTGTTCTACTCGATGTTCGGCTTCCAGCGCATCGGCGATCTGGCCTGGGCGGCCGGCGACAGCCAGGCGCGCGGCTTCCTGATCGGCGGTACCGCCGGCCGCACCACGCTCAACGGCGAAGGCCTGCAGCACGAGGACGGTCACAGCCACATCATGGCCTCGACCATTCCCAACTGCCGCACCTACGATCCGACCTATGCCTACGAGATGGCGGTGATCATCCGCGACGGCATTCGCCAGATGACCGAAGAGCAGCAGAACGTCTTCTACTACATCACCGCGATGAACGAGGCCTACACCCAGCCGGCCATGCCGGAAGGCGTCGAGGAAGGCATCGTCAAGGGCATGTACCTGCTGGAAGAGGACAAGCGCGACGCCGCGCACCATGTCCAGCTGCTCGGCTGCGGCACCATCCTGCGCGAAGTGCGCGAAGCGGCGAAGATCCTCCGCGAGGACTACAACATCGCCGCCGACGTATGGAGCGTGACCAGCTTCAACGAGCTGCGCCGTGACGGCCTGGCCGTGGAGCGCCGCAACCGCCTGCACCCGGGTCAGAAGCCGGAGCAGAGCTACGTCGAGCAGTGCCTGACCGGCCGCAAGGGTCCGGTGGTGGCCTCCAGCGACTACATGAAGCTGTTCGCCGACCAGATCCGCCAGTGGGTCCCGAGCAAGGAATACAAGGTGCTCGGCACCGACGGCTTCGGCCGCAGCGACAGCCGCAAGAAGCTGCGTCACTTCTTCGAAGTGGACCGCTACTGGGTGGTGCTGGCCGCACTGGAAGCGCTGGCCGATCGCGGCGACATCGAACCCAAGGTGGTCGCCGAGGCCATCGTCAAGTTCGGCATCGACCCCGACAAGCGCAACCCCCTGGACTGCTGAGGAGAACCATCGTGAGCGAAATCATCCGCGTACCCGATATCGGCGGCGATGGGGAAGTCATCGAGCTGCTGGTCAAGGTCGGCGACCTCATCGAGGTCGAGCAGGGGCTGGTGGTGCTGGAGTCCGCCAAGGCCAGCATGGAAGTTCCCAGCCCCAGGGCCGGCAAGGTCAAGAGCGTGAGCGTCAAGCTGGGCGACAAGCTCAAGGAAGGCGACGCGATCATCGAGCTGGAAGCCGCCGCCGGTGCCGCCGCACCGGCTGCCGCACCCGCCGAGCCGACCCCCGCTGCCGAAGCCCCGGCCCCGGCTGCCGCGGCCCCGGCCGCCCCCGCGCCGGCGGCTCCGGCTGCCGCCGTCAGCCAGGAGATCCGGGTTCCCGACATCGGCTCGTCCGGCAAGGCGAAGGTCATCGAGCTGCTGGTCAAGGCCGGCGACGAGGTCCAGGCCGAGCAGTCGCTGATCGTGCTGGAATCGGACAAGGCCAGCATGGAGATCCCCTCCCCGGCCGCCGGCCTGGTGGAGAGCGTCTCCATCGCGCTGAACGACGAAGTCGGCACCGGCGACCTGATCCTGGTCCTGCGCGCCGCCGGCGCTGCAGCGGCTCCGGCTCCGGCCGCCGCGGCGCCCGCCCCCGCGGCAGCCCCGGCCCAGCCGGCCGTCGCAGCTGCCGCTCCGGCGGCCGCTGCTGCCCCGGCCGCGGCGCCGGTCGGCGCGCCGACCCGCAACGGCGCCAAGGTGCATGCCGGTCCGGCCGTGCGCCAGCTGGCCCGCGAGTTCGGCGTCGAGCTGGCGGCGGTGAACGCCACCGGCCCGCGCGGTCGCGTCCTCAAGGAGGACGTGCAGGTCTACGTCAAGGCGATGATGCAGAAGGCCAAGGAGGCGCCGGCTGCCGGTGCCACCGGCGGCGCCGGCATCCCGCCGATTCCGCCGGTCGACTTCGCCAAGTACGGCGAGGTGGAAGAGGTGGCGATGAGCCGCCTGATGCAGATCGGCGCCGCCAACCTGCACCGCAGCTGGCTGAACGTGCCGCACGTGACCCAGTTCGACTCGGCCGACATCACCGATCTGGAAGCCTTCCGCGTCGCGCAGAAGGCCGTCGCCGAGAAGGCCGGGGTCAAGCTGACCGTGCTGCCGCTGCTGCTCAAGGCCTGCGCCTACCTGCTCAGGGAGCTGCCGGAGTTCAACAGCTCCCTGGCCCCGGGCGGCCAGGCGGTGATCCGCAAGAAGTACGTGCACATCGGCTTCGCCGTGGACACCCCGGACGGCCTGCTGGTCCCGGTGATCCGCAACGTCGACCAGAAGAGCCTGCTGCAGCTGGCCGCCGAGGCCGCCGAACTGGCGGAGAAGGCGCGCACCAAGAAGCTCGGCGCCGACGCCATGCAGGGCGCCTGCTTCACCATCTCCAGCCTCGGCCACATCGGCGGCACCGGCTTCACGCCGATCGTCAACGCACCGGAAGTGGCGATCCTCGGCGTGTCCAAGGCCAGCATGCAGCCGGTATGGGACGGCAAGGCCTTCCAGCCGCGCCTGATGCTGCCGCTGTCGCTGTCCTACGACCACCGGGTGATCAACGGCGCCGCCGCGGCACGCTTCACCAAGCGTCTCGGCGACGTGCTGGCGGATATCCGCTCGATGCTGCTGTGAGCTTCCCTTAAAGAGCGAGCCGAACCCGGCACGCTCTTTAATCTTCAGCCCCGCCCTTGTGGCGGGGCTTTTTTATTTCCGCGCTAGGATAGTCGGCGAAGCCTCGTCGAACTCCAAGGAGAACCCCATGGTGCTGCGCTCGCAGATTCTCGCCCACCAGCTGGCCCTGCCCGATCCCGCCCAGGCGCTGCCCGGACGCGCCGAAGCCATGCCGGTGCCGGCGGCCCACCACGTCAACGGCCATCCCCTGACGCCGCCCTTCCCGGCCGGGCTGCAGCAGGCGCTGTTCGGCCTCGGCTGCTTCTGGGGCGCCGAGCGGCGCTTCTGGCAGCAGCCGGGGGTGTGGAGCACGGCGGTCGGCTATGCCGGCGGCTTCACGCCGAATCCGACCTACGAGGAGGTCTGCTCCGGCCTGACCGGGCACACCGAGGTGGTGCTGGTGGTGTTCAATCCGCAGGAAACCGATTACCGGACGCTGCTGAAGACCTTCTGGGAAATCCACAATCCGACCCAGGGCATGCGCCAGGGCGGCGACATCGGCACCCAATACCGCTCGGCGATCTACTGCTTCGACGCCGCCCAGCGCGCCGCCGCCGAGGCCAGCCGCGAGCGCTTCCAGGCAGAGCTGGCGAAGGCCGGCTACGGCCCGGTCACCACGGAGATCGCCGACGCCCCGCCGTTCTACTACGCCGAGGACTATCACCAGCAGTACCTGGCAAAGAACCCCGGCGGCTACTGCGGGCTGGGTGGCACCGGCGTCTGCCTGCCGCCGGCCTGAAACCGGCAGTTGCAGAGCAACGGCGGGTTGCACCCTACGGCTTGTAGCGCTTGCGTCCGGCCGCCGGAGCGGCCGGTTTGGCGGCGAACGGCTGCTCCTCGATCAGCCAGTCCAGCCGCCAATCGCCCCGGCTCTGCGCCAGGCGCCCGGCCAGCCAGGGCAAGAGCTGGCGCAGTTCCTCCTCCAGCCCCCACGGCGGGTTGGCGATCGCCAGGCCCGAGCCATTCAGACGCTGCGCCTCATCGGCCGGATGCACGTAGAGTTCGGCACGCAGCATCGTGGGCGCACCGCTCTTCTGCAGGTCCTGATAGAAGCGTTTGAGCTGACGCAGGTCCTTGATCGGATACCAGATCGCCACCACCGTCTGGCGCATCCGGCCGATGGCCTCCTGCAGCGCCTGGGCGCAGCGCTCCGGCTCGTCGGCCTGCTCGAAGGGTGGGTCGATCAGCAGCAGGGCGCGCTTCTCCGCCACCGGCAGCAGGGCCCGCGGGACATGCCAGCCCTCGCCCAGGTGCACCGCGACGCGCCGGTCGCCGGCCATGTTCTCCTTGAGCAGACGGCCGTCCTCGGGGTGCTTCTCGTTGAGCAGCAGGCGATCCTGCGGGCGGCTCAGGCGGCGCGCCAGCTCGGGCGAGCCTGGATAGTGGCGCAGCCTGCCGTCCGCGTTCAGCTCGCGCACCACGCGCAGGTAGTCGGCGGCCGGCGCGGGCAGGTCCGCGGCGCCCCACAGGCGGGCGATGCCCTCCAGCCACTCGCCGGTGCGGCTGGCGGCATCGCCCTGCAGATCGTAGAGGCCGACGCCGGCATGGCTGTCGAGGTAGGCGAAGGGGGCCTCCTTGCGCGCCAACAGGGCGATCAGGCGGGCCAGGGCCAAGTGTTTCAGGACGTCGGCGTGGTTGCCGGCATGGAAGGCGTGACGGTAGTTCATGGCAAAGGGGCTCCTCGGGCCGCACAGTTTACCCGCTTGCCGGCCGCCTCATGCAGTCGCCTGCAGCAGTTCGAGCAGGCGCTCCAGCGCCCCGTGCACCGGCGCATCGCGACGGCGCACCAGCAGCGTCGGCGCCGCCGCCAGGTCGGCCTCGATCGGCTGCCAGCGCACCAGCCGCCCGCGCGGATGCAGCTCCAGCAGGCTGCGCGGCAGCAGGCCGATGCCCATGCCGGCGGCGGCGCCGCCGAGGATCGCGTCGATCGAGCCATAGCTCTGCCGCGCGCCGATCTGCAGGCGGTGGCGCTCGCTCCAGCGCTCCAGGCGCTCGCGGTAGTGACAGCCGCTGGGAAAGCCGAGCAGGGTCACCGGCGCCTGCGCCAGGGACTCCAGGGTCTGTCCTTCCGGCAGCACCAGGACCAGCTCCTCGTGCCACAACACTTCGCCGCGCAGCCGCGGGTCCTCGTAGGGACCGCCGATCAGCGCGGCGTCCAGCCGGCCGGCGAGCACCTCGCCGAGCAGATGACCGCTGGTGCCGGTCACCAGGCTCAGGTCGAGCCGCGGCGCCTCCCGGTGGAAGGCCGCCAGCACCTCCGGCAGGCGCACGGCGGCGGTGGTTTCCATCGAGCCCAGGCGCAGCTCGCCGGCCCAGAGATCCTCCTGAACACTGCTCCAGGCCGCCCGGCAGAGCTGTTCCAGCCGCTCGGCATGGGGCAGCAGGCGGGTTCCCGCCGGAGTCAGGCGCAGGCGCTGGGCCTGGCGCTGGAACAGCGCGACGCCGAGCTGCGCCTCCAATTGGCGCAGCCGCGCGGAGACGTTCGACGGCACGCAGTGCAGCTGCTGGGCCGCGCCAATCAGCGAGCCCGCGCGACTGACCGCGAGAAAGTGGCGCAGCAGTTGGGGATTGAGCCGTTCCCAGGAGGACATGGACACCTCGACAACACAAAAAGTGAAAACTGGCTTCAGTATTTTTCACTGGCAGTCACATCCGGACAATCGCTAAGGTAGCCAAAAAACCACGGAAGGCGCCTTGCCCATGGCTACTCAGCCCCGTCAGATCCTCCTCGCCCTGCTCGGCGGTAGCGCCGCGCTGGTGGTGGTGCACGCCCTCGGCCGCTTCGCCTTCACCCCGCTGCTGCCGCACTTTCTCGCCGACGGCCTGATCGATCTGCAGCAGGGCTCGCAGCTGGCGACCTGGAACTACGTCGGTTACCTGCTCGGCGCCCTGCTCGCCCTGGTCCTCCACGCCCCGGCGCGGCTGCGTCCCGGCCTGTTCCTGGCCCTGCTGCTGAACGCCCTGCTGACTCTGGCGCAATGCTTCGCCAGCGACTACGCGCTGCTGCTGGTCCTGCGCCTGGCCAACGGCATCAGCAACGGCGTGGTGTTCGTCCTCGCCCCGGCGCTGGTCCTCGAATGGCTGGCCAGCCGGCAGCGCGCCGGGCTGAGCGGCCTGGTCTACCTCGGCTTCGCCGCCGGCCTGCTGCTCTCCAACGGCCTGGCCAACTGGCCGGCCGCCTCGCTCGCCGGCGCGCAGCGCTGGCTGCCGATGGCCGCCCTGGCCGTGCCGCTGGCCCTGCTCGGCGCCTGGCTGCTGGCCCGCCTGCAGCTGCCGCCCCGCCCGGCGAGCGGCACGGGAAAAGGCACAGCACCCGCCACGGCGCTGTTCGACCGGGCCAGCACGCCGCTGTTTCTCGCCTACGCCGGCGCCGGTCTCGGCTACATCCTGCCGATGACCTTCCTGCCGACCCTGGCCCGCGAGCAGTTGCCGGCCGGCGATCCGCTGCTCGAAGGCGCCTGGCGCTGGACCGCGCTGGCCTGCCTGCTGTCGATCCCGCTGTGGAACCACCTCGGCGCGCGCCTCGGCGACCGCCGCGCGCTGCTCGCCAGCTACGCCCTGCAGGCCCTCGGCGCCGCCGCCCCGCTGCTCTGGCCGGGGGCGACCGGCGTGCTGCTCTGCGCCCTGCTGGTGGGTGGGACCTTCGTCGGCAGCGTGCTGCTGACCCAGCGCCTGGCCCGCAGTCTGCAACCGCACCAGGGACCGCGCCTGTCCGCCGCGCTGATCGCCCTGTACGGCGGCGCCCAGCTGCTCGGCCCCTGGCTCGCCGGACTCTGGGTCGGCCAGGGCGGCAGCCTGACCCAGAGTTTCGCCCTCGGCGCCGGCGCCCTGCTCTGGGCGCTCGCCTGGACCTGGCTGATTCCCGTCCACTTTCTGCACAAGGAAATCCAGCAATGCCCTACGTGAACATCAAGATCACCCGCGAAGGCGCAACCGCCGAACAGAAACGCCAGCTCATCGAAGGCGCCACCCGGCTGCTGGTCGAGGTGCTGGGCAAGAACCCGGCGACCACCGTGGTGGTGATCGACGAGGTGGATACCGACAACTGGGGCATCGGCGGCGTCCCGGTCACCGAGCGCCGGCGCAGCGAGGGACAGCCGCCGCAATAACTCCGAACGGCGCGCCGGCCGGCCCTGTCGACAGGCCGCCGGCGCATGCCGCAGAGCGGCCTCCCAGCCCCTGCCCGAGAGGCTCTGAGGCAGCCGAACAAAGGCCCTCCCCGCTCTTCCGAAAGCGCCGAACATATCCTTTGACAGCCGGGCAAGGCAGCGGTTTTAATCCGTTGGCACGCCCAATGCATATGCGTGGGTCCTTCCGCCGGCCGACCAGGAGACCCGATTTGGATGCCGCCACCATCAACACCCTGTTCCTGATCGGCGCGCTGCTGGTGGGCTCCAGCATCCTGCTCAGTTCCCTGTCCACGCGGCTCGGCATCCCGATCCTGGTGATCTTCCTCGGCGTGGGCATGCTCGCCGGGATCGACGGCATCGGCGGTATCGTCTTCGACGATTATTCCCTGGCCTTCCTGGTCAGCAACCTGGCCCTGGCGATCATCCTCCTCGACGGCGGCATGCGCACCCGCGTCGCCACCTTCCGCGTGGCGCTCTGGCCGGCAATGTCGCTGGCCACCCTGGGGGTGGCGGTCACCTCCGGGCTGACCGGACTGGCCGCCGCCTGGTTGTTCGACCTCAGCCTGCTGCAGGGCCTGCTGATCGGCGCCATCGTCGGCTCCACCGATGCCGCGGTGGTGTTCAACCTGCTCAACGGCAAGGGCCTCAACGAGCGGGTCGGCGCCACCCTGGAAATCGAATCGGGCAGCAACGACCCGATGGCGGTGTTCCTAACCGTGACGCTGATCGACATGCTCGCCTCCGGCCAGACCGGCTCCGGCTGGGGCGTGCTGGTCAGCCTGCTGCAGCAGTTCGGCATCGGCATCGCCCTCGGCCTGGCCGGCGGCTGGCTGCTGCTGAAAACGATCAATCGTCTGGATGTGGCCGACGGCCTCTATCCGCTGCTGGCGGTCAGCGGCGGCATCATGATCTACGCCCTCGCCGGCGCGATCGGTGGCAGCGGCATCCTCGCCGTCTACGTCTGCGGGCTGCTGATGGGCAACCGGCCGATCCGCAACCGCCACGGCATCCTGCACATGTTCGACGGCCTGGCCTGGATCAGCCAGATCGGCATGTTCCTGGTCCTCGGCCTGCTGCTCACCCCCAGCGACCTGCTGCCCATCGCCCTGCCGGCGCTGGGCCTGTCGCTGTGGATGATCCTCGTCGCCCGCCCGCTGTCGGTGTTCCTCGGCCTGCTGCCGTTTCCCAACTTCCACCTGCGCGAGCGGCTGTTCATCTCCTGGGTCGGCCTGCGCGGCGCGGTGCCGGTGATCCTCGCGGTCTTCCCGCTGATGGCCGGGCTGCCCCAGGCGAACCTGTACTTCAACGTGGCCTTCTTCATCGTGCTGGTGTCGCTGCTGCTGCAGGGCACCACCCTCGGCTGGGCGGCGCGCAAGGCCCGGGTCGAGGTGCCGCCCTCGCCCACGCCGATCTCGCGGACCGGCCTGCAGATCCACCCCACCAGCCAGTGGGAGCTGTTCATCTATCGCCTGAGCGCCAACAAGTGGTGCATCGGCGCCGCCCTGCGCGACCTGAAGATGCCCGACGGCACGCGCATCGCCGCGCTGTTCCGCGGCCGGCAGCTGCTCCACCCGTCCGGCAGCACCCGCCTGGAGGTTGGCGACCTGCTCTGCGTGATCGGTCACGAGGAGGACCTGCCGAGTCTCGGCAAGCTGTTCAGCCAGCCGCCGCAGCGCGGCCAGGACCTGCGCTTCTTCGGCGACTTCGTGCTCGAGGGCGAGGCCGAGCTGGGCGCCCTGGCGGCGCTCTACGGCCTGAAGCTCGACGGCATCGACGGCCAGCAGTCGCTCGGCCGCTTCATCGCCGGGCTGATCGGCGGCCATCCGGTGGTCGGCGACCACGTGGAATGGAACGGCATGACCTGGACCGTGGCGGCCATGGAGGGCGACCGGGTGTGCAAGGTCGGCCTGAAGTTCCCCGAGGACGGCAGCCGTTCGGGACCGGCCCTGTTCCTCTGAGAGGCGAGCTCGTCGGACGGGCGTGCGAAAAAGGCATCGTTTGCTACACTGGGGCCTTTTTCAGCCGAAAGACCCAGACGCCATGACTGTTTCGCGTTCCCTGTTCAGCGTTCTTCTTCTCGCGCTCTGCCTCCAGATTCCCGGCCTGCAGGCCGCCGAGCCGCCCAGCCGCAAGGCCGTGCAGACCAGCCTGGAAGGGCTGGCCGAGCGCAAGCTGCCGGAGGCCGAACAGGCCGCCGTCAAGCAGCAGCTCGAGCAGACCCTGATCCAGCTCGATCTCCTCCAGGAGAGCGGGCAGGCGATGACCGAACTCAAGCGCCAGCTGGCCGCCGCGCCGCAGCAGACCAAGGCCGCCCAGCGCGAGCTGGCCAGCCTCAAGGAAGCCGCGCAGAAGCCGGTGAGCCCGCCGAACGGCAATACCCCGCTGCCGCGGCTGATGGACCAGCTGACCGCCCGCAACGCCCAGCTGGCCGAATGGCAGCAGGCGCTGAACGACGCCAACAGCCTGCTGGTCAGCTCGCAGACCCGCCCAGAGCGGGCGCAGACGGAAATCGCCGCCAACCAGGCCCGCACCCTGGAAATCAACGCCCTGCTCAAGAGCGGCAAGCAGGACGGCAAGGCGCTAAGCGCGGAAGGCCGCGGCCTGCTGGAGGCCGAGCTGGCCGCCCTGGAAGCCAAGACCGCGCTGCGCCGCCAGGAGCTCGCCGGCAACAGCCAGCTGCTGGAGCTGGGCGCCAGCCAGCGCGACCTGCTGCAGGAGCGCATCCAGCGCCTGACGCAGGAGATCGCCGCCATGCAGGCGGTGATCAACGAAAAACGCCTGGCGATGTCCGAGGAAACCTTCGCCGCGCTCTCCCGCGATGCCAGCGCGGCCGGCTCCGACAGCCTGCTGGCCAAGGAAACCGCCGCCAACCTGAAGCTGTCCGACACCCTGCTGCGCACCACCGACCAGCTCAACGAGCGCACCCGGCAGAACCTGGAAACCAAGCATACCCTGGACAGCCTCGTCCAGAACGAGCAGGCCCTTGAGGAGCAGATCGAGGTCCTGCGCGGCAGTCTGCTGCTGGCCAAGATCCTCCTCCAGCAGAAGCTCGCCCTGCCCCAGGTGCAGACCAACGGCCGTCTCACCGACGAGATCGGCGACATCCGTCTCTCCCAGTTCGAACTCGGCCAGACGCGCAGCGACATCGGCAATCCGTCCGCCTATGTCGACCGCCTGCTGGCCAAGCAGACGGCAGAAGGGGAAGCGCCGGCCGATCCGGCGCTGCGCAGCGCCCTGCTGGAACTGGTGAACAGCCGCAGCGAGCTGATCGATCGTCTCGACCGCGAACTCAACGCCCTGCTCAACGAGGCGATCACCCTGCAGCTGAACCAGAAGCAGCTGCTCGATACCGCGAAAAAGATGGCGGCCACCCTGGAAGAGCAGCTGTTCTGGATTCCCAGCAACAAGCCGCTCGACCTGGACTGGCTGAAGACCGCCCCGCAGCGTCTCCAGGAGCAGATCGCCGACACCTCGTGGACGACCATTCTCAAGGATCTGGGCACCGGCCTGATCCAGCGGCCGTTGATCTTCCTGCCGCTGCTGCTGCTGATCGGCGTGCTGGTCTGGCAGCGCGGCGCCATCACCCGCAAGCTCGACACGCTGCACGCCGACATCGGCCACTACCGCCGCGACAGCCAGCGGCATACCCCCAAGGCACTGCTCCTCAACCTGCTGCTGGCCCTGCCCGGCACCCTGTTCCTCGCCCTCGGTGGCTACACCCTGCAGATGGACGCCCGCGGCCAGAATCCCTACCTCGGGGCCGCGCTGAACGACATGGCGCTGGCCTGGCTGGTGCTCTACGGCACCTACAAGATCCTTGCCGAAGGCGGCGTCGCCGAACTGCACTTCGGCTGGCCGCGACCGCAGGTCGCCTTCCTGCGCCGGCAGATCCGCCACTTCACCCTGGTCGTGCTGGCCCTGGTCGGGGTGATCGGCTTCGCTCGCAACCAGCCGGGCGCCCTGGACAACGACGTGCTCGGCATCCTCGTGCTGCTCTCCGGCTACGCGCTGCTGGCCTGGATGCTCGGCAAGCTCCTGCTGCGCGGCCCGGAAAAGGACAAACCCTCGTTCCTCAACCTGCTGGTCGGCATCCTGTTCACCCTGCTGCCGGTCGGCCTGATCGTCGGCCTGGCACTCGGCTACTACTACACCGCCCTGCGCCTCGGCGATCGTCTGGTCGAAAGCCTCTATGTGCTGCTGGTCTGGGTCGTCGCGGAAGCCACTCTGGTGCGCGGCCTGGCGGTGGCGGCACGCCGCCTGGCCTACCAGCGCGCGCTGGCCAAGCGGCAGGCCGCCGCGGCGGACGGCGCCGAGAGCGGCGAAGCGGTGGAGGAGCCGGCGCTGGATATCGAGCAGGTCAACCAGCAGTCGCTGCGGCTGATCCGCCTGACCCTGTTCGGCCTGCTGCTCGGCGTCCTGTATTGGGTCTGGGCCGACCTGATCACGGTGGTCGACTACCTGGACAACGTCACCCTCTACGAATTCACCAGCGGAAGCGGCGCGACCGCCAGCCTGGTGCCGATCAGCCTGCGCGACGTCCTCGCCGCCCTGCTGATCGCCGCCCTCACCGTGGTCCTCGCCCGCAACCTGCCGGGCCTGCTGGAAATGCTCATCCTGTCGCGGCTGAACCTGGGCCAGGGCAGCGCCTATGCCACCACCACCCTGCTCAACTACGTGATCTTCGGCTTCGGCATCGTCAGCGCCCTGTCCACCCTCGGGGTCAGCTGGGACAAGCTGCAGTGGCTGGTCGCCGCGCTCTCGGTGGGCATCGGCTTCGGCATGCAGGAGATCATCGCCAACTTCATCTCCGGCCTGATCATCCTCTTCGAGCGCCCGGTGCGCATCGGCGACCTGGTCACCGTCGGCGGCGTCAGCGGCTCGGTGAGCAAGATCCGCATCCGCGCCACCCACATCATCGACGCCGACCGCAAGGTGGTGATCGTCCCGAACAAGACCTTCATCACCAGCCAGCTGACCAACTGGACCCTGGCCGACACCGTCACCCGCCTGGTGCTCAAGGTCGGCGTCGGCTACGGCTCGAACCTGGACCGGGTGCGCGAACTGCTCTACCAGGCCGCCAACGAGAACCCGCGGGTACTGCGCGAGCCGCCGCCGCTGGTGCTGTTCCAGACCTTCGGCGAGAGCACCCTGGACCACGACCTGATCATCCACGTGCGCGAACTGGCCGACCGCGGCCGCGCCACCGACGAGATCAACCGGCGCATCGACGAACTGTTCCGCGAGCACCACATCGACATCGCCTTCCGTCAGGTCGAGGTGTTCGTCAAGAACCCCAAGGGCCAGGAGCAGCTGCTCGAGAGCGGCGAACTCCAGGCCGCCCTCGGCGCCGCGGCCGTCAAACCCAGCGCCCCGCCCGCGGCGGGCGGGCAGGCCTGACTCCGACGGCGGGCGAGCGTGTTATGGTGGGTTCTCCCAGGTAGCCCCGGAAGAACAGCGTGAAACGCCTGAGCGAACTCACCCTCGACAACCGCTTCGCCCGCCTCGGCGAGGCCTTCTCCACCGCCGTGGCGCCGCTGCCCATCGCGGCGCCGCGACTGGTGGTGGCGAGCCCGGCGGCACTGGCACTGCTCGATCTCGAGCCGGCCGCGGCCGACGATCCGCAACTCGTCGCGCTGTGCTCCGGACAATCCCCGTGGCCCGGCGCCGAGCCGCGCGCCATGGTCTATTCCGGACACCAGTTCGGCTTCTACAACCCCCAGCTCGGCGACGGCCGCGGCCTGCTGCTCGGCGAGGCGATCAACACCGCCGGCGAGCGCTGGGAACTGCACCTCAAGGGCGCCGGCAAGACCCCCTACTCGCGGATGGGCGACGGCCGCGCGGTGCTGCGCAGCTCGATCCGCGAATTCCTCGCCAGCGAACACCTGCACGCCCTCGGCATCCCCAGCTCGCGGGCGCTCTGCGTGACCGCCTCGGACACCCCGGTGTGGCGGGAAACCGAGGAGCGCGCCGCCATGCTGCTGCGCCTGGCGCCGAGCCACGTGCGCTTCGGCCATTTCGAGTTCTTCTACTACAGCCGCCAGCACGAGGCGCTGCGCCAGCTGCTGGACTATGTCATCGCCGAGCACTTCGCCGACTGCCTCGCCCAGCCCGATCCCTACCGCGCCTTCTTCGACCGGGTGCTGGAGCGCACCGCCGCGCTGCTCGCCCGCTGGCAGGCCTACGGCTTCTGCCACGGAGTGATGAACACCGACAACATGTCGATTCTCGGCATCACCTTCGACTTCGGCCCCTACGCCTTCCTCGACGACTTCGACCCGGGCTTCGTCTGCAACCACTCCGACGACACCGGGCGCTACTCCTTCGACAACCAGGTGCCGATCGCCCACTGGAATCTCTCCGCACTGGCCCAGGCGCTGACGCCGTTCGTCGACAAGGACACCCTGCTGGACAGCCTCAAGCGCTTCCTGCCGCTGTTCCGCGGCGCCTGGCTGGAGCTGATGCGCCGCCGCCTCGGCCTCGCCACCGCGGAAGCCGACGACCGCGAGCGGGTGCAGCGCCTGCTGCAGCTGATGCAGGGCAGCGCGGTGGACTACAGCCGCTTCTTTCGCGAGCTGGGCGACAGCCCGGCCCCCATCGCCCTGCAGCGCCTGCGCGAGGACTTCGTCGACCTGGCCGGCTTCGACGACTGGGCCGAGGACCATCTGGCGCGCCTGGCCCGCGAGGGCGAGACGGACGAAGCGGCGCGGCGCGCGCGCATGCACGCCGTCAACCCGAAGTACATCCTGCGCAACTACCTGGCCCAGCAGGCCATCGAGGCGGCGGAACGGGGCGACTACGGCCCGGTGCGCGAACTGCACGCCGTGCTCTCGCTCCCCTTCGACGAACAGCCGGGGATGGAACGCTATGCCGAGCGCCCGCCGGAATGGGGCAAGCACCTGGAGATCAGCTGTTCGTCCTGAGCCGACGAACTCAGCCCTGCCCCAACCTGCGCAGCGCCTCCAGACGGAAGGCGATGTCCTGCTCCAGTTCGGCCAGCTGGCGCTGCAGGCGCAGGCGGGTGGCCTCGTCGTCGGCCGCCGCCAGGCTGGCGCGCAGGCTGGCACGCAGCCGAAACAGCTCCACTTCCGCGGGCGGCACCCCGGCGCTTTTCATGACCTGGAAGGCCATGCGCAACCCGGGCGGGGTCTGCAGCCAGGCTTCATCGATCTCCAGCGGCTTGCCCGTTCCGCCGCGCAACTGACCGGCGGCGATCGCCCAGGCCAGTTGGCGGCCGATTTCATCATCCAGTGCTTTCATGACGTCTCCTGCCGGACGTGGCACAAAAATTTAGAATGCCGCACGCCGGACAAGGCAGACAATCAGGCGCATTTAATCCTATTTGGCATATAAACCTTCTCAAACATTCTTAGACTATCTAAAAAAAGCCGCTTATCTTTGCGGCGGCCTCGCTTTTGCCTGTTCTACAACCCACTGTCAGGCGCAACTGCATGAAAATCCGCGATCTCGATCTCAGCCCAAGTCTGCTCAACGCGGAGCACCAGGCACTGGGATTACCTCCCGTAGAAGACTTCGTTTCGCACCCGGACAACCACCCCGTCCTGCGCGCAGCCATGTGGACGGCCGCGCTGATCTTGGCCGGGCTGGTGGTATTTCTCACCTGGCGCCTGTTCTTCGGCGACAACGGCGGCATCACTGGTCTGGAGATCATCGAGCAGACCCTGGCCAGCCCGACCTTCTGGAGCGCCGTTGCCGTTGGCTTCTTCGCGCAAATAATCGATGGCGCGCTGGGCATGGCTTACGGCATCACGGCCACTACCTTCCTGCTCAGTGCCGGCGCCTCGCCGGCAGCGGCCAGCGCCAGCGTACACATCGCCGAGGTGTTCACCACCGGGCTATCCGGTATCGCTCACGTCAAGCTGGGCAACGTCAACAAGTCGCTGTTTCTGCGTCTCTTGTTGCCAGGGATCATCGGCGCAGTACTCGGCGCGGTGCTGATCACCCAGTTCGACGGCAAGGTGCTCAAGCCTTTCATTTCCGCCTACCTGCTGCTGATGGGCCTGTACATCCTGAGCAAGGCGTACCGCCATGTGATCCAGCGCAAGGCGCCCAAGCATGTGGCTAAGCTGGCCCTGTTCGGTGGCTTCGTCGATGCCGCCGGCGGCGGCGGCTGGGGTCCGGTGGTCACCAGCAGCCTGCTCGGTTCCGGCAGCGACCCGCGCACCACCATTGGTTCGGTCAACTTCGCCGAGTTCTTCCTAACCCTTTCCAGCGCCACCTCGTTCATCCTGCTGGCCGGGCAGCCGGATACCTGGAAGCTGGTCGCCGGCCTGGTGTTCGGCGGCCTGTTCGCCTCCCCCTTCGCCGCCATGCTGTGCAAAAAGCTGTCGGCCCGAACCCTGCTGACCATCGTTGGCTGCCTGATCACCCTGATCAGCGCTTACAACATCTATATCGGCCTGGCCTGAGGCACGGAGCCCCTCCGCTGCCACCGGGTCCGCTCGGCAGCAGCCTCCCTTGATTTCCCCGCCCGCGGCTCCAGATAGGGAACGAACGCCTCCGGAGCCCGCCATGATCGAAGCCCTGCTGATCCCCTGCCCGCATTGCCACAGCCTCAACCGCCTCCCCGCCGCGCGCCTGGGCGAAGCGCCGCGCTGCGGACGCTGCAAGAGCCCCGTGCTGCCCGGCAGCCCCTTCGCCGTCGACGCCGCCGGCTTCGCCGCCCAGCTCAGGGGCGACCTGCCGCTGCTGCTGGATGTCTGGGCCGACTGGTGCGGGCCGTGCAAGGCCTTCGCGCCGGTCTTCGAGCAGGCCGCCCGGGAACTGAGCGGACGGGTGCGCCTGGCCAAGCTGGACAGCGAGGCCGAGCCGCAGCTGGCCGGACAGCTGGGGATCCGCTCGATTCCCAGCCTGATCCTGTTCCGGGACGGCCGCGAAGTGGCCCGCCAGAGCGGCGCCCTGCCGCTGCCGCAGCTGCTCGCCTGGCTGCGCCAGCAGGGCGTCTGAAGCATCGCCAGCGTCACATCACGGCGGCGGCGGGCTTGCCGCAGGTCAAGGTCCCGCCCCCGGCTTGCCGCCAGACTGAGCCCCCTTCAGGAGGAAGCGCCATGGTCAAGCACATTCTGATCGCCCACGATCTCAGCCCGGAAGCCGATATCGCCCTGCGTCGCGCCATCCAGCTGGCCGGCCAACTGCGAGCGCGCCTGACCCTGCTGCACGTGGCCTCCAGCCAGCCCTCGCCGGCCCTGCTGGCCCGGCTGCGCAGCGCCGAGGAACGGACCCTGGCCACCCATCTGCAGGGCCAGCCGCCACTCGACGTGCAACTGCGCCTGGAGGTGGGGCCCCACCCCGCCGAACTCATCCTGCAGTACATCAGCCTCGGCAACTGCGATCTGCTGGTGCTCGGCAGCCACCATCGGCAGCCGACGCTGGGCTTCGCCGGCAGCGTCCAGGAACGCATCCTCGAGGCCAGCCCGACTCCCGTGCTGGTGGCGGTCGATCCGGCCGGCGCGCCCTACGCGCACGCCCTCGCCGCCATCGACTTCTCCCCCTGCGCCAGCCGCGCCCTGCGCGCCGCCTGGCAGCTGCTGCCGCCCGGCGCACAGCTCAAGGCCCTGCACGTGCAGGAGGTCGCCACCATCCGTGCCGCGGACAATCCGGACGAGCGCGCCTTCCAGCAGTCGCTCTTCGAGCGCTTCATCGGCGCCGAATTCACCGCCCTGCCGCCGCGCGCCGTGCAGTTCGGCCACGACTTCCAGAGCGGCGAGCGCCAAGCCTGCCTGGATGCCGCGCTCGCCGACCAGGCCACGCAGCTGCTCGCCCTCGGCGGACACAGCCGCGACGCGCTGAGCGAGCGGCTGCTCGGCAGCCTGACCCGTCACTACCTAGACAACCCGCCCTGCGACCTGCTGGTGGTGCGTTAGGGCCTGTTGACACTACTCCGCGACAGTCAGTCGGCCGCCTCCAGCAGGTCGTGCAGCGCGACGAACTGTCGGGTCAGCTTGTGTCGCGGGTCGAGGTGGATCAGCGGCGTGCAGGCCTGGTGCGACTCGCGCATCTTCACCGAGCTGCCGAGGTACACCGGCAGCAGCGGCAGCGCCTCGGCGATCAGCTCGTCGAGCATGCGTTGCGGCAGCGCCGCCTGCGGCAGGAACTGGTTGACCACGATGCCCTCGACCTGCAGATCCTCGTTGTGGTCCTCGCGCAGCTCGTCGATCTCGGCGAGCAGGCCGTACAGCGCCTGGCGCGAGAAGCTGTCGCAGTCGAAGGGAATCAGCACGCGGTCGGCGGCGATCAGCGCGGAAACCGTGTAGAAATTCAGCGCCGGCGGGGTGTCCAGATAGATCCGCTCGTAATCCTCGGCCAGCTCGTCGAGCAGTTTGCGCAGGCGGGTGATCTTGTGCTTGGCCTCCAGCTTGGGCTGCAGGCTGGCCAGCTCGGCCGAGGCGGTGATCAGGTCGAGGTTGGCGAAGGGCGTCTCGGTCACCTTGACCTTCGGCCGTTTGCCCACCCCGCCGGCGAGGACCTGCTTGAAGAAGTCGGCGATGCCCAGCGGAATGGCCTCGCCGCAGAGTCCGCTGAGGTAGTGGGTGGAGTTGGCCTGGCTGTCTAGATCGACCAGCAGGGTGCGATAGCCTTCCGCCGCGCTCACCGCCGCCAGGTTGCAGGCGATGCTCGACTTGCCGACGCCGCCCTTCTGATTGAACACCACGCGCCGCATACCGCTCCCTCCTTCCGGCCTGTTCGCTGCAGACTCCGCATTTAACCCCATTTCCGCACGCGCGTGCGCCTATCCCTTGGTGGCCTCCCGCAGCGCCTGCGCCTCGCGCGCCTCCCGCTCGAGCAGCTCGGCGAAGCGCCGGACCAGCGGCGAGTCCTCATTCCGCCGGCGCACCAGCCACACCGCGGTAGTGGCGCCGGGATCGAGCAAGGTGCGGCAGACCACCCCGTCGATGCGCATGCGGCTGAACGAGGCCGGCAGCACGGTGACGCCCAGGCCGGTGGCCACCAGGCCGATCAGGGTCATGGCCTCGCTGGCCTCCTGGACGATGCGCGGTACGAAGCCGGCGGCTCGCGCCAGCTCGAGCAACTGGTCGTAGAGCCCGGTGCCGAAGCTGCGCGGGAAGAACACGAAGGGCTCCTCGCCCAACGCTGCCAGAGGCACCCCGTCGGCGCCGCCGGCCAGCGGATGGCCGACCGGCAGGACCACCACCAACGGCTCGGCGAACAGCTCCAGGGCCACCAGCTCCTCCGGCAGGGGCGCCAGCGGGCGCAGCACCCCGACCTGCAGCCGGCCCTCGTGGACCGCTTCGGCAACCCCGCGGCTGCTCAGCTCGCGCAGGTCCAGGTGCACCTCCGGACAGGCCTGGCGAAAAGCGCGGATCGCCCGTGGAATGGTCGAGGTGAAGGGCGCCGAGGACGTGAAGCCGACCTTCAGCTCGCCCAGCTCGCCGCACTGGGCGCGCCGGGCCACGGCGACCGCCTGCTCCAGCTGGGCCAGCACCTGGCGCGCCTCGGGCAGGAACAGCCGGCCGACCTCGCTGAGCGCCACCCGGCGGTTGGTGCGCTCGAACAGGCGCACGCCAAGCTCCTCTTCCAGTGCCTGGATCTGCTGGCTCAGGGGCGGCTGGGAAATGCCCAGCTGTTCGGCGGCACGGCCGAAGTGCAGCTCCTCGGCGACGGCGATGAAGTAGCGCAGGTGGCGGAGTTCCATGGCGGCCCCATTGATTCGCAAGACATATCAAACCAGTCGAACAATATATTGGAATCGAGAATATCGCCTCACCTATCCTGAGCGGCATCCCGCCGGACCGCCGGCCGGCCATCGCCCGCACCGAGGTCGAGATGAACACCCTTGCCGCCCAGCCCGTACCCGCCTGCAGCGCAGCCGCTCCCCTGATCGAAAAGGGCACGGCGCAATTCCGCCGCACCAACTGGGCGCTGTTCGCCGGCGGCTTCGCTACCTTCGCCCTGCTCTACTGCGTGCAGCCGATGCTGCCGGTGCTTTCCGCCGCCTTCGCCCTGAGTGCGGCGCAGAGCAGTCTGGCGCTGTCGATCTCGACCATCACCCTGGCCGTCGGCCTGCTGCTCACCGGCCCGCTGTCCGACGCCATCGGCCGCAAGCCGGTGATGGTCGCGGCGCTCTGCGCGGCGGCGCTGTTCACCCTGCTCGGTCCGCTGATGCCCGGCTGGCATGCCCTGCTCCTGATGCGCGCACTGGTCGGCCTGTCGCTCAGCGGCCTGGTGGCGGTGGCGATGTCCTACCTCAGCGAGGAGATCCACCCCCAGCATCTGGGCCTGGCCATGGGCCTGTACATCTCCGGCAACGCCTTGGGCGGGATGAGCGGCCGGCTGGTCAGCGGCGTGCTGCTGGACTTCTTCTCCTGGCAGGCGGCGCTGGCCGCCCTCGGCGCTCTGGCGCTGCTCGTGGCACTGGCGTTCTGGCGCCTGCTGCCGGATTCGCGGCATTTCCGCGCGACGCCGCTGAGCTTCGCCAACCTGGCCCACGGCCTGCGCCTGCACCTCTCCGACCGCGGCCTGCCCTGGCTGTTTCTCGAGGCCTTCCTGCTGATGGGCGGCTTCGTCACCCTGTTCAACTACATTGGCTACCGCCTGCTCGAGCCGCCCTACAACCTCAGCATGAGCCTGCTCGGCACGCTCTCGGTGGTCTACCTGTCGGGCACCTACAGCTCGACCCAGGCCGGACTGCTGGCCGACCGCCTGGGCCGCCACCGGGTGTTCTGGCCGGCGATCCTGCTGATGCTCGGCGGCGTGCTGCTGACCCTGTGCGCCCCGCTGGGGCTGATCCTGGCCGGCATGCTGCTGTTCGCCTTCGGCTTCTTCGCCGCCCACTCGCTGGCCAGCAGCTGGGTCGGCCGCCGCGCCCTGCAGGCCCGCGGCCAGGCCTCGTCGCTGTACCTGTTCAGCTACTACGTGGGTTCCAGCGTGGCCGGCACGGCGGGCGGCTACTTCTGGCAGCACGGCGGCTGGACGGGCGTCGGCCTGTTCATCGCCGCGCTGCTCAGCCTGGCCCTGGGGGTGGCCCTGCATCTGTCGCGCCTGCCGCCGAAGCAGCCCAGCGCCTGAGACAGGCCTTGCCCGGCAGCGCACAGCCGGGCTGGCCTGAGAGGGTGGAAAACGCGCGCAGCGCTTTTCCGTCTGGGGCACCGATGGCGGGAAAGGCCTGCGGCCGTTTCCCAGCCTACGGAAAGATGGCTCAGCGGTGATACTGCGCCGACAGCTCGTGCACCGCCTCGAAGAAGGCGCCGGCATGGGCCGGGTCGACCTCGGGGGTGATGCCATGGCCGAGGTTGAACACATGCCCCGTGCCTTCGCCGTAGCTGGCGAGAATGCGCGCCACCTCGGCGCGGATCGCCGCCGGGTTGGCATAGAGCACGCTCGGGTCCATGTTGCCCTGCAGGGCGACCCTGTCGCCGACGCGGGCGCGGGCGCTGCCGATGTCGCAGGTCCAGTCCAGGCCCAGCGCCTCGGCGCCGCTCTCGGCCATGGCCTCCAGCCACAGACCGCCGCCCTTGGTGAAGAGGATCACCGGCACGCGCCGGCCTTCGTGCTCGCGGAGCAGGCCGTCGATGATCCTTTTCATGTAGGCCAGGGAGAACTCCTGGTAAGCCGCCGACGACAGGCTGCCGCCCCAGGAGTCGAAGATCTGCACCGCCTGGGCGCCGGCCAGGATCTGTCCGTTGAGATAGCTGGTGACCGCCCGGGCCAGCTTGTCGAGCAGGAGGTGCATGGCCTGCGGGTTGTCGTAGAGCATCGCCTTGGACTTGCGGAAGTCCTTGCTGGAGCCACCCTCGACCATGTAGGTGGCCAGGGTCCAGGGGCTGCCGGAGAAGCCGATCAGCGGCACCCGGCCGTTCAGCTCGCGGCGGATGGTGCGCACCGCCTCCATCACGTAGCCGAGATCCTGCTCGGGATCGGGCACCGGCAGGGCCTCGATGTCCGCCAGGCTGGAGACCACCTTGCGAAAGCGCGGCCCCTCGCCGCTTTCGAAGTACAGGCCCTGGCCCATGGCGTCGGGAATCGTGAGGATGTCGGAGAAGAGGATCGCCGCATCCAGCTGCGGATAGCGGTCCAGGGGCTGCAGGGTCACCTCGCAGGCCAGCGCGGGGTTCATGCACAGACTCATGAAGTCGCCCGCCTTGGCCCGGGTCGCCCGGTATTCCGGCAGGTAGCGGCCGGCCTGGCGCATCATCCACACCGGGGTGACGTCGACGGGTTGCTTGAGCAGGGCGCGGAGGAAGCGGTCGTTCTTCAGGACAGTCATGGCAGGGTTCCAGCGAGAGAGTGCCGGGCATTTTCGCAAAGCCCAACGCAAAAGGCACGGCGGGTGCCGTGCCTTCTTGCTGCCCGATGCCTGCGGCGTGCCGCGGCCGTCTCAGAGGCCCAGGTAGTCGAGGATGCCCTCGGCCGCCTGGCGGCCTTCGTAGATCGCCGTGACCACCAGATCGGAGCCGCGCACCATGTCGCCGCCGGCGAAGACCTTCGGGTTGCTGGTCTGGTGCTTGAACCTGTTGTCCTGCGGCGCGATCACCCGGCCCTGGCTGTCGGTCTTGATCTGCAGCTCCTCGAACCACGGCGCCGGGCTCGGGCGGAAGCCGAAGGCGATCACCACGGCGTCGGCCGGGAGGATCTCCTCGGAACCGGGGATCGGTTCGGGGCTGCGCCGGCCGCGGGCATCCGGCTCGCCGAGACGGGTCTCGACCACCTTGACGCCTTCCACCTTGTCCTCGCCGACGATGGCGATGGGCTGGCGGTTGTAGAGGAACTTCACACCCTCTTCCTTGGCGTTCTTCACCTCGCGACGGGAACCCGGCATGTTCTCCTCGTCGCGGCGGTAGGCACAGGTCACGCTCTTGGCGCCCTGGCGGATCGAGGTGCGGTTGCAGTCCATGGCGGTGTCGCCGCCGCCCAGCACCACCACCTTCTTGCCCTTCATGTCGATGAAGTCTTCCGGGGACTTCTCGAAGCCGAGGTTGCGGTTGACGTTGGCGATCAGGAAGTCCAGCGCGTCGTGCACGCCCGGCAGGTCCTCGCCGGGGAAGCCGCCCTTCATGTAGGTGTAGGTGCCCATGCCCATGAACACGGCATCGAACTCGTCGAGCAGCTGCTGCATGGTCACGTCCTTGCCCACCTCGGTGTTCAGGCGGAACTCGACGCCCATGCCGGCGAACACCTCGCGGCGGCGGCTCAGCACGCTCTTCTCCAGCTTGAACTCGGGGATGCCGAAGGTCAGCAGGCCGCCGATTTCCGGGTTGCGGTCGAACACCACCGGAGTCACCCCGTTACGCACCAGAATGTCGGCGCAGCCGAGGCCGGCCGGACCGGCACCGACTATCGCGACACGCTTGCCGGTCGGGGTGACCTTGGACATGTCGGGACGCCAGCCCATGGCGAAGGCGGTGTCGGTGATGTACTTCTCCACCGAGCCGATGGTCACCGCACCGAAGCCGTCGTTCAGGGTGCAGGCGCCCTCGCAGAGGCGGTCCTGCGGGCAGACCCGGCCGCAGACTTCCGGCAGGGTGTTGGTCTGGTGCGACAGTTCGGCGGCGGCGAGGATGTTGCCCTCCGAAACCAGCTTCAGCCAGTTCGGGATGAAGTTGTGCACCGGGCACTTCCACTCGCAGTAGGGGTTCCCGCAACCGAGGCAGCGATGCGCCTGATCCTGGGCCTGCTGCGGCTTGAACAGGTCGTAGATCTCGACGAATTCCCGCTTGCGCTGACGCAGCAGCTTCTTCTTCGGATCCTTGCGCCCGACTTCGATGAACTGGAAGTCGTTGTTCAGACGTTCAGTCATTTCAAAACCTCTATACAGCGGCTGCGAGCCTCAAGCTGCAGCTGCAAGACACATCAGGATGAGCCGGCAAGCCTCGCGCCTTGCGCGAGGCTGCGGCCGAAGCTGCTTACTGCGGGTTGGCCCGGGTGCTGGAGAGCAGCGACTTCAGGCTCGCCGCCTTCGGCTTGACCAGCCAGAACATGCGCAGGTAGTCGTCCAGGTTCTCCAGCAGGTGGGCGCCCCACTGGCTGCCGGTCTCGGCCACGTACTCGGCCAGCACCTGCTGCAGGTGGCTGCGATGAGCCTCCATGGACTCCCCGCTGATCCGCTGCATTTCCACCAGTTCGTGGTTCACCCGGTCGACGAAGCCGTTGTCCAGGTCGAGCACATAGGCGAAGCCACCGGTCATGCCGGAACCGAAGTTGTAGCCGGTCCGACCCAGCACGCAGACGAAGCCGCCGGTCATGTATTCGCAGCAGTGGTCGCCGGTGCCTTCCACCACGGCATGGGCACCGGAGTTGCGCACGGCAAAACGCTCGCCGGCGGTACCGGCGGCGAACACCTTGCCGCCGGTGGCGCCGTACAGGCAGGTGTTGCCGAGGATGGCCGACTCCTGGCTCTTGAACACGCTGCCCTGGGGCGGGGTGATCACCAGCTTGCCGCCGGTCATGCCCTTGCCCACGTAGTCGTTGGCGTCGCCCTCCAGGTAGAGGTTCAGGCCGCCGGCGTTCCACACGCCGAAGCTCTGCCCCGCGGTGCCCTTGAAGCGGAAGGTGATCGGCGCCGCGACCATGCCCCGGTTGCCGTGGACCTTGGCGATCTCGCCGGAAACCCGGGCGCCGATGGAGCGGTCGCAGTTGCAGATGTCCAGCGCGAACTCGCCGCCGGCCCTGGCCTTGATCGCCGGCAGGGCCAGCTCGACCATCTTCTCGGCCAGCAGGCCCGGGTCGAACGGCGGGTTCTTCTCCACCTCGCAGAACTGCGGCTTGTCGGCCGGGATATGGTCGCTGCCGAGCAGCGGGGTCAGATCCAGGTTGCCCTGCTTGGCGGTCTCGCCCGGCAGCACTTCGAGCAGGTCGGTGCGGCCGATCAGCTCGCCGAGGCTGCGCACGCCGAGGCGGGCCAGCCACTCGCGGGTTTCTTCGGCAATGTAGGTGAAGAAGTTCACCACCATGTCCACGGTGCCGATGAAGTGCTCCTTGCGCAGCTTGTCGTTCTGGGTGGCCACGCCGGTGGCGCAGTTGTTCAGGTGGCAGATGCGCAGGTACTTGCAGCCCAGGGCGATCATCGGCGCGGTGCCGAAGCCGAAGCTCTCGGCGCCGAGGATGGCCGCCTTGATCACGTCGAGACCGGTCTTCAGGCCGCCATCGGTCTGCACCCGCACCTTGCCGCGCAGGTCGTTGCCGCGCAGGGTCTGGTGCGCCTCGGCCAGGCCCAGTTCCCAGGGGCTGCCGGCGTAGCGGATGGAGGTCAGCGGCGAGGCGCCGGTGCCGCCGTCGTAGCCGGAGATGGTGATCAGGTCGGCATAGGCCTTGGCCACACCGGCGGCGATGGTGCCGACGCCCGGCTCGGCCACCAGCTTCACCGAGACCAGCGCCTGCGGGTTGACCTGCTTGAGGTCGTAGATCAGCTGCGCCAGATCCTCGATGGAATAGATGTCATGGTGCGGCGGCGGCGAGATCAGGGTCACGCCGGGCACCGCATAGCGCAGGCGGGCGATCAGGCCGTTGACCTTGCCACCCGGTAGCTGGCCGCCCTCGCCGGGCTTGGCGCCCTGGGCCACCTTGATCTGCAGCACCTCGGCGTTGACCAGGTACTCGGGGGTCACGCCGAAACGGCCGGTGGCCACCTGCTTGATCTTCGAGCTCTTGGCGGTGCCGTAGCGCGCCGGGTCTTCACCACCCTCGCCGGAGTTGGAGCGCGCGCCCAGGCGGTTCATCGCCTCGGCCAAGGCCTCGTGAGCCTCCGGCGACAGCGCACCGAGGGAGATGCCGGCGGAATCGAAGCGCTTGAGAATCGCCTCCAGCGGCTCGACCTCGTCCAGCGCCAGCGGCTGGGCGGTCTCTCTGACCTTGAGCAGGTCGCGCAGCATCGACACCGGACGCTGGTCGACCAGCGCGCTGTACTCCTTGAACCTGGCGTAGTCGCCCTGCTGCACGGCAGCCTGCAGGGTGCTCACCACGTCCGGGTTGTAGGCGTGGTATTCGCCACCGTAGACGAACTTCAGCAGGCCGCCCTGCTGGATCGGCTTGCGCTTGCTCCAGGCCTCGGCGGCCAGCAGCTTTTGCTCGGCCTCCAGGTCGACGAAGCGCGCGCCCTTGATGCGCGAGGCGACGCCACGGAAGCTCAGCCCGACCACTTCGTCGGCCAGGCCGACCGCCTCGAACAGCTGGGCGCCGCGGTAGGAAGCCACGGTGGAAATGCCCATCTTCGAGAGGATCTTCAAGAGGCCCTTGGAGATACCCTTGCGGTAGTACTTGAACACATCGTCCATGTCGCCCAGCACTTCGCCGGTACGAATCAGGTCGGCCAGCACCTCGTAGGCGAGGAACGGATAGATCGCGGTGGCGCCGAAGCCCAGCAGCACGGCGAAGTGGTGCGGGTCGCGGGCGGTGGCGGTTTCCACCAGGATGTTGCAGTCGCAGCGCAGGCCCTTCTCGACCAGGCGGTGGTGCACCGCACCGACGGCGAAGGAGGCATGCGCCGGCAGCTTGCCGGGAGCGATGTGGCGGTCGGACAGCACCAGCAGCACCTTGCCGCCGCGCACCGCTTCCTCGGCCTGGTCGGCGATGTTGCGCACCGCGGCTTCGAGCCCCAGCGCCTCGTCGTAGTTGAGGTCGATGAAATGCCGCTCGAAGCCTTCGCGCTCGAGGCTCATGATGCTGCGCCACTTGGCCGGGGAGATCACCGGCGTGGTCAGGATCGCCCGGTTGGCGTGCTCGGCGGTTTCCTCGAAGACGTTGCGCTCGGCGCCCAGGCAGGTTTCCAGGGACATGACGATGGACTCGCGCAGCGGGTCGATCGGCGGGTTGGTGACCTGGGCGAACTGCTGGCGGAAATAGTCGTAGGTCGAGCGCACGCGCTTGGACAGCACGGCCATGGGGGTGTCGTCGCCCATCGAGCCGACCGCCTCCTGGCCCTGCTCGGCGAGCGGCCGCAGCACTTGGTCACGCTCCTCGAAGGTGACCTGGAACATCTTCATGTACTGCTTGAGCTGCTCGGCGTCGTAGGCCGAGGTGCCTTCGCTCTCGTCCAGGTTGGCCTGGATGCGCAGGGCGTTCTGGCGCAGCCACTTCTTGTAGGGGTGGCGCGACTTCAGGCGGTTGTCGATGTCGTCGGTATGCAGGATCTCGCCGGTTTCGGTGTCCACGGCGAGGATCTGCCCCGGGCCGACCCTGCCCTTGGCGATGACGTCCTCCGGCGCGTAGTTCCACACGCCGATTTCCGAGGCCAGGGTGATGTAGCCGTTTTGGGTGGTCACCCAGCGCGCCGGACGCAGGCCGTTGCGGTCGAGCAGGCAGACGGCGTAGCGACCGTCGGTCAGCACCACGCCGGCCGGGCCGTCCCAGGGCTCCATGTGCATGGAGTTGTATTCATAGAAGGCGCGCAGGTCGGCGTCCATGGTCTCGACGTTCTGCCAGGCCGGCGGAATGATCATGCGCAGGCCGCGGAACAGGTCCATGCCGCCGGTGACCAGCAGTTCGAGCATGTTGTCCATGCTCGAGGAGTCGGAGCCGGTCCGGTTGACCAGCGGCGCCAGGCCTTCCAGATCGGGCAGCAGCTCGTTGGTGAACTTCAGGCGGCGCGCCTGGGCCCAGTTGCGGTTGCCGGTGATGGTGTTGATCTCGCCGTTATGGGCAAGGAAGCGGAACGGCTGAGCCAGCGGCCAGCGCGGCAGGGTGTTGGTGGAGAAGCGCTGGTGGAACACACAGATCGCCGTGGCCAGGCGCTCATCGCCCAAGTCCGGATAGAAGCGCGCCAGATCGGCGGGCATCATCAGGCCCTTGTAGATGATGTCCTTGTGCGACAGGCTGCAGACGTAGAAGTCCGGGTCGTCCTTGAGGGCGACTTCGGCGCGACGGCGGGCAAAGAACAGCTTGATGGTGAATTCCTGGTCGGAAAGGCCATCGCCGGCGACGAACACCTGCTCGATGCGCGGCAGGCGCTCCAGGGCCAGCGGGCCGAGCACCGAGGTATCCACCGGCACCTCGCGCCAGCCCACCAAGGTCAGACCCTGTGCGGCGATTTCCTCGTTCACGCGCGCGCGCGCCGTTTCGGCTTGGCCGGCATCCTGGCTGAGGAAGATCATGCCGACCGCATACTGCCCGGGCAGCTCGGCGCCGAAGTGCTCCTGCGCCTTGGCGCGCAGGAAGGCGTCCGGCTTCTGCATCAGCAGGCCGCAACCGTCGCCGGTCTTGCCGTCGGCGTTGATGCCGCCGCGGTGGGTCATGCAGGTCAGCGCTTCAATGGCGGTTTGCAGCAGGTGATGACTCGCCTCGCCTTGCATGTGGGCAATCAGACCGAAGCCGCAGTTATCCTTGAATTCTTCAGGATGGTACAGACCTGCTTTCATAGACACTCTCACCGGGCAGATTCTTTGCTTTCAAACAGTGCCTGCCTGCGCGACCGAGATCAGCCTCGCCGCCGGGCAGACAAAAAGGGCGACCATTGTCGCACACCCGACTACACACCACAAACGTCCGAGTCGTTTTCTCGTAGCAGGGTGTCGCGATCTTGAAAGATAAATCGAACCTGTCGTGTTAGAGCGATATCAGCGCACGCCGGCCTCCTGCTGAATGCTGGCGAAGGTACGCGGCCAGGGCTTGCTCGACTGTACCGCCGCCGGCAGAGTCTTGATCGCCGCCTGCGCCTCGGCGCGACTGGCGAAACTGCCGTAGGTGACCACGAACAGCGGCTGCCCCTGATGCAGCTTGCGGAAATAGCGGTAACCTGCCCCCTGGGCACGCACGAAGGCCCTCGCACTGCTTTCCGAGCGCGTGCCCAGTACCTGCAGGGTGTAGCGCGAAGCAGCCTGAACGGCGGCAGCCGGCTGAGGCGCCGGTTTTGGCGCAACCTGAGAAGGCGGGGTCGCCGGGGCCGGCTTCGCGGCGACCGGCGCAGCAGAAGCGGCCGGAGCCGGGACTGGCGCGACGGGCTTCGCCACAACCCGAGGCGCAGGAGCAGGCTGTGCGGGGGGCGAGACCGGCTTCGCGACGGCGGCTGGCGACTGAACCGCAGGCTTGGGCTGGGGTGCCGGCGCCGACTGCACCACCGCAGGCGCCCTGAGCGCAGGCTTCGGCGCCGGCGCTGACGGCGCGACCGGAGCCTGCGTGCTCGGCGCAAGCGCGGCAGTGGTGGTGGCCGCCACGACCGCAGCCGGACCGGCAATCCCGACATCCGCGACGTCCGCCTCGCTCGCCGCCTGGGCCAGCGGCTCGCGCAGCACCGGCTGGATTTCGTCCGCCACGGACTGCGAGGGCACAACATCAGCCGGCTCGGCAGCCGGAGCGCTCGGCGCCTCCGCCAGCGACTGCTGCGCCACAACCGGCGCCTCGTCTTCCGCTCCACCGCGCACGAACCAGGCCGCAGCCACGGCCACGGCGACCACCGCCAGGGCCAACAGATGCTTCTTCGGCAGGATCAGGCCCGGCGAGTCGTCGTCCTCGGCGTATCCGGACTGCATCTCTTCATGCAGCAGCTCACGGGCGAGCCGGTTGACTTCTCCCGGCCAGCCACCGGACTCGTGGTGAATCGCCTCGATCTGCTCGTCGCTGAACACCCCGATATCGCTGCCCGCCCCCTCCAGACGCAGCGCCAGATATTCGCGCGTGTCATTCAGCGCATAGGGATTCAGCCGCAGCACATGGAAGCGCTCCTCGCCGTCAGCCAGAGACTGCAGGCGCGCCACCAGTTCCGGCTCGCCGAACAGGAACACGTGGGGCCGCCCCATGGCCGTGCCTGCAGCCAGGGCCAGCAGGGCATCGAGGGCGGCCGTTTCCAGCAACTCCGCATCGTCCACCAGAAGGTAGAGCTCCTGGCCCGTGGCAGCCAGTTGCTCGACCTGGCCCAGGATCGATTGCTCGTCCGCATGCCCCAGCCCCAGCCCAAGGGCGATCTGCCGCAGCAAACCATCGACCCGCGCCGAGGCCCGTGCGGAAACCACGACGCACAGCACCGACTGCTTGTTGCTGCTGGCCACCAGAGCCTGCCGCAAAAGCGTCTTGCCACTGCCCAGCGGCCCGCTGACCACCAGCAGCAAGCGACTGTAGCGGGCAAGGTGATGCAGTTGGCCAAGCACCTGCTTGCGCTGTGCCGGGAAGAACTTGAAACCCGGCGTTCGCGGCGCAAAGGGGTCGTGACTGAATTGGTAGTAGGTCAGGAGAGCTTCATCTGCATGCAAACTGGTCATGGCTTTCTCAGTGACTGGTCTGTTCCATCAGCATCCGGTAGTCGGTATCCAGGGTAGCCTGCAAGGCCTCACGCGGGAAATCTCCAGTTACCACCGCCTCGCCCAGGCGCTTGAGCAGCACCAGCCGCAGCTGGCCGCCCAGCACCTTCTTGTCGACGGCCATGTGCCTGAGGAAATCATCTGCGGTCATTTCCGCCGGCGGCTCCACGGGCAGCCCTGCCCGCTGCAGCAGGCGGATGCTGCGATCGCGTCCGGCCTCGTCGATCCAACCGAGGCGCCGGGACATCTCCAGAGCCATGACGGTGCCCGCAGCCACGGCCTCGCCATGCAGCCAGGAACCGTAGCCCATGTGGGTTTCGATGGCATGACCGAAGGTGTGTCCCAGGTTCAGGGTGGCACGCACTCCCGTTTCGCGCTCGTCGGCGCCGACCACCTGCGCCTTGGCCGCACAGGAGCGGGCAATGGCCTCAGTCAGGGCCGCCGCATCCAGCGCACGAAGCGCCTCCATGTGCGCCTCCAGCCAGCCCAGGAAGGGCTCGTCGCAGATCAGGCCGTACTTGATCACCTCGGCCAGCCCGGCAGACAACTCCCGCGCCGGCAGGGTAGCCAGGGTGGAGGTGTCGATCACCACGGCTTTCGGCTGATAGAAGGCGCCGATCATGTTCTTGCCCAGCGGGTGGTTGATGCCGGTCTTGCCCCCCACGGAGGAATCCACCTGGGACAGCAGGGTGGTCGGAATCTGGATGAAGTCGACCCCTCGCTGGTAGCAGGCGGCAGCAAATCCGGCCATGTCGCCGATGACCCCGCCGCCCAGGGCAATGAGGGTGGTACGCCGGTCGTGCCGCGCCTTGAGCAGGCCGTCGAAAATCTTCTGCAGGGTTTCCCAGTTTTTGAAGGCCTCGCCATCCGGCAGCACGATGGGGGTCAGATCGCAGCCGGACAGCACCCGCGCCAGCTTGTCCAGATAGAGTGGCGCGACGGTCTCGTTGGTGACTATCGCCACCTGGCGGCCGGCCAGGTGCGGAACGATGCATTCCGCCCGACCGAGCAGATCGGCTCCAATATAGATGGGATAGCTGCGCTCGCCGAGATCAACCTGTAACGTCTGCATGAAAGCCCCCGCTTTGGAAAGGGCGCTAGGATAGCGCAGTTGCGTGCGGCTTTACCGCGGCGGCAGTGTGTGCAGGCGATCGAGAATTTCTTCCACGACCATGCGCGGCGGACGCTCGTCGGTTTCCACCACCAGATCGGCAATCTCCCGGTACAAGGGGTCCCGGACGAGCATCAGATCGCTCAGCACGCGCCCCGGATCGGCGGAGCGCAGCAGCGGACGGTTGCGGTCGCGGGACGTGCGCTCCAGTTGCTGGGCAACCGAGGCATGCAGGTAGACGATTCGCCCGCCCGCGCGCAGGGCGACGCGATTCTCGGGGCGCAGCACGGCACCGCCGCCCGTGGCGAGCACGATGCCGTCATTGGCGCAAAGCTCTCCGATCATCGCCTGCTCGCGCTCGCGAAAGCCCGCCTCCCCTTCCACGTCGAAGATCCAGGGAATGTCGGCGCCGGTACGCTGCTCGATTTCCTTGTCGGAATCCTTGAACGTCAACCGCAATTCTTTGGCAAGCAAACGCCCGATGGTGCTCTTGCCCGAGCCCATCGGGCCCACGAGGATCACATTTCGCACTGACTCAACGACTCACCGCAATAGCCTGGTTGTTAAGAATACGCGGAGTCAGGAAAACAAGCAGCTCGGATTTGCTGTCGGCGACCACGTCGCGGCGGAACAGACGTCCGATGAACGGCAGGTCGCCGAGGAAGGGCACCTTGTCCACGGACTTGGCCTGGGTATTGGAGAAGACTCCGCCGATCACGATGGTTTCGCCATCGCCGATCAGCACCTTGGCGTTGACCTCGTTCTTGTTGATCGGCGGCACTCCGCCTATCGCCTTGGAGAAGTCCGCCTGATCCTTGGTCACCTTCACCTCCATGATGATGCGGTTGTCGGGGGTGATCTGCGGCGTCACCTCCAGCGACAGCGCCGCCTCCTTGAAGGAGGTGCTGGTCGCTCCGCTGGAGCTGGCCTCCTGGTAGGGGATCTCCTCGCCGGTCAGAATCTTCGCCGTCTCCTTGTCCGAAGTGAGAACCTTGGGCTGGGAAATGACCTCTCCATTGCCGGTCTTTTCCATGGCCGACAGTTGAAGGTCGAGAATCAGGTGGTCGGAAACGAAGCCGATGCCGAGACCCGATGTACTGTTCGCCACGCCCATGTCGACGAAGGGGACCGGCGCCACGCCATCCTCCAGCGTGAAGTTGCCGACCTGATCGGTCCCGGGCAGAAACACCTGCCCGTCATCGACGGATTGCGCACCATCCTTGCCATACAGGCTCCACTGGTCGTTCACGAAGCTGCCGCCCCAGCGAACCCCCAGGCTCTTGTCGTAATCGACATTGGCCTCGACGATGCGTGCCTCGATCATCACCTGGCGCACCGGAATGTCCAGCTGGGCGACGATCCGTCGCAGCTCGTCCAGACGCTCCTGGGTCTGGTAGGCGATGATGTTGTTGGTCCGCTCGTCGACGGTGATGGAACCGCGCTGCTCTTCACCCTCTTCGCCGCTGGTGACCGACTGGAATAGCTTGGCGATATCCGCTGCCTTGGCGTAGTTCACCTGGACCAGCTCGCGGCGCAGGGGAGCCAGCTCGGCGATCTGCTGCTGCGCCTCCAGCTCCTGACGCTCGCGCGCCGCGATTTCGTCGGCCGGCGCCACCAGCAGGACATTGCCGACCTTGCGCTTGTCCAGCCCCTTGGTCTTGAGCACCAGATCGAGCGCCTGGTCCCAGGGCACATTCTGCAGGCGCAGGGTGATATTGCCCTGCACGGTGTCGCTGGCCACCAGGTTGAGGTTGGTGAAGTCGGCGATCAGCTGCAGGACCGAGCGGACATCGATATCCTGGAAGTTCAGCGACAGCTTCTCGCCGGTATAGGCGAAGCGGTCGGCATTGCGCTTGGCGACATTTTCCTGGGTCAGCGGCTTGACGCTGACGGTCAGGCGGTTGTCGGTCTGGTAGACCAGATAGTCGTACATGCCGGTCGGCTCGATCAGAATGCTGGCCTTGCCACCCTCACTCGAAGCACTCACGAACTGCACGGGCGTAGCGAAATCCTTGACATCCAGACGTGCCCGCAGGGATTCCGGCAACTGCGCACCCGGGAAGTCCAGGCGAATCCTGCCACCCTGCTCCTGGATATCGGGATTCATGCCCGGACTCGACAGATCGATGATAACGTTGCCTTCGCCCTGCTCGCCGCGCTGGAAGTCGATGCCCTGGACGGTCTTGCCGGCCGGCGCATAGGGCTTGACCAACGGAGCCGGAGCCGCCGTGGCGACCGGTGACGGCGCAGTGCCGGCCTGCTGGGGCGCGGCGGCCGACTCGCCGATCACCACATAGAGGTTGTTGCCTTCGGCTCGCGTGCTATAGGGCGACAGGCTCGCCAGGTTGACGATCATCCGGGTGCGGCCGCCCGCCTCGACCAGGGTGACGCTGCGGGCATTGCCGACGCCCAGCTCGCGATACCGGGTCCCCAGCTTGTTGGCTACACCGGGCAGATCCAGGGCGATCCGGGCCGGCTGCTCGATGGTATAGCCGCGCGGCGCCGGCACGGGCTCGTCGAAGGACAACTTGAGCTCGACCCGATCGCCAGGCAGGGCGGCCACATCCAGAGCCTTGAGGTCGGCCGCCAACAATTCCGGCGACAGCAGGGCAGCCAGGACTGAAATACCAAGACGCGAAAGGGTGCTGTTCATTGACTGGTTCCGTAATGCAGACCGGGAATTTTTCTTCATGCTGGATGCGCCCATCACGAGCGCTCCTTCAAAGTGAGACTGCGCGGACGCTCCAGCCAGCCGCCTTCGCCATCAGGAACGATTTCCACGACATCGATGGAGGCCTCGTTGATCTTGACGATGCGACCATGGTTGCGCCCCAGATAGTCGCCCACCTTCACCCGATGGACAGCGCCCGCCCCGCGCATCAGGGCCTGCACGCCCTCCCCGTTGGAGAGCGTGCCGACCATCTCGAAGACTTCGATGTTGAAGCCCTCGAGATACTGCCTGACCCGCTTCTCATCCGGACGGATGTCCTTCGAGCCCCTCTGCTGGGTGGCCAGGTCGATTTTCACCGGTGGCTGGAATGGGCTGCGCATGGCTGCCGCACTGTAGGTGAAGGCCTCGTAGGGCTGAAACTCCGGCAGCGGCTCGATCGTTCCCTTGGGCCGCGCACGAACCTCGTCCATATAGATCTGCAAATCCTGAAACTCATTACCGACATTGCAACCGGAAAGTCCGACAAGGGCCGCAATGCAAATCAGACGGGCGCCCCTCATTTCTGCAGTCCCTTGTCGTTATAGCGATAAGTCTTGGCCAGTATTTTCATGCGCAACTTCGTGTTGTCTCCCGAGGCCACGGGTTTTATTTCGAAGTCATGCAATGTGACTATTCGCGGAAGACTGGCAACTCCGCTGACAAAAGTGGCCAGATCGTGATAACTGCCCACTACAGATATTTGTATCGGCAATTCGATATAGAACTGCTGGGCAACTTCCTGGAGAAGTTTGATCTCCTCGAACTCCAGTCCACTGCCCAAGCCGGTACGGGTGATGTCCTCGAGCAGTCCCGGCACCTCGGTATCGCTCGGCAGCTGTCGCAACAGGACACCGAAGGAGGTTTCCATCTCCGCCATCTGCCGCCTGTAGGCCTCCAGGTTCGCCGCCTGGAAGGCCTTGGTGGCGAACTGCTGCTTCAGGGTGCCCTCTTCGCCACGCACCCGCTCGAGCTGTTCCTGCAAATCCTTGAGATGGAAGTTGTAGCCCAATGCCAGAACGCCGATCAGCAGCAGCAGACAGGTGATGACCTTCACTGGTGCCGGCCACGATCCGAGGTTATTCAGATCCAGGTCGGACAGGTCGATCTTGCGCAAACTTTCCAGGGACTCGGACAGATTCATTTCCGCGCTCCTTCTTTCTTCTGCGCACCTTTCGAATCAGCCGCCGAGCCACGAACAGTGGCAGCTCCGGTTTGCGCGCCCCCTGTGCCCTGCGCCTCATCCTCCTGTCCCGGCCGCACCTGCTGGACGGTCAACTGGAATACGTTGGCCTGATCCAGGGCGCCGGCCGTCACGGCCTTCACGGCCGTCAGGTTCGGCGCCTCGAGCCATTCGGAGCCATCCAGATTGCGCATCAGGTTCGAGACGCGGTTGTTGGATTCGGCCGCCCCCTCGATAGCGATGTTCTTGCCGGTCATCTTCAGGGAGGTGAAATACACGCCATCGGGCAAGGTGCGAACCAACTGATCGAAGACCCGACCGATGATCGGCCGATTGCCCTGCAGGTCCTGAATGATCTTCATCCGCTCCAGCAATTGCTGGCGACGGGTCTTGAGTTCGCTGATCTCCTTGATCCGCGCATCGAGCACGGCGATCTCCTTGCGAATGAAATCGTTGCGCACACGTTGCGCCTCGATGCTCGCATTCAGGTATCGGTCCCCCAGGAAAACCAGGCCGCCAGCAGCCAGCAATACCGCCCCCAGCGTGACCAGAAAACGCTGGCGACGCTCCTCGCGAAGCTGCTCGCGCCAGGGTAGAAGGTTGATCCGCGCCATCTAATCGAAACTCCTCATCGCCAGACCGCAGGCAACCATCATGGCCGGAGCATCGCTGACCAGCGCCGAGGCATTCACCTTGGGGCTCAACGCCATCTCGGCAAACGGGTTGGCCACCAGCGTCCGGGTCCCGGTCTTCTGCTGGATCAGTTGATCAAGCCCCGGCAGGGAAGAGGTCCCTCCCGCCAGCAGGATGTAGTCGACCTGGTTGTACTGGCCCGCCGCGAAAAAGAACTGCAGCGAACGGGAAACCTGCTGTACGACAGCATCCTTGAACGGCTGCAAAACCTCGCTGTCGTAGTCTGTCGGAAGTCCGCCTTTTTTCTTGGCCAGACCGGCTTCGGCCATGGACAGGCCATAGCGGCGCTGGATTTCGTCGGTGAGTTGCTTGCCGCCGAACAGTTGCTCGCGGGTATAGAGGGTGCGACCGTGATGCATTACGCTGAGCGTCATCATGGTCGCGCCGATATCGACGACAGCTACGATCAATCCCGCCGGATCGCCGCCCAGTTGGTCGACCAGCAGGCCGCAGGCGCGCTCCATGGCATAGGCCTCGACATCGACGACCTTGGCCGTCAGGCCGGCCAGTGCCAGCACCGCCTCGCGGGCCTCGACGTTCTCCTTGCGGCAGGCGGCGAGCAGCACCTCGGCGCGTCCGGGGCTGCGTGGCAGCGGCCCCTGGATCTCGAAGTCGATCGCCACTTCCTCGAGGGGATAGGGAATGTATTGGTCGGCCTCAAGCTTCAACTGGGTTTCCATTTCATCCTCGGAAAGCCCGGCATCCATCTCGACGGTCTTGGTAATCACCACGGAACCCGCCACGGCCACGGCCGCGTTCCTGGTTCCGGTCTTGGCCTTGGCCAGCACCTTGCTCAAGGTCTGGCCGACACCATCGAGATCGACAATGTTCTTCTCGACGACGGCATTGGCAGGAAGCGGCTCGACAGCGTAGGCCTCTACCCGGTAACGGTTACCCGAACGACTCAATTCGATAAGCTTGACCGTGGTCGAACTAATATCGATCCCCAGTAATGAACCCGCTTTCTTGTTGAAGAGCCCTAGCACAACCAATTTCCTTGCTGTATCCGTAACTTACGGACAATTTATGTAATGGCGCATTAGATAACAGGCTTGACAGAAGCGTAAATGGCTACCCAGCAGAAAAACCGCATATAATGTGACCAGCTTTTCGCTTTTCGCCTTGCCTGAAAATCCGTCCCTCTTTCATCTGGAAACCCCGCGGCCTTGATGCGTTTGCTTAAATTCTTCGGCTGGACTTTCGTCGCCACTTTCAGCAGCCTGCTGCTCGGTCTGAGCGGAGCCTTCCTCTATCTGGGACCCAGCCTTCCGTCGGCCGAATCGCTGCGCACCATCCAGTTGCAGATCCCCCTGCGGATATACAGCAGCGATGCCAAGCTGATTGCGGAGTTTGGCGAAATGCGCCGCACCCCCATCCGCTATGCAGACATTCCCCCGGACTTCATCCATGCCCTGCTGGCTGCGGAGGACGATAACTTCGCCAGCCATTATGGCGTTGACCTTGCCAGCCTAATGCGCGCTGCCACGCAATTATTGAGCAGCGGGCATATTCAGACCGGGGGCAGCACCATCACCATGCAGGTGGCGAAGAATTTCTTCCTGACCAGCGAGCGGAGCTTCTCGCGCAAGGCCAACGAAATCCTTCTTGCCCTGCAGATCGAACGGGAACTCAGCAAGGAGGAGATCCTCGAGCTCTATGTCAACAAGATCTACCTCGGTAACCGCGCCTATGGCATCGAGGCCGCAGCCCAGGTCTATTACGGCAAGCCCATCCGCGAACTGAGTCTGGCGCAGCTGGCGATGATCGCCGGCCTGCCGAAAGCCCCGTCGCGCTTCAACCCGCTGGCCAATCCGGCACGCAGCAAGGAGCGGCGCGACTGGATCCTCGGGCGCATGCACAAGCTCGGGCACATCGACGAGGCCCGCTACCAGCAGGCCCTCGCCGAGCCTGCGGAAGCCAGCTATCACGTAGCCACTCCCGAGCTGAATGCGCCCTACATCGCCGAAATGGCCCGCGCCGAACTGGTCGGCCGCTATGGCAGCGATGCCTATACCGAAGGATTTCGGGTCACCACCACGGTTCCCAGCGACCTGCAGGAGACAGCCAGCATGGCCGTGCGCCAGGGGCTGCTCGACTACGACCGGCGCCATGGCTACCGCGGCCCCGAGGCTCGACTGCCCGGCACGAACAGGGACGCCTGGCTGGAGGAGCTGAACAAGCGGCGCATCATCAACAACCTCGAGCCCGCCGTCGTCACCCAGATCGGCAGCAGCGCCATCCATGTCCTGACGCGCAGCGGCAACGAAGAAAAAGTGAGCTGGGAGAGCATGAGCTGGGCTCGCCCCTTCATCAGCGCCGACAGCCAGGGCCCCAAACCGCAGCAGCCGGGCCAGGTGGTCAAGATCGGCGACCTGATCCGCGTCCAGCGCCAGGAGGACGGCAGCCTCGCCTTCAGCCAGATCCCCGCCGCCCAGAGCGCCCTGGTTTCCCTGGATCCGCGGGACGGAGCCATACGCGCCCTGGTGGGCGGCTTCTCCTTCGAGCAGAGCCACTACAACCGTGCCGCCCAGGCCAAACGGCAGCCTGGCTCGAGCTTCAAGCCCTTCATCTACAGCGCGGCGCTGGATCGCGGCTTTACCGCCGCCAGCCTGATCAACGACGCACCGATCGTCTTCGTCGATCCATATCTGGACACGGTCTGGCGCCCGAAGAACGACACCAACACCTTCCTCGGCCCGATCCGCATACGCGAGGCCCTGTACAAGTCGCGCAACCTGGTGTCGATTCGCCTGCTGCAAAGCACGGGCATCGACTATACCCTCGACTACATCGGCCGCTTCGGCTTCGACAAGCGGGACCTGCCGCGCAACCTGTCCCTGGCGCTCGGCACGGCCAACCTGACCCCGCTGGAAATCGCCGGCGGCTGGAGTACCTTCGCCAACGGCGGTTACCGCACCCAGCCTTACCTGATCGAGCGCATCGAAGATCGCGACGGCAAGCTCCTCTATCAGGCCAATCCGCCCCGCGTGCCGGGAGAGCAGCCGGCACCCGGCGCCTTCGTCAATACGTCGGCCGCCACCGAGGACTCAATACCAGACACCACCAGCGGCGACCTTCCGGAGAATGCCCAGCCGACGCCAGCCAGCCAGCCTCCCGTAGCGCCCGAGCCGATTGCCGCCGAGCGCATCGTCGATGCCCGCACCACCTACATCATGACCAGCATGCTGCAGGATGTGATCAAGCGCGGCACGGCCCGTCGCGCCCTGGAAATGGGGCGCAGCGACCTGGCCGGCAAGACCGGGACCACCAACGAATCCAAGGACAGCTGGTTCTCCGGCTACAACGCCGACTACGTCACCACCGTCTGGGCCGGCTTCGACCAGCCGGAAAGCCTGGGCAGCCACGAATACGGCAGCACCGTGGCCCTGCCGATCTGGATGGGCTTCATGTCTGCCGCCCTGAAGGACAAACCGCCCCACCTGCAGGCCGAACCCGAAGGATTGCTGACCCTGCGCATCAACCCAAGCAGCGGCCGCATCGCCTCACCCGGCACCCCCGGAGCCTTCTTCGAGCTGTTCAAGAACGAGGCTCCGCCTCCCATGGCCAGCGAGGAGGAGTCCAGCCAAGGCAGCCTGGCGAAAGATTCCGCTCCGCCGATCGACCTGTTCTGAGTCCAATAAAAAAGGAACCCCGCTCGAGGCGGGGTTCCTTTTTGTTGAGAGAATTGCGGATCAGCCGCTGAACACCGCATCCACCGACTGCAGCGGGTAGTGCTTCGGATAGGGCAGGGAGGCCACGCCGCTCTCGATGGCGGCCCTGGCCACGGCGTCGGACACCAGCGTGATCAGCCGCGGGTCCATGGGCTTCGGAATGATGTATTCGCGACCGAACTCCAGGCCGGAGACCCCGTAGGCCTCGCAGACTTCCTTGGGCACCGGCAGCCTGGCCAGCTCGCGCAGGGCGTGGGCCGCAGCGATCTTCATCTCCTCGTTGATGCGGGTGGCGCGCACGTCCAAGGCGCCGCGGAAGATGAAGGGAAAGCCCAGCACATTGTTGACCTGGTTCGGGTAGTCGGAGCGACCGGTGGCCATGATCACGTCGCTGCGCGTGGCATGCGCCAGTTCCGGCTTGATCTCCGGGTCCGGGTTGGAACAGGCGAAGACGATCGGGTTCGGCGCCATGCGCAGCAGGTCTTCCGGGCTCAGCAGATTGGCGCCGGACAGGCCGACGAAGACGTCGGCGCCGTCGAGGGCGTCGGCCAGGGTGCGCTTGTCGGTTTCGTGGGCGAACACCGCCTTGTACTGGTTCAGATCGTCGCGCCCGGAATGGATGACCCCCTGACGGTCGATCATGTGGATGTTCTCCACCTTGGCGCCCAGGCTGACCAGCAGGCGCATGCAGGAAATGGCCGCGGCACCGGCACCGAGACAGGCGATCCTGGCAGTCGGCAGGCTCTTGCCGGCGATTTCCAGTGCATTGAGCATGCCGGCCGCGGTGACGATGGCGGTGCCGTGCTGGTCGTCATGGAAAACCGGGATGTCGCACTGTTCGATCAGGGCCCGCTCGATCTCAAAGCATTCGGGCGCCTTGATGTCCTCCAGATTGATGCCACCGAAGGTGATGGAAATGCGCTTGACGGTATCGATGAAGGCCTGCGGGCTCTCCGCGTCGACCTCGATGTCGAACACGTCGACGCCGGCGAAGCGCTTGAACAGCACGCCCTTGCCTTCCATGACCGGCTTGGAGGCCAGCGGGCCAAGATTGCCCAGGCCGAGGATCGCGGTACCGTCGGAAATGACGGCGACCAGGTTCCCCTTGCCGGTGTAGGTGTAGGCCAGTTCGGGATCGCGGGCGATTTCCCGTACCGGCTCGGCAACGCCGGGGCTGTAGGCCAGCGACAGGTCGCGGGCGGTTTGGGTGGGTTTGGTCAGTTCCACGCTCAGCTTTCCGGGGCGCGGATGAGCGTGGTATTCGAGGGCGGCGGTTTTGAGATCGGACATATTTATAGTTTCCATTTTTATTATGTTGCGACTTGCAGGATGAGCATACGGCAAGACGACGAGTACCAACAATAGCACTCAACGCCGCATGTCAAGGCCTCTAATATAAGACTTTCAGCCACTCTCCCGGACGTGGCTCAAGGTCCGGATAAAGATTGTTCAATAGCCGCAAGCGCATCACGGATGCCTCCGCCACCCCGCTGGCCTGACTGAATCCGGCCAGCCGCTGCCCCTCGCCGACCCGCACCCGGCGCAACCGCAACGGCTGGGCCAGCTTCCGTTCGGTGTCCTGCAGCGGCCGGAAACTCCCAATCACCCGCAGAAAGTCAGCATCCGCCGCCCCCAGGCCGGACTTGCCCTTGAGCGCCGCCACGAACAGGAAGGCCTGGCGCTCCCGGTACAGGACCGCGACCCGCCGGGCTGGGGTACCGGGCATGAGGCCGGTATACCCCTGCAGCCCCTGCTGGCGCAGGGGGCTGCCCTCGAGCAGACGGCGATCGCCGATGCGCTGCTGCAGGAACGCCTCCGGCGCCAGCTGCGGATCGACGGGCTCCATGGTCATGGCGATCAGCCCCTGGCGATCCGGCATCAGCCCGACCAGCGCATCCGGCCGATTGAGCAGCGCCCAGCCCTGCGGAAAGCTCAGGGTGAAGTCCAGCGGGCCGTGATAGAAGGCCTGTCCGCGGACCACCCCCGAGGCCTCCGAATCGCCGAAGGGCAGGCCCTCGATCTGCTCGAGAAAGCCCTCCCGATTCACCTCCTGGCGCACCGCGACCAGCCCCCGCGCAGACCCGACCACCTCATGCAGGCGCCGATCATTGTCCGGATGGCTGTCGAAGAGTCCGTGATAACCCGACTCCGGCTGCGGCTCGCCGCGCTGGGCGGCCTCCTGGCGGGCAAAGTCCTCCTGGTTCTTCAAGAGCCGGACCACCGCGATCATTGCCTCGGGATCGTAGCCGGCCCGCGCCAGATACTGCGCGCCGAGGCCATCGGCCTCCAGTTCCATGTCCCGCCCGTAGCCGCGTACCAGGGCACTGCCGAGCATGCTGGTCAGATCGCCCGCCGCGCCCACCCCGGTACCGATGGCGATGACCTGGCTGACGATGCTCCAGGCGCTCGCCTGGCTCTGCTGGCGCACCCCGTGGCGCGCCGTGACATGCCCGACCTCGTGACCGAGCACCGCCGCCAGCTCAGCCTCCGAATTGAGGTAGGCCAGCAGGCCGCGATGGATGTAGACATAGCCGCTGGGCAAGGCGAAGGCGTTCAGATCCGGCGAGTCGAGCACGGTGAAGCGGTAATCCAGGGCGCTGCGGTGACTGTAGCGGGCGACCCGCTCGCCGACCTGCTGCACATAGTCCTGCAGCCGCTCGTCGGCATAGCGCGGATATTGCTCGAGGACCTGCGGGTGGAGGCGACGACCGATCTCCAGTTCCTGACGCTCGCTCAGCATGACGAAATCGCTGCGCCCACTGACCGGATTGGTCGCGCAACCTGCCAGCAACCCCAGCAGCAACAGGACCAGACATGGCTTCATGGCGGCACCTCGAGCATCAGCGGATGGGTCAGCGGCAGCATCCAGCGCATCTGCCCCCCGTCCATGCGCTCGCGGCGGGAGTGGTCGACCACCCAGCCGCGCGCCTCGATGTGCCGTCCCGGCAGGCGCTGCAGAGCGGGCAGGTCGAACAGGCCGAGCCGTTCCGGCTCGATGCGCAGGACCAGCGGCCCGTCCAGCTCGATCCACAGACCGCCGCGATTGCGCTCGACCCCGCTCACCCGCGCGCGGATCAGGGCAAAGCCGCCACGCTGCAACTGCTCCGGCGTCTTCCAGGCCGGGCGCCGCCAGAGCCCCTCCCGGGCCGCCCGCGCGTGGCGCTCGGCCTCCTGCAGACAGCCCGCCAGCGCCACGTTCGGCGTCATCGCCACCTGATAGCCTAGCCCCTCGGCAAGCAGCTGCGCCTCCCAGTTGCGCCCGCGCCCGTCATAGGCATGGGCCAGGGTGCGTCCATAGCGATCCTTGGCCTGAGTCCCCGGCTGCAGGCCGACCCACCTGTCGTTGGCTGTCACCAGTTGCCGCAGGCGCTCGCGCGCCGCCTCGGCAAAAGGCTCGGCAGGCCGCCCCCGGCGTTCGCGCTCCGGCGTATTGAGGCCGATCAGCCGCACGCGGCGACCGTCGGCGAGGCGCAGGGTATCGCCGTCCAGCACCTGCTCCACGCGAGCGGTCGACAGTTTGCCCGGTGCCGGACAGAACGCCTGGGCCGGAAATCCCCAGACGACGGAAACGAAAAAGGCGCCCGCGAGGGGCGCCTTTTTCAGCAGCTCGAAACAGTCCATCAGGCCGTCCTGGCCATCGGCGCTTACTTGGCGCCGAACACACCGAAACGCTGCTTGAAGCGGTCGATACGGCCGCCGGTGTCGAGCACCTTCTGCTTGCCGGTATAGAACGGATGGCACTCGGAGCACACGTCGATGCTGAGGTTCTTGCCCAGGGTGGAGCGGGTCTTGATCACGTTCCCGCAGCTGCAGGTCGCCTCGATCTCGACGTAATTCGGATGGATATCGGCTTTCATGGAAAAGTCCTCGACTCTGGCGTACCGCCACCCGACCCTATGTCAGGCACCGTACGGAAACAGGCGGCGGATGATACCAGAGCACTGCCCTGATGCAAGCGCGCAAAGCCGGCTGGTCGCCGTACCGATCTCGTTGCCTGCTAAGATCGCTGCTCCCCGCCAAGGACTGCCCGCGTGCCCGCCCCGATCCTCCGTCTCGCCCTGCCCTCCCCACTGCGCCGCCTGTTCGACTACCGCGCGCCGCCTGGCGTGCCACCTGCCCTCCTGCAGCCGGGCGTGCGCCTGCGCGTACCCTTCGGCCGGCGCGAGGTGGTCGGCGTATTGGTCGAGCTGAGCGGGCACAGCGAGGTGCCGGCCGACAAACTGAAGGCCGCCCTCGAGCTTCTCGATCCCAGGCCCGCGCTGCCGACGAGCCTGCTCAGGCTGTGCCGGTGGACGGCCCACTACTATCAGCACAGCCTCGGCGATACCTTCGGCTGGGCCCTGCCGGCGCTGCTGCGCCAGGGCGAGCCGGCCGAGCGGCGCGAGGAGCGCTGGTGGCATCTGGCCGAAGGCGCCCGCCCGGACGACCCGCGCCTGGCCCGCGCGCCGCGCCAGCGCGAGGCCCTGCAGGTCCTCGCCCAGCACCCCCACGGCGTGCCCCAGACGCTGCTCGGCAAGCTGCAGCTGAACAGGGCCAGCCTCGACCTGTTGCTGGCCAAGGGCCTGCTGCACACCGAGGTACGCCAGCACGCGCCCCGCGAACGGCACGGCAGCTGGCTGCTCCAGGCCGAACTGCCGCTGAACGACGAACAGCGCGAGGCGCTCGAGGCGGTGCGCGCCGGCTTCGGCGGCTTCAACGCCTTCCTCCTCGCTGGCGTCACCGGCAGCGGCAAGACCGAGGTCTATCTGCAACTGATCCGCCAGGTACTCGAGGCCGGCCGGCAGGCACTGGTGCTGATCCCGGAAATCAACCTCGGACCGCAGACCCTGGAGCGCTTCACCCGCCGCTTCAACGCACGGATCGCCCTGCTCCACTCCGGCATCGGCGACCGCGAGCGCCTGGACGCCTGGCTGGCGGCCCGCGACGGCGAGGCGGACATCGTCATCGGCACCCGCTCGGCGCTGTTCACTCCGCTCAAGCACCCCGGCCTGATCATCGTCGACGAGGAGCACGACGCCTCCTACAAGCAGCAGGAAGGCCTGCGCTACCACGCCCGCGACCTCGCCGTGGTGCGCGCCCGGCAGGAGGAGATCCCGATCCTGCTCGGCTCCGCCACGCCCTCACTGGAGAGCCTGCACAACGCCCACACCGGCCGCTACGCCCTGCTCCAGCTCCGCCAGCGCGCCGGCCACGCCCGCCCGCCGCGCTTCCTGCGCCTGGACGTGAAGAGCCGTCCGCTCGACGCCGGCATCTCCCCGCCCCTGCAGCAAGCCATCGCCCGCACCCTCGCCGCCGGCCAGCAGGTGCTGGTGTTCCTCAATCGCCGCGGCTTCGCGCCGACCCTGCTGTGTCACGACTGCGGCTGGATCGCCCAGTGTCCGCGCTGCGACGCGCGCATGACCCTGCACCAGCGCCAGCGCGAGCTGCGCTGCCACCACTGCGGCCACGTCGAGCGCCAGCCGACCGCCTGTCCGCAGTGCGCCCGGGTCGACCTGCGCCCGGTCGGCGCCGGCACCGAGCGCACCGAGGAGCGCCTGGCCATCCTGTTTCCCGACTACCCGGTGCTGCGCGTCGACCGCGACAGCACCGCGCGCAAGGACGCACTGCCCAGGCTGCTTGCCATCATCCACCGCGGCGAACCCTGCCTGCTGGTCGGCACGCAGATGCTCGCCAAGGGACATCACTTCCCGCGGGTCACCCTAGTGGCGATCCTCGATGCCGATGGCGGCCTGTTCTCCGCCGATTTCCGCGCCAGCGAGCGCATGGCCCAGTTGATCGTGCAGGTCGCCGGGCGCGCCGGGCGTGCCGAAGAGCCGGGCACGGTGATCATCCAGAGCCACCTGGCCGACCACCCGCTGCTGGTCCAGCTCGCCGAACAGGGCTATCTGGCCTTCGCCGAGCAGGCCCTCGAGGAGCGCCGCGCCGCCGGCCTGCCGCCCTTCTCCCACCTCGCCCTGCTGCGCGCCGAGGCGCACCGGCCGGGCCAGGCCGAGGACTTCCTCGAACAGGCTGCCGCCGAGGCCCAGCACCTGCTCGATGCGCTGCAGCTCTCCGGTATCGAACTGCTCGGCCCGGTGCCGGCGCCCATGGAGCGCCGCGCCGGCCGCTACCGCGCCCAGCTGCTGCTGCAGGCCGCCAGCCGTGCGCCGCTGCGCCGCCTGCTCGGGCCGTGGCTGGCGGTTCTCGAACGCCTGCCCGGCGCCCGCACGGTACGCTGGTCGCTGGATGTCGACCCGGTCGACCTGTACTGAGACACGAACTCTGGCGCCAGCCGGCCTGTCGATCGGCACGGCCGCCGCCCGGACTCGCACCGGTTGGCAAGCCCGCCCCTGCCGCGGATAATGCCCGGTTTTCACAACCCGCCTTCCCGGTGCAGCGCCCCTCCGCGGCCACGAGCAGACCATGAAAGACACGATTCGCCAGCTGATCCAGCAAGCCCTGACCCGCCTGACCGATGACGGCGTGCTCCCCGCGGGCCTGACGCCGGCGATCCAGGTGGAAAACAGCAAGGACAAGAGCCACGGCGACTTCGCCAGCAACATCGCCATGATGCTGGCCAAGCCGGCCGGGCTGAAGCCGCGCGAGCTGGCCGAGAAGCTGATCGCCGCGTTGCCGGCCAGTGCCTCGATCAGCAAGGTGGAAATCGCCGGCCCGGGCTTTCTCAACTTCTTCCAGAACAGCGATGCCCTGGCCCAGCGCCTGCAGCGGGCGCTGGCCGACGAGCGCCTCGGCGTGCGCAAGCACGGCGACCTGCAGCGCGTGGTGGTCGACCTCTCCTCGCCCAATCTGGCCAAGGAGATGCACGTCGGCCACCTGCGCTCGACCATCATCGGCGACGCCGTGGCGCGGGTGCTGGAGTTCCTCGGCGACACCGTGATCCGCCAGAACCACGTCGGCGACTGGGGCACCCAGTTCGGCATGCTGCTGGCCCACCTGGAGGAGAACCCGGCCTCCGCCGAGAGCGAGCTGGCCGACCTCGAACAGTTCTACCGCGCCGCGAAGAAGCGCTTCGACGAGTCCGAGGCCTTCGCCGACCGCGCCCGCGAACTGGTGGTCAAGCTGCAGGCCGGCGATGCGGAATGCCTGCGCCTGTGGCAGCGCTTCAACGAGGTCTCCCTGTCGCACTGCCAGGAAGTCTACGAGCGCCTCGGCGTGCGCCTGAGCGCGGACGACATCCGCGGCGAGAGCGCCTACAACGACGAACTGCCGGGCATCGTCCAGGCCCTGCGCGACAAGGGTCTGCTGACCGCGAGCGACGGCGCCCAGTGCGTGTTCCTCGACGAATTCAAGAATGCCGAGGGCAACCCGCTGCCGGTGATCGTGCAGAAGGCCGGCGGCGGCTATCTGTACGCCACCACCGACCTCGCCGCGATGCGCTACCGCAGCAAGGTGCTCGAGGCCGACCGCGTGCTCTACTTCGTCGACCAGCGCCAGGCCCTGCACTTCCAGATGGCCTTCGCGGTGGCGCGCCGCGCCGGCTTCGTGCACGAGGGCACGGACCTCGAGCACATGGGCTTCGGCACCATGAACGGCGCCGACGGCCGCCCGTTCAAGACCCGCGACGGCGGCACGGTGAAGCTGATCGACCTGCTCGACGAGGCCGAACAGCGCGCCTACGCTCTGGTCAAGGGCAAGAACCCTGACCTGCCCGAGGACGAGTTGCGCAGCATCGCCCGCGCGGTCGGCATCGGCGCGGTGAAGTACGCCGACCTGTCCAAGCACCGCACCAGCGACTACAGCTTCAACTTCGAGCTGATGCTGAGCTTCGAGGGCAACACCGCGCCCTACCTGCTCTACGCCTACACCCGCGTGGCCAGCGTGTTCCGCAAGCTGGGCAAGGGCTTCGCCGAGATCGACGGCAGCCTGGTCCTCGAGGCCGACCAGGAGCAGGCACTGGCCGCCCGGCTGGCGCAGTTCGGCGAGGTGCTCGGCAACGTCGCCGAGAAGGGTCTGCCGCACCTGCTCTGCGCCTACCTCTATGATCTGGCCGGGCTGTTCTCCAGCTTCTACGAGAACTGCCCGATCCTCGCTGCCGACACCCCGGCCCGCCAGCAGAGCCGTCTGCTGCTGGCCGCGCTGACCGGCCGCACTCTCCGGCAGGGCCTGGAACTGCTCGGCCTGGAAACCCTGGAACGCATGTAAGTAAAGGGACTTACCCACCAGCATGGCAAAGAACACTGCCCCCAAGCGCGGCGCCAGCCGCACCCCGCCGCCGCACCGGCGAGAGATACCGAGCTGGCTCTGGCTGGCCTGCGGCCTGGCCGTCGGCGGCTTCGCGATGTTTCTGACCAAGCTCGAGCCCGGCAGCGACGCGATCAAGCGCGACACTGCCGAGCAGTCGCCGAGCAAGGCGGCGCCGCAGCAGCCGAACAAGCCGAAGTACGACTTCTACACCCTCTTGCCGGAATCGGAGGTCGTGGTACCGCCGACGGCACAACAACAGCCACCACAAGCGCAGCCGCAGAGGCCGCCGGAACAGCCGCCAGCCCAGTCGGTGCCACAGCTGCCCCCGGCACAGCAACAGGCACAGCCACCGCAGCAAACGCAGCAGCAGCAGCAGCAGCAGCAGCAGCTTCCGCCGGCACAGCCGACGCAGCCAGCAGCGCAGCAGCAGGCAGCACAGGCAAAGCCGCCGGCACAGCGCCCGGCTCAGCAAGCTCAGCAGCCCAAGCTGACGCCGGCCCAGGACGCCGCCCGCGCCGAAGCCCTGCTCAACGGCCGCACACCGCCCGCCGTCACCGCCAAGCCGCCGGCCCTGGCCAAGCCCGCGCCGGCCACCCACTACTATCTGCAGGCCGGCTCGTTCCGCAGCAAGGCCGACGCGGACGATGCCCGGGCGCGCATCGCCCTGCTCGGCCAGAGCGTGCGCGTCGAGGTCGGCACCGTGCGCGGCGAAACCTGGCACCGCGTGGTGGCCGGCCCCTTCACCAACCGCCAGCAGCTGGAGCAGGCGCAGAAGCAGCTGGCCGGCGACGGTTTTCGCAACCTGCTGCCCCAGCAGCGCCAGACGCGCTGAACGCCCGGCCGGCTGCCCACCGCGGCCGGCCCCTCGCCGTTGAAATCTCCCCGCCGTCACCCCATATAGGCTCCACTCGGGCATTTTCGCCCCGCAGCGTGGAGAGACTCCCTTGACCACCATCGTTTCAGTCCGCCGCCAAGGCAAAGTCGTCATGGGCGGCGACGGCCAGGTTTCCCTCGGCAACACCGTGATGAAGGGCAACGCGAAGAAGGTCCGCCGCCTCTATCACGGCCAGGTGCTGGCCGGGTTCGCCGGCGCCACCGCGGACGCCTTCACCCTCTTCGAGCGCTTCGAGGGGCAGCTGGAAAAACACCAGGGGCATCTGGTCCGCGCCGCCGTCGAGCTGGCCAAGGACTGGCGCACCGACCGCACGCTGAGCCGCCTGGAAGCCATGCTGGCGGTGGCCAACAAGGACGCCTCGCTGATCATCACCGGCAACGGCGATGTGGTCGAACCAGAGGAAAGCCTGATCGCCATGGGTTCCGGCGGCCCCTACGCCCAGGCCGCGGCAAAGGCACTGCTGCTGCACACCGACCTGTCCGCCCGCGAGGTCGCCGAGACCGCACTGAACATTGCCGGCAGCATCTGCGTCTTCACCAACCAGAACCTGACCATCGAGGAGCTGGACCTCGACTGAGTGTCCGCCGCCCCTCCGGCCGCAGCCTCGCGGCCGTCGAACAGAACGCCGTGGCGAGGGGTCCCAGACCCGACGCCCTCCGCATGAAGCGAGCCCTACCCATGTCCATGACGCCCCGCGAAATCGTCCACGAACTCAACCGCCACATCGTCGGCCAGGACGACGCCAAACGCGCCGTCGCCATCGCCCTGCGCAACCGCTGGCGGCGCATGCAGCTGCCGGCCGAGCTGCGCGCCGAGGTGACGCCGAAGAACATCCTGATGATCGGCCCGACCGGCGTCGGCAAGACCGAGATCGCCCGCCGGCTGGCCAAGCTGGCCAACGCGCCCTTCATCAAGGTCGAGGCGACCAAGTTCACCGAGGTCGGCTACGTCGGCCGCGACGTCGAGTCGATCGTCCGCGATCTGGCCGATGCCGCGCTGAAGATGCTGCGCGAGCAGGAGGTGAACAAGATGCGCTTCCGCGCCGAGGACGCCGCCGAGGAGCGCATCCTCGACGCCCTGCTGCCGCCGGCACGCCAGGGGTTCGGCGACGAGCCGGTGACGCGCGAGGACTCCAACACCCGCCAGCTGTTCCGCAAGCGCCTGCGCGAGGGCCAGCTGGACGACAAGGAAATCGACATCGAGATCGCCGAAGCGCCCGGCGGCGTGGAGATCATGGCCCCGCCCGGCATGGAGGAGATGACCAGCCAGCTGCAGAACCTGTTCTCCAGCATGGGCAAGGGCAAGAAGAAGAGCCACAAGCTGAAGGTCAAGGATGCGCTCAAGCTGGTCCGCGACGAGGAGGCGGCCCGCCTGGTCAACGAGGAGGAGCTGAAGGCCCGCGCCCTGGAGGCAGTCGAGCAGAATGGCATCGTCTTCATCGACGAGATCGACAAGGTGGCCAAGCGTGCCAACGTCGGCGGCGCCGATGTCTCCCGCGAGGGCGTGCAGCGCGACCTGCTGCCGCTGATCGAGGGCTGCACGGTGAACACCAAGCTCGGCATGGTCAAGACCGACCACATCCTGTTCATCGCCTCCGGCGCCTTCCACCTCGCCAAGCCCAGCGACCTGGTGCCGGAGCTGCAGGGCCGTCTGCCGATCCGCGTCGAACTCAAGGCGCTGACTCCGGAGGACTTCGAGCGCATCCTCACCGAGCCCCACGCCTCCCTGACCGAACAGTACAGCGAACTGCTGAAGACCGAAGGGCTGGACATCGAATTCACCGCGGATGGCATCAAGCGCATCGCCGAGATCGCCTGGCAGGTCAACGAGAAGACCGAGAACATCGGCGCGCGCCGCCTGCATACCCTGCTCGAACGCCTGCTGGAGGAGGTTTCCTTCAGCGCCGCCGACCTGGCCGCCGATCACAGCGGCCGGCCGATCGTGATCGACGCCGCCTACGTCAACAGCCACCTCGGCGAACTGGCCCAGGACGAGGATCTGTCGCGCTATATCCTGTAAGCGATCCCCGCCGTCGCAGGGTGGAAAACCGCGCAGCGCTTTCCACCCTGCAGCTCGCCGCCTCACCCTGCGGAGTTCCACCGATGCGCCTGCCCACCGCCATCAAGCTGCACAAGGCCTCGAAGACCCTCGAGCTGCACTACGGTCCCGACGAGCAGTACCGCCTCGACGCCGAGTTCCTCCGCGTGCACTCGCCCTCGGCGGAAGTGCGCGGCCACGGCCATCCCGTGCTGCAGCACGGCAAGCTCGGCGTCGGCCTGAGCGGCGTCGAGCCGGTCGGCCAGTACGCCCTCAAGCTGATCTTCGACGACGGCCACGACAGCGGCCTCTACAGCTGGGACTATCTCTACCAGCTGGCCCGCGACCACGACCGCCTGTGGCTCGAGTACCTGGCCGAACTGGAGCGCGCCGGCAAGTCCCGCGACCCGGACGAGTCGGTGGTCCGGCTGATGCTCTGAGGCGGGCCGCGGCCGTCCCGCGCCGACTTCGGCGCCTCGACTGCATGGAAACAATCGAGCGCAGGCAGCAGGGGGTGTTGACGTTTTGGCGTGAGCCTATGCCAAAACGTCAACACCCCCTAGAATGGCCGGCACATTTTTCCGGTGCCAGCGACATGAACGATCCGCGCAAGGGCCGCGAGGCCGAACCCACCACCCATTTCGGTTACCAGAACGTCCCGGAAAGCCAGAAGGCGCAGAAGGTCGCCGAGGTGTTCCACTCGGTGGCCGCCAAGTACGACCTGATGAACGACGTGCTCTCCGGCGGCCTGCACCGCCTGTGGAAGCGCTTCACCATCGAGTTGTCCGGCGTGCGCCGGGGCAACCGGGTGCTGGACATCGCCGGCGGCACCGGCGACCTGACCCGGCAGTTCTCCCGCCTGGTCGGCGAGAGCGGCGAAGTGGTGCTGGCCGACATCAACTCCTCGATGCTCAAGGTCGGCCGCGACCGCCTGCTCGACAAGGGCGTGGCCGGCAACGTGCGCTTCGTCCAGGCCGACGCCGAGAAGCTGCCGTTCCCCGACAACCACTTCGACGTGGTCACCATCGCCTTCGGCCTGCGCAACGTCACCCACAAGGAAGACGCCCTGCGCTCCATGCTGCGGGTGCTGAAGCCGGGCGGCCGCCTGCTGGTGCTGGAGTTCTCCAAACCGTCCAACGCCCTGCTCGGCAAGGCCTACGACGCCTACTCCTTCGCCTTCATGCCGCTGGCCGGCAAGCTGATCACCAACGACGCCGACAGCTACCGCTACCTGGCCGAGTCGATCCGCATGCACCCGAACCAGGAAACCCTCAAGGGCATGATGGTCGAGGCCGGCTTCGAGCGCGTCACCTACCACAACATGACCGGCGGCATCGTCGCCCTGCACCGCGGTCTCAAGCCCTGATGCTCGGCACGGCCCTGCTCGCGAGTGCGGAGCACGCACTCAACCGCCTGCTGCGCCTGGACGGCACCGCCCAGCCACGCCTGGCGCGGCTGGGCGGCCGCGTGATTGCGGTGCGCTGCACGGCGCCCGAGCTGGCCCTCCATATCCTGCCGAACGCCGACGGCCTGCGTCTGGCCAGCCACTGGCAGGGCGAGGCCGACTGCACCCTGCACGCGCCCGCCGCGAGCCTGCTGCGCCTGGCCGCCAGCCGGCAGAAGACCGCCATCCTGCACAGTCCCGAGGTCCGCCTGGAAGGCGACAGCGCCAGCCTGCTGGCGCTCGCCGAGATCCTCGAGGATCTCGAGCTGGACTGGGAATACGAACTGTCGCGCTGGCTCGGCCCGGTGGCCACCCAGCTGTTCGCCGGCAGCCTGCAACACGCTACGCGCTGGAGCGGCCAGAGCCTGGCCAGCCTGCGCCAAGACCTGGCCGACTACCTCGGCGAAGAGTCGAGCACCCTGGTCGGCCGCCACGAAGCCGAGGCCCGCTTCGCCGAAGTCGACGACCTCAGGCTGGCCCTGGACCGCCTCGAGGCGCGCCTTGCCCGCCTCGCCCACCCACAGGAACCCCGCGACAACGCATGAAGCTCCTCGCCGTCCGCCGCCTGCTGCGCATCCAAAGCGTCGTCGTCCGCTATCGCCTCGACGACCTGCTGTTCGACCTGCCACTGCTGCCCTGGTGGCTGCGTGCGCTCGGCTACTGCCTGCCATGGCGCTGGTTTCCCCGCGCGCCGAGCGACCAGCCGCGCGGCGTCCGGCTGCGCCTCGCGCTGCAGGACCTCGGGCCGATCTTCATCAAGTTCGGGCAGATCCTGTCGACCCGCCGCGATCTGCTGCCGCCGGACATCGCCGACGAGCTGGTCTGGCTGCAGGACCGCGTGCCGCCCTTCGATCCGCAGCAGTCCGTGGCGCTGATCGAGGAACAGCTCGGCGCCCGGGTCGACGAGGTGTTCGCCCGCTTCGACAGCGAGCCGCTAGCCTCGGCCTCGGTCGCTCAGGTGCATGCGGCGCAGCTGAAGAGCGGCGAGGAGGTGGTGGTCAAGGTGGTCCGCCCGGGCCTCAGGGCGGTGATCCGCCAGGACCTGGCCTGGCTCTACCTGTTCGCCCGGATGGCCGAGGGCGCCTCCACCGAAGCCCGCCGCCTGCATCTGGTGGACGTGGTCGGCGACTACGAGAAGACCATCTACGACGAACTCGACCTGCTCCGCGAGGCGGCCAACGCCAGCCAGCTCAAGCGCAATTTCGAGGGCTCGCCGCTGCTCTACGTACCGCAGGTGCACTGGGAGTGGTGCCGGCCCAAGGTGCTGGTGATGGAGCGCATCTACGGCGTGCCGGTGACCGACCTGTCCGCCCTCGTCGATCAGGGCACCGACCTCAAGCTGCTCGCCGAGCGCGGCGTGGAGATCTTCTTCACCCAGGTGTTCCGCGACAGCTTCTTCCATGCCGACATGCATCCCGGCAACATCTTCGTCAGCACCCGCCAGCCCTGGGACCCGCAGTACATCGCCATCGACTGCGGCATCGTCGGCAGCCTGACGCCGCAGGACCAGGACTACCTGGCGCGCAACCTGCTGGCCTTCTTCAAGCGCGACTACCGCAAGGTCGCGCAGCTGCACATCGACTCCGGCTGGGTGCCGGCCGACACCCAGGTCAACGAATTCGAGGCGGCGATCCGCACCGTCTGCGAGCCGATCTTCGAGAAGCCCTTGAAGGACATCTCCTTCGGCCAACTGCTGCTGCGCCTGTTCCAGACCGCCCGGCGCTTCAACATGGAGGTCCAGCCGCAGCTGGTGCTGCTGCAGAAGACCCTGCTCAACATCGAGGGGCTCGGCCGCCAGCTCTATCCGGAGCTGGACCTGTGGACCACCGCCAAGCCCTTCCTCGAGCGCTGGATGCGCAAGCGCATGAGCCCGAAGGCCATGCTCGACAATCTGCAGGGCCAACTGGAGCAGCTGCCGCATCTGGCGCAGATGACCCGCGCGGCGCTGGAAGGCATGGCCCGGCCGGCGCACGGCGCCCCGTCGCCCCGCGACCGGCACATCCTGCGCCTGCTCGGCGCTGCCCTGCTGGCCGGCGGCGTGCTGCTCGCCAGCCAGGCGCCGCTGAACGCCGCGGATGCCTGGCCGGGCTGGCTGATGCTCGCCAGCGGCCTCTATCTGCTGGTACGCCGCCAGCGCTTCCCCGACTGACCCGGTTGTCGCGACGCCCGTGCGTCGAACGGAGTGGATATGAAAGACTGGCTGGACGAGATTCACTGGAACGCCGATGGCCTGGTACCGGCCATCGCCCAGGATCACAAGACCGGGCGCATCCTGATGATGGCCTGGATGAACCGCGAGTCCCTGGCCCTGACCGTCCGGGAAAATCGCGCCATCTACTGGTCACGCTCGCGTGGTAAGCTCTGGCGCAAAGGCGAGGAATCGGGCCACGTGCAGAAGGTGCACGAAGTGCGCCTGGACTGCGACGCCGACGTGATCGTCCTGCAGGTCGAGCAGCTCGGCGGCATCGCCTGCCACACCGGCCGTGAAAGCTGCTTCTACCGCGTTTTCGAAGACGGCGCCTGGAAGGTCGTCGAGCCGATCCTCAAGGACCCCGACGCCATCTACCATGCAGGACACCGTCATGAGTGACACCCTCAACCAGCTGGCCGAAGTGCTCGAGGCGCGCAAGAACGCCGCCCCGGACAGCTCCTACGTGGCCAGCCTGTACCACAAGGGCCTGAACAAGATCCTCGAGAAGGTCGGCGAGGAGTCGGTGGAAACCATCCTCGCCGCCAAGGACGCCGCCGCCAGCGGCGACTGCAGCGAGCTGATCTACGAGACCGCCGACCTCTGGTTCCACAGCCTGGTCATGCTCGCCGCCCTCGGCCAGCATCCCCAGGCGGTGCTCGACGAACTGGAGCGGCGCTTCGGGCTGTCCGGGCATGCGGAAAAGGCCGCACGGCCGAAGTCCTGAACACGGCCGGGACACGGCAATTTCTTCACGTCTTTACGGAGCGAACCATCATGGGTTTTGGCGGTATCAGCATCTGGCAACTTCTGATCATCCTGCTCATCGTCGTCATGCTGTTCGGCACCAAGCGCCTGAAGAGCCTTGGCTCGGACCTGGGCGATGCGATCAAGGGCTTCCGCAAGTCGATGGATAACGAGGAGAACAAGGCGCCGCCCGTCGAAGAGCAGAAAGGCCAGACCATCGAGGCCCAGGCCCGCAAGGTCGAGGAACCGGCCAGGAAAGACTGAGCATGTTCGACATCGGCTTCAGCGAACTCCTGCTGGTCGGCCTGGTCGCCCTGCTGGTGCTCGGCCCCGAGCGCCTGCCGGTCGCCGCGCGCATGGCCGGGCTGTGGATCGGCCGCCTGAAACGCAGCTTCAATACCCTCAAGACGGAAGTGGAGCGCGAGATCGGCGCCGACGAGATTCGCCGCCAGCTGCATAACGAGCGAATCCTCGAGCTGGAACGGGAGATGAAGCAGAGCCTGCAGCCGCCAGCGCCGAGCGCGCTGGACGAGACCGCGGCCAGCCCTGCGACGCCCCCTCAGCCGGCCGCCCCTGCCGCCCACTCCGACAAGACGCCCAGCCCATGACAGCCCGACCGGACAGCGACCAGGACATGCCCCTGGTCGCGCACCTGACCGAGCTGCGCTCGCGCCTGCTGCGCAGCGTGGCGGCAGTGCTGCTGATCTTCGCCGCACTCTTCTACTTCGCCCAGGACATCTACGCCCTGGTCTCGGCGCCCCTGCGCGCCTACCTGCCGGAAGGCGCGACCATGATCGCCACCGGCGTGGCCTCGCCGTTCCTCGCGCCGTTCAAGCTGACCCTGATGGTCTCGCTGTTCCTCGCCATGCCGGTGGTCCTCCACCAGGTCTGGGGCTTCATCGCGCCGGGACTGTACCAGCACGAGAAACGCATCGCCGTGCCGCTGATGGCCTCCAGCGTGCTGCTCTTCTATGCCGGCATGGCCTTCGCCTACTTCGTGGTCTTCCCGATCATGTTCGGCTTCTTCGCCAGCGTGACCCCGGAAGGCGTGGCGATGATGACCGACATCGGCCAGTACCTGGACTTCGTGCTCACCCTGTTCTTCGCCTTCGGCGTGGCCTTCGAGGTGCCGGTGGCGACCTTCCTGCTGATCTGGGTGGGCATCGTCGACGTGGCCAGCCTGCGCAACAGTCGCCCCTACGTGATCGTCGGCTGCTTCGTGGTCGGCATGCTCCTCACCCCGCCGGACGTGTTCTCCCAGACCCTGCTCGCCGTGCCCATGTGGCTGCTGTTCGAGATCGGCGTGTTCTTCGGCGCGCGCATCCGCCGCCAGGAGCACGAAGAGCCGGCCGAAGCCGACGGCCCGTCGCAACCGTGAACCTGCTGCTGCTCGACGACGCCGACTTCGTCGCCGCCGACCGGGCGATCCTGCGCGACCGCCGCCTGCGCCACCTGCAGGAAGTGCACCGCGCCGAGGCCGGCGACGGCCTGCGCATCGGCCGTCTGGGCGGGGCCATGGGCGAAGGCCGACTGCTGCGCCTGGAAGCGGCGGAGGCCGAACTGCAGGTGACCTTCGACCGGGAACCGCCGGCCAAGCTGCCCTTGACCCTGCTGCTCGCCCTGCCCCGGCCGAAGATGCTCAGGCGCGTGCTGCAGACCGTCGCCGCCATGGGCGTGCCGCGGCTGGTGCTGCTCAACAGCTACCGGGTGGAGAAGAGCTTCTGGCAGACCCCCTTCCTCGAGCCCGCAGCGATCCGCGAACAGCTGATCCTCGGCCTGGAGCAGGCACGCGACACCGTGCTGCCGGAAGTGCTGGTCGAAAAGCGCTTCAAGCCCTTCGTCGAGGACCGCCTGCCGCAGCTCGCCGCCGGCACCCTCGGCCTGCTCGGCCATCCCGGCGACTTCCCGCCCTGCCCGCGCGCCGTCGAACGACCGGTGACCCTGGCCATCGGCCCGGAGGGCGGCTGGATTCCCTACGAGGTGGACAAGCTGCAGGCCGCCGGCCTCGCCCCGGTGCAGTTGGGCGAGCGCATCCTGCGCGTGGAAACCGCGGTAACTGCGCTGCTCGCACGTCTGTTCTAGGGCCTGTTAACGCTATTCTCCGCGAGCCGCGTTGCCGCGCAACCCGTAGGGACAGGCCGTGGCGGGCGCATGAGCGCCCGCCGCTCCCCCTAGCCGGCCAGCAGCACCCCGTCGGCCGCCGGTTTCGCCTCGCTGCTCGGCGCGGCCTGGGGCCGGCCACTGCTGCGGTACAGGCCGCCCAGCGAGCGCCGCCAGGGCGCCAGCCAGTTCTCCCAGCCCTCCTCCCACAGCTGCCGGTGCAGGCGCGCCAGGACCACCGGATCACCGAGCAGGGCCAGCCGTGCCCGCTCGTCGAGCCGCTCGGGGCCGACGGCCAGGGCATGGGTCACGCGCTCCGCGCGCAGCCGCTCGATCGCCAGCGACTGGCCGTGGCGTGCCGTGGCCATGGCGCAGGCCAGGGCATTGCCCAGCGGATCGACCACCGCCCGCACGAAGGCGCCGTCCTGCGCGCGCCGGCGGTTCTCCCGGGTGTAGCGCTCGGTGGCGCGCAGCTCGGCCGGGGCGGCGTGCTCCTCGGGGATCAGGAACAGCTTCAGCGCGCGCAGACCCCGGCCCAAACCGACCCGGCTGGAAATCACCGACACCGGAATGGACAACATCAGGGCGCCGACGATCGGCGCCAGCCACCAGAGGAAGCGCGGGTTCAGCCAGGCCACCAGCAGTGCCCAGACGAGGCCGAGCAGGGTCTGCACGCCATGCCGGCGCAGCGCCTCGCCCCAGGAGGTGGAGCCGTCGTCGCGGCGCGGCGACTTCCACTGCACCGAGCGGCCGAGGAAGGCGCCGACCACGAAGCAGCTGTGGAAGAACATCCGCACCGGCGTCAGCAGGATGGAGCAGCCCATCTCCAGCAGCACGCTCAGGGTCACCCGGATCGCTCCGCCATAGGCGTCGGCGCCCTTGACCCAGACCAGCGCCAGGCTGAGCAGCTTGGGCAGCAGCAGCATGGCCAGGGTGCTGTAGAACAGCAGCATGGCCTCCTGGGGATACCAGGGCATCCAGACCGGGAACGGCCCCGAGGCACTGGCGGCATCCTGCGGCATCAGTAGGTGGTGCGCCGCCATCAGCGCGGTGGAGAGCAGCAGGAAGGCGAACCACAGCGGTGCCGACAGGTAGGACATCACCCCGGTGAGAAACACCGCGCGATGTACCGGATGTATGCCGCGGACCAGGAACAGGCGGAAGTTCATCAGGTTGCCGTGGCACCAGCGGCGGTCGCGCTTGAGCTCGTCGAGCAGGTTCGGCGGCAGCTCCTCGTAGCTGCCCGGCAGGTCGTGGGCGACCCACACGCCCCAGCCGGCGCGGCGCATCAGCGCGGCCTCGACGAAGTCGTGGGAGAGGATCGCCCCGGCGAACACCCCGCGTCCCGGCAGCGGCGCCAGCGCGCAGTGCTCGATGAACGGCTGCATGCGGATGATCGCGTTGTGTCCCCAGTAATGCGACTCGCCGAGCTGCCAGAAGTGCATGCCGGCGGTCAGCAGCGGGCCGTAGACGCGGGTGGCGAACTGCTGCATGCGCGCGTAGAGGGTGTCGCGGCCCGAGGCCTTCGGCGCGGTCTGGATGATCCCGGCCTCGGGATTGGCCTCCATCAGTCGCACCAGGGCGGTCAGGCAGTCGCCGCTCATCACGCTGTCGGCGTCCATCACCACCATGTAGCGGTACTGGCTGCCCCAGCGCCGGCAGAAGTCGTCGATGTTGCCACTCTTGCGCTTCACCCGGCGGCGCCGGCGGCGGTAGAAGATGCGTCCGAAGCCGCCGGTCTCGCGGCACAGCTCGAGCCAGGCCTGCTGCTCGGCGGCAGCGATGTCGGCCGAGCTGCTGTCGCTGAGGATGAAGAAGTCGAAACGCGCCTGCTCGCCGCTGGCGGCCAGCGATTCGTAGGTCGCCCGCAGACCGGCGAAGGCGCGCGCCACGTCCTCGTTGCAGATCGGCATGACGATGGCCGTGCGCACCTCGGCAGGGATCGGCGCCGTACCTAGGCCGGTGGCGGAGATGAAGTGGCGGCCGCGCCCGCGCAGCAGCTCCCAGAAGCCCATCACCGCCGTCCAGAAGCCGGCGGACAGCCAGCCGAAGAGCAGCGCGAAGAGGCCGAGCACGCTGCCTTCGAGCAGATAGGGCAATGCCGTGCCCAGGCTGTGCCAGGGGCTGGGCGGGACACCCTCGACGAACTGGGCGAACTCGGAGAAGGACCAGTCGCAGCACGGCAGGATATCCCGCATGTACCAGGTGGCCAGGGCGGTCGGTCCCAGCATCAGCAGCAGCAGGACCAGCCGGCGCAGCGAGGCGACCCGCTGCCAGCTCGCCGGCGGCAGGTCGCGCGGCGGCGGCGGCGCGACGGCACGGCCGGTGAGCCGGAGCCAGGCGCGGCGCAGCAGGTTGAGCCCCCAGGGCTCGGGAACCACCGGGGTGCGGCGGATCGGCGGTGCGGCCGCCAGGCAGGTCCTCCCGGCGGCGTCCGTAGCGAGCGCCCCGGCCGCCGCCAGCTCGTCGCCATACTCCCCGGCCAGGCGCCGGGCGGCCGAGTCCAGGCCGGCATCGCCGGCAGCCGCCGGGGCTCCGGCCAGCCGGCGGTGCAGTTCGGCGAGCGAGCCGGCATCGGCCAGACGCTCGCGCTCGGCCGCGGCCAGCGGCAGATGGCGCAGATACTCGTCCAGCGGGCCCCGGAGGGAAATCGGTTTATTCTTTGGCATGCAACTGGTAGCTCCAGATTTCGGTCAGGCGTCGGTCGCCCTTGACCAGTGCGGCGTACATCTCCACCGGCCGCTGCGGGTCCTTGACTTTCAAACGCAGGGTGAGGCGCCAGCCCCGGATGGCCGGGTGGTAGCGCAGGCTGTTCTCCAACAATTCGCCGTTGTGATCGACGCTGACCTGGCTGGCGAGCGGCGTATCCGGTGCCAAAGCCTGCAGCGCCGGCCCCTCGAAGTCCACCAGCAGCAAGGTGCTGCCGTCGGCCTGGCGGACCAGATTGCGCTGCCGGAGCTCCCCGCGCGAGCGCAGGGTCTGCCGGACCCAGGCCGCCCTTCCGGGGTGCAGCTCCGCCTCGTTCCGGGTCCAGTGCAGCCGGTAGGCGAAATCCAGCGACTCACCGGGCCTGGGCATGGCCTTCGGTTGCCAGAAGGCGACGATATTGTCGTTGGTCTCGTCCGGGCTGGGAATCTCCACCAGCTCCACGCTGCCCTGTCCCCACTGGCCCAGCGGCTCGACCCAGGCGCTCGGGCGCAGGTCGTAGCGGTCGTCCAGGTCCTCGTAGTCGGAGAACTCGCGGCCGCGCTGCAGCAGGCCGAAGCCCCGCGGGTTCTCCAGGCTGTAGGGAGTCACCGTCAGCTGCTGCGGGTTCTGCAGCGGGCGCCAGACCCAGTCGCCATTGCCGTCATGGATCAAGAGGCCGCTGGAGTCGTGGATCTTCGGACGGAAGTTGACCTGCGGCGACGGCTGGTTGTCGCCGAACAGGAACATGCTGGTCAGCGGCGCCAGGCCCAGCCGGCCGACCGGCCCGCGCAGGTAGAGGCGGGCCTTGATGTCCATGCGGGTATCCCCGCCCGGATGCAGGACCATCTGGTAGGCGCCGCTGGCGCGCGGCGAGTCGAGCAGGGCGAAGATCGTCAGGTGGTGGTCCTGCGGTTTCGGGCGCTCGATCCAGAACTCGCGAAAGCGCGGGAACTCCTCGCCCGAGGGCAGCGCGGTGTCGAGCGCCAGGCCGCGGGCGGAAAGGCCGAACACCTGGCCCTGGCCGACCACCCGGAAATAGCTGGCGCCGAGGAAGCTGGCGACCTCGTCCTGCTTGTCCGCCCGGTTGATCGGATAGAGCACGCGAAAGCCGGCGTAGCCGAGCTGCTCCACCGCCTTGGGATCGACGCGCAGGGCGCCGAAATCGAAGCGCGCGGGGTCGTAGCCGATTTCCCGGACATCGCCGTCCACCACCTCGTTGATGCGCACCGGCGTGGCGAAGTGCATGCCCTGATGGTGGAAGCCCAGCTTGAAGCGGGTCTTCTCGTCGGCCCAGTAGGCCTTTTCGGCACGAAAGCGGATCTGCTGATGGTCGGCGAAGGCCATGTTGGCGAATTCGGCCGGCAGGTTGCTGACCGGCGCGGCATAGGGCTCGCCGGCCAGGCGCCTGGCCCGCTCGGCCACCTCGTCGAAGCCGAGGCCCCAGGCCGGGGCGACGCCCAGCGCCAGGCAGGCGGAACCGACCAGCAGCAGGCCGCGGCATGAAGCGATCATCGACGTCATTGCGCAAGGCTCGGGCATGGCTGAAAGGGGGAATGGACGGGGCTGTCGGCCGGCAACTCTAACCTATTGAAAAAAATAGAGAAAACTCAGGGCGCAGGGAAAGCCGCAAATAAGCGGATTTTCCTTTATATTCATATAGTTAGCTATTCTTATCCAAATCCTTCAAAAGGCGATGGAAAAGGCGACGGGCGGCAGTCCGGCCGGGCAGGATAGGATAGGAGCCGTTGGCATTTTCCAGGGTTGGCAGGAAGCAACAGTACCGGGGAAAACCCGGCGCCCGGCCAAGGCGCCGCTCAAATCTGGCGCGCGACAGCCGCATCGCCCGCCCCTACCTCGCCAGCAGCACTCCAGCGGCTTCCGGCGTGGCCTCGCCGGTCGCGTGGCTGCGGCACCGGACACTCCGAGCATGCCGCCACGGCCCCAGCCAGTTCTCCCGGCCCTCCTCCCACAGCTGCAGGTGCAGGCGCGACAGGGCCACCGGGTCGCTCAGCAAGGCCAGACGCGTCTCGCCATCGAGTCCTTCCGGCCCGGCGGCCAGCGCCTGCTCCACACGTTCGCGGCGCCGCGTCTCGATCACCCCGGCCGTGCCGTGTCGCGCCGTGCCCATGGCGCAGGCCAGGGCGTTGAACTGCGGATCGACGGCTGCCCGGATGAAGCCCTCATCGAGCGCCCGCCGCCGGTTCGCCAGGGTGTACTCGTCGGTGTCGCGCAGCTCCTGCGGGGGGGCATACTCCTCGGGAATGAGAAACAGCTTGCCACGGCGCGAGCACAGCCCCCATGTGACCCAGCTAGTGACCACCGATACCGGGATGGACAGTATCAGTGAGCCCAGGATGGGTGACAGCCACCAGAGGAAGCGTGGGTTCAGCCAGGCCACCAGCAGCGCCCAGGCGATGCCGAGCAGGGTCTGCCCGCCATGCCGACGCAATGCCTCGCGCCAGGTAGTGGCATCGTCGTCGCGCTGTGGCGACTTCCATTGCACCGACCAGCCGAGGAAGGCGGCAATCACGAAGCGGGTGTGAAAAAGCATGCGTACAGGCGCCACCAGCATCGAGAAGAACATCTCCAGCAGCATGCTCAAGGCCACCTTGAACACGCCCCCATAGGCCCTGGCCCCCTTCGCCCAGATCAGGATCACGCTGAGCAGCTTGGGCAGGAACAGCAGGGTCAGGGTGGTGGAGAACAGCGCGATGGCGCGTTCCGGGTGCCATTGCGGCCAGATCGGAAAGAGCTGCCTTGGCGCCATGAAGTACTGTGGCTCCATCAACTGATGCACCGCCAGCAGTGCGGTGGAGAGCACCAGGAAGGCGAACCACAGCGGTGCCGACAGGTAGGACATCACCCCGGTGAGGAACACCGCGCGGTGTACCGGATGCATGCCCTTGACCAGAAACAGGCGAAAGTTCATCAGGTTGCCGTGGCACCAGCGGCGGTCGCGCTTGAGCTCGTCGAGCAGGTTCGGCGGCAGCTCCTCGTAGCTGCCCGGCAGGTCGTAGGCGATCCACACGCCCCAGCCGGCGCGGCGCATCAGCGCCGCCTCGACGAAGTCGTGGGAAAGGATCGCCCCGGCGAACGCCCCCTTGCCCGACAGCGGTGCCAGCGCGCAGTGCTCGATGAACGGCTTGATGCGGATGATCGCGTTGTGGCCCCAGTAGTGCGACTCGCCGAGCTGCCAGAAGTGCAGGCCGGCCGTGAACAGCGGGCCGTAGACGCGGGTGGCGAACTGCTGCATGCGTGCGTAGAGGGTGTCCATGCCCGAAGCCTTGGGCGCGGTCTGGATGATCCCTGCCTCGGGGTTGGCCTCCATCAGCCGCACCAGCTTGGTCAGGCACTCGCCGCTCATCACGCTGTCGGCGTCCATCACCACCATGTAGCGGTACTGGCTGCCCCAGCGTCGGCAGAAGTCGTCGATGTTGCCGCTCTTGCGCTTCACCCGCCGGCGCCGGCGGCGGTAGAAGATGCGTCCGGAGCCGCCGGTCTCGCGGCACAGCTCGAGCCAGGCCTGCTGCTCGGTGGCGGCGATGTCCGCCGAGCCGCTGTCGCTGAGGACGAAGAAGTCGAAGCGCTCCAGTTCGCCGCTGGCGGCCAGCGACTCGTAGGTCGCCCGCAGGCCGGCGAACACCCGTGCCACGTCCTCGTTGCAGATCGGCATGACGATGGCCGTGCGCGCTTCGGCAGCGATCGGCTCGTCGCTCACGCTGCTGCCGGAGATGCGGTAGCGGTCGCGCCCGCCGAGCAGCTCCCAGAAGCCCATCAGGGCGGTCCAGAAGCCGGCCGAGACCCAGCAGAAGAGGATGGTGAAGAGCGACAGCACGCCGAACTGGAGGACATACGGCAATACCTGCTGCAGGCTCTGCTGCCAGCTCTGCCGGCTGATCTCCGCGAGATCGACGAAGGCCCAGCCCTGATAGGGCAGGATATCCTTCATGTACCAGGTGGCCAGACTGGTCTGGCCCAGCATCAGCAGCAGCAGGATGAGCCGGCGCAGCGAGCCGACCCGCTGCCAGTGCGCCTTGGGCAGGTCGCGGGACGGCCTGGGCGGGCTCCGGCGACCGGTGAGCCGGCGCCAGGCACGCACCAGCAGGTTGGTACGCCAGGGCTCGGGGATGACCCTGGTGCGCCGGATCGGCGGTGCCGCCTCCAGGCAGGGACGGCCGCAGGCGTCCCTGCCTGGCCTGCCGGCCTCGTCCGGCTCGCCGCTGCCGCCCAGCTCCAGGCGCCGGGCGGCCGAGGCCAGGGCGGGATCGCCGGCCTCTGCCGGAACCTCCCCGGCAAGCCGCCGGTGCAGTTCGGCGAGCGAGCCGGCCTCGGCCAGGCATTCGCGCTCCCGCGCCTCAAGCGGCAGATGTTCGAGATATTCGGCCAGCAGAGCTTCGGTGGGCGTCGGATTATTCATTGGCGGGCAACTGGTAGCTCCAGGTTTCGGTGAGGGTTTTCTTGCCGTTGACCAGCGCGACGCGCATCTCCGTCGGCTTCTTCGGATCCTTGACACTGACCCGCAGCATCAGGCGCCAGCCCTTGGTGGCCGGGTTGTAGCGCAGGCTGTTCTCCTTCACCTCGGCGTTGCCGTCGACGCCGATCTGGGGGGCGAGCGGCGCATCCGGCGGCAGCTTCTTCAGCGCCGGCCCCTCGAAGTCGACCACCAGCGCCGTGCTGCCGTCCGGCTGGCGGATCAGGTTCTTCTGCTTCACGTCGCCCGCCGCGCGCAGGGTCTGCTCGACCCAGGCCGAATCCCGGTCGTGCAGCCCCGGCTCGTCGCGGGTCCAGTGCAGGCGGTAGCTCAGGTCCAGCGGCTGGCCCGGCTCCGGCTGGCTGGCCGGACTCCAGAAGGCGACGATGTTGTCGTTGGTCTCGTCCGGGGTGGGGATCTCGACCAGCTCCACGCTGCCCGGGCCCCAGTCGCCCTGCGGCTCGACCCAGGCGCTCGGGCGCAGGTCGTAGCGGTCGTCCAGGTCCTCGTAGCGCGAGAACTCGCGGCCGCGCTGCAGCAGGCCGAAGCCCTTCGGGCTCTCCACGCGGTAGCTGCTCACCGACAGGTGCTTCGGATTGTTCAGCGGGCGCCAGATCCATTCGTCATCGCCGGCATGGATCTGCAGACCGCTGGAGTCGTGCAGCTCCGGACGGTAGTTGGGCTCTGCGGGAGGCTGGTTGCCGCCGAACAGGAACATGCTGGTCAGCGGCGCCAGGCCCAGCTTGCCGACCTTGTCGCGCAGAAACAGCCGGGACTGGACGTCGACCACCGCGTCGCGGCCCGGGTGCAGCACGAAGCGGTAGGCGCCGGTGGCGCGCGGCGAGTCGAGCAGGGCGAAGATCGTCAGATGCTTGTCCTGCGGTTTCGGCTGCTCGATCCAGAACTCGCGAAAGCGCGGAAATTCCTCGCCCGCCGGCTGCGCCGTGTCGATCGCCAGGCCACGGGCGGACAGGCCGTACGCCTGGCCCTTGCCGACCACGCGGAAATAGCTGGCGCCGAGGAAAGTGGTGATCTCGTCGCGCTTGCCCGCACCGTTGATCGGATAGAGCACGCGGAAGCCGGCGTAGCCGAGATTCCTGGTGGCGTTACTATCGAATTTCAGGCTGCCGAAGTCGAAGCGCGTGGGGTCATAGGGGATTTCCGCGACCCGGTTGCCGGCGATTTCGTTGATCTTCACCGGCGTATTGAAGTGCATGCCCTGGTGGTAGAAGCTCAGCTTGAAGGGCGTCTTCTTGTCCGACCAGTAGGCCTTGTCCTCGCGGAAGCGGATCTGCTGGTAGTCGGCGAACTTCATCTCGCCGAACTCGGCAGGCAGGTTGCTGGCGGGAGCGACGAACTTTTCCGCGGCCAGGCCCTTCGCCTTCTCGGCCACGTCGTCGAAGCCGAAGGCCCAGACCGGGGCGGGCTCCAGCGTCAGGATGAGAGCCCCGGCCAACAGCAGGCCATGCAAACAGTGGTTGCGTGATGCAGATAGAACAGCGCGAAAAGCCACGAATCCTCCTGTTATCCAATACAAAAACGAAGACGCTGCCTGCAAGGACAGCACCGGACAGTAGGGAGTGGGACCAGGGTGCTAAGAGATGAGTTCCGCCTTGCTGCAACCGCTTGTCTGCCCGGCAGGCAAGCGCGAAGCCTAAGCGCCTTGCAGAAATACCGTTCCGATAGCCCGTTAGCGGGCCGTTTTCGCCAGGGAAACCAGCACTCCGTCGAGCCGCAGCCCGAGGGTCATCGCCAGGAAGATCTTCCCGCCGCTGAACACCAGCACCAGCGAGCACTTGCGGTAGCCGAAGCGGTGGATCATCGCGGCGAGGGCGAAGTGCGGGAGGCGCAGGCACTGTCCTTCGGAGGGGTCCGGCGTCATGCCTGCAACTACAGACAGGCACCGGCGTGGCCGGCCGCCCGTCGGGCCTTGCCGCCCCCGGCCCGGCAACCGTTAAGCTGAGGACTCGTCCCCCTCAGCCGGAGATCGCCATGCTTCCCCTGACCATCGACCTCGAGCGACTGGAAAATGCCCTGGAAGGCGACGAAGCCGTCGATCACTACCTGGACCTGGACACCGGCGAGATCCTCGCCGTCGGCCCCGCGGCACCGCTGCCGGGCAGCGCCGAGAAGTACCACGTGCAGCCCGAGCGCTACCTGCCCATCGAGCCCCTCGCCAGCGCGAAGAGCCTGGCGATGCGCGAGGAGTTCCTCTACACCCAGCCCGACCCGCATGCGCACCCGCTGCTCAGCCGCGCCCTGAGCGGGCGCCGGCCGCTGCGCACCTTCGACTACGGTCTGGAGCACTTCCCGCGGATGCGCGAGGCCTGGCACCTCTACCACCGGCGCCGGCTGCGCGAGTACGCCCTGGAGTGGCTGGAGGACAACGGTCTGGAGCCGGCGAGCGAACTCAGGCCTCGAGCAGGAAGGTCACTGGGCCGTCGTTGACCAGTTCGACCTGCATGTGGGCGCCGAAGCGCCCGCTGGCGACCTGCGGGTGGCGCTCGCGGGCCAGCGCCAGCAGCGCCTCGAACAGCGCCTGGCCCTGGGCCGGCGGCGCGGCACTGGAGAAGCTCGGGCGCAGGCCACTTCTGGTATCGGCGGCGAGGGTGAACTGCGAGACCAGCAGCAGGCCGCCGCCGACCTGGGCCAGGGACAGGTTCATGCGCCCCTCGGCGTCGGCGAACACCCGGTAGTTGAGCAGCCTGTGCAGCATCCGCTCGACGCTTTGCCCATCATCCTGCGGCTCGATGCCGACCAGCGCCAGCAGACCCGGGCCGATGGCGCCGAGCGTATCGCCGCCGACCGTCACCCGGGCCGAGGCGACCCGCTGGATCAGCGCCTTCATCAGGCTTCCTCGGGCGACACGCCGAGCAGACGCTGGGCCAGCTCGTCGGCGGCGCGCACCAGGGCATCGGTGATGCCCGGCTCGCCGGCCGCGTGACCGGCGTCGCGGACGATCTGCAGCTCGCTGTTCGGCCAGGCACGGTGCAGCGCCCAGGCGTTGTCCAGCGGGCACACCGCATCGTAGCGGCCATGCACGATCACCCCGGGCAGGTGGGCGATCTTCGGCATGTCGCGCAGCAGCTGGCCGGGCTCCAGGAAGGCATCGTTGACGAAGTAGTGGCACTCGATGCGGGCGATCGACAGGGCATGCTCGTGGAAACGCTCGACCACGTCCGGATTCGGCCGCAGGGTGGCGGTGCGCCCCTCCCAGGCCGACCAGGCCTTGGCCGCCTGCATCTGGGCGATCTCGTCGCTCCCGGTGAGGCGCTTGTAGTAGGCCTGCATCATCTCGCCGCGCTCCTCCGCCGGGATCGGCGCCAGATAGTCCTGCCAGTAGTCCGGGAACAGCCGGCTGGCGCCCTCCTGGTAGAACCAGTGGAAGTCCTGCGGCCGGCACAGGAAGATCCCGCGCAGGATCAGCGCCATCACCCGCTCCGGATGGGTCTGGGCGTAGGCCAGCGCCAGGGTCGAGCCCCAGGAGCCGCCGAACAGCACCCACTGCTCGATGCCCAGGTGCTCACGGATGCGCTCCAGGTCCGCCACCAGATCCCAGGTGGTGTTGTTCTCCAGGCTCGCGTAGGGCGTCGAGCGCCCGCAGCCACGCTGGTCGAAGGTGACGATGCGGTACAGGTTGGGATCGAAGAAGCGCCGGCTCATGCTGTCGCAGCCCGAGCCCGGACCGCCGTGGATGAACACCACCGGCAGACCGTCCGGCGAGCCGCTCTCATCGACATACAGCTCATGGGGATGGTCCACCGCCAGTTGGTAACGGGCGTAGGGTTTGATCTCTGGATACAAGGTTTGCATGCTCTGCTCCAAGGCTGAACAGGACCATCCGTCCCGGGGTAGCCGGCATCATAGCCTCGAAAAGGGCTGTGGGGATGCGCTGGATCGGCCGAAATTTCCCGGCGGCCGCCAGGGTCTGTTGACGTTTTGGCGTGAGCCGCGTTGCCGCGCCAAATGCCGCCAGGCAAGGCGCGGGGCGCCGGCAATGGTCACTCCCTTGCCAAGACCCGCAACGCCGCATGGCGGCATTTGCCGCGCAACCCGAAGGGATGGGGCCCGTCTGGCGCAGCACGGCGTCTCTCGTCGTTCATTTGGAATGACTAAACCTCGCTCCTCGTTCCTTGTTCTTTCTGCGCCAGACAGGCCGCCGTCGCGGCCTACGCCAAAACGTCAACAGACCCTACGCCTTTTGCAGAGCGCCGTGCCCCTGCCTAGCCTAAGGTTGACCCCAGGCGTCGCTTCGACGGCCGTCCGGGGAAACCAGCCGTGCACATCGCCCAACTCGGCATCCGCGACGCCCTGTCCAGCCTGCACGGCAGCACCGGCGGCCTCGGCTCGGCCGAAGCCCTGCGCCGGCGCGGCGAGTTCGGCGCCAACCGCATCGATCGGATTCGCGGCGATCCCCTCGGACTGCAGTTCGCCCGCCAGTTCGTGCATTTCTTCGCCCTGGTGCCCATTCTCCTGCCGCTGAGCATCGCGCAGATCCTCGCCGTCGACCTCGGCACCGCCGCCCTGCCCGCCGCAGGAGCCCGTCGATGAACACAGCACCGCGCCAGCTGGCCCTGATGACCGGCCTGCTCGCCCTGGTCTGGCTGTGGGCGGCCATCGAGCCGCTGAGCCGCTCGGACTGGCTGCTGGAAAACCTGCTGGTGTTCTTCTTCGCCGGCCTGCTGCTCGCGACCCACCGGCGCTTCGCCTTTTCCCTCGGCGCCTACCGGCTGTTCACCCTGTTCATCGTGATGCACCTCTACGGCGCCCACTACACCTACGCGGAAACGCCGCTCGGCGACTGGCTGCGCGACAGCCTGGGGCTCGGCCGCAACCCCTACGACCGGGTGGTGCACGGCGCCTTCGGCCTGCTGCTGGCCTGCCCGTTGCGCGAGTTGCTGGCGCGCCGCGCCGGCCTGCGCGGGCTCTGGCTGGACGGCCTCGCCCTGTGCCTGGTGATGGCCATGAGCAGCCTCTACGAGCAGCTGGAAATGCTCGCGACGCTGATCGTCAGCCCAGAACTGGGCACGGCCTTCCTCGGCACCCAGGGCGACGAATGGGACGCCCAGAAGGACGCCGGGCTGGCCACGCTGGGCGCGCTCGCCGCGCTGGGGCTGCGCCGGCCGTTCGGGCGAAGCCGGGGCACGATAGCCTGAAGACGGGCTTCTCCCCCAGCGCCGCTGACGGCTACGCTTGAGGCAAGGCGGACTCATGGCGTTGCCCCGGGCAGCGCCGTCGCCACAGGAGGGGAACATGGAGGCTTCTTTCCCGCGCATCGGCATCGCCGGCGCCGGCGCCATCGGCTGCACGCTGGCCGCGCGCCTGGCCTGCAGCGGCCGGGCCGTCAGCCTGCTGGCCCGCGGCGCGACCCTGGAGGCGCTGCGCCGCGACGGCGTGCGCCTGACCGACCGGCAGGGCAGCCACTGCGCCAAGGTGACGGCCAGCGACCGGGGCGCGGAGCTCGGCGCGCAGGACCTGCTGTTTCTCTGCACCAAGTCCCACGACCTGCCGGCGCTGCTGCCGGCCATCGAGCCGCTGCTCGGCGCCGACACCCTGGTGGTGCCGGTGATCAACGGCGTGCCCTGGTGGTACTTCCTCGGCGAGCGCGGACGCTTCGCCGGGCAGCACGTCGAGGCGGTCGACCCCGGCGGACGGCTCGCCGCGCGCCTAGCCCCGCCGCAGCTGATCGGCTGCGTAGCATTCATCACCGTCGAGTCGCCGGCGCCCGGCGTGGCCGTGACCAGCAATCCACTGCGGATGGTCTTCGGCGAGCCGGACAACCGCCCGAGCGAGCGCCTGGAGCGCCTGCGCGCGCTGATCGAGGCGGCCGGCATCGAGGCCCGCGCCAGCGAACGCATCCGCGATGCGCTGTGGACCAAACTCATCGCCAACCTCACCTCCAACCCGCTGTCGGTGATCAGCGGCGCCACCCTGGAAGAGGTCTATAGCAGCCCCGACCTGCACGAGCTGGTCTGCGATCTGCTGCACGAGGGGCTGCTGCTCGCCGCCTCCTACGGCGCACGGGTCGAGCTCGACCCGCCGGGCTTTCTCGCCCGCGGCGCCGCCATGGGCGCGGTGCGCACCTCGATGCTGCAGGACCATGCGCGGGGACGCCCGCTGGAGCTGGCCGCCATCGGCGACGCCGTGCTCGAGCTGGCCGCCAAGCTGGACATTGCGCTGCCGCGCAGCCGCGAGATCATCGCCCTGGCGCGCTTCTGCAGCCGCCGGGGACGCCCCCGCTAGACACGAATACCCATCCACCGACCCGAGAGCTCTTCATGGCCCGACTGCACCTGGAATTTCCCGCACACTGCTTCTGCTACCGCACCGAGATGAGCGTGCGCGGCAGCGACATCAACGGCGCCCGCCACCTGGGCAACGACGCGCTGGTCTCGATGCTCTCCGAAGCGCGCTCGCGCTTCCTGTTCGCCCACGGCATCGACGACAGCGGCGCCGAAACCAGCGGCCCCGGGATCATCGTCACCGACCTCGCCACCCTCTACAAGGCCGAGGCCCATGCCCGCGACCGGCTGCGCTTCGAGGTGGGCCTGGCGGACTTCAACAAGTACGGCGGCGACATCGTGTTCCGCGTCAGCCGCCCGGCCGACGGCGCCCTGATCGCCCTGGCCAAGTACGGCTTCGTGTTCTTCGACTATGCCGCCGGCAAGGTGGTGCCGATCCCCGAGGCCTTCGCCGCGCGCTTCCCGGAGGTCAACCGCCTGCCGTAGCGACCGGCACATGCACCGCCAGCCAGACCGTCGGGCCGGCCGGATCGGTGGCCTCGACGCGGTGGCGCTCGCCGGCCCGAATCAGCAGGTGATCGCCCACCGCCAGGGCGACGGGCTGCGGCTCGCTCTCCAGACGCAGCAGCGCGCTGCCGGCCAGCAGCAGCACCCACTCGTCCCAGTCCTGGTCGTACCAGAAGCCCGGCGGGCTGGCCTGCCCTTGGGAGACGATGCGCTCCACCCGGCAGCCGGGCAGGCTGAGCAGGTCGTCGAAGCATTCGCCCGCCGAGGCGTCGGGCAGTTGCCGGAAGAGGTTCTGAAGGGACGGCATGAGGACTCCTGGCGGCGTCAGGGGGCGACGACCGAAGGCTCTTCGTCTTCGGGCCGCCAGATCAGCAGTTCGAGGTCGTAGCCCCGCTCGCGGGCCAGCCTCAGCAGGCGCTCACGCTCCTGCGGGGCGATGGTGGTGTCCCGGGAGAGTATCCAGAGGAATTCGCGGTCGGGGCTGCCGACCAGGGCGAGACGGTAGTCCGGGTCGACGTACAGCACCCAGTAGTCGCCCTCGGCCAGCACCGGGAAACCGTAGCCGAAGACGTTGTGGAAACGCACCCAGAGCCGGTCGGTGCGGCCCCTGTCCAGCGGAATGGCCGTGCCACTGGCCTCCAGCCATTCGCCGGCGGCCGTGCGACAGCGATTGAGCACTGCCAGCCCGCCGGAGGGCAGCAGGCGGTAATGCGCCTCGGATTGCAGGCAGCGGCTCTGGAACGGCACCGGCAGGCGCGCCTGCTCGTACCAGGTGCCCTGGTAGCGTTCGAGGTCCAGCGCACCGGCGGTGGCCGGCGGCTCGCGTCCCCAGAAGGCGCAGCCGCCGAGCAGCAGGCCGAGCCCGGCCAGGCCGAGCGCACGCCACGGCCCGGCCGGTTTCACCGCAGGCCCTGCCCGGAGAACAGCAGCACCTTGTCGCCGCCGTACTGGATGCTGATGAATTTCTGCTGGTCGCCCCAGGTGCAGCTGGAGAAGCCGAAGGCCCCGGAGCACTCGGTGGGTTTGCCGAGCAGTTGCTCGACTTCGGGACGGGTCATGCCGGGCTTGAGCCTGGCATAGTTCTCCTGGCTGAGCCGGTCGTTGCAGGCGGCCAAGAGGAGGAAAAAGGACAGCAGGGCGAAACGGCGCAACATCGATGGACATCCTGGCAAGGGAGAAACGACAAGCCTGACATGATAGCGCCCTGGATGACATCGGCGTTTCGTGGAAGCCGGCGCGAAAAGCCGACCCGGCCACGACGGGAGTGCTGCCGTCACCGAGCGGCGACGGCAGCGGCAAAGATCACTCCTGATGATAGCGGGTGATGCGCTCGACCTCGTCCTTCGAGCCGAGGAACACCGCCACCCGCTGGTGCAGGGACTCGGGCTGGAGGTCGAGGATGCGCTGGGTGCCGTTGGTCGCGGCGCCGCCGGCCTGCTCGATGATGAAGGACATCGGGTTGGCCTCGTACATCAGGCGCAGCTTGCCGGGCTTCTCCGGCTCGCGGGCGTCGCGCGGGTACATGAAGATGCCGCCGCGGGTGAGGATGCGGTGCACGTCGGCGACCATCGAGGCGATCCAGCGCATGTTGTAGTTCTTGTCCAGCGGGCCGCTCTTGCCGGCCAGCAGTTCGTCCACGTAACGCTGGACCGGCGGCTCCCAGTGGCGCTGGTTGGACATGTTGATGGCGAACTCGGCGGTAGTCTCCGGCACGCGCAGATTGTCGTGGGTGAGCACGAAGCCGCCCAGCTCGCGGTCCAGGGTGAAGCCCTTGACGCCGTTGCCGAGGGTCAGCATGAGCATGGTCTGCGGGCCGTAGATGGCGTAGCCGGCGGCCACCTGCCTGGTGCCCGGCTGGAGGAAGGCCTGCTCGTCGAGGCTGTCGTTCTGGCTCAGGTACTGGTCCGGGCAGCGCAGCACGGAGAAGATGGTGCCGACCGAGACGTTGACGTCGATGTTGCTGGAGCCGTCCAGCGGGTCGAATACCAGCAGGTAGGCGCCCTTGGGGTACTTGCCGGGGATCTGGTAGGCATTGTCCATCTCCTCGGAGGCCATGCCGGCCAGGTGGCCGCCCCACTCGTTGGCCTCCAGAAGGATCTCGTTGGACATCACGTCGAGCTTCTTCTGCACCTCGCCCTGCACGTTCTCGGTACCCATGCTGCCGAGCACCCCGCCCAGCGCGCCTTTGGATACCGCATAGCTGATTTCCTTGCAGGCACGCGCCACCACCTCGATGAGGAAGCGCAGGTCGGCCGGGGTGTTGTGACTGCGAGTCTGCTCGATCAGGTAGCGGCTCATGGTTACACGGGACATGGAAATGGCTCCAGGGGGTGGAAAGTCTGCGCATCTTAGCGCGACTGGGTGGGCGATGCCTCCCTCAGACCGGACCGGCCGGCGCAGGTTCAGCGCTTCGCTTGCGCCTCCGGCGCCGGGCCGGATCACTCCGGCAGCCGCCAGATCTCGCGGGCGTATTCGCGGATGGTGCGGTCGGAGGAGAACCAGCCCATCCGCGCGGTGTTCAGCACCGCCGAGCGCCACCACTGGCCCGGCGTGCGCCAGCGCGCGTCGACCTCGAGCTGGGCCTGCCAGTAGGCCTCGAAGTCGGCGCAGACCATGAAGTTGTCGTGCTGCAGCAGGCCGTCGACCAGCCCCGCGTAGCGCCCCGGATCGTCCGGCGAGAAGACCCCGCTGCGGATCGCCGTGAGCACCTCGGAGAGCCGTGGCGAGGCGGCCACGGCGGCCGCGCCGCCGACCTCGCCGGAGCGCCGGCGCGCCTCCACCTGCTGCGCGCCGAGGCCGAAGATGAACATGTGCTCGCTGCCGATCCGCTCGCTCATCTCCACGTTGGCGCCGTCCAGGGTGCCGATGGTCAGCGCGCCATTGAGGGCGAACTTCATGTTGCTGGTCCCGGAGGCCTCCATGCCGGCGGTGGAGATCTGCTCGGAGAGGTCCGCCGCGGGGATGATGACCTCGGCCAGGCTGACGTTGTAGTTGGGCAGGAACACCACCTTGAGACGGCCGCGCACCGTCGGGTCGCCGTTCACCGTGCGGGCGATGTCGTTGGCCAGCTTGATGATCAGCTTGGCCTGGTAATAGCTGGCCGCCGCCTTGCCGGCGAGGATCTTCACCCGCGGCCCCCAGTCCACCCCCGGCTCGTCGCGGATCGCCTGGTAGAGCGCCACGCAGTGCAGCAGATTGAGCAGCTGGCGCTTGTACTCGTGGATGCGCTTGACCTGCACGTCGAACAGCGCCTCGGGATCGAGGGCGATGCCCAGGCGGTCCTGCACCAGAGCGGTGAGGACCTCCTTGTTGTGCCGGCGCAGGGTGCGGAAGTGCTGATGGAAGGCGCTCTGCCCGGCCTGCGCCTCGAGTCCGCCGAGCAGGTGCTCGGGATCGTCGAGCAGCGGCTCGCCGAGCGCATCGACCAGCAGCGCGGTGAGTCGCGGATTGCTCTGGTAGAGCCAGCGGCGGAAGGTGATGCCGTTGGTCTTGTTGCTGATCCGCTCCGGATAGAGACGGTGCAGCTGGGCGAACACGGTCTTGCGCATCAGCTCGGTGTGCAGCGCCGAGACGCCGTTGACGCTGTGCGAGCCGAGGAACGCCAGGTTGCCCATGCGCACCCGCCGGCCGTGCTCCTCCTCGATCAGCGACACCGCCCGCAGCAGGTCGAAGTCGTGCATGCCCTGAGCGCGCAGGTGGTCGATGTGCTGGGCGTTGATCAGGTAGATGATCTGCATGTGACGCGGCAGCAGGCGCTCCATCAGCGCCACCGGCCAGCTTTCCAGGGCCTCGGGCAGCAGCGTGTGGTTGGTGTAGGAGAGGGTCGCCACGGTCAGCTCCCAGGCCTTGTCCCAGTCCAGGCCGTGGACGTCGAGCAGCAGGCGCATCAGCTCGGCCACGGCGATCGACGGGTGGGTGTCGTTGAGCTGGATGGCCGCGTACTCGGGCAGGTCGAGCAGGCTGCCGCGCTGCTTGAGGTGGCGGCGCAGCAGGTCCTGCAGCGAGGCGGAGACGAAGAAGTACTCCTGGCGCAGGCGCAGTTCCTGGCCGGCCGGGGTGTCGTCGGCCGGATAGAGCACCCGCGAGATGCTCTCGGCGCGCACCGACTCGGCCACCGCGCCCAAGTGGTCGCCGGCGTTGAAGCGCTCCAGGTGCAGGTCGGTCTCGGCCCGCCCGCGCCACAGGCGCAGGGTGTTCACGCTGTGCCGGCGCCAGCCGACGATCGGCGTGTCGTAGGCGATGGCGCGCATCTCCTCGCCCGGCTGCCAGACATGGCACTGCCGGCCGCTTTCGTCGTCCCGGCAGACCACGCTGCCGCCGAAGCAGATCCGGTAGCTGACCTCGGGCCGCTCGAACTCCCAGGGGTTGCCGAACTCCAGCCAGGTCTCGGTCTGCTCCTGCTGCCAGCCATCGACGATGGTCTGGCGGAACAGCCCGTAGTCGTAGCGGATGCCGTAGCCGTAGGCGGGGATGCCGAGGGTCGCCATGCTTTCCATGAAGCAGGCCGCCAGCCGGCCGAGGCCGCCATTGCCCAGCGCCGCATCCGGCTCCAGTTCGCGGATCCGCTCCAGATCGACGTCCAGCTCGGCCAGCGCGGCGCGGGCGACCTCGAGCAGGCCCAGGTTGTTCAGGGTGGCCTGCAGGAGACGGCCGACGAGAAACTCCAGGGACAGGTAGTAGACGCGCTTGCGGCCCTGGCGATAGGTGCGGCTGGCGTGGTCCATCCAGGTTTCCACCAGATGGTCGCGGGCGGCCAGGGCGACGGCCTCGAACCAGTCGAAACCGACGGCGTGCTCGGGGTCCTTGCCCACCGCATACCTCAGCTTGTCGACGATACGCGCGCGGAACGCGGCGACTTCCTCGGGAACAGGCGACACCTCGGGCATGACGGCAACCTCGCTGGACGGCAATGACGGAACAAGGGCTCGAGTCTCGACGGCGCAATCCGCTACGCCCCTCCGATCAAGCATGCACAAAGCGAGCGAAGCCGCCAGGCGGATTTGCCGCTATCATCGCGCCCCCCTTGCCGATGCCCCGAACCGATGAAAAAGCCACCGATCCTCGCCGCCGCCGACCCCGACCGCCTGGAAACCTGGGTCAAGTACCGCCAGAGCCTGTGCCGCGACTGCCATTCCACCTGCTGCACCCTGCCGGTGGAGGTGCGCCTGGCCGACCTGATCCGCCTGGGCCTGGCCGACGCCTTCGAGCAGGACGAGCCGGCCAAGCAGGTCGCCCGCCGGCTGATGAAGGCCGGCGTCGTCGAGCACTTCAACCACAAGCACGAAGTCTTCACCCTCGCCCGCCGCAGCAACGGCGACTGCCTCTACCTCGATGCGCGCACGCGCCTGTGCACCCGCTACGAGCAGCGCCCGGACACCTGCCGCAACCACCCGGGCATCGGCCCGAAGCCGGGCCACTGCGCCTGGCGGCCGAAGCAGCCGGGCTAGGGTCTGTTGACCCTAAGTTCAGAAGAAGAACACCGGCCGGGCCGCGATACTGCCGGCGTCGCCCTCTTCGGGCGAGCGCTGCTCCAGGCTGCCAGCCGGCAAGACGGTATAGATGGCCTGGAACAGCGGCGCCGATCGCTCGCGGCCGGCGCCCTCGGCCGCCTCCCGGTCGTCCGCCCACACGTGCTCGTCGCTGCCTGGGCTGGGAACCGCCCCCTGCGACAGCGCCTCCGCAAACCTCTCCCCAGACGGAACCTCGAAGCTCGAGGACGATTGACTCCCGGCAACGGCCTGAGCGGCCAGACCGAACCCCAGCACGGCGACGGCAAGCATGGACGGTTTCATGAACGGCTCTCTGCATGAACGTGGACAGCAGCATGCGCAGACAAGATGACCCCAGAATGACAGCAACCTACTGGCAAATAGCTACAAAATAATGGCATTTTGCTAAAGAAACGACTTCCTCCACGCCGGCGTCGAACGCCCCGGGCGACGGCTCAGCGCCCGGCCACGCCCAGCGGCTCGCGATCGATGCGGAACAGCGTGGTGCTGCCGCTGACCTCGTTGGCCACCACCAGCAGCGGCACGCCGGGGATCGGGCTGGCGCCGGCCTCGATCACCGTCAGCCCCTCAGGCCCCAGGTCGCCGGCCTCGGGCGTGCCCGGCGCGGCCTGGAAGTCGCGGCGGTTGAGGTACTGCACGAAGGCCGGCGCGCGCGGATCGTCGATGTCGTAGACCATCACCCCGCCGGCCCGCTCCAGGCCGACGAAGGCATAGGTCCGTCCCCACAGGCTGGCCAGGGTCAGGCCCTCCGGCTCGGGGCCCTTGTCGTCGCTGCGGGTGTCGAAGCTGTTCTCGGTATGGTTCGAGTTGAAGAACTCGGGATTGGCCTCGGCAACGATCCGCTCGAAATCGGCGCCGCTGTCCCAGACCTGCTCCAGGTTCTCGCTCCAGATCGAGAAGGAACGCCCGCCGAAGGCGTGGATGCGCTCGTAGCGCCCGGTCTGCGGGTTCAGACCGCTGGCCTTGGACACGTTCAGGCGGCCCAGATTGGCGTTCTGCTTGAGGCTCTCGGCCTCGGGAAAGCGCTCCGGGTCCAGCGGATAGGCGGAACTGCCGAGGCGCACCACCTCGCTGTAGCCGTCGTAGTCGCGGGCGTCGCCCTCGTTGGCGGTCACCAGATAGGTGCGCCCGCGGTGCTCGTAGCGGGCGATGGCGTCCGGCTGGTACATGCCCAGCACCGGCCAGTTGCGGATGTCGACCTTGCCGTCGCGATCGCTGGCGTCCAGCTCGTTGCCGGGCAGGCTGTGGTCCTTGAAGCCGAGGCCGTGCAGCGCGCCGAAGGTGCCGCTGCGGATGTCCAGCACGGCGACGGCGTTGCCCTCCTGCAGGCTCACCCAGGCCGTCCGCGAATCCCGGGACACGGCGATGTATTCCGGCTCCAGATCCCGGGCCACGCTGGCATGGGGGCCGAAGACGCGGACCGAGGGGTCCGGCTCGGCATCGTCGAAGCGCCGGAAATCGGCGCTGCGCACCCGGTCCTGGGTCAGCCGGGCGATGTCGCCGGGCAGGTCGATGATGCTCACCGCGCCTTCGGGGTCGATCCCGTAGTCGTCGCTCGGCTCGCCCTCGTTGGCCACCAGCACATGGCGGCCGTCCGGGGTGAAGGTCAGCATGTCCGGCAGCGCGCCCACCTCGACCGCGGCCAGCACCCGGCCATCGCGGTCCATGAACACCGCCTTGCCCGGATCGGTCTTGCTGCGCGCCTCCACCGCCGCCGCCACCAGCTCGCCGTGCACCGCGACGCTGTTCACCGCCGCGCCGTGGGCCGACAGGTCGATGCTGGACAGCAGCGCCGGCGCCGCCGGGTCGCGGATATCCAGCACGTCCACCCGCCCGCTGGCAGCGTTGACCACGAACAGGCGCTGACCGAGCGGATCGTGGGCGACGATCTCGGCGGCGGCCTGGTCGAACAGCCCGGAATGGAAAGTCCCCAAGGGCGACAGCCTGAGGGTGAACGGCGGCTGGACCTCGGCAAGCGCCGGCCCGGCCAGCCCGAGCGCCAGCAGCGCGGCGGCAAGCGTCTTCGACTTCATGTATGACTCCCTGTCTGAACGGAAGCCGCAGCATGGGTCGGCGAGGTTGCCGGCGCATGACAGGTGGCGGAGCGGCAGCCGGACAACGCCGGGGGAGACGCTTCGTCCCCGACGCGCTGCGGGCGGGTCGGAGCGCGCCTCGGCGCGCGCCATAATATCTTGTGAAAATTTCGTGAAAATGGTGCAGGCTTTTTCAGCCATACTGCTTTGGCAGCGCCATGCCGGACAGGCATCCCGCCGCCGGGGCCACGCCCCTCGAAGGCCGTTCCATACCATCGAACCCATGGCCTCGCTTGAGGTTGGAGCAGGAAAATGGACGAACAAAACGACCTGGCCGCTCTGCTGGCCGACTATCGAACCCCCCCGCTCATCCAGGGCGCAACGGCGGAGCTTGCGACAGAAGTCTATCGGCTCTACCGGCTCACCAATCTGGCCGACCGGCTCGAGGCAACCTTCGGCCCGACGCTCCTGACACGCGAGGAACTCCTGGCGTGGCTGGCCGCACAGGTCGAACGGATCGGCACAGCCGGCATCGAGGATGACGACCTCGCCAGCGGCCTGATCGACGAGGCCTACCGGGAGCGGCTGAAGATCGGCAGCCCGCGCTTTTTCCAGCGCTACTTCCACTGACGCCCTCCCCCCACGGCGATTCGCGGTCGCTGCGCAAGGGCCGCGAGGCGTCACTGACTTCGCAGGTCCCGGCAGCGGCCCGCCGGAAGAGCGACGGAGCTCACCCGACGCAAGCGGAACGTCCGCACCAAAATGATGGCAAGATGCCATCTAGACGCTGTAGTCTACCGCGCAACCTGCGGACGACCTCCCTGCGACTCCGTGAAGCCCACCACGGAAGGCGCACCCGCAATGGCCGAAGCCAAGGACCCGCTGTTCAGATACCTCGCCCTGCTGCAACTGATCCCGCGCTGGCCAGGGCGCATCTCGACCTCGACCCTGCAGGAAAAGCTCAGGGACAAGGGCTTCGAAATCGACAAGCGCTCGCTGCAGCGCGACCTGCGCGACAAACTGGCGCGCCGCTTCCCGATCATCTGCGACGACACGGAACGCCCCTACCGCTGGAGCCTCGACCGCGACGCCGCCCACGGCCTGCCCGCCCTCGACACCGCCTCCGCGCTGGCCCTGCACCTGGCCGAAAGCCACCTGAACACCCTGCTGCCGCAGAGCGTGCTGGATCAGCTCAACCCGCACTTTCGCAGCGCCCGCGACTACCTCGACGGTATGCAGCGCAACGGCCTGGCCCACTGGGCGCGCCGGGTGCGTACCCTACCCAACGGCAAGGCCCTGCTCCCCGCCCCATTGCAACCGGCGACCTGGACGCAAGTCTGCACCGCCCTGCTGGAACGCCGGCAGCTTCGGGTCGACTACCTCAGCCGCAGCAAGGGCGAAGCCAGGAGCCTGCGCATCCACCCCGCCGGCCTGGTGTCCCGCCATTCCAGCAGCTACCTGATCGGCACCGCCAACGACTACGACGACCTGCGCCAGTTCGCCCTGCACCGCATCCAGCGCGCCGAACTGCTCGACGAGCCGGCCCGCGAACACGACGGCTTCGACATCGACCGCTACATCGAAAGCGGCGCCTTCGCCTGGCGCCAGGCCCCGCACGACGTCGAACTGATCGCCGACGTCCACCCGCAGATCGCCTGGCTGCTCAACGAAACCCCGCTCAGCCGCCAGCAACGCCTCGCACCGCTCCCCGGCAGCGACTGGCAACGCCTGCACGCCAGCGTCCCGCTCGACCAGGAAACCCTGTGGTGGATCTTCGGGCTGAACGACAACATCCGCGTGCATGCGCCGCGGGAGTGGGTAGAGGAAATCGGCAGCAGGCTGGAGAACCTGCGGGCGATGTATGCGGAGCCGGCGCAGTGCGACACAAGCCGTCGCGCCCCCATGGAAAACTCCCCGCAAGCGCCCGCAACCGAGCGGAAAGGCGCGGAAGCACAGACGGCGGAGGAAATGCCATGAAAGAACTGAGCTGTTTCGTGATCGGACTGGTGGCGGGCGGACTGCTGGTACAGAAGAGCAAGGAAGTCGAGTCACTGGAGAAGGAACTGGATCGGGAAAGGGTGCCGGCAATGGCACCAAGGATGCCATTAAACATGTGCTGAGCGATACGTAAATCCCTGCGCACCAAAAAATCATCACGCTATTCTGATTTCAGCGCGCAAAGGGAGTTGCTCATGCCATAACCAAACAGCTCCCCCAAAAGCCATAGGCAATGTGTGTATTTTTGCGCATTAGATTCCCTATTGGCTTCATCACTTCTTAGATGAAGCCGAGCAACAGGCTGAGGCAGTCGCATGAAACAGGAAAGTATCAGCACCATCATTGATAGCATTGGATATAGCCAGGTTGACCAGATAGCTTTTCCTTCAAGGAAGCCGGAGTTTTCTGAAATACCAAAAAGCATTCATCCAATAGTTTTATCAACGCTTCGAAAAAATTATCCAAACGGACTTTAGGAAAGTCTGAATTAGCCCCGATATTTCCTGCCTGAGCGCTCGATTGCTCAAAAAACGGCAGTTCCATGGCAATTCAGGCCGATACCTCTTTGCAAATCCATGTCTTGCCCTTGACGAGGCGCTTTGCCGGGATGATTCCCCGCATTATGGACGCACCTCTCCTGCCACCAGCAGATGTTTTCGCGCCATCCACAGGTTCGACAGGGCGAACAGCGTCACCAGTTGCGCGGTGTTCTTCGCCAGGCCGCGGAAGCGCACCTTGACGTAGCCGAACTGCCGCTTGATCACCCGGAACGGATGCTCGACCTTGGCCCGCATCTGTGCCTTGGCTTGCTCGATCCGCCGTTTGACGCGATACAGGACACTGCGCTTGCCGTGCTTCTGGTAGGTGCTGCGGCGAGCCGCGATCTGCCAGACGACTTTCCGTCCGGCATGCTCCG